>CAVBFD010000018.1:0-39753 GCA_963594655.1 Candidatus Methanomethylophilaceae archaeon
AAGTCCAGTATCAAGGGCTTTGACACCTCCTGCCCGAATATTCTCTTGAAGCCGAGATCTGTAAAAGGGTTGATGTATCTTGACATATTCCACTTTTTTTTGTTGCTGGCAAAGTTACTAAGTTTTTCCCATTCCGCAAGTAGACTCCGTGTTTTTTTTTATGGGCAGCCTGCCCAGAGCTGAGTGCTTTCTTGGCTTTCAGCCCGAGGTTTCACTCGGCGTGCCATCCGTGGTTACTGAATTGTTACGATACACTGTCTTGCCAACTCGAAAAGCGGAAGAACCATTTTCTTTTCCGACTCCTTTGGTGGAACCGGGAATTTATAGTAACTTTGCGCATACGAATAAATTATCGTGGTATGGCAAGAAAATTATACCCTATAGGAATTCAGACATTCGAGGAAATCCGAAGGCTCGACAACCTCTATGTGGACAAGACGGAATACGTCTATCATATGACACATACGGACGGAAAGTATTTCTTTCTGAGCCGCCCGAGGCGGTTCGGTAAGTCGCTGCTTGTGTCTACCTTTCACAGTTACTTTGAGGGACGGAAAGATTTGTTCGAGGGACTTGCCATAGAGGCGTTGGAGACAGAATGGGAGGCGTACCCTGTGCTGCACTTCGACATGAGCAGGGGCAAGCACATGGACAAGGAAGGGCTGAACAGGTATCTGCTTGACATCCTCGAGAAGCAGGAACGTGTATATGGCATCAGCAGCGACAAGCCGTATGTCAACATCCGCTTTACCGACCTTATGGAGACTGTGTACCGTAAGACAGGAAAGCAGGTGGTTGTGCTTATCGACGAGTACGACGCTCCGCTTCTGGACGTGGTGCATGAGGACACGTTGCTTCCGCAGCTCCGCGACACGATGCGTAACTTCTACAGTCCTTTGAAGGCAGCCGAGCCGATGTTGCGCTTCGTGTTCATGACAGGAATCACGAAGTTCTCGCAACTGAGTATTTTCAGTGAGCTGAACAACATCGTGAATATCTCAATGGATGATGAATATGCAGGTATTTGTGGAATCACTGAAGAAGAACTTTTGGGTCAAATGCAGGAAGACATAGAGATGCTTTCCAAGTCTCTTGACTTGTCTGTGGATATGACCGTAGCCAAACTCAAGGAATATTATGACGGTTATCACTTCTCAAAGGCTTCACCGGACATCTTCAATCCATTCAGTCTGCTCAACTGCTTCGCCAAACGTGAGTTGGGAAGCTATTGGTTCGCTTCAGGCACACCGACCTATCTCATCAATATGATGCGTAAGTTCGACACACTTCCTACAGACATCGTGCGTGTGGAGGCGGAAGAGAGTGAGTTTGACGCACCTACAGAGGGCTTGACAACCATCATGCCGTTGCTTTACCAGAGCGGCTACATCACCATCAAGGATTATAACCGTGACTACAACTACTATACTCTCGATTTGCCCAACAAGGAGGTGAAGGTTGGCTTGATGAAGGCTCTCATCCCATCGTATGTCACCCCAAATACGCTTGCCGCCACGACTACGGCGCGACGCATCGCCCAGGCAATCGACAAGCGTGATATGGACGAGGCCCTGCAGCTCCTGCAGGACTTTCTTGCCACCGTGCCTTACTGCAATGTCACGAACCACGAGGGACACTACCAGCAGATGCTATTCATCATCTTCAGTCTCCTCACCGCCTATCTGGTGGATGTAGAGGTTCATACCCCTAACGGCAGGGTAGACATTGTGCTGCTCACCAAGACTGACCTTTATGTCATCGAGCTGAAACTGAACAAGAGCGCGCAAGCTGCGATGCGGCAAATCAACCTGAAGAACTATGCCCGGCGTTTCGCCCTCTCGGACAAACCGATAACCAAGGTGGGAGTCAACTTCGACTCTGCCAAAGGCAATATCGAAGACTGGGTGATTGAGAAGGGATGAATCTAAAATCAAAGGACGAATAGATGCAATAATAAATATATCATGAACAAAACGGTATTGATAACAGGGGCGACAAGCGGTATTGGACTGGCTTGCGCCCAGAAGTTCGCTGAGAATGGCGACAGGCTGATTCTCACCGGTAGGAATGAACAACGTCTGGCGGAGATTCAGAAGGAACTCGCGGCTAAAGGCACAGAGGTGATGGTGCTTGCCTTCGATGTGAGGGACAGGGAGGCTGCAATGAAGAGTGTGGAGAGTTTGCCTGAACAATGGAAGGAGATTGACGTGCTGGTCAACAACGCAGGACTAGCACTCGGACTCGAACCTGAGTACAAGGGGTGTATGGATGATTGGGAGACGATGATTGACACCAATATCAAGGGACTTCTGACCATGACACGGCTTGTCGTCCCCGGTATGGTGGATCGTAACCGTGGACACGTCATCAACGTGGGTTCTGTGGCAGGTGACGCGGCTTATGCAGGAGGCAACGTGTACTGTGCCACAAAGGCGGCGGTCAAGGCTTTGACGGACGGCTTGCGAATTGATGTGGCTGACACCGCAGTCAGAGTGACTAACCTGAAACCGGGACTGGTGGAGACAAATTTCAGTGTCACCCGTTTCCATGGTGACACTGAAAGGGCTGCCAATGTCTATAAGGGTGTGAAGCCTCTGACAGGCGATGACATTGCCGACGTGGCTGTGTACGCAGCCAATGCCCCGGAGCATGTGCAGATTGCTGAAGTGCTTATTCTGGCAACGCACCAGGCCAACGGCAGTTATGTGGTGAGGGCGAGGTAGGATTACTCCTCCGCCTTCATCAGGCGGTTGAGCCAAGGACTGATGACAAGAAGTATGACACCGGCTACTCCCGACATCCCCACGAAGAGGATGAAGAAGTCGTAGAGACTGGTGATTTGCCATCCCAGGAGGGATGAGGTCTTGACAATCTCTCCTGTGGTCTCGTCGAACTCCGGCATCAGACTGCTCAGTGTTCCCGCCAGTTTGTTGGCTGCGGCGTTACTGAGATACCACACTCCCATGAGCAGACTTGACAGCCGTACCGGGGAGAGCTTGGTGACCATGGACAGTCCGATAGGGGAGAGGCTCAGTTCTCCACAGGTGTGGATGAAATAGAGGGACACGAGCCAGAAAATGCTGATTTTGGTGGTGGAGTCCACTCCATGCACTCCGATGGCGATGACTCCATAGCCGACGCTCAGGAGCAGCAGACCGATAGCCTGTTTGGCCGGTGACGAAGGCTCCATCCTGCGTTTGTCGAGCCATGTCCACAGTGCGGCGAACACAGGGGCAAGGACTACCACGAACAGGGCGTTGAACGACTGTGCCCAGGCTGTAGGCATGGTCCATCCCCAGAACTCACGGTTCACATTGCGGTCGGTGAACAGTGTGAGTGACGCTCCCGCCTGTTCGTACGCACTCCAGAAGAAGATGACGAAGAAGGCGATAATGTAAATCACAATGATGTGACGGCGTTCGACGCGTGTGAGCGACTTGTCGATGATGATGTACAGGGGCATCATGACACACGCGGAGAGGATGGCTCCCTGGATTATGTCGTCGGTGGCGTAGGCGATGGCGGCTCCAAGGATAAGGAAGCCTACGGAACACATGATAGCTTGCATGAGGGACGACTTCTTTATGGCATCGCCACCCATGGCCTTCACCTCGGCTTTCTTTTCGCGTACAGGAGGGATGCCCACCTGTCTGCCGTCAGGAGTGACCAGCAACCTGTTCTTGAGAGTCGCGAAGACGACGAGGGAGAGGAGTATGGCTACCGACGAGGCGAGGAAGCCCCACTTGTAGTCTATCTCAGCCAACCAGCCGCATACAAGTGGCGCGAAGAACGCTCCTATGTTGATTCCCATGTAGAAGATGGTGAACGCTCCGTCCCTGCGCTTGTCGTCCTTGTCGTAGAGGTCGCCCACCATAGTGCTGATGTTGGGCTTGAAGAATCCGTTTCCACAGATGATGAGTGCCAGTGCCACGAACATGAGCGCCACACTCAGGTTCACCTCACTTGCCAGACTTGCGCTGAGGAACATCATGAACTGACCGGCTGCCATCAGTATCTGTCCCACAAATATCGAACGGCGGTTGCCCCAGTAGCGGTCGGATATGATGCCGCCGATGAGTGGGGTGAGGTACACGAGTCCCGTGTAACTGCCGTAAATCTGGTTTGCCAGCGCATCGTTCATCATCAGGATTTTTGTCATGTAGAGGATGAAGATAGCGCGCATGCCGAAGTAGCTGAAACGCTCAGCCATCTCGGTAGAGAACAGCAGGTAAAGTCCTGCCGGATGATTTGATTTCTTTGCCATTGCTTGTATTTCGTGTTTTTAGTGTGTTGCGTGAAGTTCGCCGCCTATGCTGTCATCTGCTTGAGTTTCTTCAGCAGAGCGAACATGACTACGGCGCTGACAAGACAGAGCGCGATGAGTATTCCCCAGTTGTACATCAACGGAATCTTGTCCCACAGTTTTGACGGTATGGAACTGAGGTAGTTGCCTATGGCTGTAGCCACGAACCAACCGCCCATCATCAGTCCCTTGTATTTGGGCGGCGCCACCTTCGACACGAAGGAGATGCCCATAGGTGAGAGCAGAAGCTCGGCGATGGTGAGGGTGAAGTATGTGGATATGAGCCATGACGGTGACAGTACGCTCTGCGTCTGGTCCTTGCCCAAGTCCATCGGTGAGATGAGTCCTGTGGATGCCATGGTGATGACTCCAAACCCGAGGGCGGCTATCACCATACCCCAGGCGATGCGTGTCGGCGCACTCACTTCCTTGCCTTTACTCCTCAGCATCCCGAAGAAAGCCATACTGAACGGTGTCAGTGCTACCACGAAGAAGGGATTGAACTGCTGGAAGTCGGACGGCTGCGCCATGGTGCGGTCGTCCATCCCCTGATAGAGGACAACCGCCCCGGCCCAGAGTGCGAGTGTGCATACGAGACTGATGACCCGGGCGTTCTTCTTCTTGGCTTGGAAGACGGAGAAACAGGTGTATACAGATATTGCTATAAGTGCCAGACTGAAGATGTTGAACCCTATGCGAAGTGGACCTGTGACCGTGAGGTCAGTGTACTTCTTGGCGAAGAATGTCAGTGCCGCTCCGTTCTGGTGGAACGCCATCCAGAAGAAGATGACTACGGCAAACACGAGCAGCAGGGCGGTAATCCTGTCCCTCGTCTGCTTGGGTGTCAGTTCCTCTATCGCCACATTACTCTTTTCCGCCTGTCGGAGTGTCACGTCAGCGTGCTTGAACCAACCGCGGCATGAGTAGTAGATGACGGCGGAGAGAATGAGTGACACACACGCCACCCCGAAGCAGAGTCCGTAACCGGAGTAGAGTGCCTCGAGATACTCAGGACTGTTGTTGCCGGCGTCGTACACGAACCCGTATTCAGCCAGATGCATGTTGGTGATCCACTTCGCCATAGACGGAGCGAACATAGCCCCTATGTTGATTGCCATGTAGAAAAGGCTGAAGGCGGAGTCGCGCTTGGAGGCGTACTGGGGACTGTCGTACAGGTTGCCCACGAGAACCTGCAGGTTGCCCTTGAACAGTCCTGTTCCGAGCGACACACCAAGCAGTCCGAGGTACATCGCCAGTTCTCCTGTGGTGTCCGCCCCGGTAGGTATGGCTAGACCCAGATAACCGAGGAACATGACAATGAAGCCGAGGGTGACACATCTGCCGTACCCGATCTTGTCGGCAAGCATACCCCCGAAAAACGGAGAGAAATACACTACCGCTAAGAAGATGGCGTAAACGTCTCCGGCCTGGGCTTCGTCCCACCCGAATTTCGCCTGCATGAACAGGGTGAAGATGGCAAGCATCGTGTAGTAACCGAAACGTTCACCAGTGTTTGCCAATGACAGGGCATACAGTCCCTTGGGTTGATTCTCAAACATGTACGACTGTTTTTATTACTTCTTTATGTTGGCTTTCTGCAATCCGTAGCCCTTCTTCTTGTCGCTGTCCAGAAGTATCAGCGATATGATTATGGCGATGACACCGAAGGCTGCGAAGATGGACATTGTGGCGGTGTAGTCTATCACCCCGTCTGCCGCGGTGTTCGCCTGGTTTACCTTGCCGATGAGGATTGGTACAAGTGACAGACCGATATTCTGTATGAAGAAGATGACGGCATAGGCTGTTCCAAGCAATTGCATCGGTATGATTTTAGGCACTGAAGGCCACATGGCGGACGGAACGAGACCGAAGGCGACGCCAAGCACTACCATCATGGCGATGGCTACAGCCACTGAGGTGATTGACGGGATGGCGAACACCACATGTACGATGGTGAGCAGTACCGAACCGATGACCATGAGGGTGGCTCCCTTTCCAATCCTGTCATAGAGATAACCGAAGAGTGGGGTGAGGATGATGGTTCCGTAGGGGAGCATGGACGGTATGCTTCCTGCTATGTCCTCTTCAACTCCGTACTTGATGACCATGAGTTTCGTGGCGAACTTGAGGAAGGGGAACACACCTGCGTAGAACATGAGGCACAGCAGGGTGATGCACCAGAAGCCTTTGTTGGTGAAGAGCAGTCCGAGGTCCTTGAACCTGAAACCCTGCTCCGGCTCTTGTGCCGTAGCGGCAATGGCCTTGTCTTCCTTTATGTCCATGAAACAGTAGACGATGAAGCTGACCATACCAATGCAAAGCAGGATGGCTCCCAGTCCCACAGACGCGTCCACTCCTCCTATCGCCTTGGCTACAGGCAGTGAGAAACTGAGGGCGGCGGCTGTACCGAAACGCGCCAAAGCCACCTGTGTACCCATCGCCAGTGCCAGTTCGTGGCCTGTGAACCACTTCACAAGTACCTTTGACACTGTGATACCTGAAATCTCACATCCCACACCGTAGATGGCGAAGCCGAGACAGGCGTAGATGACCTGCATCTTGTAGCCGAAGAGTTCTCCCTCGAATTCATGGCCTACAGCATACCATTTGATGACCGCACCGATAAACATGAGGGCGGTGGCCAACGTACCTGTACGCCGTATGCCGAACTTGTCGAGGATGATGCCTCCGAAGAACAGCATGAGGAGGAACACGTTGAAGAATCCGTATGATCCGGAGAAGAACCCGTATTCGTCTGATGTCCATCCGAGTCCCAGACCTCCGTCTTCCTTGGCTGCGGTGAGCAGCGGTTCGAGGGGTGACATCACATCCGTGAAGAAGTATGCGAACATCATTGTGAACGAGACGATTACGAGGGCTGTCCACCTTGCGGCTACAGAGTCGCTCAGTCTCTTTCTGACTTGTTGTGTGATTTTTTCAGTCATAGTGCTATTTTGTTTATTGTTTGTATTCGTGTTTCATTCCGCCAATCCTTCATTCCTTCAACCATTTGTCGAGCCACGCGAAATACCGGCGTTGCCACAACACTCCGTTCTGGGGCTTCAGTACCCAGTGGTTCTCGTCGGGGAAGATGATCAGTTCCGCAGGTATGTTACGGTAACGGGCGGCGTTGAAGGCGGCGATGGCCTGTGAGGTGACTATGCGGTAGTCCCTGTCCCCTGATATGCAGAGAATGGGGGTGTCCCACTTGTCGGCGTACAGATGTGGCGAAGCCGCATAGGTGCGTTCAACCGCAGGGTCGTCCTTGTGCCAGAACGCGCCGCCAAGGTCCCAGTTGGTGAACCACGCCTCTTCGGTCTCCAAGTACTGCTGTTCCAAGTTGAAGATACCGTCGTGGGCTATGAAGCACTTGAACCGCTTGTCGTGATGCCCTGCCAGATAGTAGACACTGAAGCCTCCGAAACTGGCTCCGACACATCCCAGACGGTCTTTGTCGATGAACGGACAACCGTCCACCGCGTCGTCGATGGCACTGAGGTAGTCATTCATGCACTGTCCTCCATAGTTGGTGCTGATTTCCTCGTTCCACTTGGAACCGAAACCGGGCAGGCCTCGGCGGTTGGGGGCTACCACCACATAACCGTTGGCAGCCATTATCATCATGTTCCACCTGTAACTCCAGAACTGGCTGACAGGACTCTGCGGTCCGCCTTCACAGAAGAGCAGGGTGGGGTATTTCCTGTTTTCGTCGAAACCGGGCGGAAGTATAATCCATGAGAGGAGGTCTTTGTTGTCGGTGGTCTTCGACCAGCGCGGGCGTACGTCTCCCCATGCCACGTTATCCTTGAAATACTTGTTTTCGTCGGTCACCTGCCGCGGTTCACCACTGTAAGCGTCCACAAAGTACAACTCGGGCTCGTCCTTCATTGACTGCCGGGGACAGATGAGGTCCTTGCCGCAGAGAGCGACACCAGTGTAGTCATACTGTCCTTTGGTGAGTCTGTACACCTCCCCATAGAGATTGGTACGGTATACATGTGTCTCCCCATGCCAGACACCTGTGAAATAAATCACATCTGTCGTGGTTCCCCAACAGTAGGAGTCCACGTTGCTGTCGAATTTTTCGGTTACATATCTCTTCCTGCCTGTCGCAAGTTCATAGATACAAAGGCGGTTGCGGTCACTCTCATATCCGTCGTGTTCCATGCTCTGCCAAGCGACATACTTGCCGTCTGGCGAGAAACGCGGATTGGTGTCGTAGCCGAGGTTAAGGTCACCCTCCTGCCTGTTCACCGCCTGGTTCTTCAGCGACTTGGTGTAGTCCACCTTGGGCGGCACGTACCCCTCCGGCTTGCACAGGTTCTTTGTCTTCTTTGTCTTCAGGTCGTAGAGGTAGATGTCCGAGTCGGTGCTGGTGGCGTAGTCCAGTCCAGTCTTCTTCCTGCATGTGTAGGCAATCTGCCGTGAGTCGTTGCTCCAAGCCAACTGTTCCACGCCTCCGAAAGGCTTCATGGGACACTCGTACGGCTCTCCCTCAAGAATGTCGGTGACAGACTCCGACACTTTCTCTCCGTCGAAGTCGGCGATGAACGGATGGGGAATACTCTCGACATACTCGTCCCAATGCCGGAAGATTACCTCGTCTATCACCTTGCCGGACGACTTGTCAAGGTCGGGGTAGATGTCGGCTGTCCTCTCACCGTACTTGACCGCCTGTATCAGCAGCACTTTCTTCCCGTCGGGGGAGAAGGCGTAGTCGTCGATGTCCCGCTCCATGAACGAAATCTGTCTCCGTCCGCTTCCGTCACTGTTCATCATCCACAGTTGGCTGACCCCCTGGTCATCCGCCGCAAGGAACGTGATACTCTTGCCACCATATATATATTTAGGTGCGTTCTCGCTTCCGTTGCCCTGTGTCAGGAGACGCTCGCCAGTACCGTCGGTGTTGACGGTGTAGATGACAGTACGGCTTTTGTTCTGTTCCACACTGTAGTAACTCACGTTGTAGACCACCGACTTTCCGTCGGGAGACACGTCGTAGCCGCCTACACGTCCCATAGCCCACAGCACTTCCGGGGTGAGTTTGCCGTCCTTGATGACAGGCCGCTGTCTGCCTATCACCCCACCGTCCGCATGGATGTCCACAGTAGCCATTGTCAGAAGCAATAATACGGATAAGACCCTGTTCATGTCACTGTTTCTTGTTGTGTTGCCTCTTCTGTTGATCCTCCTGTTGCTGGCGTACCAACTGCTGTTGCTTCTCAGCCATGGCCTGAAGGCGTTCCATCATTGACGATGTTTTCTTGACACCGCTGTTGTTTGCCTTGCGCTCCTGATGGCGTTTCTCCAACTGTGCGAGCAGTTTACTGTCGTCTGTAGTCCTGCGCAGGTACCACATCATGAGGATGGAGATGAGTCCGGACACGAAGTAATAGTAGTTGAGTCCGGATGAATAGTCATTGAACGTGAAGAAGAATACGAGTGGCATGAGGTATGACATCCACTGCATCATCTTCATCTGCTGCGCCTGGTCAGGACTCATGCTGTCGCGTTGCTGACGCATAGTGATCCAGGTGTTGGCTACAGTGGAAAGACACCAGAGTACGCAGAAGAGACTCAGGTGGTTGCCGATTCCCCATATATGTGTACCCCAGTTGATCACATCATCGTAAGTACTGAGGTCGTCCGCCCAGAGGAACGACTGTCCGCGCAGCTCGATGGCGTTCGGGATGAAGTTGAAGAGGGCAATCCAGATAGGCATCTGTATGAGCATCGGAAGACAACCGCCCATCGGACTCACGCCATACTCTGAGTAGAGCTTCATGGTCTCCTGCTGACGCAACATGGCATCCTCCTGTTTTGGGTATTTCTTGCTTATCTCCTCCACCTTAGGACGAAGCACACGCATACGCGCTGAAGACAGGTAACTCTTGCGCATCAATGGGAACACGGCGAGTTTGATGACCACAGTCAGTATGAGCAGTACGATACCCATGTTTATACCCCAGCTGGTGAGGAAGTCGAAGAAGTAGAGCATGAAGAACCGGTTGATGTACTTGATGAGAGGCCATCCAAGGTAAACGATGCTCTGCAGGTCGAGGTTGTTGTCTGTGGTGTCGATGAATTTCTCGTTGGCGCTCAGTGTGGAGAACTTGTTGGGACCGAGGTACATCCTGAGACAGGTGGGCTGCTTGCCGCTCGGGTCGAATTCCGTAGTGAGTTCCGCACCGTATGTCTTCAGATAACCGTTTGATGTCTCCTCGTTGAATCTCGTTGATGTCAGTCTGTGAGGCACGAACTTCTTGTCCGCTATGAGAATCTGACTGAAGAACTGGGTCTTGAAGGCGACCCACTGCAGGTCGTTGTCGAACTCTGTCTCATCCTCGTCAGCACCAGTTGAACTGAGTTCGTCCGTGTCGTCGTCGAGTGAACGTGTGGTGATGGTGCTGTGGGTGTTCTCGAATCCGAAGCCCTTCTCCTGTCTGCGCATCCTCTCGTTCCATACGATGTCGAACGTCTTGGTTTTGGTGGAGAAGAATCCGTCGAGGTTATTCGCCACGACATCCATCTTCAGAACATAAGAACCTGGTGTCAGTCCGTAGGATATGTCTATGCTTCCCTTTCCGACAGGCAGAGACATGACGACACTGGTCTTGGTGACCTTGGTCGGCGTGAAGTACAGCTCGTCGGTCACGATGTTGCTTTCCTTTCCGTCGAAAAGCAGTTGCATGTTGGAGTCGTCCTTGTCGAACAGTACCACCTGTCCGTCCTTCTGGTCCTTGTAGGTCTCGTCCTTGAGTTCGGCACGCGCCAGCTGACCGCCTTTGTTCTGGACGGTCACCTTGAGAAGGTCGTTCTCAAGTACCGTAGTTCCGTCGTTTACTTGGCGGGCCTGGAAAAGGACGTTGGTGGAGTCTGTCCGCTCCTCCATCTCCTGTCGCGCCTTTACCTCAGCCACGATGTTGGCGATACTGTCCGACTTCTGTTGGGCAATGGCCTCAACTGCTCTTTCTTTCTGCTGTTGTAGCGCTTTGTCTTTGTAGGTCGCATTGTTGTAAATCATGAACCCGAACAGCACTGCTGCCATCAGGACAAAGCCTATAATAGTTCTCTTATCCAATGTGTTGTGTTTTTATTTGTCCTTTATGTCAATCTTTATACTTAACTCGTCGAGTTGCTTCTGGTCGAGTGCCGCCGGCGCGTCGAGCATAACGTCACGTCCACTGTTGTTCTTTGGGAACGCTATGCAGTCCCTGATGGAGTCGAGTCCTGCGAAGATGCTTACCCATCTGTCGAGTCCGTAAGCCAGACCTCCGTGTGGCGGTGCGCCGTACTTGAACGCGTTCATGAGGAAACCGAACTGCTCCTGTGCCTTCTCCGGTGTGAAGCCCAGTATCTCGAACATCTTCTCCTGCAACTTGGGGTCGTGGATACGTATTGATCCTCCTCCCACTTCGATACCGTTGCATACCATGTCGTAGGCGTCGGCGCGTACAGCCTCCGGTTTGGTGTCGAGCAACGGGATATCCTCGTCCATGGGATGGGTGAACGGGTGGTGCATAGCCATCAGCCTGTTCTCCTCGTCGCTCCACTCGAACATGGGGAATTCAGTGACCCAAAGCAGGGCGAACTTGTTCTTGTCACGCAGTCCGAGACGGTTTCCCATCTCCAGACGCAACTCGCACAACTGCTTCC
Organism: Candidatus Methanomethylophilaceae archaeon; assembly: GCA_963594655.1. Classification (GTDB taxonomy): domain Bacteria; phylum Bacteroidota; class Bacteroidia; order Bacteroidales; family Bacteroidaceae; genus Colivivens. Next base: position 11,960 of record CAVBFD010000018.1, read on the forward strand.
TTGTCTTCATTGCGTCGTCGCCACTGAGGATAAGTATAAGGTCACCCGGGTTGGCTACCATCTTCTGCTTGAGCTTGTTCAACTGATCCGGTGTATAGAACTTGTCAACACTTGACTTTACACTGCCGTCTTCCTGAACACGCGCGTAGACCAGTCCCTTGGCTCCTATCTGCGGACGTTTCACAAAGTCGGTGATCTGGTCCAACTGCTTGCGTGTGTAGCTTGCGCATCCCGGCGCGCAGATACCGCCGATATACTTGGCGCTGTCGAATACAGGGAAGGTGCCGAGTTGCAGTGTGTCCATCAGTTCCACGAACTCCATGCCGAAGCGCATGTCCGGTTTGTCACTTCCGTAACGTTTCATAGCCTCGATCCAAGGCATACGCAGGAACGGATCGTTGATTTCCACACCACGGATTTCCTTGAACAGGTGCTTTGCCATTCCCTCGAACGTCTGTATGATGTCCTCCTGTGTCACGAACGACATCTCACAGTCTATCTGCGTGAACTCAGGTTGCCTGTCCGCGCGCAGGTCCTCGTCGCGGAAGCACTTGGCAATCTGGAAATAGCGGTCGAAGCCGGCCACCATCAACAACTGCTTCAATGTCTGCGGACTTTGCGGCAGGGCGTAGAACTGTCCTTTGTTCATCCTGGACGGAACCACGAAGTCGCGCGCTCCCTCCGGTGTGCTTCCTATCAGCACCGGTGTCTCCACCTCAATGAACCCGAGGTTGGAGAGGTAGTTGCGTATCTCGATGCACATCTTGTGGCGCAACTCCAGATTGCTGCGCACGGCAGAACGTCTGAGGTCAAGATATCGGTATTTCATCCTTATGTCGTCACCTCCGTCTGTGTTGTCCTCGATGGTGAACGGTGGGGTGTCGCTCGCGTTGAGGACTGTGAGCTGGTCGGCTATAATCTCGATGTCGCCTGTAGGCATATTGGGGTTCTTGCTGAACCGCTCGTTCACTGTGCCTTTAACCTGAATGACATACTCGCGTCCTAACTTATTGGCGTCCTCGAACAGCGACGCGTTAACCTCTTCGTTGAATACAAGCTGGGTGATACCGTAACGGTCACGTAGGTCCACGAAGGTCATGCCGCCCATCTTCCGTGTGCGCTGCACCCATCCGGCGAGGGTGACTGCCTTTCCGGTGTCAGCGATACGTAATTCTCCACAAGTGTGTGATCTGTACATAATGTATAATTATCAATTTTTACTGTCTCATGTATGGCTACCGACACTACAGGCAGCCGTCTATAACGTGCAAAGGTAACCAAAATAATTGGTATGGATTATATGGTTAAAGGAAAAAGCGACTGCAACCGGTGAAAATCAACAGTACAGTTCGTGAAATGTAAAGTAAACAGGGATGAAACGGTGTGATTGTGTCAGAACGGCAATCCCACCGCGAAGTGGAATGCGAAGTCACGGTTGAAATCAGGATGGGTGATGGGGTAGTGGTTTCTTCCAGTGTACGCGGGGTTTATGGCTTTCATTCCCGCATCAAACCTCAGGATGAAGAAATCGAGATTCATGCGCAGTCCGAGACCGTAGGAGAAGGCAAGCTGTTTGAAGAACTCCCCAAACTTGAAAGCACCTCCGGGCTGGTCTTTGTAGTCACGTATAGTCCATACGTTGCCACCGTCGATGAAGATGGCCCCGTTGATTTTCCAGAAAAGGAATGCGCGGTACTCCAGACTGAAGTCCAACTTGATGTCACCTGATTGGTTGATGAAGTTGATGCCGTTGTCCACACCGTTGTATTTACCGGGGCCGAGTGAACGTACCGACCATCCCCTCACACTGTTGGCTCCGCCGGCGAAATAACGTTTCTCGAACGGCAGAATATTGGAGTTCCCGTAAGGATAGGCTATGCCGAACGCCGTATGCACAGCCACAGAGTTGTTCTTGTCAATCCTGAAACTCTTGGCAAAGTCGAAGTCCCCCTTGACATACTGCGCGTAGGCTATGCCACAGAACGTGCGCTGACCCTCCCCGTTGGTCCGGGTGTCTATCAGGCGGGTCATGAGTCCCACCACGTTGCCTGATGTCTCCACATTGAATTTAAGTGTATATGCGTTCTTGCCGTAGGTCGTGGTGGCGGCAGCCCCGAGTGAATTGTAGGAGTAGGTGTACCCCAGTTTGGTAATCAGCAGGTTCTCGTAGTTGTACTTCAATATGGCGTTGGTCTTGCCAAGTGAATCGAGGTAAGCCTCCTTGAATGTCTTCGAGATCCACGGCATGTACACGTAATTGACCTCAAGGAGGTCCAACCGGTGGGCTGACTTCTGGTTGCCGCTGTTCCACTTGTATCTCCATGCAGCGGTGAGGACCCGTCTGTTGAACTCAGGCCGGTTCTGCATGTTGTACTGTAGGGAAATCTCGGATGTGGCGTTGTGTGTGGCTCCGAATTCCTTGCTGACAACAGGCAGCAGGAAGCCGGGAAAGCCGAGTGTAGCCTCACCGCCCACCTCGATATAGTTATGCCCGTCATATCCTTCCAGTCCGGTTATGGCCTCGTACGCGCCGCGCAACTTGAAGGTGAGTGTCTCCGAACCCTTGAACAGGTTCTTGTGCTGGAAGGACGTGCTTGTGGCTATACCCAAATCGCCGGCTGAGTTCGTTCCCTCAAGATTGAGACTGATGGACTTGGAGGCGGCGTGATTGACTATGACGTTGCAGTTGAGGAGACCTCCGTTTTGGATTGTGGTGTCTTCCTCTATTTTGATATTGGAATAGGCAATAGCGTTGAGGCGTGTGAAATATCTGTAGGTGAGCGTCTGCTTCTTGCCGTTGAACAACTCGCCCGGTTTCAACAGGGTGTTTGAGGTGAGCAGGTTGGGACGGAACCGCAGTTTGTCGTGGTAATAGATGTTTGCGCCTTTGTTCCGTCTCTTTTGCAACTGAAGAGTGTCGCTCAGACCGTTGGCGTCTACAAAATAATTGATTTCGTTGATTCTGTATTGTTTATGTGGCTCGGGTACAGACCTGCCGTTCTCCAGATGCAGATGTACGGTCATTGTGACCCCCACCTCCGTACTCCGCTCGCACGTGTCGGCTATGAACGTGATGTATTCCTTGTTGAACTTGAAGTAACCGTTGTCGCGGAGCTTTGCCGTGATGCGGTTGCGCTCCTCGTTCAGTCTGTTGATGTTGAACGGCATTCCTTCCTGTAACAGCGACTGTAGGGTGTCGTCCCCACAGATGATACTGTCCAGGGCGGCATCCATGACATTGCGCTGTATCCTGTTGATGGTGTATTGCCGTCCGGGGACAACTACGTATGTGAGCGTCAGTTTCCTTTTCTTTCCGTCAGTGTCCTTTACTAGGGTTACTTCGGATTGCATGTATCCCTCGTTGTAAAGCACCTGCTTGATGTCGGCTACAGTCTTCACGGTCTTCAGACTGTCGTACACCACCGGACTTTCACCCAATTTATGGAAGAAGCGTGTAGTCCGGCTGGTGGAGTCCACCCCTCCCAAGCAGTAAATCTTGAGGGGTATCTTGGCGCCGAACCATTTCCTGTTGGGCGACTGCCGCACGTAGCCTGACAGATCCAAGTTCTTGGTGGCTTTTCTGTCGGTTGAAACCACCTTTACTTCCTTGAGATAATAGGCATTGTCAGCGATATACCGGTCCACGCTACAGGAGAGCGTCACTGACAGAATCAGTAGCGCAAACAGCGATATGTATAGATGAGATGATATTCTGAAATGCCAGTGTGCCATTATTTCCTTCTTCTAAACTCTGAACAGACGATGGCTGTGGCAATCGCCACATTAAGTGATTCTCCAGTAGGTCTGCCGATAGGGTAGTTGGGTATAAGCAAACGGCGGGTCACCACAGCCTCGATGTCCTTGGAGATGCCGTGTCCCTCATTGCCCATGACAATCAGACCGGTTGAGGACAGTTCAGTCTCATAGATATTGGCGCCGTTGAGGAACGTGCCGTATACAGGTACATCACCGCTGAGGCTTTCCGTCAAGCCTCTAAGGTCGCAGTAGTGGATATGCGTACGCGCCAGTCCTCCCATCGTGGCCTGCACTACCTTCGGGTTGTACACGTCGGCGCAGCCCCTTGAACAGAAGATATGATCAATGCCGAACCAGTCGGCCAACCGTATAATCGTCCCCATGTTGCCGGGATTCTGCACATCGTCCAGTGCAAGACACAACTGTGACCCCGGCATGTGTAAACAGTTGTCCGTCTCCTCCCTTTGACGGAAGATGGCCAACAGTCCTTGTGGATTGTCCTGAAAGCTCAGACGGTCAGCGTCTTCGCCTTCAAAAAGGTCGGTCAACTCGAAACTGCCTTTGAGGTCGTTGATGAGTTTCGGTCCTTCAGCCACAAACACGCCGTACTTGTCACGGAACTTCTTGTGTTCAAGACTCCGCACATATTTTATCTGGTTCTTGCTTATCATTCCTTCAGGCTTTGTGTTCGTACCGCGTCAAACATCAGGTGCAGTCTTTCTTTCTCCTCTGTTGATTCGTCAATGTTGAAATAACTCAAACCGTCCCAAAAGACTGTCGCAAAGGTGTTTTCCTGTGTTTCAGCCTTGTAGGCTTTTACGAGCAGCCCGTACGCTTCGGTGTGGTCGCCTCTGAGGTAATGGATGAAGGCAAGGTGCGTGAGGTTGTCTGTCGTGGGTTCTTTCTCCGTCAGTTCCGTCAGCATATGTTCAGCCTTTTCCTTGTCACCCCTTATGTAGAGAGCTCTGCCGAGCATGGCCTTGATTTGTGTTGACTCCTCGTCGAGATACGCCGCCTTATATAAAATAGGTATACTTTCCTCGAAGGCGTTTAACCGGAAGAGGCAGTCCACCTTGTGGCGTATCCATTTGAGGTTCTCCGGTTCTGTCTCCAGTATCTCGTCAATGGTGTCGTTCGCTTCCCTGTATCTGGAGGCTGACATGTATGTCTGCGCCAGATGGATCAGTGTCCACCTCGAACCCGGTTTGAGTCTGTCGGCTACCTCGTAATGCCTTATCGCCTCGTCGTCGTTCTTGTCTTTCTGGTAGCAGAACCCTATCTTCTGCCATATGTCAGTGTCCTCTTCCCTTTCCTTAGGTTCCAGCTTGTTGAACAGCGCGATGGCTGACTGGTACCGCTCTTTCCGCATCATGAACTCGGCTGTAGCCAGTATCTCGTTGTAGTTTTCCTCCGTCACCAGTCCGTTCAGTACCGCGAAGTCCAATGGGTTGAAGTCACTCAGGAGCTTGTTGAACGGGTCGAAGAACTGCGTGTGGTTGGGGTTGGACTTGAAGAAACGGTAAAGGTCATATATGTACGACTTGGATACGGCCTGCGCCTCCGCCTTTTTCCTTTTCCTCTCTTTGTACACCTCCATCACGCCCTCGGAGTCCAACTGTGACTGTATCTGGTTGGCAATCATGTCTTGGGCAGACAGCGCCATTGTACTGAGCATCAGCATGAAGGAGAATTTGTCACTGTCGCAGAACGTGGACAGGGTGAACAGTATGTCGTTGGCCTGAAGAATCTCTTGCCTCAGGTTGTTCGCAGCGTCAAGGCATTCCGTATAATAGTCTGTGAAGGGGGCGAACCAGTGGTGTGTCTTCTTGAAGAACTGGAAATGCTTGAGGTGGCAGAACGTGTTCCAATACACGTCGGCTCCGTCCATCTGCATCTCCGCCATCTGTCTCATCTTCTTCTCCGCCTGTTCCGTAATGTTGAGTCTGTGGTGCCATTCGGGGTTCTCGCCCTGCTTCGTCAGTTCCTCTTCAAAGTTTTTGGCGTTCAAACGGTTGTTCTGCGACTTCATGAGGGTGGGGAGTATGTCCTGTGTCATCTTCAGACTGACGGAATCGGTAGCCTTACTGTACTGCAGTTGCATCAACACACGGAAGCAGTCCTCCACGAACTGTCTGTTTTCTGTATATATACGGAACCGTGGTGTGACTTGCCGGATGAAGTATTCCCTCCTGTTGTATCTTATGATGAGAAGGAGTAGACCGGTCAAAGACCTTTGACTTATTTCCGGAGCGTCTTCGAGATATGCGTCGAAGAGGAACATTATCTTGTTGGTGTCCAACATCTCGAATGTGGCAAGGGTAACGGCACTTACGGTCATGGCTTTCACCTGCGGCAGTACCGACTGGTCTTTGAGTATGTCCAGACACTCTGAATATTCTTTTTGTGTCCACTGGTCTGACACCCATATACCGTTGAAAAGCCGCTCCATAAGGGTGTCGTGCTGTGTCAGCAACTCTTTCATCTGGTGTTGCCGCACACTCTCCCTTGTGTCCTGATTGTCGTTGAGTCGGGTTATCTGGTCGCCCACGGTACTCAGTCCGGTGAGGAGTGTCTTCATGTCCAAGGGGGATGTCTGAAACTCGGTGTAGACCTTGCAGAACTGTTCGTAGGGGTGTTTCTTTATCCTTATCTCCCTGTTCGCCAAGTCGTTGATGATATAAGCCTTGCGTTTCAGTTCCTGACGCATGTTTCCATATTCAGTGTCTTCCACACCTTTGCTGAAGAAACTGAGCATATTGTCGTATGTGCTTGAAATCTGGTCGAGGTCGCTTTGCAGTTGCCAGTTGCTGAGACTTTTTACCTTAGTCTGAAGTGATTGCAGCGCTTCGAGCAGATTGTCAAGTTCCAGTTTCCCGTATATCGTTTCATTGTTTGCCATGTGTCGTCAGTGAATATGCCTCTTGGATTTTGTCTATAGTGTTCTTGAATCTCTTGTATGTCTTTCCCGTCACCAGCACTCTCATCATCGGTTCTTTGAAGGAGGCGATACGGTGCGCCCCCTGTGCCTCACATTGTGATGCGTAAGGTTCGGGGAGGACGGCTCCGTCAAACTGGTTCAGGTTGAGCATCTTTGCCCTTAGCGGAATGTCATTTATTTGTGGACGGTTGAGATAATCCCTGCTTATCCTTGCCTTGTCCATTGTCCTGTCGGCGAAATGGTCCACCGCCGAATTTCTTGTGACCGCCACGACCCTCTCTTTCAGGCTGCGGATGGATGTAATCTTGGATTCACTCGCCGTCATCATGTAAAGGCGCAGGGTGTCCGTGATGACACTTGTCAGAGTGTCGCCGTTGATCCGTGTCCGCAGATACTTGGCCTTTACAGCGTCGGTAACCAGCAGGTGTACCCTGCCGCTTACGAAGGCAGTGTCCGCGTCCATGGCGGAAGTGAATGTGTCGAGTTTTATCTCTATCCCCAACGAGTCGAAGACCCCGCGTCGCAGAGCCTCATTGAACGGTTCACATTCAGCCACCGGCAGTACGGCGATATGAACCACCGACGAGTCGGAGTCCTTGCCGTTGTTGTCAGTAGTAGAACTGCCGTACCGGCATGAACAGATCATGGACAGTACGACAGTCAAAAAAAGTAGTGGGCAGAATTTCATGTCACTTTACAAATTGTACGGACAGCGGTACTGCCCACATGGTTTTATTATTCGCCAGTGATGGCAGCTACTCCAGGAAGAACCTTGCCCTCGATGGCCTCAAGCATCGCGCCGCCACCGGTAGAGATGTAGGACACCTTGTCGGCAAGACCGAACTTGTTGACACAAGCCACTGAGTCACCACCACCGATAAGTGAGAACGCCCCTTCGGCTGTAGCCTCGGCGACAGCGTTGCCCACAGCGCGTGAACCGGCGCAGAAGTTGTCGAACTCGAACACTCCGGCAGGACCGTTCCAAAGGATGGTCTTCGCGCCCTTGATGGCGTTTGCGAACGCTTTCTGTGTGTCAGGACCCGCGTCCATTCCTTCCCAGCCTTCCGGTATTGCGGTTGACGGGAACACCTTCTGGTTGGCGTCGTTGCTGAACGCGTCGCCGCATACGGAGTCAGTTCCGAGAATCAGTTCCACACCCTTCTCCTTTGCCATTTTCTCAACGTCGAGAGCCACGTCCAGTTTGTCAAGCTCTACGATGGAAGCTCCAATCTCGCCGCCGTGTGCCTTCGCGAAGGTGTAGGTCATACCGCCGCAGAGGATGAGCTTGTCCACCTTCCCAAGCAGGTTCTCGATGATGCCGATTTTTGATGACACCTTTGAACCGCCCATGATTGCAACGAACGGACGCTTGATGTTCTTCAGCACATTGTCCACAGCCTGTACTTCCTTCTCCATGAGCAGACCCAACATCTTGTCGTCCTTGTCGAAGTAATCCGCGATGACAGCTGTTGACGCGTGCTTGCGGTGTGCAGTACCGAAGGCATCCATCACGTAGCAGTCAGCGTAACTTGCCAGTTTCTTGGCGAAATCCTTCTGGCGCGCCTTCATCTCCTTCTTAGCAGCCTCGTATGCGGGGTCTTCCTTGTCGATTCCCACAGGCTTGCCTTCCTCTTCCGGGTAGTAGCGGAGGTTCTCAAGCAACAGCACCTCGCCCTTCTTCAGACTTGCCGCAGCCTCGTCCGCCTTGCCGCAGTCGGGAGCGAACTTCACCGGAGTTCCGAGAGCCGCGCTCACAGCGTCTACAATCTGTGAGAGTGACAGTTCCGGCTTCACCTTGCCTTTGGGCTTGCCCATGTGTGACATGATGATGAGTGAGCCTCCCTTTTCAAGGATGAGCTGAAGTGTCGGGAGCGCACCGTTGATACGTGTCATGTCGGTTATCTTACCGTCCTGGATGGGGACATTGAAGTCGACACGGACAATGGCTTTCTTGCCATCGAAATTGTAGTCTCTGATATTCATAACGTATTATTTAAAAATTAAGTTGATATATGCATCGCAATACGGGTGCAAAGGTAGTGAATTTGGCTGATATGTGGACAGACGGTGGCGGCTTTTTTGCGAAAACTTGTGCGCCGAATCGTATGTGCGGCGTTATTTTCCCACCTTGGTTGTGTTTGTGTCATGGTCGCGCCCCTCATTGTACTTGCAGTAACGGCTAATGCCGCACTGCCCGCAAAGCGGCTTGAGTGACCTGCACACGTACCTGCCGTGAAGCAACAGCCAGTGGTGCGCCAGAGGGATGACGCCGGAGGGAAACAACTTGGTCAGTTCCTTCTCCACACTGTGTGGGGTGGTGCAACGACTTGTGACAAGTCCGAGTCGGTGGCTCACCCTGAACACGTGCGTGTCCACAGCCATGGCACTTTTCCCGAAGGCGACACTCATGATGACATTGGCCGTTTTCCTGCCCACACCAGGCAGTTTCAGCAGATTTTCCATGTCGGACGGCACCTGTCCGTTGAAGTCGGACACAAGCATTCTCGACATACCTACAAGGTGCTTTGCCTTGTTCTGTGGGTAACTTATGCTGCTGATGTACTTCAACACCTCCTCCTGGGTCGCCTCCGCCATTTTCTCCGGGGTGGGGAAGGCGGCGAACAGTGGAGGGGTCACCATGTTCACCCTCTTGTCCGTGCATTGCGCGCTCAGTATGACAGCCACCAGCAGTTGGTAGACAGACCCGAACCGCAATTCCGACTGAGCGTCCGGCATCTCCCTCTGGAAGTAGTCCATAATGCCACTTAATCTGTCCTGTTTCCTCATTCTCTGTTATATTTTTTACAAAGTAAAGCAATTTTCCCGGGATAGTCGTCCGCCGAAAGGGAATTTGTTGTAAATTTGCACGCTAATTTCGTAATTACAGGAATGAGACAATTAAAAATAACCAAGAGTATCACCAATCGTGAAAGTGCTTCTCTCGACAAGTACCTTCAGGAGATTGGTCGCGAGGAACTGATAACGGTAGAGGAAGAAGTTGAACTTGCCGCCCGTATAAGGAAAGGTGACCGTAAGGCACTGGAGAAACTGACCAAGGCGAACCTGCGCTTCGTGGTGTCTGTGGCAAAGCAATACCAGAATCAGGGCTTGAGTCTGCCGGATTTGATAAACGAGGGAAACCTGGGTCTGATAAAGGCCGCGGAGAAATTCGACGAGACACGTGGATTCAAGTTTATTTCCTATGCTGTGTGGTGGATTCGCCAGAGTATCCTTCAGGCGTTGGCTGAACAGGCGCGTATAGTACGACTGCCGCTCAACCAGGTGGGGTCTCTCAACAAGATAACCAAGGCTTTGGCGAAGTTCGAGCAGGAGAACGAACGCCGGCCCTCTTCCGAGGAACTGGCCAACCTCATCGGTCTTCCTGAGGATAAGATAGGTGACACCCTGAAGGTGCAGGGCCGCCACGTGAGTGTGGACGCTCCGTTTGTGGAGGGAGAGGACAACAGTCTGCTTGACGTGCTGGTGAACGACGACAGTCCGATGGCAGACAAGTCGCTCATCAACGAGTCGCTCTCTAAAGAGATTGACCGCGCCCTCGACACTCTCGGCAGCCGTGAGAAGAAGATAATTCAGATGTTCTTCGGCATTGGCGGACAGGAACAGACTCTGGAGGAGATTGGACAGGAACTGGGACTCACACGTGAGCGTGTACGTCAGATAAAGGAGAAGGCGATACGCCGTCTGCGCCAGAACTCAAGGAGCCGTTTGCTGAAGTCTTACTTAGGTGCTTGATTGGTATGAAAGCGTTCATTAGACTGATAGTCCCTGCCATTGCGCTGATGTTCGTGCCGTCCTTGTCATACGGACAGACAGAAGGCGACAAGACAGTTCAGGATAAAGGGAAGGCGGTGGACAGGAAGCAGGAGAGGAAACCCAAGGGTGAACCCACGTTTCAGGAGAAGAGTGACGCCATCGTTGCGAACGTCTACACCACTCCTGTGTACATGTTCTGCATCTCGGCGGAGTTTGGCGACTCTACAGTCTACTTCACAAGTGTGCAGGAGGTTGACAGTGTGCAACTTACAAAGAAATACGACCTGTTGCGCTACCGGTCTTATTACAGTGGACAGTTCAACGATTATCTGTCCACCGCCTTTGCGGCGCAAAAGCAGACCACAAGTGTCTTCTTTGACAAGAAGCGCAGCCGCGCCATCAAGCGTTTCAACAAGGTACTGAAAAAGTATGAGGCGGCTAAGGGGTCGCATGTTATTATTGTTACGGAAGACAAGTTTCAACTGAGGTATGCGGAGGATTTGTCGAATGTGGTCATGTAACCGTACATGGGCATCACGGACGTTATTCCGCTGTCTGCTGACAGCCGTTTGTGTGTCGGCGGTGTCCTGTAGCAAGGATGAGGCGGAGGATGACGATACCGTCGCGTCACGTTCGGTTCTCGTGTATATAGCAGCGGAAAATTCACTTAACTCATACGCTTCGTCTGATATCAATGAGATGCTTCAGGCGAAGTCGCAACTCGAACCGGGCGAAAACCTTGTCCTGTATGTCGATGACACTGATTACCCCCGGATTTATGTCATCAACAGTAATACCAAAGCGGAGTCATACTCTCGTCTCACGCCTGTGAAGACCTACCCGGAGGAGATGGATTCGGCTGACCCCGAGACTTTCTCTAAGGTTTTGGATTATTTCTTCAGTAACTACAAGGCGGAGAGTTACGGACTGGTAATGTGGTCGCACGGTTCCGGTTGGGTGAACAGTCCCGATAACCAGACAACAGCCTCGTCTCAGGTGAGGAGAACCATCTGTGTTGACAATGGACATAACCTGGCGGTTGACTACGGGTCCAGAATGGAGGTTGTGGACATGGCGGCGGCGCTTGCGTCATATCCCAAATTCGAGTTCATCCTGTTTGACGCCTGTTTCATGCAGGAGATGGAGGTGGCGTACGAACTGCGCGACGCTACCGATTATGTGATTGGGTCACCTGCGGAGATTCTGGCAAGCGGCGCTCCTTATCAGAATATACTTGCACCGATGTTCGCAGATCCGTTCCGTCCGGACAGTGTGGTGTACAACTACTTTATATATTATGGTGTGTCGAGTATGTCGGGTGTGGTTCTTTCGGCTATCAAGACCGACGAGTTCGACGGTTACGTGGCGGTCATGAATGATCTGTTGTCCCACTATTCTTTCCTCGACGAGTCACTGTATGCCGACAAACTGAATTATTTCCTGTATGCATGGAACAGAAGGCTTTCTTCAGGCAACACGTCATATCCTGACTGTTATGACATACAGGGCATCATGGTCAGTGTCCTTTCTTCCGAAGACTATGCTGTATGGAAAGAGGCGTTCGACAAACTTGTGCCTTACCGTTACGCGTCCGCTGGGTGGTACAGCATATACGGTAAAACAATGTCTGTGGAACCGGATCAATGTGGCGGCGTGAGCATGTTCGTACCACTTGAGAAGTATTCCTCAACCTCCTTCTACGATTATTACAGTCAGACGGCATGGGGGAAAGTCCTGTCATGGCAGTAGACTGACCGGCACTGTCCGTCATATTCCTCATATTACCGCAACCCCTATTCGTCGTACAGTTTATATTGGTCGAGCATCCGTGCGGACCACTCGTCATACATGTCCACGAGTCTCGTGGGCTGTCTCCCGAACCAACTGTAGCCGTTCCGTCTGTCGTAGTCAATCTCCTCCACTTTCTTGTGCGGGACACCGTCCCTGCCACAGAAGAGTGGTTCGCCGTTGATCAGGTCATAGCACCTTGCCCACATCACAGGCGCGCCTTCCTTATCTATGATTCTGTAGTCGGACTTGCCTTCCGCATTGGTGAACCGTTCTATGGCCTTGTTTTCTATCTTGTGGTTCTCGTACCAGCGTATGGCACCGTCGATGGCAAGCATGATTCGCTCCGACGGGTTTTCGATGGAGAGCAGGAGGTCAACGATGGCTACCGACTCGCCAGCGCCACAGAATGAGGGCAGTTCAAAGGCCCGCCCCTGTGCCGGTTTGAGAGTCTTCTCGTCGTGTTGCTGACACCACACTGTAGGTTGTCCGTCAACCACAATCTGGCAGTCCAGTATGCACTCCACTCCCTTGTCGTACGCTTCCCTGCACTTTTGGCGTTGGTCTTCCTTCAACCACAGCATGTCGTAAGGCTCGTCATTGCGTGACACTGTAAGCAGGAACTTCATGACATTGATCATCGCGTTGTCGTTGAACGTGATATGGTCGGAGTAACTGCCCTCTCCCCTTGAGGGGTAGAACTGAGGCCACCCGCCGTTGTCGTACTGCATCTCAAGCAGGTAGTCCAACCCTTTCAGGAACGCGATGCGGTAAGCAATGATATTCGTGTAGTAGTACATCTTGGCAAGGAACTCCATCTCCTTGTATGTCGCTCCGTTGTCGATGGTCGAACCGATGCCTGTTTCCATGCATCCGGCCATATAAATGGTGTCAGGCCCGAGTCCCCAGTCCTGGTTCTTTGCCCATCCGCCGCTTGGCAACTGGTATTTCACGATACTGTCAGCCACCGCCCTTGCCTGTCGGCTTATGTACCATTCGTATTTTGTCTGTTTGTACGCCTCACGCCACGACATAGGTTCAAAGGCAGTCGTGTCTACGGGAATCTGTGCCGTCATGATGGCGCAGACCGTCAGTGCAAGGACTGTGGTAACCGTTCTTTTCATCTGCAGTATGGATACTTTGTTTTTCTTTGTTCATTGTAGTTTTACAGTCCACAAAATTACAAATAAATTCCCACACACAAAAATAATAGCCCTAACAGAACTTCCAATTGTCTATAATTAGTAACTTTGTCACCGATATGGGAACCGGTTATTTCAAATTCAAACAGTTCGAGGTGTGGCATGACAGGTGCGGCCTGAAAGTCGGCACGGACGGAGTCCTCATAGGGTCGTGGACTCTCCCTGCCTTGTCCAAACCCCGTCTGCGTGTGCTGGATGTAGGCACAGGCAGCGGACTCATAGCCCTCATGATGGCACAGCGGTTTGGTGACGCCACAGTGACAGCTGTTGACATCGACCCGTCGGCGGTGTCGCAAGCCAGAGACAATGCCGCCTCGTCCCGCTTCAGTTCGAGAATAGAGGTGGTGCAGGGTGATTTCGTGCAGTTAGCGTCCCGGAAGGTGGAGGCTTGCTATGACCTTATCGTGAGTAACCCTCCCTTTCATGTGGAGGACACGGCGTGTCCCGATTCCAGAAAGAACACGGCGAAGCACTCCGCCTCACTGCCGTTCCGGCAACTCGTTGAAGGATCTGCCCGACTTTTAAGTGCGGACGGCACTCTTTCCGTCATCCTACCTTATTCCGTGGCCAATGACTTTGTGGGACTGGCCGCCGTGTGCGGACTGTACCTTGTCCGCCGCTGTGACGTTAGGGGAAGTGAACGCAAACCGTTCAAACGGAGCATGTTGTCTTTCTGCCGCCATATCGGTGAGACCGAGCGTACGGAACTCACCTTGCGTGACAGTGACAACCGTTATACGGACGCTTACTCGGCGTTGACCGACGGGTTCTATCTGTAGGCTTACCCGTCCAGATGGTTGGCCATGCGGATGATGTCCGCGATATACTGACTGAGTTCGGTCATTGACTGGAAGATCAGGTTCGCCCCCTGATCCGTGAGGGCAGAGTCGGGTAGGGGACCAGTGTTGACCGCTATGGTGAAGCATCCGGCAGCCACTCCTGCCTGTACTCCCAACGGGGCGTTTTCCACCACCATGGTCTGTTGCGGTGTCAGTCCTCCAGCTTTCCGCATACCCATAAGGTAAGGCTCCGGATTCGGTTTGCCTATCTTCACGTCCTTGGCCGCCACCATCCAGTCACTGCGGAACAGGGTGGGGAAGTTCTGATTGATGCGTGACAGCAGACTGGCTGTGCCGGACCCGGTGACAATAGTCGGTGTGGCACCTGTAGCCTTTACCGCCGTAACGGTCTCCAGTGCGCCGTCCATGCGCCTTGCTTCCGGACACTGGTTGAAGAACTCGCTTTTCTTCTTGTAAATCTTCTCACATTCCGCCTCGTCGGCACTTCTTCCGAGTTGCCTTTGCGTCACTATGTTTATCGTTGAGGCTCCGGTGCGCCCTTCATGCATGTAAGCCTCGTCTTCAGGCAGGTCAAGTCCGAAGAACTCCATCGCCTTATGCCACGACCGGGCATGGTTGGGCATTGAGTTGAACAGCACTCCGTCCATGTCGAACATCACGGTCTTCATGTCGAAATGCCCGAAGCCGTTTTTATGCGCGAAACCGGTCAACGCCTCTCTAATCTCTTCCTTGTTCATCTTTTTCCTTTATATGTTTTGTCGGAGCCATATCACAGTGTCACTCCGTTCTTTAATATGGCTATTTCCTGTAGTCTTAATGTCTATGCGTTTCTGAATTCCTTGGGTGTCATGCCGGTATGGTGCTTGAAGTATTTGGAGAAGATGGACTGGTTGGCGAAATGCAGTTGCGCGCAGATGTCCTTGATGGAACTTCTGCTGCCCTTGAGCATGGTCTTCGCGTCCAGTATGATATAGTCGTCAATCCACTCGGTGGCGTACTTGCCGCTCACCTCGTGTATGATGGTGGAGAGGTACTTGGGACTGATGCGCAGGTAGTCGGCGTAGAACAGCACTTGTCTCTCTTCCCTGTAGAATGTCTGCACCGCCTTGAGAAACCGTTCGAGCAGTTCCTGCTGACGGCTCTTGGGCTTGTTGTTCTTCTCGGTCATCTGCCTCTCGTAGAATGTCTGCAGACCGTTGTACTTGAACAGGTCGATGTAGGTCTTCGCCAATTCGGCACGGTAGATGAGTCCCGGCTCCATCAGTTTCTTCTTCATCATCTTGTAAATGGTTACCGTCTCGTCCATCTCGCTGTCACTCATCTTGTAGAGTGGGGTGTTGAGGGTGTACTGGTAAGCCGCCATTCCCAGTTTCACGTCATCGTCCCTGTAGTTCACGAAGAACTGGGCTATTGCTATCACCGCTCCCTTGAAGTCCTGCGAGAACTCGAACAGTTGCATGAACGACCCTGCGGTGATGGTGACTACGGTGTTCTTGGAGAGGAGGTACTCCTGAAGGTTTATCTTGATGCGCAACTGCCCCTCGGTACAGATGAAGATGAGGGTCATGCTCAACTTCACAGGCACAGAGCGTATTCCACCGATTTTGCTGTTGATGGTATGGTGGTCTTCCGCCTGGCCGGCATCCACAGCCGGTGTGTCGTCGAAGTTGTCGGCTATGAACAGCTTTCCTTCAATCTGTGGAAAGCGGGGGTCGTGCGGGAAGTCCGAGAAGTCGATTTGCCGCAGTGTGTAGTCCACCTTACTTGTCGCGTTGTCCATTTAGCGTCTTGTTGATAGATGCGATGTAATCCAACAACTCGTCCTTGCCCAACCGTGATGACGCGCTGGTGATGAAGTAGGGCGGCAGTTCCTCCCATTGTTCGGACAGGACATCCATGAACGTCCGCACGTTGGCCGCCTGTTTGGCCTTGGTTATCTTGTCCGCCTTGGTGAACACGATGGCAAACGGCACTCCGTTCTCTCCGAGGAACTCGATGAACTCAAGGTCTTTCTTCTGCGGTTCAAGCCGTATGTCTATGAGCAGGAACAGGCAGGTGAGCTGTTCGCGCCGCAGCACGTAGCCCCTTATCATGCGGTTGAGGTTCTCTACCTCACGCTTGCCGCGCAGGGCGAAGCCATATCCCGGGAGGTCCACCAGATACCACGAGTCGTTGATGATGAAGTGGTTGATAAGCATGGTCTTG
Source organism: Candidatus Methanomethylophilaceae archaeon (assembly GCA_963594655.1). Lineage (GTDB taxonomy): Bacteria > Bacteroidota > Bacteroidia > Bacteroidales > Bacteroidaceae > Colivivens. The sequence goes on from CAVBFD010000018.1 coordinate 28,423, forward strand.
CCGGGCGTACTGGATGTCATCGCCAGTTTGCTCCGTCCGGTAATCATGTTTATAAGGCTCGACTTGCCGACGTTCGACCTTCCGATGAACGCATATTCGGGAAGGTTGCTGTCGGGACACATCTCCACACGCGGACTGCTTATCTTGAATTCAGCTGATTTGACGTTCATTCCTTTTGATTTTGTGCAAAGGTAGTGAATTCTTTCCTAAGTCTCACCATCGGGCAGGCACAATCTCGTTTTTTTCGAGTGATTGCCTCACGTCGATTATCCGCTGGTTGCCGCTTCCGCGGAACAGCAGCGATATGTCACGCCGGGCAAGCACGAACGGACCGTCCACAATCACGTCGATGCTCCTGAGTAGGGGCATGAACTCCCCGTGCTTCAACAGGTCTTCCCATAGGTAGCCCGTATAGCACCATATATTAAGGTTGAGTTCCCGCTTTATCCTCCGTGCCAGTTCCGCCACTTCCGCCGCCTGGAAGAAGGGGTCGCCGCCGGAGAAGGTGACAGGAAACTCGTTGTACCTTATCACTTCCAGCAAGTCGTCGATGCTGGTGGGCTTTCCCTTGTTGACATCCCATGTCTGTGGGTTGTGGCAACCCTTGCAGTGATGGGCGCAGCCCGCGAAATAGATGGATGTCCGCAGGCCTGGCCCGTCAACGGATGTGCCTTCTGATATGTCGATTACTGACAGCATGTCACTTGTGTACTACACGGTCGTGAAGTTCCGCCAGCTTGCCTGAGTTCCAGCGGTCGGTTGTTCCCACCAGATAGCCTGTGATGCGCTGGAGGGTGTCAATGTGCGTGCCTCCGCATTTCGGACATACGGCCAGTCCCTCTGTAGCGTCCTCATAGCCGCAGTCCATGCAGTGGTTGCGGTTGTGGTTCACTGAACAGTAACCGATGTTGTAGCGGTCCATTAGGTCCACTATGTTCATGATGGCCGCAGGGTTGTGGGTCGCGTCGCCGTCAATCTCCACGTAGAAGATGTGTCCTCCTCTCGTGAGTTCGTGGTACGGCGCCTCTATCTCAGCCTTGTGGCGCGGACTGCAGTGGTAGTACACTGGCACGTGGTTGGAGTTTGTGTAGTACTCCTTGTCCGTCACTCCCTTGATGATGCCGAACTCCTTCCTGTCGTATTTGGTGAAGCGTCCCGACAGTCCTTCCGCCGGTGTGGCGAGTATGGAGTAGTTGTGCTGGTATCTCTCGCTGAACTGGTTGGCGCAGTCGTACATGTACCTTACGATACGCAGTCCCAGTTCCTGGCTCTTCGGGTCTTCCCCGTGATGGTGTCCTGTGAGGGCTATGAGACATTCGGCGAGTCCAATGAAGCCTATGCCCAGTGTCCCTTGGTTGATGACACTCTCTATGGTGTCGTTCTGTTGCAGACGCTCCGCTCCCAGCCACAGTTTCGACATGAGCAACTGGAACTGCTTGGCGTACGCTGTCTTCTGGAAGAGGAACCGCTCGTGGAGTTGCTTGGCTGTCAGTTCGAGCATGTGGTCGAGTTTCGCGAAGAAGGCGTTGATCCTGTCATCGTAGTTCTCCACGGACATACATTCAATGGCGAGTTTCACTATGTTGACGGTCGAGAAGGACAGGTTTCCTCGCCCTATGCTCGTCTTGTCACCGAAGCGGTTCTCGAACACACGTGTGCGGCATCCCATGGTGGCTATCTCGTACTTGTAGCGTTCCGGGTCGTCAGCTTTCCATTTCTCGTGGCGGTTGTATGTCGCGTCGAGGTTCACGAAGTTGGGGAAGAACCGGCGTGCCGTGACCTTGCAAGCCAGACTGTATAGGTCATAGTTGGGGTCTTCGGGCAGGTAACTGACACCTCTTTTCTTCTTCCAGATCTGTATGGGGAAGATGGCGGTAGACCCGTTGCCCACACCCCTGTAGGTTGAGGTGAGCAGCTCGCGCATGACGCAGCGGCCTTCGGCTGACGTGTCTGTCCCGTAGTTGATGCTACTGAACACCACCTGGTTGCCACCGCGTGAATGTATGGTGTTCATGTTGTGGATGAAGGCTTCCATCGCCTGGTGTACACGCGACACTGTTCTGTTGATGGCGTGTTGCCGGGCGCGTTCCTTGCCGCTCAGTCCGGTGAGTTCCGCTGTCAGATAGTCCTTGACGGGCGCGTCGTAGAGTTCATGCAGGTCCATGCCGCTCATCTGCTCCACGTTCTTCACCTCTTCTATATAAGAGGCGCGCACGTAGGGCGCCATGTAGAAGTCGAACGCCGGGATCGCCTGGCCACCGTGCATCTCGTTCTGCGCCGTCTCCAGTGATATACATGCTATGACACTGGCGGTCTCGATGCGCTTGGCGGGACGGCTCTCGCCGTGTCCCGCGCTGAATCCCTCGGTGAGTATGCGGTTGAGCGGGTGCTGCACACAGGTGAGCGACTTGGTGGGGTAGTAGTCTTTGTCGTGTATGTGCAGGTAGTTCTTCTTCACCGCCTCCCTCACATCTTCGGAGAGGAGGTAGTCGTCCACGAACGGTTTGGTACTCTCGCTCGCGAACTTCATCATCATTCCTGCCGGTGAGTCAGCGTTCATGTTGGCGTTCTCACGTGTCACGTCATTGCTCTTCGCCTCTATAATCTCAAGGAAGATGTCCCTCGTCTTGGCCTGGCGCGCTATGTTGCGCTTGTCACGGTAGGATATGTATTTCTTCGCCACCTCCTTGCGAGGACTCTTCATGAGTTCGAGTTCCACCATGTCCTGGATGCTCTCGACCGTCATCTGCTCCTTGCCTTGCATGGCGATTTTGTCCGTGATGCGTTGGATGAGGGCCTCGTCCTCTCCTTTCTCGGTAGTCAGCATCGCCTTTCTGATGGCTGCCTTGATTTTCTCTTCATTGAAACCGACAATACGACCGTCGCGTTTCCTTACTGTCTGTATCATAATGCAGTTGTTCTGTTTGTAATTGTATGTGTTGTCAGGCTTGTTCCTTTCGGACGGCAAAGTTATGCAAAATGTATTTTATCCACAAACATTTTTGGATAAAAATATAGTTGAAGTTTTCCGTTTCGGGAAACTTTTACGCCTTTACACATGTATAATGCGTTAGGTATTAAGTATTTGACTTTGCGAAACGGAAAACTTTGCCGTTTGTGCGGTTCTGCAAATTTCCGTCTTTTGTGTAATGGCAGTTAGCAATGCGGACGGTTAGGCAGTCAGTACCCGACCCACCTGTCGGAACGTCTGGCCGGTCCGTCTGCCGGTGGGTGCGGACACCTGTTTCGCACAGCCTGAAAACAGGGTGCGGTTATTAAGTGTAGGTTGCAATTCGGGTATAAGACACACTGTATCTGTATTTATTTAAGGTGTGGCGACACAAAAAGTGCGGCGTACCACGTTGCCGTTTACCGATTTAGTAGTATCTTTGCGTGTTTTTTGGTAGCGACAGATTAAACAAAATAAAATTAGTTAACACAATTCTATGGCGAATGTAATTAAATTATGCAAAGGCTTGGAGATTAATCTTTCCGGGAAAGCCGCTGCTGAGGTTACTGCCGCTAAGGCGTCAAAGGTCTACGGACTCGTACCCGACGCTTTTGTGGGAGTGAAACCTAAGGTGGTTGTGAAGGAAGGTGACATCGTCAAGGCCGGTGATGCGTTGTTTGTCGACAAACAGCATCCGGAAGTGAAGTTCGCTTCTCCTGTCAGCGGTAAGGTCTCGCTGGTTGAGAGAGGCGATTTTCGCAAGGTTTTAAGCATTCAAGTCGAACCCGACGCCAAGCAGGTCTATGCGGAGTTTGGCAAGGGCGTGCCTTCAGATGGCAAGAAAGTGTTGGACGAACTGCTTGGCAGTGGCCTCTTCGGCTACTTCCTCCAGCGTCCTTACGCGGTGGTTGCCAACCCTGAGGACACCCCGAAGGCAATCTTCGTGTCCGGTTTCTCGGACATGCCGCTGGCGGCTGACTTCGAGTTGGTGGTGAAGGACCAGTTGGGCGACTTCCAGACGGGTGTCGACGCACTCTCAAAGATTGCCAAGGTGTACCTCGGTGTAAAACCCGGCAGTGTGCTTGAGAACACCAAGAATGCGGAGGTGACTGTATTCAAGGGCAAGTGTCCCGCAGGTAACGTGGGTGTCCAGATCAACCATATCTCTCCGGTCAACAAGGGTGAGACGGTATGGACTCTGGGCGCTGAGGAGGTTCTTTTCGTGGGCCGCCTGTTCAACAACGGCAAACTCGACCTCACACGCACACTGGCTGTAGCCGGTAGTGAGGTGAAGTCTCCAAAGTACGTGAAGGCCCTGGTGGGAGCGCGTATCGGCGACATCCTCGAAGGCAACGTGAAGGGCGACAAGAAGGTGCGTGTCATCGACGGCAATCCGCTCACAGGCACAAAGTCCTCATGTGAGGCGTTCCTTGGCGCACACTCCACAGAGGTGACCGTCATCCCTGAGGGAGACGACGTGCATGAGCTGTTCGGATGGATAGCTCCACGACTGAACGAGTTCTCGGTGAGCCGTTCTTACTTCTCATGGCTGATGCCCAAGAGCAAGGAGTACACTCTCGACGCGCGAATCAAGGGCGGACACCGCCACATGATTTTCAGTGGCGAGTACGACTCAGTGTTCCCGATGGACATCTATCCGGAACAACTGGTAAAGGCAATCATCGCCGGCGACATCGACCGCATGGAGGCTCTCGGCATCTATGAGGTGGCTCCCGAAGACTTTGCCGTCGCAGAGTTCGTAGACAGTAGTAAAGTAGAACTTCAGCGCATCGTCAGAGAAGGTCTCGACATGCTGCGTAAAGAAAACGCATAAGCATTATGGCATTTATTAAGAACATATTAGACAAGATGAAGCCTACCTTCTCAGAAGGAGGTAAGCTAAGCGCGTTTGGCTCACTCTTCGAGGCGGCGGAGACTTTCTTCTACGTGCCGAACGAGACTGCCAAGGTTCGTGGCGCGCAGATTCATGACGCCATCGACTCCAAGCGTTCCATTTTCTTTGTTGTGATCGCACTTCTTCCGGCTCTCCTCTTTGGAATGTACAACATCGGCTATCAGCACAGTTTCGCCACTGGCGTGACTGACAGCTCCGTGTGGTGTGACTTCCTCTACGGACTTGCAGCCATCCTCCCGAAGATAGTCGTTTCCTATGTAGTGGGTCTCGGCATCGAGGTGGCGGTGGCACAGTGGAAGAAGGAAGAGGTTCACGAGGGCTTCTTCGTGACAGGTATCCTCATACCTATGATTGTGCCTGTGAACTGTCCTCTCTGGATTCTCGCCATCGCGACTGCTTTCGCTGTAATCTTCGCCAAGGAGGTGTTCGGCGGAACAGGTATGAACATCTTCAACCCGGCTCTCGTCACCCGTGCCTTCCTCTTCTTCGCTTATCCCGCGATGATGTCGGGCGACAAGGTGTGGGTCAACGAGAAGTATGTTGACTGTATCAACGGCACTATCGACGGTTTCAGTTGCGCCACTCCCCTCGGACAGTTGGCGGCGGGTGAACCTGTCACTTACAGTGCGATGGACACCATCATCGGAACCATCCCTGGGTCTGTAGGCGAGACTTCGTTCATAGCCATCCTCATCGGCGCCGCCATCCTCATCTGGGCTGGTATCGCAAGCTGGAAGATTATAGTGTCTGTATTCGCCGGCGGAGCCGTCATGGCTTACCTGATGAGCAGCGGTGACGCTGAGACCCTCAACTTCCAGTGGTGGGAACACCTCACAGTCGGAGGCTTCGCCTTCGGTGCCGTGTTCATGGCCACCGACCCTGTCACCAGTTGCCGTACAGAAGGGGGCAAGTGGATTTTCGGTCTGCTCATCGGTGCGGTGACAATCATCATACGTCTCTACAACCCGGGCTACCCGGAGGGCATGATGCTTGCGATACTTCTCATGAACGTGTTCGCTCCGCTGATCGACTATTGCTTTGTTTCAAGTAACATATCTAAGCGCGCCAAGCGTGCCGCCAATAAATAATAAGGAGGAACTGAACAATGGCAAAAATGAATACAAACAGCAATACATACACAATCGTGTATTCAATCGTACTGGTTATTATCGTTGCGTTCCTTCTTGCGTTCGTGGCCTCCTCGCTCAAGGAGACACAGGACAAGAACGAGAAGCGCGACACCAAGTCACAGATTCTCGCGGCGCTGAACATACGTGACGTGCAGAACGAGGATGTGGACGCCAAGTACAAGGAGGTCATCAAGGAAGGCGTGAATGTAGAGGATGCGGCTGACCCGTTCATCAACGCGAAGAACGTGGGTGCTGACGAGACTCCATACCTCGTGGCTGAGGTCGACGGCCAGAAGAAGACCGTCATCCCTGTGAAGGGTGCGGGACTCTGGGGCGGACTCTGGGGTTACGTGGCAGTGAACGAGGACGGACAGACCGTCTACGGATGTTTCTTCAACCACGAGTCGGAGACCGCCGGTCTGGGTGCCAGAATCACGGAACAGGCGTTCCAGGATTTGTTCATGGGCAAGAAAATCTACGATGACAACGGTGAGGAGTGCCTCGGTGTTTACAAGCAGGGTAAGGCTCCCGCGGGACTGTCGGCTGACTGCTTCGTGGACGCGCTTACTGGCGCCACCCTCACATGCAACGGAGTCAACGACATGATCGTTGAGGGCTTCAAGAAGTATGCCCAAATCCTTTCCGGTTCGGCTAAGTCGGACGCTGGAGAGGTTCCGGCTGTCGAGGAGTACCGGAATTTAGATGAAGTAAATACAGTTGACCAACCAATAGAAGAGGAGGAGTAGAATATGAGTTTGTTTTCAAAAGAGAATGGTGCCGTATTCACTGGCCCACTGAACAAGGACAACCCGATTGCGGTGCAGGTGCTTGGTATCTGCTCTGCCTTGGCTGTGACCTCACAGCTCAAGCCGGCTATCGTGATGGGACTGTCCGTTGCAGTTATCACAGCGTTCTCAAACGTGATTATATCATTGATCCGCAAGACCATCCCTAACCGTATACGTATCATCGTGCAGCTGGTGGTTGTAGCCGCTCTCGTCACTATCGTGAGCAACATCCTGAAGGCGTACGTCTATGACGTGAGTGTTCAGCTCAGTGTGTACGTGGGACTGATCATCACTAACTGTATCCTCATGGGTCGTCTGGAGGCCTTCGCCATGCAGAACGGTCCTTGGGAGAGTTTCCTCGACGGTTTGGGCAACGGTCTGGGCTACGCTTTCGTACTCGTGGTCGTGGGCTTCGTTCGTGAGATTCTCGGATTCGGGACTCTGCTCGGATTCACCATTATCCCTCAGTCGGCATACATGGAGAACGGTGGCCTGTACCTCAACAACGGTATGATGACCATGCCGGCTATGGCCCTTATCCTGGTGGCTTGCTTCATCTGGGTCCACCGTGCATTAAACAAGGAAAAGAAGTAAAGACATACCCGTAAAAAGAACGATAATATGGAACATTTCATTAGTTTGTTTGTCCGATCCATTTTCGTGGACAACATGATATTTGCATTCTTCTTGGGTATGTGCTCTTACATCGCTGTATCCAAGACAGTGAAGACGTCTCTCGGACTGGGTGTGGCAGTGACATTCGTGCTGCTCATCACAGTGCCTGTAGACTACCTGCTTCAGACTAAAGTACTCGCCAACGGAGCGTTGGCTGACGGTGTTGACCTGACATTCCTGGCGTTCATACTTTTCATTGCGGTCATCGCGGGTATAACCCAACTGGTGGAGATGGTGGTGGAGCGTTTCTCTCCGTCCCTCTATTCCGCCCTGGGTATATTCCTCCCTTTGATAGCTGTGAACTGCGCCATCATGGGTGCCTCACTGTTCATGCAGCAGCGCATCCTTCTCGACCCGGCTACATCCACCCAGGCTATCGGTGGGGTGGGCGACTGTATCGCATACGCCCTCGGTTCAGGTATTGGATGGACTTTGGCTATCGTCTGCCTTGCGGCCATCCGCGAGAAGATGGCTTACTCCGATGTACCGAAACCCCTTCAGGGACTCGGCATCACCTTCATCACGGTGGGTCTGATGGCTATGGCGTTTATGTGTTTCTCTGGTCTTAAACTCTAAAAGAAAGGACATATCACATGGATATTACATTTATTTTATACAGCATCGGGGTGTTCTTGATAATCGTACTCGTACTGGTTGTCATACTGCTCGTTGCCAAGAAGTACCTCTCGCCAAGCGGTAAGGTTACAGTTACCATCAACGGAAAGGAAAAACTGGTTGTTGACCAAGGGTCAAGCCTCTTGTCCACTCTGGCGGAGAACAATGTGTACCTTCCGTCTGCCTGTGGCGGCAAGGGTTCTTGCGGTCAGTGCAAGTGCCAGATCGTTGAGGGTGGGGGAGAGATTCTCGACTCAGAGAAGGGACACTTCACCCGTAAGCAGATTAAGGAGGGCTACAGACTGGGATGCCAGGCTAAGGTCAAGGGCGACCTCTCCATCAAGGTACCGGAGTCGGTACTCGGTGTCAAGGAATGGGAATGTACAGTCATCGGCAACAAGAACGTGGCTTCGTTCATCAAGGAGTTCAAGGTGGCTCTGCCTCCGGGCGAACACATGGACTTCGAGCCGGGTTCTTATGCGCAGATCCGTATCCCTGAGTACGACCTCGACTACGACCGTGACTTCGACAAGTCTCTCATCGGTGACCTCTATACTCCCACATGGCAGAAGTTCGGTCTGTTCGGTCTCAAGCAGAAGAACGACACTCCGACCATCCGTGCCTACTCAATGGCCAACTATCCTGACGAGGGCGACATCATCACCCTCACCGTGCGTATCGCCACTCCTCCGTTCAAGCCAAAGGAGCAGGGTCCAGGATTCCAGAATGTGCCTTGCGGTATAGCGTCTACATATATCTTCTCTCTCAAACCGGGAGACAAGGTTATGATGTCAGGACCTTACGGAGAGTTCCATCCTCACTACGGTACCGGACGTGAGATGATATGGGTCGGCGGTGGTGCCGGTATGGCTCCTCTGCGCGCCCAGATTATGCACATGCTCAAGACACTCCATGTCACTGACCGTGAGATGCATTACTTCTACGGCGCCCGTGGCATCGACGAGGTGTTCTTCCTCGAAGACTTCCTCGAACTGGAGAAGGAGTATCCTAACTTCCACATGCATCTGGCTCTCGACCGTCCTGACCCGAAGGCCGACCAGCTCGGTGTCAAGTACACTCCGGGATTCATCGCCAATGTGCTTGGTGACACTTACCTCAAGGCTCATGAGGCTCCTGAGGATTGCGAGTACTACCTCTGTGGACCTCCAATGATGTCCAAGACTGTTCTCGACCTGTTGAAGAGCCTTGGTGTTGAGGATGACATGATTTCATTCGACAACTTCGGATAAGACAACCTGTGCCGCACCCGACATACGGTGCGGCACATGACAATACAAACAAGGAGATGTACCGGGAACAACTGGTGCATCTCCTTGTTTGTATGAGGTTGAACTTCGATTTTGGGTATATCAGCCAAATAATGTCTGAAGCAATGTTGGTCATCCGGGAAATATCCGTAACTTTGCCGCAAACTAATACATTTTCATGATATGGCAAGGAAATTATACCCTATAGGAATCCAAACGTTTGAGGAAATTAGAAGGCTTGACAACCTGTATATCGACAAGACTGAATACGTCTATCATATGACCCACACGGATGGAAAGTACTTCTTTCTGAGCCGCCCGAGACGGTTCGGCAAGTCGCTGCTTGTTTCCACCTTCAAGAGTTACTTCGAGGGACGGAAAGACCTGTTCGAGGGACTTGCCATAGAGAAGCTGGAGAAGGAGTGGACGGAGTACCCTGTACTGCACTTCGACATGAGCAAGGGAAAGCACAGAACCCAAGAACAGCTGGAGGAGTATCTGAACTACAGACTGGAGGACCAGGAGAAGAAGTTCGGTATCACAGAACACCGTAATGGTGTGAACAACAGGTTTACCGACCTTATAGAGACCGTGTACCGTAATACGGGACGGCCAGTGGTCGTGCTTATCGACGAGTATGACGCTCCACTTCTGGACGTGGTGCATGAGGACACGTTGCTTCCGCAGCTCCGCGACACGATGCGTAATTTCTACAGTCCTCTGAAGGCAGCCGAGCCGATGCTTCGCTTCGTGTTCATGACTGGCATCACAAAGTTCTCACAGCTCAGCATCTTCAGTGAACTGAACAACATAAACAATATCTCCATGGACGTGCCTTATGCCGGCATTTGTGGAATCACGAAGGAGGAGATGTTGGCACAAATGAGTGAAGATGTTGATGAATTTGCAGCCACGCTGGGACTCAGCCGTGAGGAAACCATCCGTGAACTGACGGACATGTACGACGGTTACCATTTCACGTGGCCGTCGCCCGATGTGTTCAACCCTTTCAGTCTGCTCACCTGCTTTGCAAAACAGGAGATGGATTCCTATTGGTTCGGTACAGGCACACCCACATATATCGTAAACATGATGCGCAGGTTCGATTTCCTGCCAACGGACTTGGGAGAGAACATCTGGGTAGGGAAGTATGATTTCGACGCGGCTACAGAGACAATGACATCTATTATTCCGTTGCTGTACCAAAGTGGTTATCTGACTATAAAAAATTATGACAGGATGAGCAAACTATATGAACTGGCTCTTCCGAACAACGAGATAAGGGTGGGGCTGTTTGGGTCGCTCTTGCCACATTACCTTGCCGGTAATTCTACAAAAGGCAATACGGCCTTCGCCAAGATGTCAGTGTTGATTCTTCAGGGAGACATCAACGGTGGCTTGCAGTTGCTCGCCGACTTTCTGGAGACCGTGCCTTACTGCGACAACACCAACTATGAGGGTCACTGGCAACAGACGTTGTACATTATCTTCGCCCTGCTCACGAATTACCGTATACATGTGGAACAGCACACCGCCAAGGGACGCATCGACATCACTCTCGAAACGGCGACTACCGTCTACGTGATGGAGTTGAAACTGAACGGCAGTGTGGAGGACGCGCTCGCCCAGATAGAGGCGAAGCACTATGCCGACGCGTTCAAGATGCAGTCGAAACCGGTTGTGAAGGTCGGCATGAACTTCACACTGAAGGACGGCGTGAACACGTTTGAATGGCAGGTGGTGTCACATTGACCTTATAATTTGCAGTTCTTCCGCTTTTCGAGTTGGTAAGAAAAACAAGTTAAATTCTGTTAAGCGCAAGGTGATTTTGCGACATGCCCTACAGATACCTGTGAGGGGGTCTCGAGAGATGGGGTCATTTCACTCGAGTGAATTGATCAAATCACTCGAGTGAATCGATCAATTCACTCGAGTGAAATTGGACAGTGAATTTAGGGGGTCTGTCGGACTACCCACGAAACGGTCGTTT
>CAVBFD010000019.1:0-38057 GCA_963594655.1 Candidatus Methanomethylophilaceae archaeon
GAGTGAATTGATCAAATCACTCGAGTGAATCGATCAATTCACTCGAGTGAAATTGAAGGGGGAGTTTGGGGCCTTCCCGAGCGTCCTCCGCAAAATGACATAATGTCAACAAACCGGCACTTTCATGTGTGTATAAGAGCCACGGAATGGTTACTTCACGTCATTCCACCTTCAGTCCTTCGAGAAGAGTCTCGTTGAAGTATTTTATCCAGTCCGCATACACGTCCTGAGCCGACTGCATGGTGCCGACAAGAAAGCCTGGCGTGTGTTTGAACTCGGAGAGACCTCGGTAATAGAACATCTTATGTCCGTTATCAATGACGAACGGCATGACGCTGTTGCGCAGACACTCACGGAAGAGGATTAGACGACCCACCCTGCCGTTGCCATCCTGGAAGGGATGGATGCTCTCGAAATGCCAATGGTACCGGGCAAGGTCATGGATGCTTACATCCTTCAAGGCATCATACCACTCGCCAAGTGCCTTCATCTCTTTAGCCACATCAGCAGGACGGCAAGTCTCACAACCACCCACCTCATTGGCCAACTGCTTGTAGTCGCCTACATTGAAATAGGACAGTTGCGCATCGGCAGTACCTGTCTTCAGTATGCGGTGAAACTCCTTAATCAAATCTTCCGTGAGTGGTTCCTCTATGGTACGCAGCAGGTGGTCAAACGCCACGAAGTGATTGGCGGTCTCGATAATGTCATCCACAGGCACAGCCTCCTGATCCTTGAATCCAATAGTGCGGGTCTCAAAGATATATCGGGTCTGCTCCTCGGTGAGTTTGGATCCCTCGATACGGTTGGAGTTGTATGCCAGCTGCACCTGAGTCTTGTGATACAGTCCACCCCTGCGGTGAGTCTGGCACTCCTCCACCAAAAATTGTGTGAGTTTATTCATCCTTAATCATACGGTTATTTTTCAGTTTTGCCATTTGTTTTGACAATCACATCCGCAAAGTTACGAAATAAATATGTACCTTTGCCGCATAGAACCATGGATTCTGGAAACACACATGAAGAATACCATGATTGTATTGAAGAAGCGACCCCTAAAATGACATAAACGAAAATATGAAGCGAGACATAACAATCCGTAAATCAGAAAAGAGCGAGGCTGCGAGCATCGCGCGACTAATCATGGACGCGATGACCGACGAGTGTTGCCTGTACTTCTGCGGCGACGGTCACGGACTGGACGATTTCCATGCGATGATGACCTCGCTCGTGGAGCGTGACGACTCCCAGTACAGTTACAGGAACACGTTGGTTGCCGTGGACGGAGAAACCGTCGTAGGCATCGCCGTCAGTTACGACGGCGGTAGGCTGCACCAACTGCGGCGCGCCTTCATCGATACGGCGAAACGGTATCTCGACAAAGACCATTCGGGGATGGACGACGAGACACAGGCCGGAGAACTCTACCTCGACTCCCTGGCGGTACTCACCACGTACCGCAGACAAGGCATTGCCAAGAAACTGCTGCGCGCCACCAAAGAGAAAGCCAATGACATGGGACTTCCGTACGTGGGACTACTGGTGGACAAGGGCAATCCCACAGGTGAGGCCCTGTATGCCTCCGTAGGCTTTGTCTACAGGAACGACAGTATGTGGGGAGGACACGCGATGAAGCACCTTGTAGGCTGACATCCCCCACCCCACACCCTGGTGTCATAACACAAGAGAGGCGCGGTAACTGTACCGCGCCTCTCTTGCGTTATGATGTTTTTACTTATTTCAGTTCGATAACCGCACGACGGTTGAGAGTGTAAGGAGAAATCTCGTTCACACCACCCACGGCCTTAACTGTGATGTTGTCGCGGTTGACACCGAGGTTAACGAGTTCGTCAGCCACAGCCTGGGCACGGCTCTCAGAAAGTTTCTGGTTCCATGCGGAAGAACCTGTCTTGCTGTCGGCAGATCCGGTAACGATTACCTTTGCGCCAGACTCCTTAGCTGCGGAAGCCACAGCCTCAAGGTTAACAAGATCCTTCTTTGAGTTGAGGGCTGCTGAGTTGATCTCGAAGAACACTGAAGTCTTGGAAGCTGCTACCACCTTGTCCACCTTAGCGGCATCAGTCTTAGGCTGCTTTGCGAGTTCAGCGCGAAGACGCGCGTTCTCAGCGCGCTCCTTGTCGAGTTCTGAACGGAGCTTTGCAAGAGCCTCTTCTGAAGCTGCTGCAAGTGCGTTGTACTGCTCAAGAGTTACAGCCTTTGACCAGTTGCTCTTACCGAGGTTGAACTGAACACCGAGGTCGAAGTTAAGGATACCGTTACCACTGAAAGCGTCGCCGTCCTTCACATAAGCGGCGAGAGCGTCGTCTGCCATAGTCCAAGAAGCGTCAGCGTAGATGCTGATGAGCTTAGACAACTTCCATGTGGAAGTAAGACCTGCTCCAAGAGCCGGCATGTACTCGTTGTTCTCGAAGTTACGGATGACACCTGCGCGCGGGTAAACGCTCAAGTTCCATACACGGCTCTCGTTGTAACCGCAGAAGAGGTTGCTCAGGTTGAACTGAACGTCACCGTAAAGAGCGCCATAACCGCCCTTCTCAAAGTCCGGAGTCTCCAAGACATGGTCTGTGTTGCGGAACGCATGAGCGAACTGGCCGTTCTGCCAGTTGAGCTTCAGACGGAGCCCGAGACCTGGAGTGAACCACTTGCCTACAGCGAGGTTTACACCGTATGTACGGTTGTTGTGCCATTCTCCAGAGAAGACAGCCTGACCATTGTGGTAAACGTCAAGCACTGACATGTCAACACCAGCCTGAATATACCAGTTTGACCAGAATGAGTTGGTTGCGACTGTGTACTTAGAAGGTGTTTCAATTTGAGTGGTCTGCGCGTTAGCCGCAGTACCGGCACCGGCAAACGCCAGTGCAATCAAAAGCTTTTTCATAAATACCTTTTTTTTAGATTTAACATTGATCTTTAGTTTCCATTTTTCCTGTTCCCATCCCCGGACTTCTCCAGAGACGGATCATACAAGTCTCGCGCCACGCCCCTGACATCCACGTCTAAAGGCAACACTACACCTATATTTCACTTGCAAAATTAGTATTTTTCATTTATAAACAGACAACTGCACTAAAAAAAATGAGTCTGAAAACTGTTTTTTCCTCCATACAGAGCCGTTTTCCACTATATTCTGCATAAAACACCATTTATGTGCATATCTACATCCACGCTTTCCGTTCACTTGAAAAGTTTGTCGATGACGGTATCGTCGATGACGGCATACACGAGTTGTCCGCTTGGGGTATATCTGGAATTGGACAGGGAGAAGAGCTGGTCCAACAGGACGTTTATCTCATCATCGGAAAGTGCCTGTCCATACACCAGTGCGGCGCTCCTTGCCATCGTCGCGGCGATTGCCTTATGAATCTTGTCCTTTATACCGCTCCCAGTCTCCATGGCGGCACACACCAGGTCGTGGAGCAACGTGACCGGATTGACGCCGTCAATGCCGGAAGGGACACCGGTGACGGAATAAGAACCGCCACCGAGACTGGTCAGTTCAAAACCGATATACTCCAAGTCGTCCATTATACCTGCCAATGTCAGTTCCTCCTGCTTGGAGAACTGTACAAGCTCTGGGAACAGCATACCCTGTGACACACCCTTCTGTTGGAACAGACCGTCCATATACTGCTCGTAAAGCACGCACACATGCGCGCGGTGCTGGTCGATGGCCATCAGTCCCGAGGACACAGGCATGATTATATAACGACCCTTATACTGGAAATGCGGGGCCGTAAGGTCGGGTTTTCCTTCATCCGTCCTGTCCCATAGCGTCAAGTCCGCATTGTCAGTCACACTGTCCTCAGTAGGCCTCACCGACCCGGCGAAGAGGTTCTCCCACTCGTCAGGCACAGTATGGCGACCCGCCGCCCCACTGTAACCGCCGGTCCTGAACGGATTATAGTCAGTGGATACCGGTGTGGGTGGGGCAACAGACTTCACATCCCTGTCGTACATCATAGTAGGTATGTACGGTTTGTCCTCCGGATCGAAATCGATGGTAGGCACCCCACTGTACTTGCCCAGTGTCTCCTTGACCGCAGCCGACAGCACCTGCCATATAGGTTGCTCGTTGTCGAACTTAATCTCCGTCTTTGTAGGATGCACGTTCACGTCAATCGACGACGGGTCCACAGCCATGTAGATGAAATAAGACACGTGGTCGCCCACCGGTATCAGTCCGTCGAACGCATGCATGACCGCACTGTGGAAATAAGGGTGGCGCATGAAACGTCCGTTCACGAAGAAGAACTGGCGCGCGCCCCGCTTCTTCGATGATTCGGGCTTGCCCACATAGCCGGAGACGGTGACCAAAGAAGTCTCCACCTCCACCGACAGGAGGTCGGAGTTGAGTTTCTTGCCGAACACGTCAAGGATGCGCTGACGGACGGAAGCCACAGGCAGGCTGTACATCTCCGCACCATTATTGTAAAGGCTGAAGGCACATTCTGGATGGGTCAGCACTATACGTTCAAACTCCGCCACAATGTTACTGAGTTCCGTCTGCGCCGACTTCAGGAATTTACGCCGCGCCGGCACATTGAAGAACAGGTTGTTCACCGAGAAGTTACAACCGACGGGACAGGCCTCCGGTTCCTGTTTCTCCACCTTGGAACCGGCAATGACGATTACCGTACCCACCTCGTCTTCGGGACGGCGTGTCTTGAGTTCTACCTGCGCCACAGCGCAGATGGAGGCAAGTGCCTCCCCCCGGAATCCCATTGTAGTGAGGGCGAACAGATCCGAGGCCGTGGTTATCTTTGATGTGGCATGACGCTCGAACGCCAGACGCGCGTCGGTCTCCGACATGCCCTTGCCGTCGTCGATGACCTGCACACAGGTGCGCCCGCCGTCCACCACGACAACCTTGATATTGTGCGCGCCGGCATCCAGAGAGTTCTCCACCAGTTCTTTCACTATCGAAGCCGGACGTTGGACCACCTCTCCAGCCGCTATCTGGTTGGCCACCGAGTCTGGAAGCAAATGAATTATATCCTCCATAGCATCAGAACAAAGTACCGGTATACAGATATTTCATCAGCAGTATCAAGGCAATGATGATGATGACAAGCACGCCGGAGGGTATGGGTTTCCTGCCACTCTCCTTACGCCGCCTGAGATGTTTCGTGGCTCCCACGAACTTCCCGCGGATATCCTCAGGATTGAATTCCTTCTCCGGGAGCATACCCAGTTCGCGCTTGGCATTCTCCTCTATCTTCGCAAGGCGTTCCTTCCTCGGGTCATAATACACGTAATTATGCTGGAAGCCCCTTGGTTTGTTGACTCTGAACATTCCCATAATCCATTCTCCTTTTTTTTAGCCGTTACTTTATCTCCTTCAAATTCTGTACAGGCAGCACCCTGTCGGAAGTGGCTTTCAGTATGTTCTTCGCATCCTTGCCCCTCCACTCAAACAGGTCGTCCTTTCCAAGCGGACGTATATAGTCGAACCACGCGAAGTTGGCAAGATAACGCTTGTCCGCCGGAATCTGAAGCGCGGGATACATAGTACCCTGTGCCGTAGGCATCCATATCTTGTCCACCTTCTTGTCCTTCATGAACAGTTTCAGTTCCGAGGTCTCCGTATAGTTCATCAGTACCCTGTTGCCATCGTCCTCCTCAAAGAAATAGGTCACGTACACGTTGCCGTGCGCCTCGTTGTGTTCAATCTCCCCATCCTTGAAGTAACACATCATCTCATGCGCCGACACCTGGTTGTACGACACGGAGTCGAGCCGCTCTATGGTCATCGCCTGTTTGATGATGTGAATCCAGTCGATGGTGCTGTCGTTGTTGTACACCCTTATCTCCTCCCCGAATATCTGTTGATTGTCATGCCACAGTATCGGTTGGCCGTACATGTACGTACAGGAGTCCAGTTGCAGTGTCACCAGCGAGTCGCACACTCCCTGCACATCATTGCGGTACATCCTCACATGCCAGTAAGCATGCAGGTTGCGGTACACGGAATCCGTGTTCAGGTTGTAGGCGTACATCCTCAGGGTGTCGCCATGCACGTAGAGGGTGTCCGCCCCGGAATACTCAAGAGCCACGGCGCTGTCGGTGGCGAAGGCGTTCCCGGCGTTCACGTCATACCAGCAGTAGCCGCCCTTGATGGCGCACAGGTTCTCGTCGTCCGTAATCACGACATCGCCGAACGCCTCACTTATACCTGTAGCCTTGTCATAATACAGGCTGTCGCCCACTATCCTGCGCATGTCCTTTATGACATACGACCTGTCCAGAAGGTTGGCCCTGGAGTTCTTCGTGTCATAATCGCCCGCCACACCATACACGAACGTGCCGTCCGAGGTCGTTATGTTGGTAGGCGACACTATTTTCGCCACCTCTATGTCCGTATAATAATATAAGGTGTCGGACACAAGGTTGAAGTTCGGGTTTCTCAGTTCCACGTTGTCCGTGAAGAACGCCTCGTGAGTCGCCGGCGTGTATTGTCCCCATACCGATGTCAGTGTGTCTTCCCGGTTGTACAGCGTCCCGCCGTCGATGTACATCCCCACTCCGTACACACGGTCGTAGTCGAGCTTTTCAGTAACCAGTCTTGACTGGCGGTGTGTCAGCACGACACTGCTCCTGGCATGGGCCTGCAGGGCGAAACCGTCATACAGGAGCGAGTCACAGTCGAGCGCGAGTGAGTCCCCCTGCGTCATCCTCACCTGTCCGTACGCGTCGAAAGAATTGTCCTCACGGTAGAAACGCGCGCTGTCACAATCCAGTATGGCACCCTCATGACTCAGTTTCACATGTCCCACAAGTATCTCCGCACGCGGGTCCTGAGGTGTTTTCTTCAGTATGTCGGTATGAATGAGGTGAATCCTCGCGTCCGTCCTCTTTGTCCTGTTTTGAGCCGATGAGGGGAAGTAAACAAGCAAACATAGGATGCCCACAAGAAGCATCCTATAATTCACTGTACTGCGCGGGCAGTACGGTATCACCCTACCTGCTATTCCTTTATCCATCCCGGGTATTTAAACTCACAGTTACGCCAACCGTCATTGATGCGGATGTAAGTGGTCTTCTGCTTGTCCCGAATCCACTTGTCTATCTTCTCCTCATTCAGTTTGTTGACCATCACAGTCTGGAGAGCCTGGTAATCATCCTTCATGGTGGCCCTATGGCCGTTTGTCCTGCTCTTCAGTTTCACTATCGCCACCACCTCCTTGCCTTGGCTGTTCACCATGGTGAACGGTTTGGATATGTCTCCCGGATTCATGCCTGACACGTTGCGCGCTATGGCGGTGGGGAGGTTTACCATCTCGAACTTGGAAGAGGACTCCCACGTGTTAGGGTCGGTATAGACCATGTTTCCGTAGTTGTTGCGCGTGTCCTTGTCGTCAGACATAACCGGCACCACCGACTCAAACGTGAGTTTTCCCGCGTTTATGTCGTTGCGCACAGAGTCAAGGATACCCACACACTCCTCCACCGCCTCGTCGGTAGCCCTTGGCTTACGGAGTATGTGACGCACGTTCACCTTGTCGCCGCGCTTCTCTATCAGTTGTATGATATGGAAACCGTATTCCGTCTCCACAATCTTGCTCACCGTGTTGGGGTCGGTCAGACTGAACGCCACGTTGGCGAACTCCGGAACCAGTTCCCCGCGTCCCATGAAGCCCAGTTCCCCTCCCTTGGAGGCAGACCCGTCCTCAGAATACAGGATGGCGAGTGTGGAAAATTTGTCCTTGCCCGAATTGACACGTTCCGTATAACTGCGCAAGTCGCCCTTTATGTTGTCTATCTCCTCCTGCGAGATTTTCGGCGCGAGAGTCAGAATCTGCACCTCCACCTTTGTGGGGATGAACGGAAGACTGTCCTCCGGCAGTTCCTTGAAGTAGTTGCGCACCTGGGCCGGCGTCACCTTGGTTCCGCCAATCAGTTTGCTCTGGACCTCACGCACCAGCAGGGCGTTCTTCTGCACGTCAAACTGTTCCTCACGCAACTGCGACATTGACTTGCCCTGGTACTGCTCCAGTTTCTCCCTCGAACCCACCATCTGCACATACTGGTCGAGAATGTCGTCCACACGCTGCCACACCTCCGAGTCACCGATACTCACTGAATCGACAGCCGCCTGGTGCAGAAAGAGTTTCTGCACTGCCAACTGCTCAGGTATGACACAATAAGGGTCTCCGTCGAAATGCATCCCCTGCATCTGCGCGTCCACCCTATACTGCTCGACGTCAGACTTCAGAATGGCCTCGTCACCGACTACCCATATCACCTCGTCAATCACGTTGTCGTTTGTCTGGGCAAGAGCCGCCAGCGGACAGACCGACAAGGCAGACACCAATCCTATTAACTTATTCATCTGTTTGCTGTCAATGATTATTCACGGTTTTAAGCACCTCCGCGTCGACACTGTAGGAATACTTCTTACGCAGACTCTCAACCCACTCTTTCTCCTTTGCGGTCTGATAGTCGGCCACCACCTTTCCCTTCACGTCCTTGTAGGACTTGGGTTTCTTCAACAGGTTGCCGTACACGTCGGTCACAGGATAGCCCTTCATCGGTTTGACCTCACCGGAGACACCGAACACATACACGTCCACACCGGTGTTGTCGCCCTGTTTGAACAAACCGTGTTCAATCCGGATGTTCGTAACAGAGTCGTTATTGAACTCGTCCACCAACATCTTGGCCCACATGGAGTCATCCTTCACCTTCTTCAGCATCTTCTTCGCCGCATCCGCAGTTGCCTGGTCTTTTGTGTGCATCACAATGCCCCTGAAACGCGGAGCGTCCCACACGTACTTCTTCTTGTTGCGTGAATAGTAGTCCGCTATGCCCTCCTCGTCCTTCGACGCGACATCCCATATCAGGTTCTTGCTTATCTCATACATCATCGTGCCGTCGTAGTACTCCTGTGAAAGGAACTTGGCTTCACTGTCATTGGCAATCATGTTGTCAAACAGGTCGGAGACGACCACCTCCCTCTCCACATTACGCGCCTTGGCAATAGAATCGATATAATGGTTGGCTGAGGCGGTCTTTATCCCACGCGACTCAAGGAACTTCACTATGTTGTCGTGGTGGAACTCATACGACTCGAACGGATGGCGGTCCTCCAACTTGATTATGTGCCATCCGACAGTGGTCTTGACTGGTTTGGAAATCTGTCCCACAGACATTGAGTAAACCGCCTTCTCAAAGTCGGGAATCATCATCCCCTTACCGAACTGTCCCAGTTGTCCTCCTTTGGCTGCGGACACCTTGTCGTCCGAATACCGTTTCGCCAAATCAGCGAAGTCCGCCCCGTTCTGCAAAGCGTTGTACAACGAGTCAGCACGCGACTGCGCCGCCCGTTGCTGTCCATCAGTCGCATCCTGCCTCATCCCAATCAATATATGGCTGGCAGTCAGGATGTCCTGTCCCTCAAACCGCGCGGCTGTATTGTCATACGTAACCCTTGCCTCACGCTCAATGAAATCCTTGTCCACAATGGTCGGGAGCAGCATCTGTTCCCTGTAACTGTGCAGGTCCTTCTGTATAGCGGTGAGAGTGTCATACCTCGCCTCCTCCGCTGCCGCCACCTTCAGTTTGAAGTCAATGAACAGAGGCACGTAGTCCTCCACGCTCTTCTTGTCGATTACCCCCTCAGTGTTGTTCTTGTTGTAACTGTACTCAAACTCCGAACGGGTTATCTGCTTTCCGTTGATTGTCATCAGTACGGGGTCGGACTGAGCCGACACCGCCACAGCGGACATACATGCGGCGACTGACACCAAAAATCGATTCATCTCAGATTTTGTTTTACAGGTTATTCATGACGGCTGTAGTTGGGAGCCTCACTGGTGATTATCACCTCATGCGGATGGCTCTCAAGCACACCGGCCGAAGTGATGCGTGTGAACTTGGCGTGATGCAGTTCCTCTATGGTGTGCGCGCCACAGTAGCCCATGCCGGAACGCAGACCGCCCACGAGTTGGTAGACCACCTCCTGCACTGTTCCCTTGTAAGGCACACGACCCGCGATTCCCTCCGGAACCAGTTTCTTCACGTCCTTCTCTCCCGCCTGGAAATATCTGTCCTTGGAACCGTTCTCCATCGCCTCCAACGAACCCATGCCACGGTAGGACTTGAACTTTCGGCCGTTGAACAGGATTGTCTCGCCCGGAGCCTCCTCCGTTCCCGCCACAAGCGATCCTATCATCACACTGTAGCCACCTGCCGCCAGAGCCTTGACCACATCACCTGAATAGCGGAGACCACCGTCGGCGATGAGTGGCACACCAGTTCCTTCGAGAGCCTTAGCCACGTCGTAGACCGCGCTCAACTGAGGCACTCCCACTCCTGCCACCACCCGTGTGGTACAGATGGAGCCCGGACCGATACCCACCTTTATTGCGTCAGCGCCAGCCTCCACGAGCATCTTCGCCGCTTCGCCTGTAGCCACATTACCGACCACTATGTCCACATCCTTGAAGTGCTGCTTGGCTTCCTTCACCTTCTCGATGACAAACTTACTGTGTCCGTGGGCGGTATCGATGACTATAGCGTCAACACCGGCCGCGACGAGAGCGGATATGCGGTCGAAAGTGTCGCTGGTGACACCCACACCGGCAGCCACACGCAGACGGCCCTTGGAATCCTTGCAAGCCATCGGCTTGTCCTCCGCCTTCGTGATGTCCTTGTATGTGATAAGTCCAATCAGGCGGTTCTCGTCGTCCACCACAGGGAGTTTCTCTATCTTATGTCTCAAAAGAATCTGTGAGGCACTTTCCAAATCCGTCTTCTGATGCGTCACAATCAGATTTTCCTTAGTCATGACCGTATCGATCAAGACCGACTTGTCGCGCTGGAAGCGGAGGTCCCTGTTGGTCACGATACCGACCAACTTGCCCTCATCGTCCACCACCGGAATGCCACCGATATGGTATTCCGCCATTATCGCCAAAGCGTCGCCTACAGTCTTGCCCCTCTTGATGGTAACAGGGTCGTAAATCATACCGTTCTCGGCACGCTTCACGATGGACACCTGACGGGCCTGGTCCTCAATCGACATATTCTTGTGGATAACGCCGATACCGCCCTCACGCGCTATGGCGATGGCCATAGGAGCCTCGGTGACCGTGTCCATAGCCGCAGTCACGAACGGGATGTTCAAATCAATGTTACGTGAAAATTTCGTTGTGAGTCCAACTGTCTTGGGAAGCACCTCTGAATATGCGGGAATCAACAGCACATCATCAAACGTAAGTCCTTCCATAACTACTCTGTCTGCAATAAATGACGCCATAATACTGAAAATTTTATTGCTTGCAAAGATATGGATTTTCCACGGAAGAATAATGGCAGGGACATAAAAAACATGGGGACACCGCCGTTATTAACTATTATTTCCCCTTTTTGCCCTTACACGACACGCAGTCCGCGCCGTTTACCGGAACCGTCAGTTCGCCAAGTCGGATATGAATTTTATCCTCACGAGACGGATCTCCTCCTCCGAAATGTCGTCGTCGATATTCTCGTAAGCCGTCTCCAAATCGTCCGTCTCACTGCTGCGGAAATACTCGTAGACCTCACGCACCTTGTCCTCGTCAATCTCCTCATTGACGAAATAGTCGATATTGAGTTTGGTTCCACTGTACACGATTGACTCCATCTCGTCGAGCAGCTCATTGAAGTCAAGTCCCTTGGCGTTGGCTATATCGTCGAGAGCCACCTGCCGGTCTATGCTCTGGATGATACTTACCTTCTGCGCTGACTTGTTCGCCCCGGTACGCACCCGGATGTCCACAGGGCGGTCTATCTCGTTGTCCTCACAATAGTCCTTTATCAGTTGCACGAACTCCTGTCCGTATTTGTGCGCCTTACCGACTCCCACTCCAGGGATGTTCTGCAGTTCCTCCAGTGTGATGGGATAGAACGTTGTCATCGCGTCTATCGACGGGTCTTGGAAGATGATATACGGAGGGACATCGTATTTCCTCGACAAGCGTTTGCGCAGGTCGAGCAGCATCTTGTGAAGGGTCTCGTCAAGCGCGCCAGATCGGTCGCCGTCGTCAGCGTCGTCGGTATCGTCAAACTCGTTGTTCTCCACAATCATGAAAGACACCGGTTCCTTGATGAACTTACGTCCCTCTTTAGTGAGTTTAAGGATGCCGTAGTTGTTCACGTCCTTCTTCAGATAACCGGCAATCATGGCCTGGTTGAGAACCGCGTTCCAGAATGACGGTTCCTTGTCGCCGCCGGCGCCGAAGAATTCCAGACGGTCATGCTTGTGAGCCTGTACAAGGTCGTTCAGTTCGTTTCCCACAAGCACGTCGATTACATAGTCTATCTTGAAGTTCTCCTTGATGGCCTCCACCGTACGCAGTGCCAGTTCCAGTTCCGCCATCGCCTCAATCCTCGTCTTAGGATGCAGACAGTTGTCGCAATTGCCGCAATTGTCCTCCGCATACTCCTCACCGAAATAGTGCAGTATGAGTTTCCTGCGGCATACAGACGACTCACAGAAAGTCTGTGTCTCCGCCAGCAGTTGTCGGCATATATCCTGTTCCGCCAACGGCTTACCGGTAGTGAACCGCTCCAACCGCTTGAGGTCGGTCCTTGAGTAGAAGGCGATGCAACGCCCTTCTCCGCCGTCACGTCCTGCCCTACCGGTCTCCTGATAATAGCCCTCAAGACTTTTTGGGATGTTGTAATGAATCACGAAACGCACGTCGGGCTTGTCAATTCCCATACCGAAAGCGATGGTCGCCACAATCACGTCGATACGCTCCATTATGAAATCGTCCTGTGTCGCGCTGCGCAATGCCGAGTCCAGTCCCGCATGATAAGGCACCGCCTTTATATCATTGGCTCTCAAGACCTCAGCCAGTTCCTCCACCTTCTTCCTACTGAGACAGTAGATGATGCCGCTCTTGCCCGGATGCAGTTTGATGTACTTCACTATGTCCTTGTCCACATCCTCCGTCTTCTGTCTCACCTCGTAATACAGGTTCGGACGGTTGAACGAAGACTTGAAGTCGGTGGCGTCCTGAATCCCGAGGTTTTTCTTGATGTCCGTTCTGACCTTATCCGTAGCGGTTGCCGTCAGGGCAATGACAGGAGCCACACCAATCTCGTTGATGATGGGACGTATACGCCGGTACTCCGGACGGAAGTCGTGTCCCCATTCCGAGATGCAGTGCGCCTCGTCTATGGCATAGAAGGAGATTTTCACACCTTTGAGGAACTCCACGTTCTCCGCCTTGGTCAGTGACTCCGGAGCCACGTAAAGCAGTTTGGTGCGTCCCGACTTGATGTCGTCCTTCACCTGGTTGATTACGCTCTTGCTCAGTGACGAGTTGATGAAATGCGCCACACTGTCGTTTCCGCTGAGATGCTTTATGGCGTCCACCTGATTCTTCATCAGTGCTATCAACGGGGAAATCACAATCGCAGTCCCTTCCATAATCAAGGCAGGAAGCTGGTAGCACAGCGATTTGCCGCCACCTGTAGGCATCAGGACAAAAGTGTCCTTATGCGCTATAAGGTTACGTATTATCGCCTCCTGGTCTCCCTTGAAGGAATCGAACCCGAAATAATACTTCAGGCAATCCTTTAGTTTCTTGTGATTCTCCATACAAGTCTACGTCATTAACTACGGCACACCATCAGGTATTCACTCTCCGCCAGCCATCATATGTCCGCTGGCCTTGTCTATCTGCGCCTTGGCATAATCCAAGTCTATAGTCAGGTTCTTGAGTCGCCTTGATGGGGACTCATACATCTTGTCCACCATTATGGTCTCCACTATAGACCGCAGTCCACGGGCACCGAGATTGAACTCGACGGCCTTGTCCACTATGAAGTCCAGCACCTCTGGCTCGAACTCCAGGACTGTCGCATCCATCTCAAACAGCCGCTTGTACTGTCTTATTATCGAGTTTTTCGGTTCGGTGAGAATCCGGCGCAAAGCACTCTTGTCGAGTGGCTCAAGGTGAGTGAGGATAGGCAACCTTCCGATAATCTCAGGTATGAGTCCGTAGGCCTTCAAGTCCATCGGCATGATATACTGAATCATGTTCTTGCGGTCAATCTTTGTGGCGTTCTCCACTGCCCCGAAACCCACCACATGAGTGTTCATTCTCGTGGCGATACGTTTCTCGATACCGTCGAACGCTCCACCGCAGATGAACAGTATGTTGCGTGTGTCCACCTCTATGAACTGCTGCTCCGGGTGTTTTCTTCCACCGTATGGCGGCACGTTCACCTTTGACCCCTCGAGCAGTTTCAGCAGTCCCTGTTGGACTCCCTCACCGCTCACGTCACGTGTGATGGACGGATTGTCGCTCTTGCGCGCTATCTTGTCGATTTCGTCTATGAACACAATTCCACGCTCCGCAGCCTTCACGTCATAGTCCGCCACCTGCAACAGACGGGAGAGGAGACTCTCCACATCCTCGCCCACATATCCCGCTTCCGTCAGGACAGTAGCGTCCACGATAGTGAACGGGACCACAAGCAGTTTGGCTATGGTACGCGCCAAGAGGGTCTTGCCCGTACCGGTACCGCCTACCATTATGATGTTCGACTTCTCCAGTTCCACATCATCTTTTTTATTCGGCAGTGACTCGTGGTTCAGCCGTTTGTAATGGTTGTACACAGCCACCGACAGGGTGACCTTCGCCTCATCCTGTCCTATGACATACTGGTCGAGATACGCCTTTATCTCCTTAGGCTTCGGCAAATTGTTCATGGAGAACGTTGCCTGCTGATCCATATGTTCAAAATTCTCCGTTACGACCCTGTTTGCCTCCACCGCACACTCATCGCATATACAGCCACTGACACCAGTTATCAGGAAGTTGACCTCGTCTGCGGAACGTCCGCAGAACGAGCATTTGTTCGGATTTTTTTTGTTTGCCATCAGTTCTTGCGTTTAAGGACCTGATCAATCATACCATATTCCTTTGCCTCATCCGCTGTCATCCAGTAGTCACGGTCAGAGTCAGCCCACACCTTGTCGAACGACTGGTGGGAGTGTTCCGCAATGATGGAATAGAGTTCCTTCTTCAGTTTCTGAATCTCACGAGCGGTGATTTCAATGTCGCTCGCCTGTCCCTGTGCGCCACCCATCGGCTGGTGTATCATTATGCGGCTGTGGGGCAGAGCGCGTCTCTTGCCCTCTTTGCCGGCAACCAACAGCACTGCCGCCATAGACGCTGCCATACCGGTACAGATTGTCTCGATGTCACTGTTGACAAACTGCATGGTGTCGTATATGCCCAGACCGGCGTACACACTGCCTCCGGGAGAGTTGAAGTACAGACTTATGTCCTTGCCGGAGTCCACCGAGTCAAGATACAGCAACTGAGCCTGCAGCACGTTGGCCGTATAGTCGTTTATCTCCGTCCCGAGGAATATGACCCTGTCCATCATCAGACGTGAGAACACGTCGAGTTGGGTTACGTTAAGTTGCCTTTCCTCCAATATATAAGGGTTGAGATACCCCGCCTGTGCCTTCACCACATCGTCCAGCACCTGACTGTTGATACCCACTTTCTTGGTAGCGTACTTTCTGAAATCGTCAATCATACTAATATTCTTTCTTTTATCGTTCTAACCTTAGTCATTAAGTGATTCTACAAGCAAAGTTATAGAAAATATCCGAATCTCCAAGCGGTTCCCTTCATTATTTGTATAATTTTGCCGCCTTCGGCTCTTTTGCCGCCACCTCAGCCAAATCCCTTGCGGATATTTTTACAGGTTCGACCATGAACTCAGGCACGTTGAAGCACTTCATCAGTTTCTTGTT
The DNA here is from genome assembly GCA_963594655.1 of Candidatus Methanomethylophilaceae archaeon. Classification (GTDB taxonomy): domain Bacteria; phylum Bacteroidota; class Bacteroidia; order Bacteroidales; family Bacteroidaceae; genus Colivivens. The sequence goes on from CAVBFD010000019.1 coordinate 15,788, forward strand.
GTACAACGGGTCCTTCTGCGGAAGCGCGAACGCCTTATAGTCCTTACCGTCCTTGTCGAAGTAACCTATATAAAGCCGTGTATAGTTGCCGTCCTCCCTTCGGGTACTGAACAAAATCCAACGGCCGTTACTGCTCCAGACATGATAAGACTCAACCTGATTGCTGTTCATGTTTGTCAAAGACCGTACACTGTCCGTCTGCAGGTCTTTAACCATCAAATCCGCCTGCGTGTGATGTATTTGGAACATTCCGTAAGGTCCAATACTATAAAGGAGGTAACGTCCGTCCGGACTTACTCTCGGATGATTTGCGCTTAGGCAATGCGGACTAACCTTAACCACCGTATCAGGTTCTCCAAAGACACGAGTCTCCGGGTCATACGACTGTCGGATTATATCATAATAAATCTTGTCATAATGATTGCCAATCTCAAAATGGTGCTTGCTTCCCTCGATTGGGTAATAAGCAGAACAATAGTAGAGGGTTTTGCCGTCAGGAGACCAAGAGGGATATGTCTCATAGCTGTCAATGCTATTCTGCACTATCTGGACCTCTTCTGTATCCGTATGATAAATCATCAAATCCGACAAAGTGTCCATCACTTCGATTTTATGGTCAGCGTCATTGATGAGGAACGCCTGAACCGTATGGCTACACGCATACGCCACAATCGGCTCAACCGGATTCCACGCACAATACGCTCCTGCACTTATTGTCGAATCCGTCTTCAGATTATACTTCTCCGCCTTTCCGTTCCGGACGATGATTGTACCGCCCTTATACTGGCGCAGATGGAACTGGAAATTGTCGGTGCGGTAGTTTTGGAACGAATGGCAGTTGACACACTGGTATTCCGTCGTCAAATCCGTCCCGGAAAGCATCTTGTTGGAGTATATCACCGACTCGTCGAAATTGGTTAGGTTACGTTGGTTCAGGGTCAAGTCGTTGTAGGTCTGGTAGCCCGGTTCTATATACCTATATGATATGTACTCGTCAATCGGGTCTGCGGCGACACTGACCGTGAACGGCTTGTATTTCTCCCACCGCCCCTGTCTCTTCACGTACACTGTGACAGACAGACTCTTGTTTTTGCTGCTTTCAAGCATGGCGTGCCAGTCATCCTCATCAAACTGAGCGTCCTGTCCCCCGGCCACCAGCCGGTTACCGTCACTGTCCTCCACAACCGACACCCAGTCCTCCGCCCCGTCATCGTTCACATGGAAGTTGAGTGGGGCTATGTTATAAGGCACGGTCACCTCCGTGTAGTCGGGAAACACGGAAACTGTCTTGTTGTTGTCCACCGCATCTTCAGGCACGCCGGTGCTACAGGCCGCCATCAGCGCCATCACGCACACAGCCACGATTGTCCTTGTCATATATCCAGTCATATATCGTTTTTCTTCAGTTGTCGCTTCTCCTTAATCAAAAATCACTGCCTGTCGCCCGTCATGGAAATAATAGGTCCAGTAAGTCCCGGGACAGAGCGTCCTCAGTGTCTCCACATCCGTCTGGGTCGGTTGCGTACACAGACGAGTCAACAAGTCGATGTTCCTCTCGAACTGTTGGCACACCTGTCCGTCCGCACCCACCATCAACTTTATCTGTTGCATCAGTCTCGGGTTATTGCGCTTCAAGGTGAACAGCAGCGCCGCCTCCTGCACATGCACCGGCAGGGTCGCTCTCGGGTTAGCCTTCACCTTTGCCAGTGTCATCTTCCAGAACACATCCTCGTTGAAGGACACCAGTGCGGCGGCGATACTCATCACGGCCCGTTCATGAGTGTTGACGTACAGGTTGCAGAAGTGCTTCACAAGCATGTACTCACATGAAGGGGTATTGTCGAGCGCACCGGGCGGAACGACCACCAACTGAGAATGGAGCTTGTAGATTGAGTCCCCTCGAAGCGTCTTCTTATCAAGCAGACAGCGTTGCCGATCCGCCCAGTCCCGGTAGAAGAGGGTTTTGTCGAGTTTCGACAGGTACTTGTCAGCCACCTCCGTCTCACCGTTATATATACAGTCCTTCGCCATGATGCGTGTGTCAATGTACGACGGCTTGTACTTCACATAACGCTCCATCGCCCAACGGTAGGAGAAGTTCCAGAAAGTGTACTGCTCACATACACGTGGGGCGACAATCATTGTACCCATCCTCTCGTTCTTTGAGCAGATGGTGTCCGACTGCCATGTGTAACGGAACATCCTGTCGAGCAGTTCCCCACGTCTGTACAGTTCTATATTACGGTACATGATGATTGGACGTATCGGTCTCTCCTGCGCCGCGCACAGTTCAAGGACCTTGTCGGTGTCCCCCATGTCGTAGGCATGTTCCACCGCAATCAACGTATGGAAATTGGAGTCCTTATTGGCGTATATCGGGACACAAGCCACGGCAACCGCGGCACTGGTGGCGGACAAGATATAAGCCACCCTCTCGTCTGCCGCCCTTATCCAACGTCCACAGGCAGAGATCAGCAGGACGGAAGCCAGTGACAGATAAAGGGGAAGTGTCTGAGTCGTGTCTGAGTAGAAATCCAGATACGGAAGTCCAGCCACAAGCAGGTATCTTGTATTGAAATTGTCGAAGAACAGGCGCACCTCGATTACCGGAACGAAGATGATAAGGACTACGGAGGCCGCCATGTGAATCCAGTCCATGCGTTTCAACACGAAGACATCCATCAGTATGGCTTCCACTGCCGCCATCAGGGCGTAACAGCCAAGTAGCGGATAGAGGACGACTACGGTCACCCCACTCCACACATACCTCACGGTACGGTTCTTCATCCTCGCATACAGTCCGACCCACGCCACCTGGAACAGCAATCCCACCTCCGGGGAGAACAGGTTGCCATACTGACGCATACTGAACACACCATAATCCCAGCGCGACAGGTAAAGGACTATCAGCACACCGGGTATCAGGGCGAGACTCCATCCCTTCCTCGGAAGCCTGAACGCCCACGCCACCAGAAGGGACATAGCCACCAGAAGTGCCACGAACAGGGATATGCCCAGCACCGGATAGTAGGCGAACTGGGTGAGGAAACTCCCCGCGTACTGTACCACGAATCCCGGAGACTGCGCAATCTTGTTGAAGTGGAACACGTCATAGACGAACATATCCTGACTCTGCGCCACATAGAACAAGTCCTGTGATGTCACAGCCAGATACACGAACGCAAGTACCGCCAACGCGGCGAACGGTAAGCCGGCATATATCTGTTTCCTCATAGTCATAAGTATTAATCATTGCCAAAATTACCGCTTTTCTCTGAAACACGCAAATAAATCGCCGACAAAATGGAGACTTTACACTACGTCAAACACAAAAGGCGGAGGAATAGACCCTCCGCCTTTTGTGTTTGACGCTTTTATGATGTCGCCCCCTCGGGGGTCTTGACGCGAGACTAAGCCTCGAACAGCTTGCCGAACTCCTCTTGAGTGACACTCTTCTCGTCCAAAGTGACAACGTCCTTCAGTGCCTTTCCGAGTTTCACTTCCACGCAACGTTCCACCAGAGAGTCAACTGTAGAACGCTTCTTGAGCTTCTCTGCCACAGCGCTGTCAATATACTCGTCAGGCACAGTGTAGACTCCGTACTGAGCGAACTGCATGCGAGTCACGTCCCTTGCCATCTCCTTCACGTCTGAGTCCTCTACCTTGACTCCGGTCTGCTCCACCAGTTTCTCCTGGATAAGGTGCCATGTGAGTGCCTTTATGCTTCCTTCATAATTCTCCTCCACCTTCTTCTCGTCGCCCTCGGCATTGTGAAGCATGATTTTCCTCAGTTTCTCTTCCGGGAAGGTAAGTGTGCCTACCTTGGCGGTGACATACTCACGGAGATCTACGACGAAGCGGTAGTTGGAGTCCTTGGCGAACTGATCTTCGATAGCCGCGCGGACCTTGGCCGTGAACTCCTCAGCTGTCTTCACGCTCCCGTCCGGATAGACAAAGTTGAACACCTTCTCGTTCAATTCACTGGGTACGAACCGTGTAATCTCAGTCACCTTGAATGTGAAATCGCCCTTGTGGTCGCCCACCTTCTCCTTTTCAATATGCATGAGTGAGGCAAGTTCCATCTCATTACCCTCGTAAGCCACAGACGGATTGAATGTGACCGTGTCGCCCACCTTCACACCGGCGAAGAGAGCCTTCTGGTCCTCGCTCTTGAAGTATTTAGGGAGCATAACCTCGTTCTCCTCGACAATGGCGTTCTCCTTGTCGAGTTCCGTGAGGGTTCCCTTGATCATGTCGTTGTCCTGGTACTCATCCACCTTCTGGTACTCACCGTTACGCTGACAGTAGGTGTCAACCTGCTTTTTGACCATTTCGTCGCTTACAGTCACGTTGTAGTAACTGATCTTGTCGTCCTTTGAGAGGTTGACCTCAAACTCCGGCGCGAGCGCGAGTTCGAACTTGAAGGTAAACGTTCCGCCTTCAACGATGTTGACATTGTTGTTTTCCTCCGCCCCGAACGGTTCACCGAGCATGTTCACCTTATTGTCGATGACATAATTGTAAAGACTTTCGCGAAGCAGTCCGAACACCTCCTCAACCAGAATGGATGGTCCGAACTGTTTCTTTATCAGACCTACAGGAACCATTCCCTTACGGAATCCCGGCATATTGGCGTTCTTCCTATAGTTCTTGACCGCTTTATTGAACCTTTCCTCATAGTCAGCAGGTGCGACTTCTGCTGTAATGACGGCATTAACCGCATCAACTTTCTCTAATGTGATATTCATCTTATGTATAGTTTACTTATTATTTTCTTCGATTCGAGGTGCAAAGGTACAAATTATATGTGACATAGCCGTAAGAATTACATTTTTTGTTGCTTTGCCTCGTCATGCGCGAGCTTCACCTGTCTCAAAATGTCGGAAGCGAAGATGAAATCGTCGAGCCGTTTATTGTCGGCGTCCATAATCTCGCTGTTCGACCCCTGCCATTCTGCCCTGCCCTCACAGATGAAGATGATGTTCTCGCCTATCCCCATCACCGAGTTCATGTCGTGGGTGTTTACCACCGTGGTGATATTGTCCTCATGCGTGATTCCCTGAATCAGTTCGTCTATCACCAGACTCGTCTTAGGGTCAAGTCCGGAGTTAGGCTCGTCACAGAACAGGTATTTGGGTTCAAGGGCAATGGCGCGCGCTATCGCCACCCGCTTCTGCATTCCCCCACTGAGTTCCTTCGGGAACTTGCCGCCGTTACCCGACAGGTTCACACGGCTCAGACAGTCCTCCGCGCGTTTCACCCTGTCCTCATAGGGCTTGTCACTGAACATGTTGAGGGGAAACATCACATTGTCGAGTACCGACATGGAATCGAACAAGGCTGCGCTCTGGAATATCATGCCCATCTTGCGCCTGAGCAGAATCCTCTCCCTCTTGCCCATACGCACGAAGTCGAGTCCGTCGTAGAATATGTCACCGCTGTCCGGGGTGAGCAACCCCACCAGGTTGTTCATGAAGACGGTCTTGCCCGATCCGCTCTGTCCGATTATCAGGTTGACTGTCCCACTGCCGAACTCCGCACAGATGTCCCGCAGCACTGTCTTGCCGTCGAACGACTTAAACAAATGGTTTACCTCTATCATGTCAGCATCTGTGTTAAGAATATGTCAGTAAAGAGAATGAGGATGCTGCTCGACACCACAGCGTCCGTACTCGCCTTGCCAACCTCCACCGAACCGCCGGAAACGGTGTAGCCCTTGTAGGACGAGACGGTGGTGATGATGAAGGCATAAACCACCGCCTTGATGAGGCCGCACCAGAAGAACCACTGGTTGAAGTTATATCTGAATCCCTCCGTCAGTTCCGGTACGGTGGTCGTACCCATGAGCGACGTGCAGTAGGCCCCTATGATACCCGACACCACACTGAAGGTCACAAGCACCGGCATGATGGTCATCAGTCCCGCCACCTTCGGAAGGATGAGATAGTTGGCTGAATTGACCCCCATGATGTCCAAGGCGTCAATCTGCTGGGTGATGCGCATCGTACCCAACTCGGAAGCGATGTTGGAACCCACCTTTCCCGCCAGGATAAGACACATTATGGACGAGGAGAACTCAAGCAGCATAATCTCACGGGTGGTGTACCCCACCACCATACGCGGCATCCACGGGTTCTGTATGTTGAGTTTTATCTGTAGACAGATGACCGCTCCGATGAAGAACGAGATGATAAGCACTATGCCTATCGAGTTGTATCCCAACTGGAACATCTCGTTCACATACTGCCTGAAGAACATCCTCCAACGGTCGGGGCGGGTATGGACACGCCCCATCAGCAGGACGTAACGTCCCAGCCCTGTCAGTGTACCTTTCAATGATAGCATAAACATATTTTTGCCGTGCAAATTTACAGAAAAACGGACAAAACCTGTGTTCCGGCACGTTTTATTTCGTCCCCGACTCCATAAATCACCAAACAATTAGTAATTTTGCAACCGCAAAGTAATAATCAAGCATGACAGCGACAGACAACAGACCCAACCCGACACGCATAACCAACGCGGGCGACGCGGAGATTCCACAATACTCGGATGACAGGATGACACTCTACACACGCAACCTCGTAAAGACTTACGGGAAACGCACTGTAGTGAACGACGTGTCGATACACGTGAGGCAGGGAGAGATAGTGGGACTTCTCGGCCCGAACGGAGCGGGAAAGACCACGTCCTTCTACATGACCACAGGTCTGGTTGTACCCAATGCCGGGAAAGTGTTCCTGAACGACTTGGAGATAACCAAGTACCCTGTGGCGCAGCGCGCCCGTCAGGGTGTGGGCTACCTCGCGCAGGAAGCGTCGGTGTTCAGGACCATGAGTGTGGAGGACAATGTAATGGCTGTGCTTGAGATGACAGGCAAGCCGAGGGACTACCAGCGAGAGAAACTGGAGAGCCTGCTCGACGAGTTCCGTCTGCAGAAGGTGCGCAAGAACAGGGGAAACCAACTGTCAGGAGGAGAACGCCGCCGTTGCGAAATCGCGCGTTGCCTCGCCATAGACCCCAAGTTCATCATGCTCGACGAGCCGTTCGCCGGTGTGGACCCCATCGCAGTGGAAGACATTCAGTATATTGTCTGGAAACTGAAGGACCGCAATATAGGAATACTTATCACAGACCACAACGTGCAGGAGACCCTCTGCATTACCGACCGGGCTTACCTGTTGTTTGAAGGAAGGATTCTGTTCAAGGGAACGCCACAGGAACTGGCGGACAACCAGGTTGTGCGCGACAAGTACCTCGGATCCAACTTCGTTCTCCGTCCCAAGGACTTCCAGCGGATTGAGGAGAAGAAACTCAGGGAAGCCGAAGAGGAGGGGTAGTCTACAGAAACTGACTAACCCAGTGTGACCCTACCGTCACACAGTTCACCCACCAACGGACTGTGGGTTATCATAATCATTGTTTTCGCCGGATAAGCCGTGAACAGCCTCTGGAACAGTTCGCGTGTGGTCTGTTCATCAAGCGCGCTGCTTATCTCGTCAAGCAACAGTATCGAACCCGGACGGAGCAGTCCACGGGCGATGGCTATCCTCTGAGCCTGTCCCTCACTCAGTCCGACCCCCCTTTCGCCCAACTCCGAGTCAAGTCCGTCCGGCAGTCCTTCCACGAAGTCGGCACATGCCGTATGGAGCGCGTCCCACATCTCCCTGTCCGTGGCGTCCGGCTTTGCAAGTGACAGGTTGTCACGAATGGTACCGCTCATCAGTGTGTTGCCCTGCGGCACAAACACGAAATCCGCGCGTGTGGCGGCGCCTACAGGTATTTGCCCCCCGTCCTTTTCGCACAGCGTTATCTTCCCTTCGTCCGGTTGGATAAATCCGAGCATCAGCCGGAACAGGGTTGTCTTTCCAATACCGGTCTCGCCCATAACGGCGGTCTTCGACCCCGGGGCGAAGTAGTGGGTAAAACCGTTCAGAATCTGTCTGTCGTCCTTGGCATAACTGAAACTGACATTCTCGAAAGCCACCCCCAACGTCTCCTTATGCGCTTCACGAATGTCTTTGTCTCGATCCCCGTCCGCCTTCTCCAGTTCGTTAAGACGGTCGATACTGGCTGTGGAGTGAATCACGCCAGGCAGGAGATTGAGCAGTTGCAGTATCGGGTTCTGTATCATGCCTACCAGTTGCAGGAAAGAGGTCATCACACCGAAGGTGATTGTACCGTTTCTCAGTCCGATTCCGCCCCACACGAAAGCCAGCAGATAGCCCAAGCCGAACACCAGTCCCATAAGCATACGTGTTACTAAGGTAAAGCGGGTGCGTCTCATTATCGAAGACCACAGGTGCCGCTGCATCTGGCCCAGACGGTCACCCACCAGCCGCTCACTGCCAAGCGATCGCAAGACCATGTTGTACTCCACCCCTTCCTGCACGTGCATCTGTATGCGGCTCTCGTCCTCACGGATGGCAAGGGTCATCTTGCGCAACCTTCGCGCCACCAGTTTGGCCGCCACTACCGCCACAGGGGTGAGCAGCAGCAAGGCCCACGCCAACCGCGCGTCGAACCACCGCATCAGAAGGAAAGCGCCGCACAGCTGCACTGTGGTTATCACCATCTGAGGCAGACTGTCAGCGGAGGTTGCGGTCACCGCTTCTATGTCCTTCGACATACGTGAGGTAACGTCTCCCGAATGGAGTCGCTGACCTGTGAAGAGTTGTCTGCGGAACAGGCAGCCGAAAATCCGGAACCTTATGTCATTGGTCTGACGGACAGTAGCCGTCATGGTCATGTAATAATCGACCTGACGGAGCGCGTTCATGCAAACCACCACCACCGCCAGAACCACTATCATACGCAGCACGTCCGAGGAGTCGCCGGTACGTATGGTGTCGTCGATGAACTGACGGCACAGCCACACCATCAGGATGCTCAAGGCAACCCGAAGGACTCCCGACACGATACGCACCGCTATGTTCAGTCGTATGCCGCGTGTATTGCGTATGATCCAGCGGACGTAATTCATTCAATGACTCCCGCGGCAAGCCACTCGTCTACCATCCTTGAGACATCCGCCTTGGCCTGTTCCTGTTCCACATCATATTCACGGTACAGCGCATCCGCAAGTGAGTCTACGGAGAAATCCCCCTGTTCAGTGGCTTTTCTCCACAGGAACGCCCCGGTTTCGTTAAGACTCAACATTTTTCCGAAGTCGATGGCTTCCAGTCCCTCGCCCACGATGACCTGTACCCCACACACGTCACGCAGTACCATTCCTTTCTTAATCTTCATCTCTTTATGTTTTTGTTTGTTCTTCTGTAAATCGCCAAAATCCAACGCCGCACAGGACGCAGGACGCGCCACACCCTGGCGGCGAACATACTCCCTCGGGACTGCAAGGAACGCCTACTTCCGTCAACGCCGACCACATGTGTCGCCACCGCCTTGATGTCCGACAAGGAGCAGTGTTCCACACCCCTCCAGTTGCCGTCGCCCATCAGCACCACCCTATCGCCCCTTATATCCACCACACGGTGAACCACATAACGGCATCCGTCCGCCCACGCCAGCACCACAGTTCCCCTACTTATGTCCTTGGGTTTGGAAAGAGCCACACTCTCCCTGCCCCCTATTATGAACGGAATCATACTGTAGCCGTTCACTGGAAACGTGACGGTCACCCCTTCGTCCACCAGCCTTATGGCCTCCGCTATTATCTGTCCGTCGGTCATCGTCCCACCGTTTCGTAACAAAGCTGCGCCGCCGCCCCGTCGGGCAGACATTCCAGATGCCACACAGGCACCCTCATAGCCAAGGCGTTCTCGGTGGCGTGCAGACCGTCAGCCACAGCCGCGTCCCACCGTTTTCCAGATATGCTCGGCACTACCGCCGCATAGGCGGACACGCCCTCCAGCCGTCTTATACTGTTGCGGGAAGCCTGAGACAACAGGACTATCCCCCCAAGAGGAGCTGACACATTACGGTAGCATGGAGTCTTGCCGCTCCACGGACTGCCGTACACCGTAGCCTCACCTCCTTCGGTCACCCTTACCACCGGATTGTCGTCGTTCATCAGTTCCGTTCCCTCCACATTCCCGATCCACAGCCGGGCATGGGTACTCTTGCCGGTACCGCTCCGTCCGAGGAACATGTAACCCTTGCCGTCCTTGCAGACTACAGCTGAGTGGAACAACACCACACCTTCACCTGCGGTGGCAAGCGCATAGAGAATCATCAGCGAGTTGTCTACCGCATGTTTCACGGCATCGCCGGTCAGAGCCAGTCGCGCCCTGCGGTAACCGGGGTCGCACACCAGGACACCCGACGCACTGCCCTTCGTCCGAAACTCGAACACAGGCCGGTCGCCACTCATTCCACAGACAATCTCGTTCTCTCCGTCATCCTGCCGGGTCTCCTCCACATAATCCACGGCGGACTCTCCTCCCACTCTCAAGGTGAACAGAGGCTGACAAGCGTCACAGACAAACGGTTCATAGTTGGTCATCAGCGGAGACAAATCCTCCTCCGCGGAAACCGAGAACACGCATCCCCCCACCTTATAATATATAGAGTACATAGAAACGTTCATTCAATGATACACAAATTCCATTTCCCTCCGGAATGTCTCACCTTCTTTATGCACCGCTCCACCGCACCGTCATTATACTTGAGTTCGTAACTGACGGCATAGACCGAATCCGTCTCCTTCACCGATGCCACAGGCACCACGCCTTTCAGTCCGCCCCTGTCCCTCACACCGGAGACATACTCGTTGAGTACCGCGCGAAGCAGCATCACCTTGGTGGAATCCAGCGGTTCGCCGAAGTCCGAATTCTGTATGTACGTGTCCACATCACCCGAATACAAGGCTGTCAACGTGGTAACTACAGCGTCGCGCGCCTGTTCCCCCGGAGTCGGCCCTTCCTCCCCACACGAGATTGGAGCCACACAGCAGACCGCCACCAACATCACTATCAGACCACGCTTCATTTCTGCCGGATGAATATGTTTATCGGAGTACCGCAGAAGTTCCAATGCTCACGAATCTGGTTTTCCAGGAAACGCTTGTACGGTTCCTTCACATACTGCGGCAAGTTGGCGTAGAACACAAACGACGGCACATAGGTGGCCGGCAATTGCATACAGTACTTTATCTTGATGTACTTGCCCTTGATTGACGGTGGCGGTGTCGCCTCGATGATAGGCAGCATCACCTCGTTCAACTTGTGGGTAGTCACCTTGTTGACCCTGTTCCTGTAAGCGTTCTCCGCCTCCTCCAACACCTTATATATACGTTGTTTGGTCTGCGCCGAGGCAAAGATAATCTGGAAGTCGGTGAACGGAGCGAACCTCTGCCGTATGGTCGTCTCGAAATGCTTGATGGCGTCCTGGCTCTTGTCGTCCGCCAAGTCCCATTTGTTGACCACCACAACCAGTCCCTTCTGGTTCTTCTGTATCACCTGGAAGATGTTGACATCCTGCATCTCGATTCCGCGCGTCGCGTCAATCATCAGCACGCACACGTCAGAGTTCTCTATGGCGCGGATGGACCGCATCACCGAGTAGAACTCCAAGTCCTCGTTCACTTTCTTCTTGCGGCGGATACCTGCCGTGTCCACGAGATAGAACTCGAAGCCGAACTTGTTGTACTTCGTGTAGATGGAGTCGCGCGTGGTTCCGGCTATGTCCGTCACCACATTACGGCTGTCGCCGAGGAAAGCGTTGATGATGGACGACTTTCCGACATTGGGCCGTCCCACCACCGCAATACGGGGGATGTCCTCCTCTATCACGTCCGACATCTCCTTCGTGAACTTGCTGACAACCAAGTCCAGCAGGTCGCCCGTGCCACTGCCCGTGGACGCCGAGATGCATACCGGGTCGCCCAGTCCCAGTGAATAGAACTCCGCACTGTTGTACTGCAGTTCGTTGGAGTCGGTCTTGTTACAGCACAGTATGGTCGGAATCTTCACGCGACGGAGGATGTCCGCCACCTCCTGGTCAAGGTCGGTCACTCCGTTCTGGATGTCCACCATGAAAAGTATCACGTCGCACTCCTCAATCGCAATCAGCACCTGCTTGCGTATCTCCTCCTCGAACACGTCGTCTGAATTGACCACCCATCCGCCGGTGTCCACCACCGAAAATTCCTTGTTGCCCCACTCGCACTTGCCGTACTGGCGGTCGCGCGTGGTACCCGACTCATCGCTCACTATCGCATGACGGGTCTGTGTCAGACGGTTGAACAATGTTGACTTTCCCACATTCGGGCGTCCTACTATCGCTAATAGATTTGCCATTTACTGTTTGATTGTTCGTTTATACTACTTGGGATTGTACCCGAACAGGTCCAGTTCCCTGTCTGAGTCCCTCCAGTCCTTATCGACCTTCACGAACACCTCCAGGTAGATGTGCTTGTCGAAGAACTTCTCGAGCGACTTGCGGGCCTCCGTAGCCACCTTCTTCAGGGTCTTGCCCTGATGGCCTATGATGATGCCTTTCTGACTGTCGTGGTTCACGTAGATTACCGCATGGATCCGTATTATACCGGGTTCCTCCTTGAAGCTCTCGACCCCCACCTCCACCGAATAGGGTATTTCCTTATCGTAGTACAGGAGAATCTTCTCGCGGATAATCTCGCTCACGAAGAAACGGGCCGGCTTGTCGGTCAACTGGTCCTTGTCGAAGTAGGGAGGACACTCAGGCAGCAACTCCCTTATCCGCTTCATCACGGCATCGACATTGAACTTGGCGATGGCCGACACAGGCACAATCTCCGCCTTGGGTAGAGTGGCGTGCCACTCCTCCACCAGTTCCACCAACCGCTCCTGGTCGGTCAGGTCAATCTTGTTGATCAGCACCAGTACCGGAGTCTCCAGTGTCGCCACCTTCCTGAGGAAACCACTGTTCTTGTCGATTTTCTCCACAGGGTCAGTCACATAGAGCAGCACGTCGGCATCCTCCAGCGCGCTCTCCGAAAAGGCGAGCATCGACTCCTGCAGCTTGTAACTCGGTTTGAGTACCCCCGGAGTGTCACTGAACACAATCTGGGCCTCCTCGTCGTTGATGATGCCCATAATCCTGTGGCGGGTGGTCTGTGCCTTGAACGTGGCGATGGAAATCCGCTCCCCTACAAAGAGATTCATCAGGGTGGACTTCCCCACATTCGGATTGCCTACGATGTTTACAAATCCCGATTTATGCATATACAGTCAAAAACGAAAAAAAACGCATCGTATTTGGTATGCGATGCGTTTGTTATTCTGAAGTTTAGATTGCCTCTTCCTTAACAATTGCAACCTTTCCCCTGTAATACCCGCACGCCGGGCAAACAGTGTGATAAACGTAGTATTCGCCACAGTGTGGGCATACTGCCAATGTTGGAGCCACCGCTCCGTCGTGGGTTCTTCTCTTGCGACCCCTTGTCTTTGATTGTCTCCGTTTAGGATGTGCCATAGTTCTTTTCTATTTTTAATTTACATTTCTATCTCTTCCTCACCGCTGTCTTCGCCGCTTCGGGCGGAAAGATGCTCCTTTAGGGCAGCAATCATAGCTTCGTCACAGTTCCCAGGTTCATGAACCAGCTTCAAAGGCAGGCTGAGTGCTATAAACTCATAAATGATGTGCGCGAGGTCAATCGCCCCCTCCTTCTCGGGAACGACAATCACGTCACCCTCGTCGCTGTACTCGTCTCCAAGCACCACTGCAATCTCGTCCGTCGTGTCGACCGGAACCTCGACATCCGCCAGACATCTGTCGCATGGAGCGTACACCACACCGACTGAATGGATCTCGAAACGGAACTGGGTACCGGCACTGCCGCTCACACGCACCGTCGCGCGAATACGCCCACGATGAACCAGTCCGTCTATCGCATCGAAGAATGAGTCATCCAGCACATATTCGGCTTCCAGTCCGTCAACCCCGCGGCCGAGCAAGTCTATCCTAAATCCGTTCTTATCCATTTGGGGTGCAAAGTTACAGCATTTTTAATTACCGACAAAATTTTTCCACGTCAACTTGCCTTTGACCGTGTTTTTTCCCTCTCTATAAGTGTTAAAACCCCAGTCGCCGCACCGCCAATCGGAAATGACACACTATCTTTGCACTACTGAAATTCAAACAAGACACGAAAATGAAAAAATCAATGAAAATGGCGGCTCTGGCACTGTTGGCGACAGTGGCCGCGTTCGGGTTCACCGCCTGCAGCGATGATGACGACGACCAGGAGAACTACTACAGTATGGGATTTTCGACCGCATCGTACAGTGGCAGTAGCCTTACGGCCATGTCTGCAATCACCAAAACCATCGAGGACGCCTACACTGAAGCCTTCGGAGGCAAGACTTTCTTCACCTACGGATGCGACAGCAAGGTAAAGGAAGCCTGTGAGGCTGCCGAGAAGAACATAGTCATCGACTGGGCAGACGGCACCGGCACATTCACTTTTGAAGTGACCAACGCCACAAAGAACAAGGTAATCTACGAAAAGACCTTCACCAACAAGACGGAATAAACCCGGCTTGCAGGCATACTTGTCCGAAAAAAACGAGTGGAACTGACCTTGACTACCGTTTCAAAGTCAGTTCCACTCCACATCCTGAACAGTCCGCCCCAATAGGCGGATTTGTCTTTATCACCCCTACCGTCACCTCGTCCACAAGGCGGCACTCCCGGATGACCGCCCGGGCAATCCTTCCGCACACATGCTCGATGAGCCGGGACGGGATGTCCATCTCACGGCGCACAATATCATAGACCTCCGCATAGTTGACCGTGTCGTTCAGGTCGTCCGAAAAGGTGGAGTTCTCCTCCCCCACCTCCATACGGATGTTGACCGTGTACCACTGCCCCACCGTCTTCTCCTGCGCCAGTACCCCGTGATAGGCGTAAAGCCTTATGTTCTCCAGCACTATCCGCATCGCGAGTGTCCACAGTTGGTGCAGATAAGGCAGCCCTCCTGGTAGACCAGAGTCTCCTGTCCGCAGTTGGGACACTTCTGTCCGGTCACCTTCGTTCCGTCCTGCACATATTTCTTCAGCGCGCGTTCCACACCGTTTTTCCACGTGTTGATACTCTCGCTCTCCAGTTGCAGCGAACCCACCAGTTTTATCACGTTGGTCAGCGGCATACGGTAACGCAGCACCCCACTTATCAGTTTGGCGTAGTTCCAGTACTCCTTGTTGAACTTCTCGTTCAGTCCCTCGATGGTCGTCTTGTAGCCTCGCCTGTTCTCAAACTGGAAGTCGTAGCGTTTGTTGCCGTCCTCGTCCACGTTCTTGATGATGTGTCCCTTCGACACCGTTTTCGGCAGCGCGATTCCGTCCTCGTCGTCAAGCACACCCGTGAATATCTCGTACGGATAGTTGTCAAGCAGTCCCACGAACGCCACCCACTTCTCCTTGTTGTTCTGGAAACGCACCACGTCGCACTCCAGACTGCGCGGACGCACCTCCGTGATCTGTGGAGGAGCCATCACTCCCGCCGGAGCCTTCTTCTCGTCCTTCTTGGCACTCACAAGCACACCGCTCCGGCTACCGTCACGATACACGGTACAGCCCTTGCAGCCGCACTTCCACGCCTCCATATAGAGTTGGTTCACCAGCTCCTCGCTCACGTTCGACGGCAGGTTGATGGTGACACTTATCGAATGGTCCACCCACTTCTGTATCGCCCCCTGCATCTTCACCTTCTCCAGCCAGTCGATGTCGTTGGCCGTGGCCTTGTAATAAGGCGACCGCTGCACGAGCGCGTCAATCTCCTCCTGGGTGTACCTCTTGTCGCAGTCGATGTTGTTGACCTTCATCCATGTGAGGAACTTGGGATGGTATACTATATACTCCTCGAACGAGTCGCCCGTATCGTCCACATAGTCCACATGCGCGTTCGGGTCGTTCGGGTTCACCTTCCGTCTGCGCTTGTACACAGGCATGAACACAGGCTCGATGCCCGAGGTGGTCTGGGTCATCAGACTGGTGGTGCCTGTGGGCGCGATGGTGAGACAGGCGATGTTGCGCCGGCCATACTTCACCATGTCGTCATAGAGCTGCGGGTCTACCTTCTTTATACGGTTGACGAACGGATTGTCCTTCTCTCTCCGGGCATCGTACACACTGAACGCCCCACGCTCCTCCGCCATCCGCACCGAACTGCGGTAAGCCTCCACCGCCAGAGTCTTGTGTACCTCCGACGAGAAGTAAGTGGCCTCGGGAGTGCCGTAAGTCAGTCCGAGCGCGGCGATCATGTCGCCCTCCGCCGTTATCCCCACTCCTGTGCGGCGGCCCTGGCTCGTCTTGCTGTATATCTTCTCCCACAAGTGCCGCTCACTGCCCTTCACCTCGTCGCTCTCCGGGTCGTGTTCAATCTTTTCCTGGATCAGTCTTATCTTCTCCAGTTCGAGGTCAATGATGTCATCCATTATACGCTGCGCGTACCCCACATATTCACGGAACTTGGCGTAGTTGAACGAAGCCTCCTTCGTGAACGGATTGTCCACAAACGAGTAGAGGTTGATTGCCAGCAGACGGCAACTGTCGTACGGACAGAGGGGAATCTCCCCACACGGATTGGTGGATATTGTGCGGTAGCCCAAGTCGGCGTAACAGTCAGGCACGCTCTCCCTTATGATAGTGTCCCAGAACAGCACGCCCGGCTCCGCGCTCTTCCACGCGTTGTGTACAATCTTCTTCCACAGCGCGCCGGCGTCGACCTCCTTGGTCACCGTCGGGTGGTCCGAATCGACAGGGTACTGCTGCACGAACGCCTGTCCGTTGGCTGCGGCTTCCATGAAGTCGTCGGTGACACGCACACTCACATTGGCGCCCGTCACCTTTCCCTCCGTCATCTTGGCGTCGATGAAAGCCTCCGAGTCGGGATGTTTGATCGACACGGACAGCATCAGGGCCCCGCGCCGTCCCTCCTGCGCCACCTCACGTGTGGAGTTGCTGTACCTCTCCATGAAAGGCACGATACCCGTACTGGTGAGCGCGGAGTTCTTCACCGGAGTCCCTTTCGGGCGGAGGTGCGAGAGGTCGTGTCCCACCCCGCCGCGGCGTTTCATCAACTGCACCTGCTCCTCGTCAATCTTTATGATGGCGCCGTAGCTGTCCGCGTTGCCGTCGAGACCTATGACGAAACAGTTGCTGAGCGAAGCCACCTGGTAGGTGTTGCCTATCCCGGTCATCGGGCTTCCTGCCGGAACGATGTAACGGAAATGGTCGAGCAGGCCGAATATCTCCCGCGCCGACATCGGGTTCTTGTATTTACCCTCAATACGGGCTATCTCGTTGGCTATACGCCAGTGCATGTCGGTCGGTGAACATTCATAGATATTACCGAACGAGTCCTTCATCGCATACTTGTTCACCCACACGCGGGCAGCCAGTTCGTCGCCGTCGAAATAGTCCAACGAGGCCTTGAACGCCTCATCATACGTGAATGTCTGTTTTGTCTCCATCTTGCTTTCTGATAGCCATCCGTTTATCTGTTACGTTTGATTTCGTCCTCCAGTTCCTCCATCTCCCTGCGGAAGGGTTCGTCGACCTCAAGCAGTTCCTTCACGTGCCTGATGCCGTGCAGGATGGTGGCGTGGGTGCGCCCTCCGAGGTTCTCCCCTATCTGCCGGTCGGACACGTCCGTCAGCTTACTTGCCAGATAAGCCGTCATCTGACGGATCTGGTTGACCGGTTGCCGGCGGCTCTGGGAGCAGAGTTCCGTCTCACTGATGTTGTAGTGCCTGCACACCATGTTTTTTATCTCGTCGATACTCAGCGGCGCGTTGTCCACCTTGATGAAGCGGGGCAGCACCATGTCCGCCAGTTTCATGGTCACGTCACACTTGTAGACCACCGAATAGGCCATAAGTGAGTTGATGATGCCCTCGAGGTCTCTGACACTGCCGTTAACCTTCTCCGCGATATAACTGACCACATTGGCGGGTATCGGGAGCGACTCCTGCTTCACCTTATGGTCGAGGATGTCCTTGCAGAGCTGTTTCGTGGGCCGTTCAATCTCCGCCTGCAGTCCCCACTTGAAGCGAGTGAGCAGACGGTCCTCCAAGCCCTGTATGGCGATGGGCGGACGGTCGGCGGTCAGTATGATCTGCTTGTTGTTGAGGTGCAGGTGGTTGAATATATGGAAGAAGGTGTTCTGGGTCTTTGACAGCCCGGCGAACTCCTGTATGTCGTCAATGACAAGCGCGTCGATTGTCTGGTAGAAATTGATGAAGTCATTGACCTTGTTCTGGCGCACTGCGTTGGTGTACTGCACCTGGAACAGGTGCGCGGATATGTAGAGTACGCGCAGTGTCGGGTGCTGCTCCTTTATCCCCCATCCGATGGCGTTCACGAGGTGGGTCTTGCCGCAGCCCGAAGGGCCGTAGATGAACAGGGGGTTGAAGGTCTTGGCGGGGTTCTTCGCAATCGCCATTCCCACACTGCGGGCCAGACGGTTGCTGTCGCCCTCGATGTAGTTGTCGAAGGTGTAGCTCTCCTTGAGTTGTGAGTCGAGGTCGCTCGCCGCGTCCGACTGGGCTATGGTGTCGGGAATCTCGTTCGCCCTTGTGGCCGCTCCGCGCGTTCCGCCGGCGGCTCCGGCGTTTGCTGACGGTTCCTCAACGTCGTTTCCGCCACTGCCCACCTCCTTGATGGAGTAGCACAGGCGCACCCCTTTTCCGAACACACGTGTGATAACCTTATATATAAGGTCGATATAGTTCGACTCCAGATACTCGCACACGAACTGGCTCGGCACCGCAATCATCAGCTGGTTGTCCTTGAAGGACACCGGCCCGATGCACTCGAACCATGTCTCGTACTGTTTCCGGGATATATTGTCGCGTATTATCTTGACACACTCCTCCCACATTTCTTTCAACTCGTTAGTCATTGCCTTCGTTAGCTTTCTTACATTTTAATTTCTTACGATGCAAAGTTACGTCCTTTTTTTGGTTCGTCAAAATGGGCGGTCCGGGGGTCATTTACCGTCCGCCGGGCATAACGTTTTTGACTTCAAACGGTTACACATTTGTAAACGTTTCCGCATGTTTTTCCGCCCTAAAAACCGCATCCGTTTGCCATTCAACCGCTTACTTTTTCTTTAGCGTTTGAAACCTCGGGGTTGAGTATTGTAAAGAGTTGTCCGTAGTCCGTTGATAATTCAACACTTTACCCCAGACACGCTGAACCGCCCACTCGCGGCGGCTCTATTTACGAATAATTTAAATAGAACAAATTTCGGTTTCTACTTCTTCTTTGAGCCGAACACGGAGAAATGCACATAGCGGGAGGGGTTCAGCCGCAGGTCCTCAAGCAACATCGAGGCGTTGCAGACAGCCGAGTCGAGATGGGTGTAGATCGCGTCGTCGCCCAGGAAACGGCCGAGTGAACTGTGCGGATTGTTGAGCCGGTTGGTGAACAGCCGCAGTTCCTCCATGGTGGCGTTGGCGTTGGCGAGTGTGGTGTTGGCGTTGGCCGCGATGCCGGCTATGTCCACCGCCTTCAGGTTCTCCGTGGTCTGCTCAAGGTTCGTACACACCACCGTGGCGTGGCGCACAAGCTGCGGTATCTCGTTGCCGATCAGGGCATTGACACCCTCCGAGGAAGTCTTCAGGTTGGAGGTCATGGCCTCAAGGTTATGGATTGAAGCCAGCAGGGCCGGGTCGTTGGTCAGAGTGTTGACCGCCGTGAGGATGGAGTCGATCTTGGGAATCATCACCGCCACCTGCGGAATCAACTGTCCCACGGAAGCCATGAGGTCGTCGTCCCCCGCACCGGTGATGGTGTCGCCCCGGGCAATCAGTTTGTCGGGGTCCGTTCCAAGGGTTATGTTGAGCTTTGGCGACCCGAGCATACTCTTGGATATGGAGGCGGAACTGTTCACAGGCAGTACAAACCCCTCATCGAGTTCCACAGCCACCGTCAGGGTCTGTTTCCGCGCGTTGTACGTGATGTCCTTCACCATACCTATGTTCATGCCGTTGGCAATGACATCGCCCGACTTCATGAGTCCCCCCACATTGTCCATCTCCACGTAATACACGTTGTCGGAACTTGTCAGTTTCAGTCCTTTGAGGAAATTGATGCCGAGATACACCAGCACCAACGCCAGTATCATGGTCAACGCTATCTTAATCTCTTTTGATTTCATGTCCTGTCTTGTTTATTTTTTGTTTTTCCATTCGTTTATCGCCTCGTTCGTGTCCATCTTCACTCCACCCCGGAACGCCACTATGAACGCGTCGGGGAACGCGTCGGCTATCTGCCGTTTGAGTTTGAGGATTTCCTTGTAGTCGGTGGTGGACCCGTAGGTGTACTTATACACGCCCCCTTCCTTGAACGACTCCGTTTCAAGTCCCTTGAAATGGGCGCTGCCGGGAATCAGGTTCTTCTTGGAAGTCAGAATCTGTATCTTGAACACCGGGGCTGTGTCTGCCGCCACCTGGGCCGCCGGAGCCGCCACTTCCGTATGCGCCGCAGGGGTTTCCTGTTCCTGCACCGTTTCGGTGGGTTCCGTTTCCTCCGCCTCTTCCGGTTCTTCGGGTTCCACAGGGACGTTTATCTTCTCCAGTTTCGACATACGTCCGGTGTGCATGGTCTTGTACCTGGAAATGGCGTTGTAGATACACTGGGCCATAACAGTCCTGCCCCCGTCGCTCATGAGGAAACGCTCCTCCGCCGGAGTGGATATGAACCCCACCTCCAGGAGTACCGAAGGCATGTAGGTGAGCCTCAGCACCGCCAGGTTAGCCTGCAGCACGCCCATGTCCCTGCGCCCTCCGCTCCTCACCATCTCCTCCTGTGCCAGTTTCGCGAAGTTCACGCTCTCCTTCATGTCGCGGTCCTGCATCAGCTCGAACATAATCTCGCTCTCGGGCGAATTGGGGTTCATGAAACTGTATTTCTGCTCACCGTCGGCCTCAAACTGTATCACCGAGTTCTCACGTTTCTCCACCTCCAGATTGGTGGCGGCGGTACGCAGAGTCAGCGTGTACGACTGCACTCCCATCGGTTGCCTTCCCTGACTACGCTCCACGGCGTTGGTGTGGATACTCACGAACAGGTCCGCCTTGGCCTTGTTGGCTATGTTGGCGCGCTCGTCGAGTTTCACGAACACGTCACGGTCTCTGGTGTACAGCACCTTCACGTCCGGACAGTTCTGCTTGAGCAACTGTCCCACTTTCAGCGCGATGGCCAGGTTTATGTCTTTCTCGCGGTTGGACGCCGGCCGTCCCACCGCCCCCGCGTCGTGTCCTCCGTGTCCGGCGTCAAGGCAAACCAGAAATTCCTTGTTCTGCGCCCTCAGCGCGTTTCCCTGAACCGACACCAGCAACAGGACACAGACTATCGTCAATACTTGTCTCATTCGATTTAAGCGTTATCACGTGCAAAGGTACAAAAAATCCGCGAGACAGAGACATTCTTTTGAAGGGAAATAGGGATTGATCTGGAGAATGTAACAGTCCAGCGGCTCTTGCTTTTGGTTCTTCCGCTTTTTCGGTTTCACCCTGAGTGCCGCAAGGTGCGCCGTCTACGTGTCATGTGTCATGTGTCATGTGTCATGTGTCATTTTGGATTTCGGGGGCGGATGCGCTCTAATATACATTATATATAAATATTTATTAATAAGGTACGTGAGGGAAATTCATTTTTGATTTTTGAAAATGACACATGACACATGACACATGACACGTAGGCCGCACAGCCGACCGTCTGGAAACGGTGCGTGCAACGCGTTGGAACTGTGAGCGTTATGCACTTTATTTTATTTTGACGCGGAAAACACACACTCCACTGCCTCTTTTGTCGTAACTTTGCGGCGGCTAAGACGGGAAACCCCGTGAGACCTTGGAAAAATATCCCGAAGACGTTCGGGAAAAATCCCGGAGACGCTCGGGAAAACAGAGGCTCTGCGCGCGGTCTCTGACGGAGGGCGGAATAAAAAAAACAAGAAACGCTTTGCGGTTACAGAACAAAATCGTAAATTTCCAAACAATTAAAAGACAAGGCTATGGCAAAAACTTTGGAGACAATGATAGTGAAAGACCCTTCTCCACGTGTTGTCGCAATGCTTGAGAGAATGAGAGTCCATAAAGTTACGCAACTGGAAAAGATGCGCAACCTGAGAAGCTACGACTACGAAATAAGGGTCAAATGAATGGTTCATCCGCTTTTCGAGTTGGTAAGACTGCGTAATCGTAACAATTCAGTTCACAACGCGTGGCACTCCGAGTGAAACCTCGGGCTGAAAGCCCATAAAGCTCCTAGCCCAGGGCAAGCGTAGCGACACCCTGGGTAACAGACACAAATGGACGTGC
>CAVBFD010000020.1:0-36212 GCA_963594655.1 Candidatus Methanomethylophilaceae archaeon
TCCGCTCTGTTTCCATCCG
This sequence comes from Candidatus Methanomethylophilaceae archaeon, assembly GCA_963594655.1. GTDB lineage: Bacteria > Bacteroidota > Bacteroidia > Bacteroidales > Bacteroidaceae > Colivivens. The sequence continues at coordinate 20 of CAVBFD010000020.1, forward strand.
TCATAAATCTGACGGAAACGTTCAATTGTCATGTGTGTCATATGCGATTAATAAAATATCGCGCAAAGGTACAGACTAAAGTTCGACCGCACAATACGGGGTTTACAGATGGCTTACCAATCTTTGAAGGTTTCTTTTACGTTCAATTCTCATGTGCTTGTAAAGGGTGTTTTTTGCGGTTATCCGCATTTTTACCCTGCAAAGATACGGATAAATATCGACTAATCATTCACCGCACCCTATAATTTGACATTCTATTCCATGCTATTAGAGGGTAAAAGTGCGGATAGCCGCACTTTTACCCTCTACCTATAACCGGAAGTCTTTGCGTTGACTTCAGGGGTTCATGTTATTTATATGTCCGTTTGGGGTTCTTGGGAAACCATCCTTTCCTCACCCGCTTCTCCTGGTCAAACAGTTCCTTGATGCTCCAGAGGCAGGAGAATGAGAACACTCCCAACAGTGATGCCCAAAAGGTGCTTGCGATAAACAGTGAGGCTGCGATGCCGGCTATTCCGAAGACCAGAAACAGCCACCATAGCCGGGTGCCTGTATAGTATTCTGCCTTTATCACTATCGGGTGGAACACACCGATGATGAGGAAGGTGCAGACACCGATTAGTAAACCTTCGAGATGCATCCGTCCGGGCTGACTATTGCCTGATGTTGATAGGAACCTGACGCTTGATGGTTTGGTCGAGGGAAATCAGGGTCTCTGTTGAGTCCACTCCTGTGATGGTCTGGATTTTGTTGCTGAGAAGCTCCATCAACTGGTTGTTATCCTTGGCGTACATCTTGACGAAGATGTAGTACTGGCCTGTGGTGCAGTGACATTCCACAACCTCCGGAATCTTCTTTATTTCCTCAATGACCTGCTTGTAGAGTACACCCTTCTCGATTCTGATGCCTACGAATGTGCATGTGGTGTATCCGAGCTTTTCAGGGTTCACATAGAAGCCTGAACCGGTGATGACACCGGACTCAATCAGTTTCTGTACTCTTTGGTGGATGGCCGCGCGTGAGACACCACACTCGGTTGCCACGTCCTTGAAAGGCTTGCGTGCGTTAACAGAGATAAGTTCCAATATCTTCTTGTCTAACAAATCTAATTTTACCATGATGTTCAGTAGTTTTATAGTAAATTGTAAGCAAAAGTAGTGAATATAAAGTTACCGAACAAACTTTTCTGCGTTATATTTCGTTTCGCCTTGCCTTTTTGTCATTTTATGTCTGTTTTGCCATTTGTCAGTGGCAAAGTCCCGGAAATCTTGCGGTTTACATGGAATATATTGATTTTTCCACTGTTTTTGATTGTTACTTAGATTTAATTTTATAAATTTGCCGAAAATGCAGATGACGAGAACTTGGATGTAGGGAATGTCTGCATATCATAGGGATTATTCATTTATCGCAAATTTCGTTTTATGGGAACAAGAAGTAAAGTAATCAAGACCTCGACACTGTTGATTGCTGCCGGATTGGTGGCTCTTGGGTCGGGTTGTGCCGACAAGGACTATGACTTGTCGGACGTGGACTTGACTGTCGGCGTGGGCAGTGACAGTCTGGTGCTGCCTGTCAGCAGTACTGAGAGCATTATGCTGGATGATGTCCTTGACTTGGAAAACAGTGACATCATAACAATCCGGGAGAACGGTGACTATGTAATCAGTAAGACAGGAGACTATATCGAGCCTGCCCACCCGAGTGTGGACCAGGTGAATGTAAGGAAACACAGCCTGGAGACGGCGCAAATGGAAGTGGACGTGGCTTCAATGGTAGGTAATTCCACTGTCACCCGCGCCCCGATAGCGGTGCAGACCGTCAGAGGTGTCGTGACGCATTTCCAGTACAGTGGTGAGACACCGGACGAGATTAAGGACCTGCACAAGGCCACTATAGACTCAAAGGTGTCCATCTCGGTCAAGGTGTCACAGGCACTGAGCCGCTGTATAACCAAGTTCGACAGAATAACGGTGCTGCTGCCCGATTTCATGTCGATGAAGATTTCCAGGACCAGTCCCGCCAAGTACGAGTCCGACGGACATTCCATAACCTTCACTGATGTCAGCACTTCCAGCGACATCACTATCGAAGGCACACTGACAGATCTTGACTTCACCGCCGTTGACACGGAGGGCAACACCCTCGTGTTCAGTGACGGCAAGGTGACACTTGACGGCAAGGTGACTGTGGAGGTAGTCATCTCCGACATAAACGCGGAGGCAATGTCACCTTCGGCTTCCGCATCCGACTACTATCTCTCCAGTGACATGGAGATGGACGCGCTGACGATTACAGGCGCGACAGGAAAGTTCGCCCCGACAATCGACTTGGACGATCTGGGCAGCATAGAGATAAACAGTGTGCCTGACTTCCTGAAGGGAGACGACGTTCATGTGGCCCTGTACAACCCTGCCATCAATCTGGACATCGCAAGTGACATGAATATGTCGGGATTTATCTCAGGAACAATTGAGGCTGTGGACGAGGACGGGCAACTCATCGCCGAGGTCACGGTGCCGGAGATGACCATCAACCCGAACACCACCACAAAGATGTGCATCTGCAAGTATGCGGACGAGATTGACAGTGACCAGTATGACGGAGTGTATGCCGTGCCGAACCTGACGGATTTGATTAAGACGATACCTCACCGCATATACTTCCATGCGGACGTAACGGTGGACGACTCCAAAGTCAGTGAGATAGAACTGGGAAAACGCTACACGGTAGCCCCCAGCTATTCGTTCATAGCTCCTCTCGCCTTTGACGAGGGTGCGGAGATAGTGTACCGTGACACCATCGACGGATGGCACGACGACATTGAAGACTTTGACTTCATGGAAGGCACATACCTGCAGGCGACCGCCAACATCGAGAGCAAGGCTCCGATATATCTGAAGGTCACCGCCTTCGCCATCGATGAAAAGGGCAAGGAAATCAGTTCCGACCTCATGTCAGTCTCTGTAGACAGGACGGTGCGTCCGTCAGCCGACGGCAAGACAGCTGTGACCACACCTATCGTGGTGACGGTGAAGGAACTGGTGAAGGGTACGTTCAAGAAGACCGACGGACTGATATTCAAGGTTGAGGCAGCGTCGGGCGAGGAAGGGTCGGAGAGTATAGTGGGCCAGACCATCAACGCCTACAACCAGACGCTTCTCGTGCGTGACCTCAAAGTCAAAGTGATTGGTAAAATTATTGCAGACCTTAACTAACAAAAGCAGTCTTACGTTATGAAACGATTATTCAAATACATATTGACCATGTCACTTGCCGCCGTAAGCGGTCAGGTGGCGGCACAGGGACTCAACTCCGCCTATTTCGTCGACGACTACAAGTACCGGCATAACCTGAACCCGGCTTATGGCAATCAGCAGAACTATATATCACTGCCGGCATTGGGAAACATCAATGTCAAGATGAGCGGTAACTTCGGTCTGGGGGATGTGTTGATCAACAATCCACGGTACGGCATGGACAGCAACAAGAAGAAGACAACGTTCATGAACCCGTACCTGTCCACTTCCGACGCTTTGAGCGGATTCAACAAAGGGAACAACCGGCTTAACACCGACATTGACATCACCATCCTGTCAGCCGGTTTCAAGTCCTTCGGCGGCTACAGCACCATATCTATCGACGCGCGTACAAATATAGGGGCGGTGCTGCCTTACGGACTGTTCGAGTTCGCGAGAAACACAGGAAACAGGACGTACGACATAGGTGACATCGACGTGCATGCGCAGTCGTTCGTGCAACTGGCATTGGGCCACTCACGTGAAATCAACGACAAGTTGCGTGTGGGCACCAAGGTGAAGTTCCTCTTCGGAGTGGCGCGGGCTGACCTGCAGATGACTGACATGCGGGCTGACCTGTCGTCTGAGGACACATGGACTGTCTCCGGTGACGCGAAGGCGAACGTGTCGCTCAAGGGATTCAAGTACGTGGAGGAAGAGAAGGAGTACAAGCAGACTGACAAAGGCACGTACAAATACGTGAACGACGTTGATGTGGACGGAGCCGGACTCGGTGGCTTCGGTCTGGCGGTTGACCTCGGTGGCGTGTACAAGATAAACGATGACTTCACGGTCAGCGCGGCCCTGATGGACCTCGGTTTCATCGGTTGGTCGAACAACGTGCAGGCGGTCAACAGACAGGGCAGCTTTGAGTTCGGTGGCTTCCATGATGTGGCTGTGAATGACGAGGACGCAAGCGGCAACAAGAGGGACAACTCCCTTGACAGCCAGATGGACAGGTATTCCGACCAGTTGGCTGACTTCGCCAACCTCTCCGACGAGGGTGACAAGGGCGGACGCACCACAGGTATCGGAGCCACACTGAACGCGGGATGTGAGTACACCCTTCCTTATTACCGCAACCTGAAGTTCGGTCTCCTCAGCTCCACACGCTTCAACGGCAAGTACTCATGGACTGAATGTCGTGTGAGTGCCAATGTGGCGCCGCTCAAGTGGATTGACGGTGGTGTCAACTTCGCAGTCAACAGCTTTACCACCAGTATAGGATGGGTGGCGAACTTCCATCCGACCGGCTTCAACTTCTTCGTCGGAATGGACCATATCCTCGGCAAGACCAGTAAGGAATATATTCCGCTCAGTTCCAACGTGAGCGTGAACCTCGGATTCAACGTGGCGTTCTGACGCTGCGCGGACTCCATAAACAGGCAGGAGGCAAACAACCCGTCGATGGTGTTTGCCTCCTGCCTTGTTCTATTGCCTCTTCTGTCCCAGCGGATCGGCGTGTGTCGTCAGCGCCTTATGATGTTGGACCGTTCGGTAATCTGCCTGAGGTCATCACGCTTGCGCTTGTAGGTAGGTGACGCTTCCACCATACTGATGACATCATCGTTGTCGAGATCCTCGTCCCTGAACTTATAGCAGTAGGTGGACTTCTTGGACGCGCTGTTGTTCACGTCATAGATATTGTTGCGGCGTATCTCCTTCTCGATTTCCTCCTCAGTCTTCTCCGCCTCTCTCTTGCGGTCGTCCTTCCTCCGCTTCTCCATACGGTTGGACATCTCGTCGGAGTTGATGTTCTGTACCCCGAAGCCTGTGGCAAGGATGGTCACCTTCACCTTCTCCTTTAGGGACGGGTCAACGGACAGTCCCCACTTGGTCTCAACGATGTCGGCTGTCCTCATCATGTTCATGAAGTCGTTGATCTCGCCCATCTCGTCCATCATCAGGCCCTGTGCGCCTCCGCTCTCGTCACCGCAGAAGGATATGTGCAGCAGGAACTTCTTCGAGTTGTAGATGTCGTTGTTGTTGAGCAGGGGAGAGTGGAGCGCGTCCTCCAACGCTTTGGTTATCCTGCTGTCGCCGCTGCCGTAGCCGGTACTCATGATGGCGACTCCTCCGTTCTGCAGCACTGTCTTGACATCGTTGAAGTCCAGATTGATTATTCCGTGCATGGTGATGATCTCGGCTATGCTGCGCGCGGCGTTGCACAAGGTGTCGTCAGCCTTGGCAAAGGCGTCGAGTACGGTAAGGTCGGGGTATATCTCCCTCAGCCGCTCGTTGTTGATGACCAGCAGAGCGTCCACGTTCTTGTTCATCTCCTCCACTCCGTCCAAGGCCTTGTCAATCTTTATGTTTCCCTCCCAACGGAACGGTATGGTAACTATACCGACCGTAAGGATTCCCATCTCCTTGGCTGTCTTGGCAATGATAGGCGCGGCTCCGGTGCCGGTGCCTCCACCCATTCCGGCTGTGATGAACACCATCTTGGTGCCGTCGTTGAGCATGTCCTTGATGCTGTCGAGTGATTCCTCCGCCGCTTTCTTTCCCGCTTCCGGCTTGTTGCCCGCTCCCAGTCCTTCATTGCCCAGTTGCAGCTTGGACGGCACAGGCGAGTCGTCGAGAGCCTTCTTGTCGGTGTTGCACACGATGAACGACACGTCATGAATGCCTTTATTGAACATGTTATTGACTGCGTTGCAGCCGCCACCGCCTACTCCGATGACCTTTATTATGTTTGTCCCCTGCTGTGGGAATGTGAATTCTACATCCATATACTCGCTTGTTTATGTGGTTACGTTATTCCTTTAGTAAATCATCAATCCATCGTCCTAACCTGCCCCACGTGCTGTTACGCTTGTCGGATGCCCTGATTAGGTCTTTCAGTCTGTCGCTCTCCTCGTTGCACTTGGTTATGAGGTCGTCCGCTTCCCTGAGCGACTGGTTGTACTTGTCCTTGCCGATGAGAATGTCCTTGTACTTGTTGTAGTCTTCTGCCACAACGCTATCCGCCGCGGCGAGGTTCTGCCGCGCTGTGGTCTTGAGTCCTTTGTTGGCGTCGTCCACAGTTATGTCGGAGGTGGATTTCTGTAGCTTGAGGATGGTGTCCCTCAGTTTGGTCTTGGTCTCCTCGATGAAGGCCAGGGCCTCCTCTTCCTCCTTCTGGATGCGTGAGGCCGCCTCTTTCTGTATGCTGTCCTTAGGCTTCTCGTTCTCTCCGAATATCTCCAGTCCGTTGTATCCGCTTTCCGTGCAGTTCTCCTCGCCTGACAGCAACAACGATATGATGGTGCAGCTTGATGGACTCTCCAGTGACAGTGAGGTGATATTGCTGTTCTTCACGAGTTGGGGTATGACATTCTTCGCTATCCTTACCTTGTCGGCGTTCAACATCGACTGGCATGCCTTGTCGATGTTCCTGATGCTGGATCCCCCGCCGGTGATGACGACACCGCCCAAGAGTCTGTCGGCATAGTCGGAGTTGTGCATCTGCTTGTCTACGTTTATCAGTATCTCCTGCAGTCTCGCCCGGATAATCTCCTGTATGGTGGCTATCTCGATGGAACGGCCGTCGGAGGTGGTGTACAACGGCGCTTGGTCGTTACCGCCGCCGGGCGTGTTCTCTGCCATTGCGTCTCCGTAGGTGACGAGCAGTTGCTCCGCCTCGGGGTACTCTATCTGCAGTTCGCACAGGTCCTGCTTGATGTTGTTGACTCCAAGGGGCAGTGTTGTGATTTGCCTTATTATATTGCTCTTCAGCACCACTATGGTGGTCGTTCCCGCACCGAGGTCAATAAGTGCCGTTCCGGTACGTTTCTCCGTGTCGGTAAGCACGTTGTTCGCCAACTCGAACGACGAGAGGTGGTAGTCGGCAATGTCCAGTCCCAGATTCTCGAAGCTCGTCTTTATGTTCTTCCTCAGCCGCCTGTTGGCTATGACATTGAGGAACTCGCCCTCCACGTTCGTTCCCATGATGCCTACAGGGTCTGCCACCAGATTGCCGTCCACCGTGAATCCCTGCACGTAATAGCCGATGAGTTCGTAGTCATCGTCAGCCACTTCATGGCTTTCGTCCGTTATGTTGTCTATATGAGTCTGGGTGATGTACGTGGGTGTCAGCATGTCCCTCTTGACGAAGTTCTTCACGGAACGGACGGACTGGCCGCCGATACCGATGTACGTGCGGTTGACCTTCCTCTTCAGGGTCGCCTCCAGCTTGTTGACCACATTCTTTATGCTCTGTGTCGTCTTCTCGATGTTGTACACAACCCCACGCTTGATGCAGTCGCTGGTCCTGTCCTCAGCATAGGCAAGTATCTGCATACTTCCGTCCTTCATCTTGCCGGCGATGCCGCAGATCTTCGATGAACCTAACTCAATAGCTACGATTATAGAATCCTGTTCTTCCATATGTTTAGTCTTTTTGTTTTTTACAAATGATTTGTCCTTCGTACTCCAAATCGATGACCGAGTATTTGGTCCAGCCCACTTTGGTGATGGCTTGCCTGTAGAACACCATCAGCCGTCGCAGCTTGTCCTGGAACTTGTCGAGTGTCCCCAAATGTATGATATGGTCACCGACCCGCGGCACGAGGTCTATAACGTATTCTCTGTCGGAATTGACGGAGACGTGGATTTGTTCAATCTGGTTGTTCCAGAACGGATTGTTGAGCAGGTACTCTCCAAGGCGCGAGAGATGTTTCCCGGCATATTGTCGGGTGAAACTGCCAGTGGCTACCGGCATGTTGACCGGATAGGAGTTCTTGGTTATCACCTTACCGTGGCGGTCCACATAATAGCCCTCGCCGTTGTCGGGCAGGAGGTAGATGACAGGAGTGCGCTCGGTGATGTCTATGGCGACCTTGTTGTTGGATGTCTTGTAGCACTCTATCCGCTCTACGAACTCGTTCTTTCCCAGTGTCCGTTCTATCTGTCCGGTACTGATGTCGCACATGGGTCTGTCAGTGGGCAGTATGTTGGCGTCGCGCAAGTCCTTCTCCACGATGTCGTATGTGATGAAACCGGAATGGCTGTTCTTCTCGATGTTCAGTTTGATGCCGGTGCACTTGTCGGTGTCGTTCCTCCCGGCAGATACCATCATGGCATATACGATGTATGCGGCAACACCCAACGCGAGTATTGCTGCACCGATAATCCTTATGCCTTTAGCTATCTGCATTCCTCAAGTATTTTGGTTATCTGTGGCACATAATCGTCGATGTCGCCGGCCCCAAGCACGATGAGTACGTCGAAGTCACCGCAGCGCGCTATGTCCAGCACGTCCTCCTTATGGATGAGGTGGCGTTCCATGCCGGGACGCAGTTTGTCGTATATCAGTCTGCTCGTAACGCCCGGTATGGGCTCCTCACGCGCCGGATAGATGTCGCAGAGGAACACACTGTCCAGCAGCGACAGGCTCTGGGCGAAGTCCTTGTAGAAGTCTCTGGTGCGTGTGTACAGGTGGGGTTGGAAGATTGCCGCGATCTTCTTGTCGGGGTACAGTTCCCTTATCGACTTGACACTCTGCGCTATTTCCTTGGGGTGGTGCGCATAGTCGCTGAGGAAGACCGTCCTGTCGTTTTTTATCTTGAAGTCAAACCGACGGTCAACACCCTTGAATGTCCTCATGCCCCCGCGTATCTCGTCCTCGTCCGCTCCGTTCAGCCATGCGAGGGCCATTGCCGCGATACCGTTGTCTATATTGACGCTTATGGGGACACCCAACTGTATGTCCTTGATGACGGACTCGGGTGTCACGAAATCGAAGATGATTTCACCGCCTCCGATACGTATGTTGTCCGCATGGAAGTCGCCCTCCGTACGTGAGTAACTGTAAATCCGCACACCGTCCTGCACCTGCGGTCTCATCTCCAGTCCTTTGTGTATTATCAGTGCGCCACCCGGCTGGATAAGGGACGTGTAGTGTTCAAAGCTCTCGATATACGCCTCCTTTGTGCCGTAGATGTCCAGATGGTCGGGGTCGGTGGCGGTTATGACCGACATGTAGGGACGCAACCAGTGGAAGGATCGGTCGAACTCATCGGCTTCTATCACCACGTAGTCACTTGTCTCCGACAGGATGTAGTTTGTCCCGTAGTTCTTAGAGATGCCTCCCAGAAAGGCGTTGCACCCCACGTGCGACTGGTTCAGGATATGCGCAGCCATGGTTGAGGTGGTTGTCTTTCCGTGTGTCCCTGCCACGCACAGTCCTTTGTGCGACTGGGTGATGAATCCAAGCACCTGCGCCCGTTTCTGTATGTCGAATCCCTGTTCCCTAAAGTAGGTGAGTTCCTTGTTTGTCTCGGGTATGGCGGGTGTGTAGACTACGAGGGTTGACTCCTTGTCCTTGAAGCATGGGGGGATGGAGTCCACGTTGTCGTCGTAGTGGATCTGCACACCCTCTTCGGTCAGTCTCTCCGTCAGTTCACTCGGAGTCTTGTCGTACCCTCCCACATTGAGCCCTTTTGAGAGGAAGAACCGTTCGAGCGCGCTCATGCCGATGCCTCCCGCTCCTGCGAAATATATTGATTTCAGTTTACTGTCCATGTCTTTATGCTTTAGCGAGTTTTAGTACTTCCTTTGCTATCCTGTTTGCCGAATCGGGGATGGCGAGTTTCTTTATGTTGACGCACAGCCGTTCCAGCCTTTCCTTGTCGCCCACTACGGCTACGGCACTGTCGATGAGCTTTTCAGGAGCTTCCGCATCAGTGATGAGGATGGCTGCCTCTTTGCCCGACAGGGCCTTGGCGTTCTTGGTCTGATGGTCTTCCGCCACGTTGGGTGAGGGTACCAGTATGCACGGTTTGCCCAACAGGCACAGCTCACTGATGCTGCTTGCCCCTGCCCTTGACACCACAAGGTCGGCTGCGGCGTACGCCGCCGGCATGTCGGAGATGAAATCCATGACGGTCAGGTTCTCCACTTTCGGGTGTTGTGCAAGGGTGTCCGCTATGTGACTGCTGTAGAACTTGCCTGTCTGCCATATAATCTGCACGCCCGATTCCCGGATGGTGTCGAGTTTGCCCAGCACGCTCTCGTTCAGTGTCCTTGCCCCGAGACTGCCCCCGATGATGAGGATGGTAGGGACACCCTTCTTCAGGTGAAACCGGTTGAGTGCCTCGTCCTGTGTCATGTCGCTGTTCAGTAAGGTCTGTCGCACAGGGTTGCCTGTCATTATGATTTTACCGGCAGGGAAGAACCGGTCCATCCCCTCGTAAGCCACACAAATGCGGCTGGCTGACTTGGCGAGCAGTTTGTTGGTGACACCGGCATAGGAGTTCTGTTCCTGTATGAGTGTCGGGATCCCCATCTTGGCCGCGGTGTTCAGTGTGGGGCCACTGGCGAATCCGCCCACTCCTACCACTACCTGTGGCTTGAAGTTCTTGATGACCTTGCGCGCCATCCGTTGACTCCTGAGTATGTCAATCACCACCTTGATGTTCTTCAGCGGATTCTTTCTGTTGAAGCCCTCTATCGGCAGTCCTACGATTTTGTATCCGGCATCCGGAACCCTCTGCATCTCCATACGTCCTCTCGCCCCCACAAACAGGATGTCCGCCTGTGGGCAGAGGGCTTTTATCTCGTTCGCAATGGCGATGGCAGGGAAGATGTGTCCCCCTGTGCCGCCTCCGCTCACTATCACTCTTAATCCTTCCATGACTGTTCTGGTTTTCTGTTCTTGTTTATCGTCATTGTATTCCGGTACTGCTGTAATATTCGTCAGTCTCCGTTGGACTGACCGGTTCCGCAGGGTTGTCCGGAGTCTCGCTCACCTTCTCAGCGTAACGGCTGATGCTCAGTATGACACCGAAGTAGAAGCACGTGATGATGATGGACGTGCCTCCCTTACTTATCAGTGGCAGCGGCTGTCCGGTGACAGGCAGCAGGTCTACCGCCACTCCCATGTTTATGAGGGCCTGGAGTACCAGCATGATACCGAAGCCCATGATGAGGAAGGCAGGGAAGAACTTGTCGCATCTCTTGGCAATCTTGCTCACCCTCACAAGCAGGGATATATATAGGAATATCACGACTACCGCGCCCCCGATTCCCGTCTCCTCCACTATGATGGAGTAGATGAAGTCCGACTCGGCGTGTGCCAGGAAGTCGCGCTGTATGGAGTTGCCGGCTCCCAGTCCTATGATATTGGAGTTGGCTATGGCTATGTTGGCATTGCCCACCTGCCAGTCCTCCGACAACTTATACTCGTTGTCTTCATTCTGTTCGTTCTCCTCCGACTGGTCACTCCCGGTCAGTATATTCAGCTTCTTCTCCAACCTGTGCTTCCATGTAACCGTGCGGCCGCCCACTGTCCTTTCCAGTGTATCGGCTGGGGTAATCAGCAGCAATATGGACCCGATGACTCCCATCAGTCCCGCCAGCATCAGTCCCTTTAACAGCAGTTTGTGCGGTATGTTGCCTATGTACATCATCACCACAGCCACCACAAAAAGAATGAGTGCGGTGGATAGGTTCTCGGAGAAGATGAGGCCGCAGATGACTACGGTCAGGAAACTGCATATCTTGAACGGTTTGTCGTAGCCGCCCTTAGTCGCCATAACCACCACCTTTGTGCCTTTCCTGCTGTTCACGACCTCCTCGTTCTGTGTCTTCGACAGTATCGCCGCCAGTGTCATGATAAGTGCCGCCTTGGCTATCTCCGACGGTTGGAACGAGAGGAAGCCCCAGTCAATCCACCTGTTGCCGTCGTTGATGGTGCCTCCGAAGAGAAGCGCGTAAAGCAACAGTATGACGGATGTGGGCAGCATGAACAGGGGAAACAGCTTGAAGTACTTGCACGGAATCCTGTGTACGACGAGTATTATGATGAGTCCGGCAAACAGAAAGCCCGCCTGTCTTATCATTGGGTCCCAGTGGTTTCCGTTCGTATAGGTGAGGGAACTGGACGCACTGTATATCTCCACGAGGGAAATCATGCAAAGGAAGAAGAAGATCATCCATATCCCCTTGTCTCCCTTGAACAGGTTGTTGCTGATTACCTTTAGCATATCGTCGTCTGTTATGAAGTTGTCTGAAGTCTACTGTGTGTGTGGGTCACGTCCTCCCGGTCAGAGATTTCTGACATACGTCTTGAACTGATCGCCCCTGTCTTCCATGTTCCTGAACAGGTCGAAACTGGCGCAGCAGGGACTGAGAAGTACACAGTCGCCCTCATGGGCCATCTTGTAGCACTCGTCCACACAGTCCTTCATGCTCGTGACATCCACAATCGGTAGTCCGAAGGAATCGAAGTTGTCGTGCAGTTTCCTGTTGTCCACACCCAGGAACACCAGTCCCACGCACTTCTTCCTGACGAGTTCATAAATCTCCGAGTAGTCGTTGCCCTTGTCGATTCCACCGAGGATGAGTACCGTCGGTTGTTTCATGCTTTCGAGGGCGTACCAACATGCGTTCACGTTAGTCGCCTTCGAGTCGTTCACAAAGTCGATGCCACGCACCCTGCACACCTTCTCCAGACGGTGTTCCACACCCGCGAAGTTCGACAGGCTCTCCCTCAGCCGGTCACTGCTTATCCCGGCTATGTTGGCGGCTATCCCTGCCGCAAGGGAGTTGTAGAGGTTGTGCTTGCCTGTCAGTGCCAGTTCGTCCAGTTCCATGTTGAACGGCTCGGGCCGCTCTATGACGAACTTGCTGTCCTCGGCATAGGCGATGGATCCGTTTTCCTTCAGTTCGGAGAACGGATAGAGCTGTGCCTTGAGGTCGTACTTCCGCATCTCCTCCTTCACGATAGGGTCGTCGTTCCAGAAGATGAACGCGTCGTCTTCTGTCTGGTTCTGTGTGATGCGCATCTTGGCGTCCACATAATTCTGCATCTTGAAGTCATAACGGTCGAGGTGGTCGGGCGTTATGTTGAGCAGTATGGCTATGTTGGCCTTGAACTCATACATGTTGTCCAGTTGGAAACTGCTCAGTTCAATCACGTAATAGTCGAACCGCTCTGTAGCAACCTGTAGTGCGAGGCTTCTGCCTATGTTGCCGGCCAGTCCCACGTTGTACCCCGCGTTCTTCAGGATATGGTAGATGAGTGAGGTGGTCGTGGTCTTGCCGTTGGATCCGGTGATGCATATCATCCGCGCGTCGGAATACCTTCCAGCGAACTCAATCTCCGAAATGACGGGTATGCCTTCCGCCTTCACCTTCTGAATCATAGGTGCGGTATCGGGTATGCCCGGACTCTTTATTATCTCGTCGGCATTGAGTACGAGTCCTTCGGTGTGCCGGCCCTCCTCCCATGGAATACCGTAGTCTTCGAGTTGCCTCTTGTACTTGTCCTTTATGGCGGAAGTGTCCGACACGAAGACATCGAAACCCTTCGTCTTCGCCAGGACGGCGGCTCCCACACCGCTCTCTCCTGCTCCCAGTATGACTATCCTTTTCATTATCTTATCTTTAATGTTATTATCGTTATTGCAGCCAACAGTATTGTTATTATCCAGAAACGGATGGTTATCATGTTCTCGTGCAGCACCGTGGTAGGGCGTGTGACGATATATTTGCAGTCGGGAAGCAACTGGCTGTGCAGAACCCTGAAATGGTCGTGTATCGGGGTGCGCTTGAACACCCTCTGCTTCACTCCCTTGCGGTTGCCCATCTTGGCGTAGCATACCTGAAGTATCACGGATATGCTCTCCACGAGGAAGATGCCGCACAGTATCGGCACAAGCAACTCCTTATGTATTATGACGGCGGTCACCGCGATGACTCCACCGATGGCAAGACTGCCTGTGTCGCCCATGAACATCTTGGCTGGGTAGCTGTTGTACCATAGGAACCCGATAAGGGAACCGACAAAGGCGCAGAGGAACACCACAATCTCCTCGGATCCGGGGATGTACATGACGTTCAGGTAACTTGCGTAGTGTATGTGTCCCGACACGTACGCCAGTATGCCCAACGCCGTTCCGATGATGGCGGAGTTGCCGGCGCACATGCCGTCCATGCCGTCGTTCAGGTTGGCTCCGTTGGATACGGCGGTGATGACGAAGGTGGTCACCAGTATGAACAGAATCCAGCCGCACGCCCTCTTGATTTTACCGTCTTTAATCCAACTGAACGCCTCGTAGTAGTCGAGGTTGTTGTTCTTCAGGAACGGCACGGTGGTGACCGTGGACTTCCTCGCCTCGCTCTTGTGGTAGACGATACCGCTCGCCTCACCGTTCTCAATCATCACGTTCTCCCTCACCACAGCCTGTGGGGACAACCACAGTGCCACTCCGACCACTGTCCCAAGGAACAGTTGTCCCAGCAGTTTCACCCGTGGTTTCATGCCGTCCTTGTTGCCCTTCAACTTGATGTAGTCGTCGATGAAACCGAGCAGTCCGAACCACAGGATGGTAATCAGCAGCAGGTTGATGTATATGTTGTCGAGTTTCCCCAACAGGAGGGTGGGCAGTACCACCGCCCCGACGATGACCACACCGCCCATCGACGGTGTGCCTTTCTTCAGCACTCCGTACGGGTCGGTCTCCGCGTCACGGGCGTTTTCTATATATCTCTTGCGCTTCATGTACGTGATGAAGCCCTTCCCCGCGGCCATGGAGATGACCAGCGAGAGCATGAGGGCCAGCAGTGAACGGAATGATATGTACGTCCACATCCCTGATCCCGGCAGATCCAGGTTGTCGAGCAGTTGTGACAGGTGGTAGAGCATGGGGAATTACTTGTTTGTCTGTTGTACTACTTGCAGTTGCCGAATATCTTCTCCACTTCTTCCTTGTCGTCGAAATGGTGCTTCACTCCTTTTATCTCCTGATAGTCCTCGTGTCCTTTGCCTGCCACAAGAACCACGTCGCCTTTCTGTGCCATCATACATGCGGCCTTGATGGCTTCGCGGCGGTCTACAATCGCTATGACCCTGTTCATCTGGTCGCTGTCGAGTCCGGCAAGCATGTCGTTGATGATGTCCTGCGGCTCCTCGAACCGTGGATTGTCGCTGGTGATGATAACCTTGTCACTCTGTTTCACCGACTCCTGTGCCATCAGTGGACGCTTGCCCTTGTCGCGGTTGCCTCCGGCTCCGCATACGGTGATGACTTTGCCCTTGCCTTCAAGTACCCCATGGATGGCGTTGAGTACGTTCTCCAGAGCGTCGGGGGTGTGCGCATAGTCCACCACCACGGTGTAGCCTGTGGGCGAGTTGAGTGCCTCCAGCCGTCCGCTCACCGGTTTCATCGCGCTCATGGCTACCAGGGTCTCCTGCGGTTGTTTGCCCAGCATCACAGCCGCGCCGTACACTGCCAGCAGGTTGGACACGTTGAACTTGCCGATGAAGCTCACTCCCACCTCCCTGTTGTTGATGTCCAGATACATCCCGGCGAAATGACATTCGATGATTTTCGCCTTGAAGTCCGCCGGTTGCGTTACTGAATAGGTCTTTATGGTAGCCTTGGTGTTCTGCACCATCACCATGCCGTGCTTGTCGTCGAGGTTGGTGATGGCGAAAGCGTCAGCCGGCAGGTTGTCGAAGAACAGTTTCTTCGCCTTGATATAATTCTCGAAGGTCTTGTGGTAGTCGAGGTGGTCACGTGTTATGTTGGTGAAGATACCTCCTGTGAACCTCAGTCCTCCAATCCTGTTCTGCACGATGGAATGGGAACTGACCTCCATGAAGGCGTACTCGCAGCCAGCCTCGACCATCCGCGCGAGGAGCTGGTTGAGGGTGATGGGGTCGGGTGTGGTATGCTCCGTGGGTATCGTCTGTCCGTCGATGTAGTTCACCACGGTTGAAAGCAAACCTGCCTTATGTCCCATGTAACGGAACATGTTGTAGAGTGTGGTGGCGATGGTGGTCTTTCCGTTGGTGCCGGTGACTCCCACAAGTTTGAGTTTCTCCGACGGTCTTCCGTAGAACGCTGTGGCGATGTTGCCTACAATATGTTCCGTGTCGGCCACCCTGATGTATGTCACACTGTCGTCGGCCGTTTCGGGCAGTTCCTCGCACAGTATGGCGGAAGCCCCCAGTTCCACAGCCTTGCCGATATACTTGTGGCCGTCGGTCTGTGTTCCCCTTACGGCGATGAACAGGTGGCCCTTGCCTATGAGGCGCGAGTCGATATTGACACCCTTGATGTCTTTTTGGGTGTCACCCTTAGTCTCGATGACCTTGATTCCTTCTAATAGTTCGTCAATCTTCATATATAGTCTTTTTATTGTCTTGTGTCATGGGATGTCTCACTTTCCCCAGTTCGATTACAACCACCCTCTTGGGGATTACCTCACTGCCGGGAGCCACACTTTGGCTCGTCACGCTGCCGACACCCTTTACTTTCGCTTTCATGCCCCTGCGCTCAATCTCGTATACAGCGTCACGGAGTCCCATACCTGTCAGATTGGGCATCCGCTGGTAGTCGTCGCTCCTTACCGTCAGTGTCACCTTTTTGTCGTCACTTGTGGCTTCACCTATTTCATCTGTGGTGATTGCAGGGGAGTGGAACGGAATACCGAGTGTCGTGAGTACGCCTTTTGCCGCGTTCAGGTCACCGTTCCGCACGTAGGGAACGCGTACCGCCAGTGAGTCCTCATAGGTAGTGAGGTCGGTGGTCACGGCACTCGCATAGATGCTCTCGGCTATCTTCTTGAACACAGGACCCGCCTGTCCGCCTCCGGAAGCGAGACCGTACGCAAGGCGTATCGCCACGATGCAGGTGTATTGCGGATTCTCCGCAGGGAAGTAACCGCAGAAGCTCACGAGGTGGCCTCCGCCCTTATATCCGCCCTTGCCGCCAATCTGGGCGGTACCGGTCTTGCCGGCCACTTGGAAGTACTTGCTTCCGGCTTTCTTGCCGACACCTTCCTTGACGACCCTCACCAGTATGTCCTGTATCTGTTGTATGGACTGCGGCTTGGCAATCTGTTCCTTTATCACTTCCACAGGACATTCGTTTACGATGTGGCCGTCCTGCTGCACGGCTTTTACGAACCTCGGTCTCACCATCTTGCCGTTGTTGGCTATGGCGTTGTAGAACGTGACTGTGGATATGGGCGGTATCTGTGTCTCGTAGCCAATCGACATCCATGCCAGTGCGGTCTTCGACCAGTTGCTCCTGTCGGGCTTCGGCATCCGGATAACAGGGTCGGCTGAACCCACGAACTTGAGTCCGAGCTGTGTCCCTATGCCCACACGGCGCAGTCCCTCCACGAATTTCTCGGGGTGGTTGTGGTAGCGCGAGTCGATGAGACGGCTCACACCGATGTTCGATGAATACATCAGTGTGTGCGCCATGTCCATGTCACCGTAACCACCACGGTTCCAGTTGTGGTCTCTCATGCGTGCGCCGTACATGTTGAACACACCTCCGCAACCGTCCACATGGTCGTCCAACGTCAGTTCACCGTCGTCCAGTCCCACCAGTATGGAGGCTGTCTTGAACGTGGACCCCGGCTCCATCAGGGCAGCAAGCGCGAAGTTGCGCGCCTCATAATAGTTGCCGTCATCGTAGAGCGAGAGGTTCACTATCCCCTTCACGTCACCGGTCTTCGTCTCCATCAGCACCACCACACCCATGTCGGCAAGTCCTCCTGTCCCCTTGATGACCTCGAACTCCTGTCTGAGCGCGCTCTCGCAGATGTCTTGCATGGTCACGTCGATGGTTGTCACTATGTCGCAGCCGTTCTGGGGCTTCACGTCAATGAGGTCCACGTACTTGTTCAGTATCTTTCTCCTGTGCTTGATGCCCGGCTCGCCCTTGAGGATGGAGTCGTAAGCCAGTTCCAGGCCCGAACGCGCGGAGTCCTTTGCCCCGTACATGTCACCGAGGGTGCGCCTGGCAAGTGACCCGAACGGTTTCTTGCGGTTGTTCCTCTGCTCTATGGTCAGTCCGACGAAGTACTTGCTCCTCTCATATTCCTTGAAGAACGGCAACGCCATCAGGTCCTTGTACTGTATGTAGTTGAGTGTCGTTCCCTTGCATATCTCGAAGTAACGGCTCTGCTTCTCCCATCCGCCGACCAGCCTCTCGCGGTATTCCTTGACGGTCATCTTGGGACAGATGAGGGCCAGACCGTCGCAGATGGAGTCGAGCCGCGCGGCGTACTTGTCGTTTAAGCCGTGGAAGAGCGAGTCCTTGGTCATGTACGTCACCGAGTCTTGGTGCGAGAGCACCTTTTTCTTGATGGCTTGGCTGGAGAGACCCGACTTGAAGTCGATATACACCTTGTAGTCGGGCAGACTGCTTGCCATCAGTTGTCCGTCGGACGACAGGATGTTGCCTCTCATGGGTCTCACTTCCAGACTGTCCTTCTCGAACTCCTTTTTCCTTATGTCCTCCCATTTCTGCTTGTCTATGGTCATGGTCTTCAGCATCCTGCCGACTATGAAGATACCAAAGAGAAACGCGGTGATGGTAATGACTATGGATTGGGCCGATATGTATTTCTTGTTGAACTTCATTCTGTCTCGTTTTCTTGTCCTTCCCCGTCAGTCTCCCTCTTCATCTCAAACGGCGGTGTGGTGGTGTTGACTATCATTGAGTCACCGTTCTCCTTCAGCCGTTTCACTATCTCCGATTGGCGGCTGGCGTTGAGCAGCTCGCTCTCTATCGTCAGTACCTTGTACCGCTGCTCCTGCAGGTCCACCTTCAGACTGTCGATGAGCAGGGCCTCCTTCTGGCTTGCGTAACGGTTTCCTGTGTAGAGAAGCGCGAGTACCACGATAAACATGAAGAACAGCACCTGGTGCTGCATGAAGCGGCTCTGAAGAATGTCGCCTCCGATGATGGACTTCAGACTGATTTCTCCCAGTCCGTCTTCGTCCTCATCCTCGTCAGCGAACTTCTTTATCGCCTTGATGGCTTCCTGCTGCTCCACAATCTCCTTCTCTTCGGACTGCTGATTCTTCAGTTCCCCGTCGAGCGGACTGCCCACATTCTTGTCTTCTTCTTTCATCTCTTCCCTTTCTTGACCTTAGATCTTTTCCGCTATCCTCAGTTTCGCGCTCCGTGACCGTGGGTTGTTCTCCTGTTCCTCCGCGTCGGGCGTGACCGGTTTCCTTGTGACCAGTCTGAACGGAGTGTGGATCTTTCCGTAGAAGTCCTTCTCCTCCTGGCCGTCGGTGTTGCCTGTCTTCATGAGGTTCTTCACCATCCTGTCCTCCAGGGAGTGGTAGGTGATGACCACCAGCCGTCCTCCCGGTTTGAGCAGTTCCGTGGCGGAGTCGAGCATCTCCTTGAGCGCGTCCATCTCGTGGTTTACCTCAATCCTCAATGCCTGAAACACCTTTGCCATGTCTTTCTTCTCCCTGTCTCTGCCGAGAAACCGCTGTACGGTGTCCGTAAGGTCGCCTGTCGTCAGTATGGGTTTCTCACCCCTCGTCTTCACGATGGCCGCCGCCATCTGACGGCTGTTCTTGATTTCTCCGTAGAGATAGAGTATCGTGGACAGCTGCTGCTCACTGTAGTTGTTTACGATGTCGGCGGCTGTGGTACCCGCCTTCTGGTTCATCCTCATGTCGAGCGGACTGTCGAACCGGAAGGAGAATCCCCTCTCCCTGTCGTCGAAGTGGTGCGACGAGACACCGAGATCTGCCAACAGGCCGTCGATGCCGTCCTCCTCTCCGTAGAACCTCATGAAGTTCTTCAGGTAGCGGAAGTTGCTCCGCACGAAGGTGAAGCGGCTGTCGTCCGTGATGATGTTCCTCTCCGCGTCAGCGTCCTGGTCGAAGCTGTAGAGGCGCGCGTCGCCCTCCAGTCTGCCCAGTATCTCCCTGCTGTGTCCTCCTCCTCCGAAGGTGACGTCTACATAGACCCCGTCCCGACGGATATTCATGCTGTCGATACTTGGTCTGAGCAGTACCGGTACGTGGTATGTCACAGTGTCTGTGGTCATAGTCGGTAGAGTGTTTAGATGTTCACGGACAGTTCCGCCATGATGCCCTGCAGGTCCTCGCCCAGTCCGGCATCCTCCTTGAGGACATCCTCGCACCTCTGCTTGTCCCATACCTCGATATGGTCGTCCACAGCCAGGAACCTCACTTCTTGGGTTATGCCCGCGTACTGGAGTTTATGTTTGTTCATGAGGAAACGTCCGTTGCCGTCAAGCTCGATAATCTCGGCGTCGGCAAGGAACTGGCGGAGAATCTGCTGGTGCTGTCCGTTCCACCGGTTGAGCTTCTGTCTCAAAGTGTCCAGCATACTGTTCCAAAGACTCTCGGGGTACAGCACAAGACACTTCTGGAAAAGGTCGGTGCGCAAGACGAATCTCTTCTCGTCTTCCGCTTCGAGAACTTTCCTGAACGGCGCCGGCAGGAATACCCTCCCTTTGGTGTCAGTCTTCGCTATGTAGTCTCCTATGAACCGCATCAATTCCTACTTTTCGTTTGTGAGTGCAAAAGTAGGGATTTTTCTCCACATTCCACCACATTCCACCACATTTATTTTCAATCTTTTTCATCCGCTTTTTCTCTTGGCTGATTATCAGTGCTTTTATAATATGGTGTTTGGTCGGCGTTTTACTGGATTGAATGTCCGCTTTACACCTAATCGCAAAATAAATCGGGTATAAATTTTGTGGTGCTGCAAATTTGTTCTACCTTTGCCGTCACGATAACAATTACAAATAGCAAAATGATTATGAAAAAAGCAATCAGTATCATCGCAGTAGTCGCGGCGTTTGTCATGGCCGTCCCTGCGCAAGCCCAGGTACAGTTCGGTGTCAAGGCCGGGTTGAACGTGAATAAGGTAAGTCTGAACGATGTTGGTACAACCCTTGACGGAGAGAACCGTACAGGCTTCTTCGCCGGAATCACGGCGGACTTCACCCTTCCTATGGTAGGTTTCGGGGCTGATGTCTCTGTCTTGTACGACAACAAGGTGGCAGGCACATCGGTGGGTGACAAGGAGGTTAACAAGACCCTGCACTACATCGACATACCAATCAATGTGAAGTATACCATCGGGTTCAGCAGTCTGGCAAGTGTCTATGTGGCTACCGGTCCGCAGTTCGCCTTCAACGTGGGTGACAGAAGCTGGGCACTCTCTGAACTGAACAGCAACTGGGAACTGAAGAAGTCCGAGTTCTCGTGGAACGTGGGTGCGGGCATCACCGTACGCAGTCACATAAGACTCGGTTACAATTACAACATTGCGGTCGGCAAGACAGCTGACCTCAAAGTACCCGAACTCGGTCAGGACATAGTGAAGGGTAAGTTGAAGAACAACTCTCACCAGATATCCTTGACTTATCTGTTCTAACCACCAGTTAAATACATTCATCCACAAGCCTCCGCCATGTATGTGACGGAGGCTTGTCGGTTCAAAAAGCCGTGTGCCTGTATCTGTCGTCCCGACTATTTTACTAACTTTGCAGCATGAAATTCGCAGATGTCATATTGCCGCTGCCCTTGCGGGACAACTATACCTACAGCGTTCCCGATGAAATCGGGGAGAACGTGCGTGTGGGCTGTCGTGTGCTGGTTCCCTTCGGACAGCGCAAGACGTATGTGGGGATAGTGCGCAGACTGCACGACAACCGTCCCCTTGACTATACGGTGAAACCGGTGTCACGTCTGATAGACTCAACTCCGGTAGTGCTTCCCATGCAACTGGAACTGTGGGAGTGGATTGCGGGGTATTACATCTGTCCGTTGGGCGACGTGTACAACGCCGCGCTCCCCGCGGGTCTGAAGGACAACGGGTTCCGTCCCAAGACGGAGACGCTGGTGCGACTGGCGGATTCGGTTGACCCCTTGAAGACGGACATCATCCTCAATTTCCTTAAAAAGACAAAGAAACAACAGATTCTGTTCGAGACCTACATCGAGATGTCGGGCTGCGGCAGACTCGCGGAGCCGAAGCCGGTGCGCAAGGCGGAACTGCTGCACATGTGTTCCTCCACGGCTGCGGCGTTCAAGGGACTTGTGGACAAGCGGTTGCTTGTGCAGTACGAACAGGAGGTGGGACGGTTGGACTGTGGCGTGCATGACAAACAACCGTTGAATCCGTTGAACGAAAACCAGCAACAGGCGTTGGATGAGATAGAACGGCAGTTTGTCGAAAAGGACGTGGTGCTGTTGCACGGAGTGACATCGAGCGGCAAGACGGAGATATACATACACGAGATCGCAAGGGCGATAGCCGGGGGCGAGCAGGTGCTTTACCTCCTGCCTGAGATAGCGTTGACGACACAAATCACAGAACGTCTACGCAGGGTGTTCGGTGACAGTATGGGGGTCTACCATTCCAAGTTCTCTGATGCGGAGAGGGTTGAGGTCTACAAAAAGCAGATCTCCTCAGAACCGTTCCGGTTGATTCTGGGCGTGCGGTCCTCCATCTTCCTGCCTTTCAGCAATCTCGGACTGGTGATAGTGGACGAGGAACATGAGACATCCTACAAGCAGCAGGATCCGGCGCCGCGCTATCACGCCCGGAACTGCGCCATAGTGCTTGCCCGTCAGTTCAAGGCTAAGACACTGCTGGGTACAGCCACCCCGAGTCTGGAGTCGTACAGTATGGCCAAGTCGGGCAAGTTCGGGTATGTGTGCCTGTCGAAACGTTTCATGGACATGCAGCTGCCCGACATCGAACTGGTGGACATCAAACGTCTGCGCTTTCAGAAACGTATGAAAGGACCGTTCTCCGCCACCTTGCTTGATTCCATCGGTGAGTCACTTGCCAACGGCGAGCAGGTGATACTGTTCCAGAACCGTCGCGGCTACTCCAACTTCATACAGTGCAGGACCTGCGGATGGGTGCCGAGGTGTGACCATTGTGACGTGAGTCTAACCTACCATAAAGGGCAGAACCAACTCGTGTGCCACTACTGCGGTAAGGTGTATGACATGCCGTCACAGTGTCCCAACTGCGGGGAGGCGGACTTCATCGACATCGGTATCGGTACGGAGAAGATAGAGACGGTGACCCACAAGTACTTCCCTGACGCGAGGACGGTGAGGATGGACATTGACACGGCGCATACGAGGACTGCCTACGAGCGTATCATACAGGACTTCGCACGGCACAAGTACGACATCCTCATCGGCACACAGATGATTACCAAGGGACTTGACTTCGACAATGTGAGTGTCGTGGGAATATTGGATGCGGACACACTCCTCAACATCCCTGACTTCCGTAGCCATGAAAGGGCGTTCCATGTCCTGGCGCAGGTGGCTGGCAGGGCGGGACGAAAACACCGTAAGGGCAAGGTGATACTCCAGACCCGTTCCATCGATTCCGAAACAATAGCTTTCGTGGTGGCAAACGACTATGAGTCGATGTACAACTTGCAGATGGAGGAACGCCGGCTGTTCCATTATCCTCCCTGCTACCGACTGATAAACGTGTACCTCAGACACCGTGACGCGGCAAGGGTGGAGGTGCTTGCCTCCGACATGGTGCGTCTGCTCAGACAGTCGTTCGGGGAAAGGGTACTCGGTCCCGACCGTCCTCCTGTGTCGAGGGTACAGTCGCTGCATATCCGCAAGATAATGATCAAGCTGGAGAGGCGTTCGTCCGTAACCAAGGTGAGGGATATCCTCGTGGCGATACAGTCGCGGATTATGAACCAACCGAGTGCTAACGGACTACAGATATACTACGATGTGGACCCGATGTGATGCCACACAGTGCCAACAATTTACCGTAATCGTGATGGATTTGTGGATAAAGTGAGCGAAAAGTAACCGCTCCTTTGGTGTTGTACTCAAAAAGCCGTACTTTTGTGGCCGAATTTATTTTATTGAAGTAAACGAAGAATCCTAAACGATGAAAGTATTGAAGTTTGGCGGGACATCCGTAGGTTCCGTGGAAAGTATTCTTAATGTGAAGAAAATCGTTGAGGCTCAGTCCGGGCCTGTCGTTGTTGTCGTCTCCGCCCTCGGTGGACTGACCGACAAGCTGATAGGCACGTCGAAGCTCGCTCAGGCAGGTGACGCCAAGTATCTCGACGCTTACTACGAGATGGTGCTGAGGCACCACGACATGATAGAGAAGGTCATAACCGACGACAGACGGAAAAAGGAACTGCTGAAGGAGATAGACGGTCTGTTGGAGGAACTGAAGAGCATCTACCAGGGTGTGTTCCTCATCCGCGACCTGTCGGAAAAGACCTCCAACGCCATCGTCAGCTATGGCGAGAGGATGTCGTCGAGGATATGCGCGGCGCTGATAAAGGACGCGGAACTGTACGACTCGCTCTCTTTCATCAAGACGGAGAAGAAACAGAACCGTAACTTCCTCTCCGATGAGGCTACGGACCAGCTCGTGAAGGAGGCGTTCAAGTCTCCGTTCAAGGTGGCTGTGGCAGGAGGGTTCATCTCCAGGGACGTGCATACAGGAGAGATTACCAACCTCGGCAGGGGCGGAAGTGACTATACGGCAAGTATCATAGCGGCTACGCTCGACGCAGAGGCATTGGAGATATGGACTGATGTGGACGGCTTCATGACAGCCGACCCTCGTGTGATAAACACGGCGTACACCATCGACAGTCTGAGTTACGTGGAGGCGATGGAGCTGTGCAATTTCGGAGCTAAGGTCGTTTACCCTCCTACCATATACCCTGTGTGCATAAAGAACATCCCGATATATATCAAGAACACCTTCCATCCGGAAGCTGTGGGTACTGTCATCGAGCAGGGGACACACGACACGCAGCGTGCCATCAAGGGCATAAGCTCAATCAACAATATGAGTCTGATCACCGTGTCGGGACTGTCCATGGTGGGTGTCATCGGTGTCAACCGCCGTATATTCACCGCCCTTGCCGACAACCAGATAAGCGTGTTCCTCGTGAGTCAGGCCTCTTCCGAGAGCAGCACCTCCATCGGTGTGCGCAACGAAGACGCGAAACTGGCGTGTGAGGTGCTTGACGCTGAGTTCGCCAAGGAGATAGAGATGGGCGCCATGTTCCCGATGACGGTCGAGAGCAACCTCGCTACGGTGGCTGTGGTCGGGGAGAACATGAAGCACACACCGGGTATCGCCGGCAAGTTGTTCGGCACACTGGGACGTAACGGCATCAGTGTCATCGCATGCGCCCAGGGGGCGTCGGAGACCAACATCTCTTTCGTGGTCGAGAGCCGTCTGTTGCGCAAGTCACTGAACGTCATCCACGACAGTTTCTTCCTTTCAGAGTACCAGGTACTCAACCTCTTCATCTGTGGTGTGGGTACTGTGGGCGGCAGTCTGCTGCAGCAGATAGCGCACCAGCGCGACAAACTGAAGAAGGAGCGTAACCTGCTGTTGAACGTGGTGGGTATCGCGAGCAGCAAGAAGGCGGTGTTCAGCCGTGAGGGAATCGACCTCGACAACTACAGGGAGATTCTTGATAAGAGTGGGGACAGTGACATAGCGCGTCTGAAGAACGAGGTTATAGGCATGAACATCTTCAATTCGGTGTTCGTGGACTGTACCGCCAGTCAGGAGGTGGCGGCGCTCTACAACGACTTCTTTGAACACAGCATATCTGTGGTGGCTGCCAACAAGATAGCGGCTTCGTCCGACTACGACAACTACGCGCGGCTCAAGCAGACGGCGCGCAAGCGTAACGTCAAGTTCCTGTTTGAGACCAACGTGGGGGCGGGACTTCCGGTTATAAACACCATCAACGACCTTACCAACAGCGGTGACAAGATACTGAAGATAGAGGCCATACTCAGTGGCACTCTCAACTATATATTCAACACGGTGAGTGCCGACGTGCCGTTCAGTGAGGCTGTGCGGCGGTCGAAGGAGGAAGGCTATTCAGAACCTGACCCGCGTGTCGACCTCAGCGGTAAGGATGTGATACGCAAGTTGGTCATCCTCTCCCGTGAGGCAGGGTACAAGATCAACCAGGAGGACGTGGAACGCCACCTGTTCGTTCCCGAGGAGTACTTCACAGGGTCGCTGGAGAACTTCTGGCAGAAACTGCCCGATCTTGACGCTGAGTTTGAGGCAAGGCGCAAGGAACTGGAGAAGGACAATAAGCACTGGCGTTTTGTGGCCAAACTGGAGAACGGCAAGGCGAGCGTCTCCCTTGAGGCGGTGTCGTCCGGTCATCCGTTCTACCGGCTGGAGGGTTCCAACAACATCATTCTGATCACTACCGAACGCTATCTGGACTATCCGATGCTGATTCAGGGTTATGGCGCGGGCGCGAGCGTGACCGCAGCCGGAGTGTTTGCCGACATCATGAGCATCGCCAATATCTGACGGTGGGCGCGGACATCATGAAGTACAACAAATGAAAGGAACACGATGAAACACATTATTATATTAGGAGACGGAATGGCGGACTGGCAGGAGGAAAGCCTTGGCGGCAAGACCCTGCTGCAGTATGCCGACACTCCATACATGGACATGCTCGCCCGGAAAGGACAGACGGGTATGCTCAAGACTGTTCCCGACGGCTTCCATCCGGGAAGTGAGGTGGCGAACAGCAGTATACTGGGCTACGACCAAAGTGAGGTGTATGAGGGACGCGGACCTCTGGAGGCAGCCAGCATCGGTGTGGAACTCGCACCCG
Organism: Candidatus Methanomethylophilaceae archaeon; assembly: GCA_963594655.1. Taxonomy (GTDB): domain Bacteria; phylum Bacteroidota; class Bacteroidia; order Bacteroidales; family Bacteroidaceae; genus Colivivens. Next base: position 26,737 of record CAVBFD010000020.1, read on the forward strand.
ATGACATGGCGATACGCTGCAACCTCATATGCATCGAAGGCGACAAGATAAAGAACCACTCTTGTGGACGACTGGAGACGGAGGAGGGCGATGTCCTGATGAAATACCTTCAGGAACACTTGGGAAACGAACGTGTCCACTTCTATACAGGTGTGCAGTACCGTCATCTCCTTGTCATCAAGGGAGGGGACAAGCATGTGAAGTGCGTGCCGCCTCATGACGTGCCGGGACAGCCTTGGCGGCCTCTGCTCGTAAAGGCGGAGACACCGGAGGCGGAGGAGACAGCCGCACTCCTGAATGAACTCATAGTCAAGTCACAGGAACTGCTGGCAAAGCATCCGCTGAACCTGCGGAGGGTGAAGGAAGGGAAAGACCCTGCCAACTCCATCTGGCCGTGGGCAGGAGGCTACCGTCCCCACATGGCGCCGTTGACCACCACCTTCCCGCAGATACACAGTGGGGCTGTCATCACGGCGGTGGACCTGATACGTGGCATCGGTTCACTTGCGGGACTGCGGGTCATCAATGTGCCTGGAGCCACCGGACTCTACGACACCAATTATGAGGGAAAGGCACAGGCTGCCATCGACGCGCTCAAGACCGATGACTTCGTGTACCTGCATATAGAGGCAAGTGACGAGGCGGGGCATGACGGCAACATGAAACTGAAATTACAGACCATAGAGAACCTCGACAGTAGGGCTGTGGGTCCTATATACGAGGCGGTGAAGGACTGGGACGAACCAGTGTGCATCGCGGTGCTGCCCGACCATCCCACCCCTGTGCGCCACCGCACGCATACCAATGAACCGGTGCCGTTCCTTATCTACGCCCCGGGCATTCAGCCCGACGGGGTGGAGACCTTCGACGAGATGGCGTGCCGGAACGGACGGTTCGGACAATTACAGAAAGATGAATTTATAAAAGCGTTTATGAGTATATGAAGTTTTATAGCACTAATGGACAAGCCCCTGTGGCTGATTTGGAAAAGGCGGTGGTCAAAGGACTTGCCGAGGACAAGGGCTTGTATATGCCGGAGAGGATAAAGACCCTTCCGCAGACCTTTTTCGACACTATTCAGGACAAGTCGTTTCAGGAGATAGCCTGTACCGTGGCTGAAGCCTTCTTCGGTGAGGATGTGGACGCTGAGTCACTGTGCGGCATTGTCAACGACACCCTTTCGTTCGACTGCCCTGTGGTGAAGGTGACCGACTCCATATATTCACTGGAACTGTTCCACGGTCCCACACTGGCGTTCAAGGATGTCGGTGCGAGGTTCATGGCCCGGCTCTTGCAGTACTTCCTCAGGAAGGAGGGTATGTGCGGCAAGGAGGTGAACGTGCTGGTCGCCACGTCCGGAGATACAGGCAGTGCCGTGGCGAACGGCTTCCTCGGAGTTGACGGCATCCATGTGTATGTGCTTTATCCCAAGGGTAAGGTGAGTCCCATTCAGGAATGTCAGTTCACCACCCTCGGCAGGAACATCACGGCGATTGAGGTGGACGGTGTCTTCGACGACTGCCAGGCTCTGGTGAAGTCGGCTTTCATGGACGCTGATCTCAACAAGGCTCTCAAACTCACTTCCGCCAACAGCATCAATGTGGCGCGTTTCCTTCCACAGTCATTCTATTATTTCCATGCCTATGCGCAGATGAAGAGGAGGGGATTGGCAGACAACCTCGTCTTCTGTGTCCCTTCGGGCAACTTCGGCAATATATGCGCCGGACTGTTCGCCAAGAGGATGGGACTGCCGGTGAAACGTTTCATAGCGGCCAACAACGCCAACAGTGTGTTCTATGACTATCTGCGGACAGGGGTCTACAGTCCACGTCCGTCCGTACAGACTATCGCCAACGCCATGGATGTGGGCGACCCGAGCAACTTCGCGCGTATCTATGACCTGTACGGTAAGGACTATGAGGCCATCAGGGCTGATATAAGTGGGGCGACATACTCCGACGCGCAGATAAGCGAGACGATACGTGAGGTCCACAGCCGTACTGGGTATGTGTGTGACCCTCACGGAGCGTGTGGCTACCGTGCCTTGTCCGAGCAGTTGAACCGTGGCGAGACAGGTGTGTTCCTTGAAACTGCTTATCCTGCGAAATTCAAGGGTACGGTGGATGGCATACTGAACTCCGATATACGCATACCGGACAGGTTGCTTGCGTTCATGAAAGGCGAGAAGCAGTCCGTTCCAATGTCTAAGGACTTCGGGAACTTCAAGGATTACCTTTTGGGACACGCTCAATAACGGCGGTGTGATGATAAAGGCGATATTCCTTGATATCGACGGCACTCTGGTGTCGTTCAAGACCCACCACATACCACAGTCGGCCATCGATGCCTTGCAGAAGGCAAGGGAGAGGGGTGTGAAAGTGTTCATAGCCACAGGTAGACCCTTGCCTTTCGTGAATAATCTGGATGGATTGGAGTACGACGGCATCATGACCGTGAACGGAGCCAATTGTCAGCTTGGCGACGGCACCCTCCTGTCCCATAACCCGGTTAGTCGGGACGACCTGAAGAGACTGATGGAGTACTACAGCCGGCATCCTTTCCCTGTGGCTTTCGCGTCCAACGACGATGTGTTCATGACCATGTCGTCCGAGGGGACGGGCGAGGTCTTCGAACTGCTCAATCTCAAAGCTCCGAGGACTGCGCCGATTGACGAGTGCCTGAACATGGACGTGATGCAGATAATCGGTTTCTTCGACACTGATGAGGAGACGGTGCTGATGAGGGATGTCCTTACCGGATGTGCCGCACAGCGGTGGCACTCCAAGTTCGCCGATGTCATCAGCGCCGGCAACAACAAGGCCCGGGGTATCGACACGATGATACGCCATTATGGGATAAGTCTCGACGAGACGATGGCGTTCGGTGACGGCGGAAACGACAAGGAAATGCTCCGTCATGTGGGTTGTGGAGTGGCTATGGGCAATGCCCGGAGTGAGGTGAAGGAAGTGGCGCATTATGTCACTCAGAGTGTCGATAATGACGGAATAGCCCTCGCTTTGCGGAAATTTATGGGTATAGACTGAAAAAAGTCTCCGATAAGTTTTGTCAGTTTAAAAATAAGTCCTACCTTTGCACCCGCAAATCAGAAATGGTGCCATAGCTCAGTTGGTAGAGCATCGGACTGAAAATCCGTGTGTCACTGGTTCGAATCCCGTTGGCACCACCAATCAAATCGTCGAATGTCTCTATGATGTTTGACGATTTTTTTTTGAAACGAATGACCGATTGATGTTAGAAAAACACTCTCCTTATGCATAAGTCTCTAATCGCCCTCGCCTTCGGCACGTTCGCCTTGGGCATCACCGAATACGTGATGATGGGCATCCTCCCTTACATTGCAGCCGACTTTCATGTGAGCGTGTCCGAGGCAGGTTACTTCATATCCGCCTATGCCTTGGGCGTGTGTGCCGGCGCGCCTCTGGTGGCGGTCTTTTGCAGGAAATGGCCGTTGAAGAAGATACTGTACCTGCTTGTCAGTGTCATGCTTGCCGCGTCCCTGTGCATGACCCTCTGTCCCGCACCTGCCGGCGGCACTTCTGGGATGGGGTGGCAGTTCTGGTTGATGATGGTGTTCCGTTTCCTCGCAGGTACGCCCCATGGAGCTTTCTTCGGTGTCGGAAGTATCGTGGCGGACAGACTGTCCAAGGGCAACGGGTCGGTCTTCGCCGTCGCTGTCATGTGTTCGGGCATGACGGTAGCCAATCTGATAGGCATACCGCTTGGCACTTTCCTCACGGGACTTATATCATGGCGGCTTGTGTTCGCCTTTGCCACTGTATGGAACGTCATGACGATGCTTGCGGTGGTGAAGTGGATTCCACGCATGGACGCTTTGCCCGACACTGGGGTGAAAGGGGCGTTCCGCTTCCTCAAGACCCTTGCTCCATGGCTTCTCATACTTGCCACTATATTCGGTAACGGTGGCGTGTTCTGTTGGTACAGCTACGTCTCTCCAACCCTCACCGACTTGGGCGGTGTACCTAAGAGCTGGATGACAGCCATGATGGCATTGGCAGGAGCCGGTATGGTGGTGGGCAACATAGTGGGAGGAAAACTGTCTGACCGCTTCGGGCCGGGACATACCTGCCGCAGCCTGGAAGTGACCCTGTTCGTCAGTCTGGTTCTCATCGCCCTGACCGCCCAGTGGATGTGGTGCAGCATACCGTTGATGTTCATCACAGCCGGTTGTCTTTTTGCCGTCTCCTCTCCCCAGCAGCTGCTTCTCCTCCGTTTCAGTAAGGGAGGTGAACTGATGGGCGGCGCCATGATACAGTTGGCGTTCAACTTCGGCAATGCAGTCGGGGCTTTCTTCGGCGGTCTGCCTATCGATGAGTCCAATCCGCAGACATACCACTATCCTGCGGCGATAGGGGCGGTACTCGCCTTCTTTGGTGTGATTTGCTATATCATATTCTGTAAGAAATACGAGAAACGGCTAAAGCGTGACGTGACAGTCAAGTCATGATGCAAATGTATTAGTTTTTGGTTCAAAAGAAAAATACTCCGTTTACGGAAAAATCATAACTTTGCAACCAAATACCAATAACATATTGTATCATGTATCTATTAGGCTACGACATCGGGACATCGTCAATCAAGGCGTCGCTTGTCAATATCAGTACAGGCAAGTGTGAGGCTTCCGCGTTCTATCCGGAGACGGAAGCCGGCATCATCGTGAAGAAAGTGGGTTGGGCTGAGCAGGACCCGGAGGACTGGTGGACAAACCTCATACAAGCCACCCGAAAGTTGGAGGGGCAGCAGCCCGGAAAACTAAGGGAGGTGAAGGCTATAGGCATCAGTTACCAGATGCACGGACTTGTCTGCGTGGACAAGGACGGTAAGGCCCTCCGCCCGAGTATCATTTGGTGTGACAGCCGCGCCGTACCCTACGGCAACAAGGCGTTCGATGGAATCGGTCATGACAGATGTCTCGGACACCTCCTCAATTCACCGGGCAACTTCACCGCATCCAAGTTGGCATGGGTGAAGGAGAATGAGCCGGAGGTCTATTCCAAGATAAACAAGATTATGCTTCCCGGTGATTTCATCGCCATGAAGTTGAGTGGCGGCACAATCAACACCACTATATCAGGCTTGTCAGAGGGCATGTTCTGGGACTTCAAGGAGAACCGCATAAGCAGGGATGTCATGGATTACTTCGGGTTCAGTGAGACTCTGATTCCAGACATCGTGCCTACCTTCTCTGTGCAGTCGCACGTGTGCCGGACTGTAGCCGATGAAATCGGAGTGCCTGTAGGTACACCGATAGCTTATAGGGGTGGCGACCAACCGAACAACGCTTTGTCGCTCAACGTGATGAAACCGGGTGAGGTGGCAGCCACAGGCGGTACGTCAGGGGTGGTGTACGGAATACTCGGGGATGTGAACTACGACAAGTTGTCCAGGGTGAACACCTTCGCCCACGTCAACCACAACCAGCCCGACACACGGTTGGGCGTACTTCTGTGTATCAACGGAACGGGAATCCTCAACGCGTGGATGAAACGTAATGTCGCACCCGAGGGTATGGACTATCCTGCCATGAACGAACTGGCAGACCAAGTGCCTATCGGTTCCGAAGGCTTGTCTGTCATTCCGTTCGGAAACGGCGCAGAGCGTCTTCTCCAGAACAAGGACGTGGGTTGCAGCATCCACGGACTGAACTTTAATATCCACAAGAAGCAGCACCTGCTCCGTGCCGCACAGGAGGGTATCGTCTTCTCGTTCGCCTACGGCATGGACATCATGCGGCAGATGGGTATGGAGATAAAGACCATCAAGGCGGGTCATGCCAACATGTTCCTCAACCCGATGTTCGTAAGGACACTGGCGAGTGTCACCGGGGCTACCATTGAACTCTACGACACCGACGGATCCGCAGGTGCGGCTAAGGGTGCCGGCATAGGCGCAGGTTACTACCGTGACAGTGACGAGGCGTTCGCCACGTTGCGGCATTATGCCACTTTCAAGCCCGACACGGAACAGCAGGACGCTTACCGTGACGCTTACCGCCGTTGGGTGGAGATATTGAGACAATTCATATAAATCACTTTATACAATCAATTATGGCAAAAGAATTTTTCCCTGAAATCAAGAAGATTCCTTTTGAGGGAAAGGAATCAAAGAATCCGATGGCATTCCATTACTATGATGCCGAGAAAGTAATCATGGGCAAGAAGATGAAGGACTGGCTGCGTTTCGCCATGGCATGGTGGCACACACTGTGCGCCGAGGGCGGTGACCAGTTCGGTGGCGGAACGAAGACCTTCCCATGGAACGAGGGTGCGACAGCCGTGGAAAAGGCTAAGAACAGGGCTGACGCGGGTTTCGAGATTATGGAGAAGCTGGGTATCGAGTACTACTGCTTCCATGACGTTGACCTCGTGGACGAGGGTTGCAGCATCGAGGAGTATGAGGCTAACATGAAGGCTATTGTGGAATACCTGAAGGAGAAGATGGCGGCTACAGGCAAGAAACTCCTCTGGTCTACCGCCAACGTGTTCGGCAACAAGCGTTATATGAACGGTGCAAGCACCAACCCAGACTTCGACGTTGTGGCGCGCGCTATCGTCCAGATAAAGAACGCTATGGATGCCGGTATGGCCCTGGGTGCTGAGAACTACGTGTTCTGGGGTGGACGCGAAGGCTACATGAGTATCCTCAACACCGACCAGAAGCGTGAGAAGGAACACATGGCTACCATGCTCCGTATGGCACGTGACTATGCGCGATCAAAGGGCTTCAAGGGTACGTTCCTCATCGAGCCTAAGCCGATGGAGCCTACAAAGCACCAGTATGATGTGGACACGGAGACTGTTGTCGGTTTCCTGAAGGCTCACGGACTGGACAAGGACTTCAAGGTGAACATTGAGGTCAACCACGCCACACTTGCCGGACATACCTTTGAACATGAACTGGCGGTGGCAGTGGACAACGGTATGCTCGGAAGCATAGACGCCAACAGGGGCGACTACCAGAACGGATGGGACACAGACCAGTTCCCAATCGACCAGTACGAGCTTGTTCAGGCGTTCATGCAGATTATCCGTAACGGTGGACTTGGTACAGGCGGTACCAACTTCGATGCGAAGACACGCCGTAACTCCACCGACCTCGAAGACATCATCATCGCCCACATCAGTGGTATGGACGAGATGGCACACGCTCTGGAGAGCGCGGCGAAACTCCTTGAGGAGTCTCCAATCAAGCAGATGGTCAAGGAACGTTACGCTTCCTTCGACTCCGGTATGGGCAAGAAGTTCGAGGACGGAGAACTCACACTGGAAGAGGTTTACGAATACGGAAAGAAGAACGGCGAGCCTAAGCAGACTTCAGGCAAGCAGGAACTCTACGAGCGTATCGTGGCAATGTATGCGGAAGACTGATTCAGCCCCTCGTGACTGAATCCTGTTGGATGAGTATAAAAGGAGGAGGTGACCAGTGTCTGGTCACCTCCTCTTGTTATTGTGTCGGGCATGAAACTGATAAGGTGGCTGTCGGCTAATCTTTAAGACTGTTTATGGGAACGACCCATACTCCGTCTTCACGTTGGTAAGAATATGTGCCGATGCCGGTAAGTACCATCATAAACGAAGGAGACTTCATTTTGGTGGTATCTATCTTGGAGGCAAGTTCCTTTAGTGTTGATGCACCCTCTTCTATCAGATTGTCCCCACCCAGTTTGATTTCTGTCAGACCATAATCTCCATTCCTGAGATGTACGACAGCATCACATTCCAGGCCGTTTTTGTCTCGATAGTGATATACTGTTCCACCGAGGGCATCTGCATAAACCCGCAAGTCTCTTATGCACATCGTCTCAAACAGCAAGCCGAATGTTTCAAGGTCGTTGACAAGGTCCTTGGGACCAATGCCCAAGGCGGCAACTGCTATGGAAGGGTCAATGAAGTATCTTGTGGCGGAGGTACGGATGGCGGTCTTGGAACGTAAGTTCGGGTTCCATGCAGGCATGTCCTCTATGACAAATATCTTCTCCAAAGCCTTGATGTACGAACCTATCGTGTCGTCATCCACATTCATGACATCATTGGCTTTCACGTCTTCCTTTATCTTGCAGATGGACGTTTGCGAACCTTGGAAACGGGCGTACGAACGCATCAGTCGTTTGGTGCGTTCTGCATCCCGCGAAACACCATCGACTCTTGATATGTCGATATTCACGATAGCGTCATAATAATCGTATGCGCGCTCCAGGGCGATGTCTTTATCCTGTAATGTAGCTTTAGGCCATCCGCCTCTACAAACAAGATAGGCGATGTCGTCGATGCTTTTTTCCTCGCATATCGCAATTTTAGCTCTGCCCATGAAAAGGTCGTTGAGGCTGATGACACCTTGTGAGTCTTCAGATTCCCACAGGCTCATAGGGCGCATCTTGATTCGGGCAAATCGACCTGTGCCGCTGTGCCATATCTCGTCCGTCTTGGCAGGTACGGCGGAACCGGTCAATATGAATTGTCCTTCTTCGCCCCGATGGTCAACTTCGAAACGAATGGTGTCCCATAGACTTGGTGTCAGTTGCCATTCATCTATCAGTCTGGGAGTCTCTCCCTCCAAAAGAGTTTGAGGACTCATCTTGGCGAGTTGTATGTACATGCCGCTCTTCTTAGGGTCGTTCATATAGATGGTGCTTTTGGCTTTTACCTCAGCGGTGGTCGTCTTTCCGCACCATTTAGGACCTTCGATAAGTACCGCTCCCATGCCTTTGAGCTTTCTCTCCAAAACGTAGTCTACGATTCTATGTTTGTACTGTTTCATACCATTTCTTCGTTTTGACGGCAAAGGTAATATAAATCTCTGATAATCACAAATGACTTAACTACTTTTTAGATGCCGTTCGGTAATTTGGCTGTGTTCCGTTCGGTAATTTGGCTGTGTTCCGTTCGGTAATTTGACTGTGTTCCGTTCGGTAATTTGTCCGTATTCCGTTCGGTAATTTGGCGGAACGGATGAAGAATCTTCTTATATTGTTTGAAAGGTTGGGGCTTTTTTATTAGTTTTGCGGAAGAATTCACGTGAGGAATATCAAGGTTATACCGATGTGCAAGGTTCCAGAGACGCTATCCGCAAGGCTTTGCGGATGGGGATTGTGGACGACGCGGCATGGATGAGCACTGTCTCTTTCCGTAATCTTACCTCTCATTGCTATGATGATGAGGAGTTCAATATGGTTCTCCGTCAGATTATCAATGAATACCTCCCTATATTCGTGAAGTTCAGTGAGAGGATGAATTCACTCAAAGCATCTGGATTATAGATAATTATTCTTTATGAAGCAATATGGGATAGAAAAAGAGGAATGGGAGAAGGTCTTCGCCGTATTCTCCCATTACCCTCATATAGAGCGGGCTGTCCTTTTTCCTGACTTCGTCAATGCGACACCCAAACTTCATAACGCATTCAAATCGACCTCGAAGAGGGGCTGTATCGCTTTGTGA
>CAVBFD010000021.1:0-35381 GCA_963594655.1 Candidatus Methanomethylophilaceae archaeon
CGTTGGGCTTTTCAAACAACAGACGTTTGAGAGCCTCTTCTTTCGTAAGGTCTCCAGTAAAATATAAGTCAATCGTTCGGAAAACCTTATCGTCAGCAATGCCGCCACGTATAATGTCATATTCGCCAACGATATTTCCCCTTCGACACTCTGCAACAAAATCCAGCCATGCAGAGTCATATCTGTCAAAGCGCAACACCCGATATCCACTGAAATCACCCAACTCGTAAGTGTTGAGCCAGGCCTGACAATTTCTGCGCTTAAACCTCTCGGCATAATTGATGGCTTGCTGACGTAGGGTCGTGACATAGAAACCTGGACCGAAATCCAGATACTTCCGGCTGTGCAGGATGTCTGGATGAAGAATCTCCTGTGTAGATGCGTGAAAAACCTCCATATCAGTTCAACACTCCTTTCTCTTTCATGAAACTAATAAGGTCTTCCATCAAATATTCTTTACCGAAGGTGTGCAACACGTCATAGCATGGAATGATGTACTCGGACAATATCCCTGATGTCTTCAGGCGTTGGTACACCTCTTTGGCGGGTATTCCCAAACGGCGCGACAGATTGCCGATGCAATATGTGGAGAAATCAATAATGTTGCTATTCATAAGCATATTTAGTTTACTGGGGTAAAAATATCTGGATACCGGGCGATGAACTTGCTGAGCGGTGTGGCATAATGCCATACCAGGACCGCATAACCAACATTATCGAGAACTGCACGTTTCTGAGCGTCCAGTACCGCCTTTAGATGGGTCAAGATTGAAGGGTTATCCGCTTGTAATGTCAATGTCGTCATCTATTGAATGAATTAAATCTATGCAAAGCTACAATTATCTTTTGACACGACCAAACGAACAACGATATTTCCAATGAAATTATGCTTTTGCTCTCACAAAGCGCACGTCCCTTTGTGTCTGTTACCAAGGGTGTCGCCTTGCTTGCCCCTCGTCTTTGTGCTTACCGCACTTTCAGCCCGATTTATACCCAAGCTAAGAGATTCGCTGAACAGTTACAAAGGGGTAAAAACCAGTTAAAATACGTTAAGCGCAAGGCAATTCTTCAACATGCCCTACAGATACCAGTAAGGGGTGTCGAGAGATGGGGTCATTTCACTCGAGTGATTTGATCGATTCACTCGAGTGATTTGATCAATTCACTCGAGTGAATTTAGAGGGTGAATTTAGAGGGTCTGACAAGGCACTCACGAAAACGGCCGTTTTTAGCCAATAAATCATAAATATCTAAATGAATGCAAACGGGCGTTTTCGACAGTGTTGAGCTACTGTTTGAGGGAAAAACTGGCTGTTGCCATTAGAACAGATATTCGTATTGTGACAGTATCCGCTGGTAGTCCGTCTCGTACCTGCATTTGGCGATGGGAGTGATGTGCGGACTGTCGATAATACGCTCCATTTCCAGAAGCACCTTGCTTCCCTCACGCATGATGGGGTCGAGGTGTTCCTTGAATTTATCCACGAAAGGCGCATAGTAGTAGTTTATCTCCTCGATGACGAAGGAACAGATGTTCCAGGCGTCGTTGACGGTGATGCGGTCATGCGCCAACTCGTCCATCGCGTATTTTCTAAGATAGTTGATGTTCTCCGCCTGTGCCGCCACCTCCCTGTCGTCCTTCACTGGGTGGAAGTAACGGTCAATAAGCACCTGACGCTCTTGCAGGTTGCGCTGATAGAAGATATTCTCATGTGTGATGGGGGTATTGGGTTGATCTACCTCCTCAAAATGCTCGGCATGCACGCCACTGATGGCCACGCTCATCCCACCGATGTTCATCACCAGACGGCGGTCACGGTCGATACGGATGATGTAGCCTTCCAGTCCCGCCAACTGTCCTGTGGTGATACGGAGGAGGATGCGGTTACGCGCGTAATAATGGTAAGGATGGAGCAGGAACCGGATGCGTTCGGGCGAAGTCTCCGTGATGCGCATGAACGGCTGCATCTGCGAGTCGGGTATCTCCGCCACCCTACCCGTACTACAGTTCTTGCACAAGTAGAGATTAGGAAAAAACTCACTGATATAGGCTTGTATGTCACTGGGGCTACCCTGAATAAAGACCAGTCCGCTGACGGTCGGCACATCATGATGACTGACCTTATGCCTACCGGGTTTCTTGTAGTAGCGCACAGTCTTATGCACGAAATAGGTCATGTTGTCCTTCTTCAGCTGGTCTTCCAGACTCTTCACCTTAGTATGGTGGACGAAGAGATATGACCATGTAGTGCAGTTAAGCTTCATAAATTCTCTAAAACTTTTGTCGTTCTCCAAAATAAAGTCAGAAGTGTATGTTGAATCCTCCCATTACCGTGGCGCGCGGCATCGGGTAACCTGCGTTTATCTCATACTTCTGCGCCAGCAGGTTTTCGCCTCTTGCCCAGACACTGATACATTTGTCTATGCGGAACGACGCGCGGAGGTTCCACAACACGAAGTCTTCCTTTGTGTCGGGACTGACAGTCGTGTAAAGTCCGGCTACATACTGGAGTCCGGTGGACACATTCCAACGCCCCCACGAGAACACCGCTCCGGCATAGAGCTTGTGTTCGGGAGCGGCGATGACAGGGTTCTCCATGTGCAGGAAACTGTAGTTGGCGTCCACCGACCAAAGAGGGTTTATGCGGTAGGCTGTCTGCAGTTCAATTCCAGAGTTGTATATCTTGCCTGAGTTCTGGTTGAGTCTTCCGCTGCCGTGTGGATTGGGAAGGGTCATAATCAGGTTCTTGCCGTCGATATAGAACAGGTTCACCCCATAGGAGAGGCGACCGCCTGACAGCCGTTGCGAGAAGGCAAGCTCGTAGTTCCACATCGACTCCGGCTGCAAGTCGGGATTCTGGGGCGGAAACATATACATCTCACGCAGGATGGGATAGCGGAATCCTTTCGTGGCAGACGCTTTCAACTCCATGGCGTGAGGCAGATGAAAAGCGAGTCCCACTTGCGGCACCCATTCAGTACCCACACGTGAATGACGGTCAACGCGCATACCCGTGTTGAAGGTCAGCCATGCGCCGATGTCCTGCCGGAAGTCCGCATAACCGGCAAACTCGTCCTCGTGTTTGTCCACTATGTCGTTTCGTGTTCCTGCACGTTCACCTTTCACGTACTCCGTCCATGCCTTGCCACCGTAACGGAACCAGTCGAAGCCCAGCGTGATGCGGTTTCCCTTGAAGAACCGCGCACTTTGGTAGACCGACACCCCCATCATGTCGTCGAACGAGTTGAAGCGGCCCTCCTGTGGAGTTTCACCTGCACTCGGAGTGTATCCGTCGTTAATCCAGTGGTCGCCCCAGTTGTAGAAGAAACTCAGTGCGCCCGAAGTCTTGTCGTAATGGTTCTCCAAGGCAAAAGAGGTCACACCTCGTGTGATTCGCTGGTCGCCCTCCAACAGTGGAGCTGACACGGGTCCTGGATAAGTGGCGTTGAAGTGGGTCACGTTCACGTCAGCGTAGGTGTTCCAGTTGCCTGTCAGTTGATAGCCCAACTTGGCATAGCCACTGTACTGATCGAAGGGCATGTTGTCACGGTGTCCGTCAGTTCGGTTGTACGACCCACAGAGGACACTGGAAAAACGTCCTAAGCGGATGCGGTTGGTCAGTTCCGTCTCCAACGTGTTGTACGATCCGTAACCTGTATGCAGGTCGGTCTTTATCCCGTCCTCCCTAATCTGTCGTGTTACGATATTGACGACTCCGCCCATGGCGTTCGACCCGTAGAGAACCGACGCCGGTCCGCGCAGTACCTCTACCCTATCGGCAAGCATTGTCTGGTAGGCGTCGGAAATGGGATGCCCGAAGATGCCGGCATACTGCGGATGTCCGTCGATAAGCACCATCAGTCTGGCACTGCCGCCCGAGAGTCCGCGCAGCGATATGCCTCCCGCAGCCCCACCCGACACACCGTAGCCCATCACGCCACGGCTGGTTGTGAACAGTCCCGGCACCTGCTCCGTCAACACAGGCAGGAGCGATGACTGCATGGAACCCTCTATCTTGGTGCGGTTGACCACCGATACGGTCTGTGACAGGTGGCGCACGTCGGTAGCGTTACGAGTGCCTGTCACCACCACCTCGTCCACCTTGTGTGACATGAGTGAGTCCTTTACATTAATTTTTTGGGCCTGCCCCACATACGGAAGCAGTCCCAAGAGAAGAGTTGCTGTTATAATGTGTTTCATCATTTTCTGTATTCTCATCCCATCTTACGGTATTCAGTGGGAGTCTTGCCAGTCTGCAACTTGAAGAAGCGGACGAAATGCTGGGGATATTCAAAGCCAAGAGTCTGACTGACCATGGAGACACTGAGCGAGTCGTCACCCAACAGTTGCTGGGCTGAACGCACAAGCCGTTTGTTGATGAACTCCTTGGCGGTGGTTCCAGTCTCCGCCTTCACCAAGGCACCGAAGTACTTTGGGGAGTAACAGCACAGGTCCGCGAAATAGCCCACTGACGGCAGTCCCTCTTCCTCTGCTTTCTCCGCAATGTACTTGTCCAACAGAGAGGAGAACTTCTTGACCACAGTATGGTTTATCTCCTCACGGGTGACGAACTGCCTGTCATAGAACCTGAGGCAGTAGTTGAGCAACAGTTCAATGTTGCTCACTATCAGCTCACGGGTATGTTTGTCGATATTCCTGCGGAGTTCCTGCCGTATCAGGTCAAGTACATTTCGGAAGATCTCAATTTCACCGGCAGAGAGGTGCAGCGCCTCGTTCGACGTGTAGTCGAAAAAGGCATAACGGCTGATGTTCTTTCCCAGTTCCGTACGGGCGAGCAGGTCGGGATGGAAGACAAGAGCCGTCCATTTCGGGTAAGTCACACCCGGCACAGGTTCGGCGTGAATGGTCTGTCCGGGAGCGAAACTGGTCACCGTCATCTCGTCATAGTCATATTTGGTGCGCCCATACGACAACTTGCACCCTTTGTTTTCCTTGAGAATCAAAGCGTACAGACCATAATGGAACGACACGTCACGCATCTCGCTTTCCTTGTCGAAGCGCACCACACCCACCAGCGGATGCAGTGTCTCAAAGCCAAAGTAGTCGTTGAAAGCCTGAACCGAGTCAAACCGGATTTCTTCCATATATCTATTCACTTATAATGTTCATGATGTCGTCCACAATCTGATTGTCGAGCAGACGGTTGTCCGCAAGCAACTGCTGGAGGTCATAACGGTCGTAGAGGTCTTTCTTGACACCGCATACCAGCACCTTCATGTCGGTCGCGCCATAGTAAGCCGCCACACGGTCGCCGAAGCCTCCGTCCTTACATCCGTCCTCCAGAGTTACCACGAGTCTGTGGTCTGCGCGGAGGGAGTCGAGGGTGTCAGTGTCCACCTCATTCAAATAACGCGGATTGATGAGGGTGGCGTCAATGCCCTTGTCTGCGAGAAGTTTCACCACACTCTCACCCTTCTGGTAGAACGACCCCGCGGCTATGACCGCCACGTCCTTGCCTTTGTGCGCTACAAGATATTTGGACTCAAAGCCATAGTCCACATCCACCGGCCTGTCTGTATGCACCACCCCGTTACTCGGTATCCTTATGGCTACAGGTTTCCTGTCCTGCATGACCGCCCAGTTGAGCATTGCGAAATACTCCTCGCAGGTGGTTGGAGCGAGATATACAAGTCCCGGGATACTGCAGAGCATAGGGATGTCGAAGAGACAGATGTGGGTTATGTCGTTCAACGACGCGGTTCCGCCCCACGCCACATTGATGACCGCCGGATTGGCGTTGATACACAGATCCTGCGCAATCTGGTCGTACGTACGTTGGATGAAGGTACTGTAGACTGTCCACACAGGTCGCAGTCCCCCCTTTGCCATACCCGACACCATGGCCACCGCCTGTTCCTCGGCGATGCCCACGTCCACATGCTGTGAACCCGCTTCCAAACGTTTCTTGGGAGTGAAGCCGGCTACGGCGGGAGTTCCCGAAGTCACGGCTACAAGAGTCTTGTCCTTCTTCATGTGTTCAAGCATCCAGTTACTGTACAGCTCCTCGTAAGACTCGGAGTGTCCCATTTCCGGGCGACTGCCGTCGAGGGGATTGAAAGGCATACCCCAGTGCCACTTCTCCTTGTTCTGTACGGCAGGAGCGAAACCGTGTCCTTTCTCTGTATGGATATGTACTACCGTAGGAACCTTAGTACCCTTCACGCTGCGGAACACCTCCACCAGTTTCTCCACATCATTGCCGTCCTCAAGATACCTGTACTCAAATCCCCATGCCTTGAACCAGTTATGATCACATGTGCCGTTGCTCTCACGCAAGGCGCGCAGGTTCTTGTAAATGCCACCGTGGTTCTCCGCAATCGACATCTCGTTGTCGTTCACCACGATGATGATGCCTGTACCCAGTTCCGACGCCTCGTCAAGTCCCTCGAAAGCCTCTCCGCCAGAGAGCGACCCGTCACCTATCACCGCAATGATGTTCTCGTCAGTTCCCTTTATGTCACGCGCCTTCTGCAAGCCTGTGGCGAGACTGACGGAAGTGGAGGTATGTCCCACCTCGAAATTGTCGTACTCGGGACATTCGGTAGGTGACGAATAGCCACTGACGGCGTTCATCTCGTCCGCATCCCCCAGAAAGCCGGACACACGTCCCGTCAGCACCTTATGGGGATAACTCTGGTGGCTCACGTCGAACACGATCTTGTCCTTCGGCGCGTCAAACACATAATGCAGCGCTACCGTAGCCTCAACGAACCCGAGGTTGGGACCAACGTGTCCGCCATGCTTGCTCACTCGGTTCATCACAGCCCCGCGGGTCTCGTCTGCCACTACCCTCAACGCATCCATGTCCAGCCCCTTCAAGTCTGCTGGCGACTTAATCTTCTCTATATACATCACAGTTGTTTTTTGGTGGTTAATATTGCTTTTTTTACGGATGCAAAGGTACGGTATCGCCCCCATTCACGCCATACCTGTAAACCACAATATATAACCATAAAGGCATAAGCAGCCTGTCAGTCCACCAGTCCGTTCCATATCTCCCACGAGGCCTCCGCCTGTCGTATCAGCATCTCATGGCCGTTCTTGGTGGCAGCTCCGTAAAGCCGTCCCATCCGCAGGAACTTCGTCTCCTCAGGGTTATACACCAAGTCGTACAACAGATGTCCGTCCGTCAGACAGTCGTAGGGGATGTCCGCGCACACGTCCACATCCGGGAACGTACCCAGAGGAGTGCAGTTCACCACCACCTTGTACTTCGCCATGATGTCGGGTGTCAGTTCCCCATACGTAATCCTGTCCTCCCCCTTGGTCCGGGAGACATACAGGGTGTTCAGTCCCAGTTTGCGAAGTCCGTACCTCACCGCAAGCGACGCGCCGCCAGTGCCGAGGATGAGAGCGTCCGTGTGCTGTGGCTTTATGAGAGGTCTGATTGAGTCCACGAACCCAATCACATCAGTGTTGAATCCTTTAAGGGTATGGTTGCCGTGGTCAATCCTCACCACATTCACCGCACCTATGTTCCTGGCGTCCTCACTCAACGAGTCCATCATGCCTGCCACCGCCTGCTTGTAGGGAATCGTCACGTTGAGTCCCCTCAGTTCCTTGTCCTTCACGATGTCAAGAAACTCCTCCGCCACAGGTATCTCATAATTGGAGTACACAGCGTCAAGTCCCTCCGCCGCGAACTTCTCCGTAAAGAACTTCTTGGAGAACGAATGTCCAAGAGTCTTTCCCACCAATCCGTATTTATTCATTTTCTTCCAGTATACATACAACACATACCGAACGCGAGGTACTTGTACTCCACGTCCTTAAACCCTGCCCTACTGAACAGATCCGCCATCTCTCTTCCCTGCCGCACCGCCGCCATCGTTGCCGGCAGGTAACTGTACGCCTTCCTGTCGTGCGAGAATAAACGTCCCGCCAACGGCATCAGACACCTATTATATATATAGAACACCTGCTTCATAGGAAACTGGTGCGGGGCGCACAGGTCGATGACCACCATACAGCCGTCATCCGCCAGCACACGGTGCATCTCCTTCAGACACGTGTCTATATTGGCGAAGTTACGCAACGCGAAAGCCGACATGACCACATCGAACATACCGTCACCGAACGACAGGGCGGAGCAGTCCTCGCGCATGAACCGTATCTTGTCCGCCAGTCCCGCTTCAGCCACCTTCGCGCGGCCTACCCTCATCATCTGTTCCGATATGTCGCAACCAATAATCCCGTCAGGACGCAAAGCCTTGAACGCCCGCAACGCCAGGTCACCAGTGCCGGTAGCCACGTCCAGTATCCTTGATATACGCGAGGGATGCATACGCCTTATCGTCCTTACGGCAGTCCCACGCCACAACTTGTCGATACCCAAAGACAGTACGTGGTTGGACAAATCATAAGTGGAGGCGATATTGTCAAACATCGCCTCCACCTGTTTCCTCTTGGACGAGTCCGAACTGTATGGTTTTATCGTTTCGACAGCCATTCAGTAACGTTCTTCTCGATTCTTGACGCTATGTCGTCGCTCTCAGCCTTGCAGAACTTCTCGCCGGTGATATGCTCGTAAAGCTCAATATAACGGTCACTGATGGAGTTTACCAGTTCGTCCGTCATCTCAGGCATCACCTGACCCGGCTGGTTCATGAAGTCGTGGTCGATGAGCCACTGGCGCACGAACTCCTTGGACAACTGACGCTGTGGCTCGCCCTTGGCGAACTTCTCCTCATAACCCTCAGCGTAGAAGTAACGTGAGGAGTCGGGAGTGTGAACCTCGTCGATGAGGTAGACCTTACCGTCACGCTTACCGAACTCATACTTGGTGTCAACCAGGATAAGTCCCTTTTCGGCTGCTATCTTGGTGCCGAGTTCAAAGAGCTTGTAGGTATACTCCTCCATCACCTCGTAGTCTTCCTTGCCTGCGATTCCCTGCGCGAGAATCTCCTCCTTGGAGATGTTCTCGTCATGACCCTCGTCAGCCTTGGTGGTAGGAGTGATTATCGGATGCGGGAACTTCTGGTTCTCCTTCATTCCCTCAGGCAACTGCACACCGCAGATAGTGCGCTCGCCGGCCTTGTAGGCTCTCCATGCGGAACCGGTGAGATAGCCACGTATGATCATCTCCACACGGAAGCCCTCGCACTTGAGTCCCACGGTCACCATCGGGTCGGGAGTCGCCAGTTTCCAGTTGGGGATTCCAGCCTCGGCGGCAGCGTCGAGGAACTTGGCTGCAATCTGGTTCAAGCCCTGTCCCTTGAACGGTATGCCTTTCGGCAGCACCACGTCAAAAGCACTTATACGGTCGGTAGCGACCATAACCATCAAATCATCGTTGATGTTGTAAACATCACGAACCTTTCCATGATACACACTCTTCTGTCCCGGAAAGTTAAAATCAGTCTTCGTTAGTGTTCTCATTTTCTTTATGTAAATTAATACGTTTGAGTTCCTTGTTTTCCTCGTACCTGTCATAGGCGTTGACAATACGTGTGACCAGTTTGTGCCGCACTATGTCCTTCTCGTCCATACGGATGAAACTGATGCCCTTCACTCCGTCCAGCACCTCCATCGCCTCCACCAGTCCCGACCTCACCGACCGTGGCAGGTCTATCTGGGTGACATCCCCGGTGACTATCATCTTCGTGTTGTGTCCCATACGTGTGAGGAACATCTTTATCTGTTGGGGAGTGGTGTTCTGCGCCTCGTCGAGTATGACCACCGCATCGTTGAGCGTGCGTCCCCTCATGAACGCGAGTGGGGCTATCTGTATGGTCTGCACGTCCATGTACTCCTGCAGTTTCTGTGCCGGAATCATGTCCTGCAAAGCGTCGTAGAGCGGTTGCAGGTAAGGGTCAATCTTCTCCTTCATGTCGCCAGGAAGGAAACCTAGTTTCTCTCCAGCCTCCACCGCTGGTCTACTGAGTATGATGCGTCTTATCTCCTTGTTCTTCAACGCCCTCACCGCAAGAGCGATACTCACGTATGTCTTGCCCGACCCGGCGGGACCCACGGCGAACAGCAGGTCGTTGTCCCTGTAGTCGTCCACCAGCCGTTTCTGGTTGTCGCTCCGCGGCACTATCGCCTTGCCGCCTATACTGTAGCATATTGCGGACCCGTCAGCGCCGTCGGGCGCGTCAGTCTGTCCCTCGCCCTTGATTATCCTGAGTATCACGTCCTCAGTAAGCGAGTTGTACTTAGCGCAGTGTTCCTGCATCTTCCGGAAGTTGTCCTCGAAGGAACACATCTCCTCCTCGTCGCCCAGCACCTTCATCACATTGCCCCTCGCCACGATTCGGAGCTTAGGATAAAGAGCCTTCACCATCTGCAGGTTGCAGTTGTTGACCCCATAGAAAGTCAGCAGGTCTATATCCTCAAGAACTATATGTTTCTCTATCATTGTCCTATCTTCACACTGCACGTGTCACATCATCTCGTGTCCTTCGTCCACGAACCACTTCTTCAGGAAGGTATAGTAGTCCTCCGGACTCACGTCCCCGTCCTCAAGCTCATTCCACCACGTCGCCTTCACATCGTCGGCACACAAGTTGCACGCCCACTGCAGGTTCTCCAGAAAACCGTCTATGTCGCCTGTCTTGTAACAGCACACAGCCAACTTGGCGTAATAATGCATGTACTCCAGATCCATCCTCTTGTCGATTATCATCTTGAAGTAAGTCACCGCATAAGCCCACTGCTTCTCGTCATACAACTCCAACGCTGCGGTCAGTACGGTGTCGAACGCCTCACCCGCCACGTCTATGGCTGTGTTGAACACCGTGACGGCACTCTCCACCTTACCTGTTCTCAGCAGTATGCCGGCCTTCTGCAGTATGTACTCCACCGACAGAGGGTCGTACTTCAGCACCAGATTGGTGAGCCGCAGCGCGTCCTTATACATGTTGGCCACATAGTACGCGCTGGAGATGTACTTCCGCTGCTCCAGTTGCTGAGACTTGTCCTTTATCCTTGTCGTGGCGTACTGTTCCGACATCTTCAGACACTCATGCGCCTCCTCCGTCTTTCCCTGTGGCACGAGACATTCGGCGAGAGCCACACTGGCGCACATGTCTCCTGTTGTCTCGATGTACTTGCGGAACATCTTTTCAGCCTCCACGAAGTTGTTCTGCCTCTGCAGGCAGGCTCCCCTGAGTGCCATGGAACTGTAGTCGTTGGGGTTTACCGAAAGCGCGAACTCCGCTGCGTTCAGTGCCTCCTCATTGTCGCCCACCATATTATATAATGTCGCCAGATATGTCCATCCCCTCTCGATGTACGGGTTGTTGTCGAGGACAGCCGTCCACAGTCTTATCGCGTCCGAAAGCATCATCTCCTCGTGGCATATCTTCACCAGTTCCTGGTCGGTCATGTCGCCCGTGAGCGGTGAGCATTTCTCGATGTACAACTCGACCCAATTGTGAATCAAGGACGTGGAACTGTACATCCAGTGTTTCAGTTCGTACACCGACGCCAGCACCTGCATGAAGTTCTCCTTGAAGTTCGCCTTCTCCTTCGGGTTTGAGAAATCCACGTTCTTCTCGTCCTCCTCAATCCACTTCCTGAAACTCTTCTCGGCTCCGTCGAAGTCCTGGTTGAGGGCCACGAGGAGTTCGCCCCTGAAGAAATACACGTCGATATTGTCCTCAGGGTCAATTGTGTCCAACACCTGCTTCGCCTTTTCAAACTGTTTCGTGCATATAAGGGTGTTCACCTTTGATATTTTCAGATCCACACAATCGGGATGCACTTCCAGTCCGGCTTCCGTAGCCTCCAGTGCCGCCTTGTACATGTTGCAGCGACAGAAATGCTCTACCACATCGAGGTAGTCATCTGAGTCCATGTAACAGGCCTTGCCTTCTTTCCGTGCCGTACTGTACTTGTTCAACACCTTCATTAACTCTTGCGATTTGTTGTTCTTCATTCAGTCAAGCGGATATATTGTCGATAATTCAGATTTCACTTATTTGATTTAGCCCAGTTGTCCTTCAGTCCCACTGTCTGGTTGAACACCATGTGGTCGGGTGTGGAGTCCTTGTCGAGCGTGAAGTAACCTATACGCTGGAACTGCAGGTAGTCAAGTGGCTTGAATCCCTTCAGGTACGGTTCCACATAGCAGGTACTCACCTTCAGGGAGTCGGGGTTGATGAGTTCGCGGAAGTCCTTTCCTGTAGCCTCCGCCTCCGCCGAGGGGTTCTCCACCATGAACAGACGGTCATAGAGTCTCACTTCGGCGGTCTCGCAATGGTCACGGCTGACCCAGTGGATGGTCTTCCCCTTTATCTTCATGTTGGCGTTGGCCTCCCCGGTCTTTGTCTCCGGTATATACTCCGCGAATATCTCCGTGATGTTGCCGTCCGCATCCTTCGTGCAGCAGTTCTCCTCGGGACACCTTATGATGTAGCTGTTCTTCAGTCTCACCTCCTTGCCCGGGCCCAAACGGAAGAACTTTTTGGGAGCGTCCTCCATGAAGTCGTCGCGCTCAATCCACAGTTCACGGCTGAACACCACCTTGTGGGTATTTGAGTTCACGTCCTCAGGGTTGTCGATGGCGTCAAGTTCCTCTGTCTTTCCCTCAGGGTAGTTGGTTATCGTCAGTTTCACCGGGTCGAGAACGGCCGCCACACGTGTAGCCCTCTTGTTGAGGTCATCCCTTACGGCAGCCTCCAGCATGGCGTAGTCGTTCAGCGCGTCGTACTTGGTGTAGCCTATCATCTTCACGAAGTTACGTATTGACTCGGGACTGTAGCCCCTGCGCCTCATGCCACAGACGGTAGGCATACGGGGGTCGTCCCATCCGTTCACGATACCCTCCTCCACCAGTGCCAGCAACTTGCGTTTCGACATCATGGTGTATGTGAGGTTCAGACGGTTGAACTCAATCTGTCGCGGACGGTTGTCATTCAGGTCCTTCCCCTCCTTCAGTTCGTCTATGAAGTAGTCGTACAGCGGACGGTGGGACACGAACTCCAGGGTGCAGATACTGTGTGTCACCCCCTCGAAGTAGTCACTCTGTCCGTGTGTGAAGTCGTAGTTCGGGTAGACATGCCATTTGGTGCCTGTACGGTGGTGAGGCACATGCTTCACCCTGTAAATGACAGGGTCGCGGAACAGCATGTTGGTGTGCGCCATGTCGATTTTTGCTCGCAGCACCATCTTCCCTTCCTCAATCTCGCCACTGTTCATCTTCTCGAAGAGCGCGAGGTTCTCCTCCACTGGTCTGTCACGGTACGGACTGTTGGTTCCAGCCTGTGTCGGTGTGCCTTTCTGCGCCGCTATCTCCTCGGAAGTCTGCTCGTCGATATACGCCTTGCCCTCCTTTATCAGCCTTATGGCGAAGTCGTACAGTTGCTGGAAATAGTCGGACGCGTAGTACACGTTTCCCCACTTGAATCCGAGCCACTTGATGTCCTCCATGATGGAGTCCACATACTCCACGTCCTCCTTCGACGGGTTGGTGTCGTCGAAACGCAGGTTGCACACGCCACCGTACTTCTCCGCAATGCCGAAGTCCATGCATATCGCCTTGGCGTGTCCTATGTGCAGGTAGCCGTTGGGCTCCGGCGGAAAACGGGTCTGCATCCTGCCTCCGTTCTTCCCTTCCTCAAGGTCTTTCCTTACTATCTCTTCAACGAAACTTACCGGTTCCGCCTTCACGGCTTCCATTTCTTCTGTATTCATGTTTTTCCTCGTCTTTTTAGTTTCAACAATGTCTTAACACTCCACAACACGTGTCTTATCGTTTTATATCGTGCAAAGATACATATTTATCTCCAACCGACAACCGTCACCTTAAAAAAAAACACCGCAAAGCAAGTCCGTAACATTCTTTTTTAATACACTTTTCACAAGAGGATGCGGAACAAATGACAATGCACACGGAAAATTTATTAAAAAGAGGTGTATCGGGAGACATTTGCATGTTTTAATTTGGTCTATTGGCTGATTTAGGTTAACTTTGCCGAATGTTTACACCGAGCCTTTGGGACTGCAAGGGGGAGGTACAGATAAGAAGGAAAATGGATTTTGAGTTATACAAGACAACACGGGATTTCAGCACCGAATACGGCACATTCACAGGACTGGTATGGGGTGCGGCCTTTCTTGCCTTCACCCAGGGGATGGTGGGAGGCAGTCTCATGACAATGACAGCCGGCATGTGCCTCTCATGCCTCGGACTGATTATGCCTGTATACCTGGCATGGAGGTACAAGCAACACCTTACCGCTCCGGGCGACAGGGTGTCGTGGGGCGTGGCGTGGACCTTCGCCTTTTTCACGCTCATCTACGCCAGTACGATTACAGGCGTGATACAGTTCCTTTACTTCAATTTCATCGACAAGGGACATCTGATGGAGTTCCTGCAGGCGGCCATGTCGAGCGAGGAGGTAATCAGCCAGTACACGCGGATGGGTGCGGCGGACATTCTGGAGCAGAGCAGGAATCAACTGGCCCTCATAGCCGGACTGTCACCAATGGAACTGACACTCAACATGTATGCCAACAGCATCATGGGTTCAATAATACTATCAATACCGGTAGCGTTCGTGGCACACAGGAAATGCCGTGACATAAAGGCGGAGGTGGACCGGATATTGGCAAACAACAAATGACGACATGGATATATCAGTAGTAGTACCTCTATACAACGAAGAGGAGTCCATCGCCGAACTCCACGCATGGATAAAGCGTGTGATGGACGACAACAAGTTCACGTATGAGATTATCTTCTGCAACGACGGATCGACCGACCACTCGTGGGACGTGATTGAAGGACTGTCGAAGACCTTCCCGGAAGTACACGGCATCAAGTTCCGCAGGAACTACGGCAAGAGTCCCGCACTCTACTGCGGCTTCGAGCGTGCCGAGGGGGATGTGGTCTTCACGATGGACGCCGACCTGCAGGACAGTCCCGACGAGATTCCCGAACTCTACAGGATGATTAAGGAGGACGGGTACGACCTGGTGAGCGGATACAAGATGAACCGCAGTGAGGGCGACCCACTCTCGAAGACAATACCCACCAAACTGTTCAACGCCACGGCGAGACGCGTGTCGGGGATACACAACCTGCACGACTTCAACTGTGGTCTGAAAGCCTACAGGAAGGATGTGGTGAAGAGCATCGAGGTGTATGGCGAGATGCACCGCTACATACCCTACCTCGCCAAGAACGCGGGGTTCACAAAAATCGGTGAGAAGAAGGTACACCACCAGGCGCGCAAGCACGGAGTGTCGAAGTTCATGGGATGGAACCGCTTCGTGAACGGTTACCTCGACCTCATGTCGCTCTGGTTCATCAGCACGTTCGGACAGAAGCCGATGCATGTGTTCGGGTTCTTCGGCAGCATCATGTTTCTCTTAGGTCTGGTTTCCGCCATCGTGGTGGGAGCCTACAAGATGATAGGACTTGCCCATGGGGACAACCCGGGACTGGTTACCGACAACCCCTACTTCTATATCTCGATGACCACCATGCTCATAGGCACACAGCTGTTCCTCGCCGGCTTCCTTGGGGACATGATAAGCCGCAACTCACAGGAAAGGAACAAATACCATATAGCAAAGACCATTTAGACCAATGAGGATACGCCACGCCATACTGTATGCGGTGACAGCGGCACTGACAGCCGTGGGTGTCGCCTGCTCGTCGAGCAACTGCCCGATGAGTACCGAGGTGGTGTGCAACTACCACTTCTACGACAGTGAGGGCAACGCCGTCACCTACACCGACACCTTCTCCGTGAAGACCCTGTTGCCGGGCTACAAGCAGGTGTACACGTACAGGAAACTGGGCTACAAGACAGTGACACTGGACAGTGTGAGCACGTCACTGCTTGACCAGGGCTACACCATGAGTCAGACTACGGCGAGGAACGACACGACTCTGGTGAACAAGTGTGCCGGAAAGTCAAGTATGCAGGTGCCGATGGCTTACTTCAACCAATACGACACGCTGGTGTTCGACTACAGCAGTATATCACGGAACGACACCGTAGTCGTAAGGCACGAGGGCTATTCATACGTGGAACTGCCCGAGTGCGGCAGCCACGTGTTCCACAAACTGCTGTCGGTGGGCCATACCGGAGCGGCGATAGACCACATGGAGATTGTCAACCCTACAGTTGATTACGAAGGAAATGAGAATATCAGAATCTATTTCAACGGAGTTGCGGAATAAGGGAACGGCCACGGCACTGCTGTCGGTCTGCGCCCTCTGCATGTCGGCGCAGCAAGCCATGCCCGTCATGTCCTCCCCCACCGACACCGTACGTCCCACGCAGTATGTGAGGGAAGCTCTCGGTCAGAAAGAGTTGGAATTGTTTCAGGGATTCACTGTGTCGGCTGACATCTTCGGACCAGCCATATACGCCTTCTCCGACTACGGGAGTGTCGAAGGATCATTGAGGCTGAACCTGAAGAACACTTACTTCCCTGTGTTTGAGGTGGGCTACGGCAAGTGCCAGACCACAGACGACGACACCCATATCACCTACAAGACGGCCGCGCCCTTCTTCAGGGCTGGCGTCGACATCAACCTGTTGAAGAACAAGTGGCAGGACAACCGCCTGTACGTGGGAGCCAGATACGGCTTCTCCACATTCAACTACGACATGAGCGGACCCGACATGACCGACCCCATTTGGCACGGCACGTCACCCTTCCGCTATGAGGGGATGAAGAGCGACACCCACTGGGCGGAGATTGTGTTCGGTGTGCAGGTGAAGATATGGAGCAAGTTCCACATGGGTTGGAGCGTGAGATACAAGAAGACGTTGAAGACCGGACAGTCGGTGTACGCCAAGCCCTACTATGTGCCGGGGTACGGAACGACGGTAGGCGAATCGTGCTGGGGTGGCACGTACAACCTCATCTTCGACCTCAACTGGGGCAAGAAGACAAAAAAGATTATGGAGACAACTAATAACAACGGACAGTTATGACGATAGCGGAACAGATATTACTGGGACTCGCCCTGTCGATGGACTGCTTTAGTGTGAGCTTCGCGTCGGGACTGATACTGAAGCGGTTCGACCTGCGCACGATGACAGTGATGGCGGTTATGTTCGGACTGTTCCAGGCGGCGATGCCAGCCATCGGGTGGATATGCACGGTGGCTTTCGGGGAACTCATCAACCCCGTGGACCACTGGATAGCGTTCGCCCTGTTGGCGTTCATAGGCGTGAAGATGGTGATTGACCAGTTCAAGAAGGAGGAGAACAAGGTGTTCGTACCGACCAAGATGTCAGTGATACTGATGATGTCACTCGCCACAAGCATCGACGCTCTGTCCGTGGGCATCACCTTCACCTGTCTGGGCATGAACACCTTCGCCGGCATCCTCTCCCCCATCCTCATCATCGGACTCTGCTCCGTGGTGATGTCGGTCGTGGGAAGTGTCATTGGAGTGGCGATGGGCAAGAGGTTCAAGTTCCCTGCCGAACTGGTGGGAGGGACGATACTTATATTGATAGGAATAAAGGTGCTGGTAGACCACCTGTCGGCTTAGGCACCGGGAAACATAATTACACTGGATAACATGAGCATGTTTGGCAAACTGAACGAAGAACTCAACAAACAGATGGAAGTGAAGAGGGAACGGAGGAGACTCAAGTGGCCGCACATAGTGCTGCTGTTGGTACTCATCGCCGGCACCATATACGTGGCGAAGGACAACAAGAGCCGTGACCGACAACAAAAAACCGAATACAGGACCTGCAAAGGCAACGTGTTCGGCACTTACTACCATATAACGTATGACAGTGGGAAGGACCTGCAACCGCAAATAGACTCCGTGCTGAACGCAGTGGACAACTCACTGTCCACATTCAACCGCAACTCCACCCTGTCCAAAATCAACAGCAACAGGAGCAAGGAGACAGACGCGATGTTCCGTGAGGTGTTCACCCTCGCCATGGAAGTGTCGCGGAACACCTGTGGGGCTTTCGACGTGACGGTGGCACCGCTGGTCAACGCCTGGGGTTTCGGGTTCAAGAACAAGGAGAACGTGACCGACTCACTCATACAGGCACTCATGGATCATGTGGGCTTCGACAGGGTGCGACTGGTGGACGACATGATTGTGAAGGAGGACACGGCCATGATGATCGACTTCAGCGCCATCGCCAAAGGCTACGGGGTGGACGCTGTTGGCCTCTGCCTCGAGCGGCATGGAGTAAACGACTACATGGTGGAGATAGGCGGTGAGGTACGTCTGAGGGGACATAATCCCAAGGGTGAGAGCTGGAGCATCGGTATAGTGAAGCCCGACCCCGACCCCACCGGCACGAACGGTGAACTGGAGGAGGTGCTGAACGTGACCGACATGGCGATGGCGACATCGGGCAATTACAGGAACTTCTATGTGGAGGGCAACAAGCGTTACGCCCACACCATCGACCCGCATACAGGATACCCCGCACAGCACAGTCTGCTGTCGGCTACCGTCCTGGCGGACAACTGCGCCGTGGCTGACGCCTACGCCACAGCCTTCATGGTACTCGGGATAGAAAAGGCGAAGGAAGTGCTGAAGAAGCATCCCGAGCTGAAGGCATACATGATATACAGTGACAAAGACGGGAACTATGCCACATGGCACACCGGTAACTTAAAAGTGGAATAAAAGGATGGAAACAAGCATGTTCGACAAAATGCAGTCACTGCCACTGTTGCAGGGACTGACACTAAAAGATTTCAGCGCACTTATAGTAAACCTGAAACTCGATTTCCAACAGTATGACGAACACGAGGTGATAGTGAACCAAGGGGACAGGTGTTCCGCACTCACATACATCATCGACGGCACGTTTGAGGTGGAGTACCACGACGAGAACACGGCATTCATCCTGGCGGAGCAGTCCGCCGAGCAGCCCCACCTCATCGAGGCGTACAACCTGTTCGGTGTGAAACGGTCGTACGAGCGCACCTACTCGTTCGTGACCAAGGGTCACACGTTCACCATCTCGCGCGACTTCTTCATAAAACGGATGCTGGAGAATGATCTGATAAGGGGCAACTACATCAACTACCTCTGCAACAACCTGCGCAAGTCGAAGGACTCGCACAAATACGAGAACCCGTCGGACATCGGCATGAAGATTGTGAACGCCATCGGGAGCTACAGTCTGTTCAAGGACGGACAGAAGAACGTGAGGGTCAAGATGAACGACCTGGCACAGATTGTGGACGAGACACGGCTCAACGTGTCGGGCGCGCTTAACAAGTGGAACGAGCAGGGACTCATCGAACTGCGCAGGTACGGCTTCACCATCAAGGATTTCGCGCAGCTGAGGGAACATGTTAAGTGAACCGCGCGGTAAGGACAAGTCACAACAGTCAGACATATAAGACATATAAGACAATAATGTATGAGCAATATATTCTTTGAGAAATACAACACACCGCACAACGCCTTCCCGTTCGACAAGGTGAGGATGGAGGACTACGAACCTGCCATGCGCAGGGGTATGGAGGTTGAGAAGGAGGAGATGGAACGGTTGGTCAGCAACCCCGAACGTCCCACGTTCGAGAACACTATCGAGGCGATGGAAACGGCGGGAGAACTACTGGGTGAGGTATCGGGTATCTTCTTCAATCTCACGTCAGCGGACACCAACGACGAGATGGACGCCCTGGCGGAGAAGATGTCGCCCATACTGTCGGACCACGCCAACGACATCATGTTCGACCCCAGACTGTCGCGGAGGGTGAAGGAGGTGTACGACTGGTATCATGACCCGGCACACAAGGACGAGAGACTCGGCACACTCTCCTCGGAGCAGAAGGAACTGCTGAAATCCACTTACCTCGGTTTCCAACGCAGTGGAGCGTATCTGGAAAAGGACAAGCAGGACAGGTTGAGGGCGATAGACAATGAGATGAGTAAGCTGGACATACAGTTCTCACAGAACAAACTGAAGGAGATAAACGCCTTCACGCTGCACATCACCAAGGAGGAAGACCTCGACGGACTGCCGGAGAGTGCGGTGGATGCGGCGCGCCTCGCAGCCAAGGAGAAGGGCAAGGAGGGGTGGATCATAACCCTGAAGAGTCCGAGTATGTCGCCCTTCATGACGTACAGTAGCCGCAGGGAACTGCGCAGACAGGTGTGGACGGCGTACAACACAATCTGCACGCACGACAATAAGTACAACAACAAGGAGGTGGTGA
This sequence comes from Candidatus Methanomethylophilaceae archaeon, assembly GCA_963594655.1. Classification (GTDB taxonomy): domain Bacteria; phylum Bacteroidota; class Bacteroidia; order Bacteroidales; family Bacteroidaceae; genus Colivivens. Next base: position 20,147 of record CAVBFD010000021.1, read on the forward strand.
GGAAGATTGTCAACCTCTGTCGTGAGGAGGCCCAGATTATGGGCTATGACAACTATGCTGACTTCGTGCTGGAGGAGCGGATGGCAAAGAACCGCAAGAACGTGTACGGTCTGCTCAACAGACTCATCGAGGCGTACAAGCCTACCGCCGTCAAGGAATATGAGGAGATAAGGGAACTGGCAAAGGAGATGGAGGGACGGGACTTTGAACTGATGCCGTGGGACACCGGCTACTACTCCAACAAGTTGCAGGAGAAGCGGTACAACATCAATTCGGAGATGCTGCGCCCTTACTTCGAGCTTGGCAGGGTGAAGCAGGGGGTGTTCGGACTCGCCACACGGTTGTACGGCATCACGTTCAGACAGACCCACGACATCCCGGTGTACAACCCCGACGTGGATGTGTTCGAGGTGTACGACAATGACGGGTCGTTCCTCGCCCTACTCTACTGTGACTTCTACCCGCGCGACGGAAAGAAGTCGGGAGCGTGGATGACCAGCTTCAGGGAACAGTACATCGACAAGGAGGGAGTGAACCACCGTCCTCATGTGTCGCTCGTGATGAACTTCACTAAACCTACGGAGGACAAACCGGCACTGCTCACACTGGGCGAGGTGGAGACCTTCCTCCACGAGTTCGGACACTCGCTCCATGAGATGTTCTCCAACTGCAGGTACGAGGAACTGAGCGGCACCAACGTCTATTGGGACTTTGTGGAACTCCCCTCACAGTTCATGGAGAACTTCAGTGTGGAGAAGGAGTTCCTGTCGTCCTTCGCCTTCCACTACCAGACAGGCGAACCTCTGCCCGACGACTATATCAGGCGCATTGTGGAGAGCCGCAACTTCTGTGTCGCCATGTCCTGTCTGAGACAGGTGAGCTTCGGTCTGCTCGACATGGCCTACTACACCCTCGACCATGACCTTACGGGTGACATTGAGACGTTCGAGAAAGAGGCGTGGAAAGACGCGGTTATCACCCCACAGGTACCCGGCACTTGTATGTCGGTACAGTTCTCCCACATCATGGCAGGAGGCTACTCCGCTGGATATTACAGTTACAAGTGGGCCGAGGTACTCGACGCCGACGCGTTCTCCGTGTTCAAGAAAAACGGACTGTTCGACCGGACTACCGCCCAGAGTTTCCGTGACAATGTGCTGTCGAGGGGGGCGACGGAACACCCGATGACGCTCTACAAACGATTCCGTGGACAGGAACCGACTATAGACGCTTTGCTGGAGAGGAACGGAATTAGGAATGATAAATGAGGAATTAGGAATGAGGAATTAGGAATGAGGAATGGGACGGCACGTATGAGACAGATAGGAGTTATATTACTGACGGTGGTATGCCTGATGGCGATGCCTTCATGCAGCAGTGAGGACGATGTGACTGAGATATTTAATGGCAGGAGGTTCAAGATTACGGGACTCACCTACAACGGCACGAAGGTAATCAGTGATGTCAAGCAGTTCTACGAGGATGAGAACACCTACTACATCGTGTTCAACTCGCGCACGTTCACCGGGGCGCTGCAGGCAGGCACGGTCATAGAAGGCACGTGGAATGCCAATGGCGACACACGGAGTTTCAGTATGGCTTTCGGCAACGCCACCAGTCTCACAGGGGCCAACTCCATGTGCAACAACGTGTACAACGTGCTGGTCAACGCCACCTCATACAGCGGTGACAGTAACGTGCTGAGGATAATAAAGGACAAGGACACATATATAGAACTGAGTTCACAATGACAGACATGGACATGATGAACAATGACGAGCATAAACAGCACCAGCTCGACCTGCGCTACCTGCGCATGGCGAGGATATGGGCGGAGAACAGCTATTGCAAGCGGAGACAGGTGGGCGCCATCGTGGTGAAACACCAGATGATAATAAGTGACGGCTACAACGGCACTCCGTCGGGATTTGACAATGTGTGCGAGGAGAATGACGTGACCAAACCCTACGTGCTGCACGCCGAAGCGAACGCCATAACCAAACTGGCGAGGTCGCACAACTCCAGTGACGGGGCGACACTCTACGTTACCGCCTCCCCATGTCTGGAATGTTCCAAACTGATAATACAGGCAGGTATCAAACGGGTCATCTACGGTGAGGCTTACCGTCTCCAGGACGGAATCGAACTGATGAGACGCGCCGGTATCGAGGTGATACAGATAGAAAACGAACAGAAGGACTGACTCCTTATTATATATAACAGACTATGAATGTAAATCACACATCCAGATTCGTCCCCATCATCATCGCTGTAAGCGTGGTGATCGGAATCTTCATAGGGACGTTCTTTGCAAAGAGGTTTGCAGGCAACCGACTGAACATCATCAACTCGTCGTCGAACAAGATAAACGACCTGTTGCACATCATTGACGACCAGTATGTGGACACCGTAAACATAGCGAACATAGTGGAGGAGGCGATGCCCAAGATTCTGGCGGAACTCGACCCCCACAGCACCTACATATCAGCTGAAGCCGCGAAGACAGCCAATGACGACCTCGACGGCAGTTTCAGTGGCATCGGAGTCATGTTCGCCGTGAGGTCGGACACGGTGTACGTCACCAACATCATCAAGGGCGGACCCGCGGAAAAGGTAGGCATGATGGCAGGAGACCGTATCGTGTCCGTGGACGGGAAACCGTATGTGGGCAAGGTTGTGACCCAGAAGGAGACACTCAAGCGACTCAAGGGCGAGAAGGGTTCCAAAGTGAAACTGGGTGTGGTACGCCGGGGCACAGCCAAACAGTTGACGTTCAATGTCACCCGTGGTGACATCCCTGTGAAAAGCATCGACGCCACATACATGCTAACCGACAGGTTGGGATATGTGAGAGTGAACAAGTTCGGCAAGACCACCTACCCGGAACTGCTCATCGCACTGGCGCAACTCCAACAGGACGGTTCCAAGGGAATCGTGATTGACCTGCGTGGCAATACAGGCGGTTACCTCGACTGTGCCATACAGATGGTCAACGAGTTTCTGCCGGAGGACAAACTGATAGTATACACCGAAGGACGCAAGACCCGGCGCGAGAACTATTACAGTGACGGACAGGGGTCATACCAGAAACAGCCGATAATAGTGCTTACTGACGAGATTACGGCAAGTGCCGCAGAGATTTTCTCGGGAGCGATACAGGACAACGACCGTGGCATCATCGTGGGACGGCGCACCTTCGGCAAGGGACTGGTGCAGAAACCCATCACCTTCCCCGACGGAAGTCTCATTCACCTCACCGTGTCCAGATACTACACCCCTTCGGGCAGGTGCATCCAGAAACCGTACGTCAACGGAGAGGACAAGGACTACGAGCAGGACATCATCATACGCTACCAGCACGGAGAGTTCTTCAATGAGGACAGTATACGGCAGACGGGCGAGGTCTACAAGACCAGTATCGGCAGGAAGGTGTATGGCGGAGGCGGAATCATGCCTGACTACTTCGTGGGTGAGGACACCACCCTCGTCACGTCGTACTATCAGGAGATTGTGACCAAGGGACTGGTAACCCAGTTCGCCTTTGAGTTCACCGACACCAACCGTCAGCGTTATGGCGGATATAAGTCCGCCTCAGACATCCTCAAGCAACTGCGCAGGGACCATGTGATACAGCAGTTCATCAACTACTGCGACAGTAAGGGTGTCAAGCGGCGCAACAACATGATACTGCGGTCACAGAAACTGATTGAGAACGCCGTACACGGCAGTATCATATATAACCTGCTCGACATGAACGAGTACCTGCAGTTCATCAACAAGGAGGACGCTACGGTAAGGCGCGCCATCGAGCTGTTCAACGAAGGACTCACAACTCCCAGACTCACGGATGATGGAGAAGAGACTGCTAAGACAAAAGCTAAGGCAGCTACACGCCAGCTTGTCGCAAAAAGGAGTGTTGCCTGAACAGGGAAAGGAAATCACAGGCAGACTGGAGAGGCATCCGTTGTTCATGATGGCACGGCGGGTGCTGCTCTTCCACTCGCTGCCCGATGAGGTGGACACGCACGGTCTCATTGAACGTTACCGCGGCACAAAGACCATACTGCTGCCGTCGGTGGTGGGCGACCGGCTGGAACTCCACGAATATGACTCTGAAAGCGGATCCACCATAGGGGCGTTCAACATCATGGAGTCGAAGGGACGGCTGGTGCCTGTGTCCGAATACCCCGACATCGACCTTGCCATAATTCCCGGTGTCGCCTTCGACAAGGAGGGAAACCGACTCGGACGGGGCAAGGGCTACTACGACAGGCTTCTGCCACTGATCCGGTGCCACACCATAGGACTCTGCTACCCCTTCCAGATGGTGGAGGAAGTGCCGCACGAGGCACACGACATCAGAGTGGACGAGACCGTCTGTTGAATGTCAGAATGAATATACTTAATTTCTACTTACTATGAAACAAAATGCACATATAGGCTATCTGTTTGGAATGATAGCGGCCGCCCTCTACGGGCTGAATCCACTTTTCGCCTTACCGCTCTATGCCCACGGCATGGACGCTTGGTCAGTACTGTTGTTCCGCTACTTGCTGTCCATCCCGATGATAGCGGTCATCATGTTGTGGAAACGCGAGAGTTTCCGTATCACCCGTACCGAGACATGGCAGCTGGCCGGACTGGGATTCCTCATGGCAGTATCCTCACTGGGGCTCTACATAGCCTTCAGTCTGATGGACGCGGGCATTGCCAGCACCATACTGTTTGTCTACCCCATACTGACAGCGGTCATCATGGCGTTGGTGTTCCACGAGCATCTGCACTGGATAGTGGCCGTGTGTCTGCTTATAGCCACCGGAGGCATCGTGGTGCTGTCCAAGTGCGACGGTTCCGCCAACGTGAATGTTGAAGGCATATTGCTGACACTGCTCTCCGCACTCACCTACTCGCTCTACTTCATCTTCGTGAAGAAAAGTTCCCTGACACGCATCTCGTCCACATCCATGACTTTCTACATGATGGTATTCGGTACAGTGCTACTGGCAGTAGGAGTCATGATTAGGGGTGATATTCAAGTACCTCAAGGCTGGGACTGGGGCTACTCGTTCTGCGCCGCCCTCTTCCCCACCGCCTTCTCACTCATACTCACCGCTATGGCTATTCAGCGTATCGGGCCTACGGAGACTGCCATACTTGGCGCACTCGAACCGACCACTGCCGTCATCATCGGTATCACGGTGTTTGGGGAATCACTGTCAGCCAACAGCGTGACCGGTATCCTGCTCATCATCATAGCCGTCACCACGGTGGTGGCAAAGAACAAAATACTCGCCTTGGCACGCAAACTCGGGAAGAAGCTCTGACAGAGAAGACCCATAACTCTGGACTGAAAGTCTAAGTAGCACTAAAAATATTTGGTGGAATAAAAATAAAACTGTAGCTTTGCATGGTTGAACCACGTGTGTGTGGATGGAAAGTCCATGAGACGACATGGAGGAAACAATAACAGTACTACAGAAAAAAACGATATATGAAGGATTTTAAGGACATAAAGATAGCGGTGGCAGGTACAGGCTACGTGGGCCTGAGTATAGCGACACTGCTCGCCCAGCACCATAAAGTGACGGCTGTGGATGTGATTCCCGAGAAGGTGGACAAACTGAACAACAGGATTTCACCCATTCAGGATGAGTACATCGAGAAGTATTTGGCAGAGAAGCCGCTGGATCTCGTGGCGACCCTCGACGGTAAGTCGGCTTACAGGGACGCCGACTTCGTGGTGATTGCCGCTCCTACCAACTACGACCCGGTGAAGAACTACTTTGACACCTCGCATGTGGAGGAGGTCATCGACCTCGTGCTGGAGGTAAACCCAGATGCGGTGATGGTCATAAAGAGTACCATCCCTGTGGGGTACACAAGAAATCTTTACCTGAAGTACGCCAATAAGGGCGTGAAGAAGTTCAACCTGTTGTTCTCCCCTGAGTTCCTGCGCGAGAGCAAGGCACTCTACGACAACCTCTACCCGAGCCGTATCATCGTGGGCTACCCGAAGATTATCGACCGTCCGGATTTTGCAGAGGGGAATGAGGCTATACGGAAGGTGACCGATGTGGAGGCGATGAAGGAGGCCGCCAAGACGTTCGCGGCACTCTTGCAGGAAGGCGCGATCAAGGAGAATATCGACACCCTGTTTATGGGCATGAAAGAGGCGGAGGCGGTGAAACTCTTCGCCAACACCTATCTGGCACTTCGTGTGAGCTACTTCAACGAGTTGGACACTTATGCGGAGATAAAAGGTCTCGACACGAAAGCCATCATCGACGGAGTGGGACTTGACCCCCGTATCGGCACACATTACAATAACCCGAGTTTCGGTTACGGTGGCTATTGCCTGCCTAAGGACACCAAGCAGCTTTTGGCGAATTATGCCGATGTGCCTGAGAACCTCATTGAGGCTATCGTGGAGAGCAACCGTACACGTAAGGACTACATTGCCGATGCCGTACTGCAAAAGGCGGGCTACTACAGTTATGCCGACGACAACAGTTTCGATTCAAACAAGGAACATGAGTGTGTCATCGGTGTGTACCGTCTGACCATGAAGTCGAACTCCGACAACTTCCGCCAGAGTGCCATCCAGGGTATCATGAAACGTATCAAGGCGAAGGGTGCGGAGGTGATTGTATACGAACCTACACTGGAGGACGGCAGTACCTTCTTCGGCAGTAAGGTGGTGAACGACATGGACGCGTTCAAGGCGCAGAGCCACGCCATCATTGCCAACCGTTACGACACGTGCCTGGATGACGTGAAGGAGAAAGTTTATACACGTGACATATTCAGGAGGGACTAATCCAGTTCCTCCTCGTCCTCGTCCTCATCAAAGTCGAAGTCGAAATCCCCGAAGAAGGCAGGTTGGGTGAAGTCGTCGATACTGCGGCGGTCTTTCTTTGTAGGCCGTCCCGTTCCTTTCGCGCGGTTCACGAATCCGCTTATCCTGTTCATCTCCAGCAGTTCCATCTGGTCGGGTGTGGTGAGGTTCTCCAGCACCTCCGGCACCAGTTTCGCTCCCACCCTGTTCTGTATCGCCTGTTTCACCCTGAAGGTGTAGGTCACCGGCGACTTCCTCACTTGTATCTTGTCGCCTTCCTTTATCATCCTTGACGGCTTGAGTTTCACTCCGTCCATCATCACACGTCCGTTCTTACACGCGTCGGTGGCTATAGACCGCGTCTTGAATATGCGCGCCGCCCAAAGCCATTTGTCGAGTCTCGCTTCCATCTATTTGTTGTTGTAGTTGTTCATTGCGAACGCTATGCCCGACAGGCAGAACGCCTTGATCATGTCGCAAGCCACGTCAGCGCGGGCGTTGACCGTCTCCTCCTCCTCGGGAGGGAACTTGCCCAGCACGAAGTCTATCTGCGCCCCCTTGGGGAAGTCGTTGCCCACACCGAACTTGATGCGCGCCCACTGTTGGGTGTTGAGTACCGAAGCTATGTTCTTCAGTCCGTTGTGTCCGCCGTCGCTTCCGCCCGGACGCAGACGCAACTTGCCCAACGGAAGGGATATGTCGTCGCAGACCACCAGAAGGTTTTCCACCCCGATGTTCTCCTTGCCCATCCAGTAGCGTACCGCATTGCCGCTGAGGTTCATGTATGTGGACGGTTTGAGCAGCACCACCTCAGCGTTCTTCACCCGTCCCTTACCCACAAATCCATAGCGTTTGTCCTCAAAAGAAATGTTGGATGCTTTGGCGAAAGCATCCAACACTCTGAAACCTATGTTGTGGCGGGTTCCATCGTACTCGTCGCCGATGTTGCCCAGTCCTACAATCAAATACCTCATTTCGCTTCAGTGTCTGCCTGTGCTGAACGTGCGGCGCGGGTTGTGCGTACGTTACATACGACCACTTCCTTAGGAGTCACGATGTCGAGGTTCTCGAAGTGGAGCTGCTCCACCTTGATTGACTTGCCGAGACCGAGGTCTGTAACGTCGATGTCGAGAACGTCAGGGAAGTTGGTGTATACAGACTTCACCTTCAACTTGCGGACACCTGACTGAAGTTTACCACCGGCCCTGACACCTGCCGCCAGTCCGTTGAGCTTGATTGGAATCTCCATCACGATTGGCTTCTCCTCAGTAATCTGGTAGAAGTCAACATGGAGAGGACGGTCTGTAACGTAGTCGGTCTGAAGAGCCTTGAGAATGGCCTTCACTTCCTTGCCGTCGATGTTGAGGTTTACTATATATACATTAGGTGTGTAGAGCAGCTTTGCGAGTTCCTTCATGGTGACAGTGAATGACTGTGCTACCGGCAGTCCGTTCTCACCCTTCTCCACACCGTAAATTACACATGGCACCAAACCCTCGCGGCGGATGATGCTGCTTGCCTTCTTTCCAAGCTCTGTGCGAGCCTGACCTGAGATTGCGATTTCTTTCATTTTTCCTTTAATGTTTTTGTGTTACTATAAATTAAGTTGCGCTTAATTCGCCATCACACATGCCGGACGCGTCCCTCGACACGGATGCCTCAGTAGCCCCGACTTGGAGTGTTGCCCAAAAAAGCGGTGCAAAGTTACGAAACTTTTCGCTAACACAGACGTAAAACAGTGGAAAAACATGTGAAAGGTTCAATTTTGGGAATACTTGCGTTTTTTTCCCGCTCCTGACGGGAAAAAACATCCGATTTGTTTTGCCGTTACATTTGTTTGTACTAATTTTGCATCGGATTTAGGGTTCAAATCCCAAAATCTATTCCAATGCAAGAAACAATTTTTTATTGAAGGAGGCTGCCACAGGGTGTGGGTATTGTGTCCGGGCATTGTTCCCGAAGATTGAAAATGAAGTTCCCCACACGTACAGTTACGGAAATACGACTGTTCCGGTGACACCCGATGGAATATAAAGCAATAATAAACTAATGAATAGTAAAGCAAATCTACAGGAGAAGACTCCGGAGGAAATCCAGGCTATTGCCGCCGAGTACGGCATCAGCACTACCAGGAAAGACAACAACGAACTTATTTACGAGATTCTCGACTATGAGGCGTCGCACGTTGCGGCGCAGAAGGCTGCCACAGCCACTGAAAAACAGCCGCGCAAACGCAGCAGGATTAAGACCGTGGACCACGTGTATTCAGCCAACAAGTCGGACTCCAAGAAGATTGACAAGCAGACGACAGTGGCGGCTGACAACTCACTGTTCAATGACCTGTCGTTTGAGGAGAAGGAAATGATCAATGACATAAAGGCGGAAAAGAACGCCGCCAAGGAGAAGTCCGCCGATGTGGAGACTCCCAAGCGCAAGCGGGGACGGCCAAAGAAGGACGAACCAGAGATACCTGCCCCTGCTGCTGAGAAGGAAACTCCCAAGAAAGAGGAGGCGGCAAGCGAGGAACCGCTTACTGACACTCCCAAGCGCAAGCGGGGACGACCTCGCAAGAATGTGGATGACCCTGCGGACGAGACAGCCTCTGTGAAGGAGACAACAGAAAAGGACACTAAGACGGCACAGGAACCAGCCGGTTTGTTTGGCGCGGAGACTGCGGACGCTGCGGTTCCAAAACGTTCACTGCTCGACTTCGGCAAGGTAAAGCCGGTTGAGGACGCATCCAAGACAGAGGATACCGCAGGTGCCGTGGACAAGTCAGCCAAGCAGAATGAAGCGGAAGCAAAGGACAGTAACGCACACGACAGTCTGTCGGACGGAGACGAGGATTTCATCATTCTGGAGGACATACCGAGTGTCGGAAACATGCAGGATGAACCTGTAGGCGGTTTGTTCGACAAGATAAAGAACGAACATGCTGCAATGAATTCCGTTTCCGGCAACTCTGCCGCCAACACAAACGGACAGGCTTCCGGCAAGAACACCCCTAATACAGAATCTTATAATCTCAACGACATCATCGAAGTGTCGGGAGTACTCGACATGTCGGGGGACTTCGGTTTCCTCCGCAGTTCGGACTACAACTACCTCTCGTCACCCGACGACGTGTATGTCAATCCCTCACAGGTGAAGCACTACGGACTCAAGACCGGTGATGTGGTCGAGGGTACAATCCGTCCTCCACGTGACAACGAGAAGTTCTTCCCACTGGTGAGGGTGAAGAAAATCAACGGATGCGACCCTTCTGTCATCCGCGACAGGGTGCCGTTCGAATACCTCACCCCTCTGTTCCCTAACGAAAAGTTCAGACTGTGCAGCGGACAGCGCGACTCGTCCTCCTCACGTATCGTGGACTTGTTCACACCTATAGGAAAAGGTCAGCGCGCACTTATCGTGGCACAACCTAAGACAGGTAAGACCCTGCTCATGAAGGACATCGCCAACTCCATCGCACGCAACCATCCTGAAGCGTACCTTATGATGCTGCTGATTGACGAACGTCCGGAGGAGGTGACCGACATGGCGCGTACGGTGAATGCCGAGGTGATAGCCTCAACGTTCGACGCACCGGCGGACAACCACGTGAGGATTGCCAACCTCGTGCTGGAGAAAGCGAAACGTATGGTGGAATGTGGACATGATGTCGTGATATTCCTCGACTCCATCACCCGACTGGCACGCGCTTACAACACCGTCAGTCCGGCGTCGGGCAAGGTACTCACCGGTGGTGTCGACGCGAACGCCCTCCAGAAACCTAAGCGTTTCTTCGGTGCGGCCCGCAACATCGAGGGCGGAGGTTCGCTCACCATCATAGCCACAGCCCTTATTGACACCGGATCGAAGATGGACGAGGTGATATTCGAGGAGTTCAAGGGTACGGGCAACATGGAGCTGCAGCTCGACCGCACACTGGCCAACAAGCGTATCTACCCTGCGGTCAACCTCATCGCGTCAAGCACCCGCCGCGACGACCTGCTTCAGGACGACCAGACCCGCCGCTTCATGTGGATAATACGCAACCATATATCCGACATGACCAATGTGGAGGCTATGGACACCATCCTCAAGCATATCGAGCGCACAAGCAACAACGAGGAGTTCCTGGCTACAATGAACGGATAACCGCAGTGGGACTCGTCGCAAACTATTTATAAATAAGGACAAATAACGAATCAGAATATGGCTACTGAATTAAGTGAACAGGAAATACAGCGCAGGCACAACCTGCAGGCAATGCGGGATATGGGTATCAATCCTTATCCGGCTGCGGAATACCCGGTAAGCGACTTCTCCGCCGACATCGTGGAGGGCTACAGGGATGAGGACGGCGAGGGCCGTCAGGTGTGCATAGCGGGACGGATGATGAGCCGCCGCGTGATGGGAAAGGCTTCATTCATCGAACTGAAGGACTCCAAGGGCAGGATACAGGTATACGTGACCCGTGACGACATCTGTCAGGGAGAGGACAAGGACATGTACAATGTGGTGTTCAAGAAACTGCTCGACCTCGGGGATTTCATTGGCATCAAGGGTTTTGTGTTCCGTACACAGACAGGACAGGTGAGCGTGCATGCGCAGGAACTAACCGTACTGGCGAAGAGCCTCAAGCCACTGCCTATAGTGAAGTACAAGGACGGTGTGGCTTACGACGCCTTTGAGGACCCGGAACTGCGTTACCGCCAGAGGTATGTGGACTTGGTGGTGAACGAGGGTGTGAAGGAGACGTTCGAGAAGCGCACCAAGGTAATATCAACCATGAGAAGGGTACTCGACGGGGCAGGTTACACTGAGGTGGAGACCCCTATCCTGCAGTCTATTCCGGGAGGAGCAAGCGCGCGTCCGTTCATCACACACCACAACTCGCTCGACATCGACCTGTACATGCGTATCGCCACTGAGCTTTACCTGAAACGACTCATCGTCGGCGGTTTTGAAGGGGTATATGAGATTGGAAAGAACTTCCGCAACGAGGGAATGGACCGCACACACAACCCTGAGTTCACCTGTATGGAACTCTATGTGCAGTATAAGGACTACAACTGGATGATGTCGTTCACCGAACAGTTGCTGGAGACTATATGCACGGCGGTCAACGGCAAGCCGGAGAGTGTGGTTGACGGACAGACCATATCCTTCAAGGCACCCTACCGTCGTCTGCCTATACTGGAGGCCATCAAGGAAAAGACTGGCTATGACCTCGAAGGCAAGGATGAGGATGAGATACGTCAGATTTGTAAGCAACTGAAGATGGACGTGGACGATACCATGGGTAAGGGCAAGCTCATAGACGAGATGTTCGGGGAGTTCTGTGAAGGCACATTCATACAGCCGACCTTCATCATCGATTACCCTGTGGAGATGTCTCCGCTCACCAAGATGCACCGCAGCAAACCGGGACTGACCGAACGCTTCGAACTGATGGTCAACGGTAAGGAACTTGCCAACGCCTACTCGGAGTTGAACGACCCGATAGACCAGGAGGAACGGTTCAAGGAACAGATGCGACTGGCGGACAAGGGCGACGACGAGGCGATGGTCATCGACCAGGACTTCCTCCGTGCCTTGCAGTACGGTATGCCGCCTACCAGCGGTATCGGTATCGGTATCGACCGTCTTACAATGCTCATGACAGGCAAGACAGCCATCCAGGAGGTTCTCCTCTTCCCGCAGATGAAACCGCGCAAGACGAGTGCCGTAGCCGAGGACAACGGTGAGGCTACCGAAGGGACATCAGAAGAGGCATGACGGAGACAATCCAAAGCAGTTATCAACCCATAAGCGAAACGGAATGCAATTCAACAGCAGTGGACGTGTAGCGATAATCGGTGGAGGCAGTTGGGCTACGGCAATGGCCAAGATAGCTCTCCACCATGAAGAGAAAATCAACTGGTATATGCGGCGTGACGACCGCATAGAGGAGTTCAAACGCCTCGGTCACAACCCGGCGTACCTTACGGGACTGCATTTCAATGTGGACCGCATCAACTTCTCCTCGGACATAAACAAGGTGGTCCAGGAGTCGGACACGCTTATCTTCGTGACCCCGTCGCCCTATCTCAAGAGCCACCTCAGACGGTTGAAGGCGAGCATCAGGGAGAAACTGATTGCCATCGCCATCAAGGGACTCGTGCCTGATGACAACATCCTCATATCGCAGTATTTCCAACAGGCGTTCAACGTGCCTGAGGACAACATAACCACGATAGGCGGTCCCTCACACGCAGAGGAGGTGGCGATGGACAGGTTGTGTTACCTGACCATCGGCGGACACAGTATCGAGAACGCCAAGACGGTGGCGGACTTGTTGACCAACAAATATGTGAAGACATCGGTGAGTACCGACATCGAGGGGATTGAGTACAGTTCGGTACTGAAGAACGTGTACGCCATAGCGGCAGGTATATGCAACGGACTGAAGTACGGCGACAACTTCCTCTCTGTGCTGGTGGCGAACTCCGTGCAGGAGATGGACCGCTTCCTCAAGACGGTGCAGCCGCGCGACGACCGCAGGGTCATCAACACCGCCTATCTGGGCGACCTACTGGTGACCATGTACTCCAACTTCTCGCGCAACCGCACCTTCGGCACGATGATTGGGTTGGGCTACTCGGTGAAGACAGCGCAACTGGAGATGGAGATGATTGCCGAGGGCTATTACGGCACTTACTGCATGAAGCAGATAAACAACCATTACCATGTCAACATGCCGATACTCGACGCCATGTACAACATACTCTATGAGCGCATCTCACCGTCGGTGGAGATAAAGATTCTCGGGGACTCCTTCAGGTGACAACCCTAAGGGCAAGGTAAACGGACACGAACCTATATTATTATAATGACAACTGAACTCAAAAAAATACAATTGACATGAAACTGGAAATCAACAAGGCAGGGCAATTCCTTGCCACAGGATCTGTAGAACAGTACGAGAAGGAAGTGAACGCGGCACAGCTGGCGCTCGAAAAGGGTACTTGCGCCGGAAACGACTTCCTCGGATGGCTTCACCTGCCTGCACAGGTGACACCTGAATTCATTGACGAGATCAACGCTACCGCAAAAGTACTCAGGGACAACTGCGACGCTGTGGTTGTGGCGGGTATCGGTGGCAGTTACCTCGGTGCCAAGGCGGTCATCGCCGCTCTCGACGACAACTTCACATGGCTGAAGAAAGCGGACAGTCCACGTATCCTTTTCGCGGGAAACAACATAAGTGAGGATTACCTGTCGGAACTCATAGACTACCTAAAAGGTGTCAAGTTCGGAGTAATCAACATAAGCAAGTCGGGTACAACCACGGAGACTGCCATCACCTTCCGCCTCATGCGCAAACTGTGCGAGGACCAGATGGGAAAGGAGCTGTCAAAGAAAGTGATTGTGGCAATCACCGACGCGAAGAAAGGTGCTGCGCGCACCACTGCCGACAAGGAAGGCTACAAGTCGTTCATCATCCCCGACAATGTGGGTGGACGTTTCTCGGTACTCACACCGGTGGGTCTGCTTCCTATTGCCTGTGCAGGGTACGACATAGCCCAACTCATCAAGGGTGCGCAGGACATGGAGAAGGCATGCGACATATCCGTGCCTTTCGGACAGAACCCTTGCGCCATCTACGCCGCTACACGCAACGCCCTCTACGCCGCCGGCAAGAAGGTGGAGATACTCGTGAACTACCAGCCGAAGCTGCATTATGTGGCTGAGTGGTGGAAGCAGCTCTACGGAGAGAGTGAGGGAAAGGACCACAAGGGTATCTTCCCAGCGTCTGTGGACTTCTCGACCGACCTGCACTCCATGGGTCAGTGGATTCAGGACGGTGAGCGCACCATCTTCGAGACGGTCATCTCCATCGACAAACCGAACAGTAGCCTTACTGTGCCTTCAGACGAGGAGAACCTCGACGGACTGAACTTCCTCGCGGGGAAGCATGTGGACGAGGTAAACCACATGGCTGAACTCGGAACACAACTGGCGCATGTGGACGGTGGTGTGCCTAACCTCAGAATCACCATCCCCCAGCTCGACGAGTACAATATCGGTCAGTTGATTTACTTCTTTGAAAAGGCGTGTGGCATCAGCGGTCTGGTACTCGGAGTCAATCCGTTCAACCAGCCGGGTGTTGAGGCTTACAAGAAGAACATGTTCGCCCTGCTCAACAAACCAGGCTACGAGGCTGAGAGCATCGCCATCCAGAAGAAACTGGCGGAGTAAATCGCGGTAATCGCGACCCGAAAGGGAATTCTGCACATAACCCAGGGCAACCCCCTGGGTTTTTATGTTTTACCACAGCGAGTCATCAACTGACTCCCTATGGATGGCACCCATGCACACTGCCTACAGATTGAAGTCAGTGCGCAAAATCTCAGCGAACTTGGCGGCTCCGTG
>CAVBFD010000022.1:0-35174 GCA_963594655.1 Candidatus Methanomethylophilaceae archaeon
GCTCCGCACGGTACCAATCAACCGCTACAGCGGTACCATTGGAGCGATATTCTCATCTGAAACTCATCAAGTACAATGGTGAGATGCCGCCTTTGGGCCTCCCGCATGACAACCTCGAACAAGTCCTTAAACCGACTCACCTCCCCATAAACAGTAAGCCCTATTTGCGCCTCCAGTTCTTTCTGGAAATTCTGACAAAGCAACGCCTCCGAGTCTTTGGAAACAAACAAGTAGGCATACTCCTTCCCTACCAACGACTGGGTGACAAGTGAGGTCTTTCCCACTCGTCTCCGTCCCATCAGCACCGTAAACACCGCAGTCTCAAAAGACTGTTTCTCATTGCTTTGCAGTAAAGCAAGTTCCGATTTCCTGTCATAGAACCTCATAATATAAATCCTCGTTTATATAAATGACCGTTTATATTTACAGGCAAAAGTACTGCTTTATAATGAGACCGCCAAATGATTCTGCACTTTTATGCGGATAAAATCTTTCCATTGGTCGTTACAACTGATGGTAACAGCGTTGTTCTGCGAAAGCTATATATTGTGGTTGTAATTGGTGACAGTTGCACTCCGAAAGTGTAAAAAACGACTTTTGTCTACACCACCTTCCATTCAAGTGTGTTCACCCCATCCTTAAGTGAGAAGTTCATGCCGACCTTCACGATGGGCTTCGGCTGCATCTTGAACGCGTCGGCATAGTGCTTCGCCTCTATCTGGGCAAGAGCCTCCTCCACACTGCCGTTCAGTTTCAGTTCCATCACGTAGATGGTGGTTGCCGTTTCGAGCGTGATGTCGATACGTCCCTTGGCTGTGTGCTGCTCCACATGGATGCGGTAGTCGGTGAGCAGGGCGAAGATGATGTAAAGCGTCTGCTGCCAGTGACCCTCATAGTTGGTGTTGTCGCAGTAAGGCACAGTCACGAGAAAGTCGGCGAGCAACTGCAGCCCGCCATCTACATCCTGATTGTTAAGCCGGGCGGACACGTCCGCTATGACAACTCGTCCAGCATCCACCCCAGCACCCATGTAACCGGGCAACAGACTGTCAAACAACCCCACCCTTATCTCGTTGTTGGGCATGTCAAGAGTATAGACATCCAACTGCTTGTCGTATTCTTTGATTGTAAGGTAACCACTTTGGTAGAACAACGGTATTGCAGATGTCAGTTTTTCCGTGGCAGTATCAAAAGACGACACCTTGGTTCTCACCGCACCCAACTGAGACGGTTTCACTCTAAATTTCCGCATCATGTTGATGAGGTAAGTGGGTGTGCCTGTGCCGAACCAGTATGCACCAATTACCTGCTTGGAGAAGCAGTTGAGCAGACTGAAGGGGTTAAACACGTCAGGCGAAGGCCACGTGAAGTGATAGCCGTCATACATATCGGTCAGTTTCTGAATGGTTTCCTCACGGCTTAGTCCCAGCGTGACGGCAAGATCTTCGATGTCGCCACTCATCTGAGTCAGCAGCTCATCCTTAGTTATTCCACAGATACCGGCATACACCCCATCCATGGAGATGTTGTTGATGTTATTCAGTTCACTGAAGATGCTGAGTTGCGAGAACTTCGTGATGCCTGTCATGAACACGAAACGAAGCATTGGCTCGGCTGCCTTCAGAGGGCTGTAGAAGTTACGCATGGTATCGCGGAGCTGCGGAAGAAGCGTGTCCTCATGCACCACGTCAAGCAGCGGAGCATCATACTCGTCAATGAGTACAACCACCTGCTTGCCTGTCTTACGGTAGACTGTCTCCATCAAGTCGGTAAAACGAATGTTGACATCTGGTTTATCGCTACTGATGCCATATATCCGTTCCTGTTTCTCTATGATGTCAAGCAGATACCTGTTCAGTCCTTCCTTGTCCCTGTGCTTGCCTCTGCTCATATCGAAGTGCAGCACAGGGAACGATTCCCACTCCGTCTCCAGCTTCTCTATGGCAAGTCCCTCGAACAAATCCTTCCGACCCTCAAAGTAACTGTGGAAAGTGGACACCAAGAGCGACTTACCAAACCGCCTCGGGCGGCTCAGGAAGAAAAACGTGCCGTCGGTGTGCGTCATGTGGTACACGTACGCCGTCTTGTCAACGTAGAGCCGGTTCTCTTTGCGAATTCGCTCGAACGTCTGAATTCCTATAGGGTATAATTTCCTTGCCATATCATGAAAACATATTAGTATGCGCAAATTTACTACAAATTCCCGGTTCCGCCAAAGGAGTCGGGGAGAAAATCCCACGGCACACCTACCGTAGAGACACCAGATGCCGAATCTCATCCACCATGTCTTGTGGCAGAGAGAAGCGCACATCATCGGTGTTTGCCGTGATGGCGGAAAGGAAATGTGGCAACTCACCACGGTACACATCCCTCATGTGGACATTTGACTCGTTGCCGTGCGAAGTGGAATAGGTGATGTTGGCTCTTCGGTCCGCCAGTTTCACGAAAGGAGCGTATGGAGTTTCACGGATGCCCTGATAGTAGCGTTCACCTGCGCGCTCAGCCCTTGTGCGTCCCTTGTCGTTGGTCAGCGCATAGACAATCTCCGTAGCAATAAAAGCCTGTTCGTCGGTCATATACTGTCTGGCAATCTTCATGACGTCATTGTAAGTCTGCCTCGCATCCTCTATACTGTCATGGTAGTACGCCCCGAAAAACAGGGGCAACACATCCGCTTCAGCGGCGCAGACCAGATGTCCGTACTTATACACACTGTCCGCCACCATATCCAGATGAAAACCATAGGGGTGTACTTTGTCGTATGTCTGGTTCACATGGGCATGGAGCGCATGGGCACTGTCCTTAATACGCCCTATCATCTCCGAATTGTTCTCTACCACGAGATTGAATGTTTCTTTTTCCATCAGCTATATAATTTAGTGTTTCCATATTAAATAGGAGTTGACTACCCGCAGGTTTCTTGTGAGTACTTTCAAAAGTCCGTCGCTCTCCTGAATATCTAAAAATCGCATCGGCAATATAATAACCCAGATTGACAGGAACTGCATTACCTATCATCTGCTCTATATTAGTTTTCGTTCCCCTAAAATCAAAAGTCTCAGGGAATGTTTGTATCATACTTCGTTCCAAAGAAGTTAAAGGACGTATGCCGTCAAGAGAGCTTACCGGATCCCCCGGATGCAGAGTATAACCTTTGGGCATAGGTCTGTTAACACCACGTATTGTCGCACTCGGTTCGTCTGTGCTGAATATACCTCGACGCGCATAACTGCGAGGGTGTCTATAATAGCACTTTATCTGCAACTTGTCTCCAAAGTATTCGGCTACACTCATCTCATGATCGGATAATTTCTCCAAAAGGGCCGACTTCATAAAATCATCCCCCTCACCAAGTTTTCCAATCATTACAAAACGTTTCCTTTTCTGAGGAACACCGCATAAGGCTGCGTTAAGAACAGTATAAGTCACGCCATACCCTGCTGCCTTGAATATTGTGAGTGCATCCTGAAGCTTCTGTGTTTTCAAAATACGCTCCACGTTCTCCATGACAAACCATTTAGGTCTTATCTCAGAAACAATCTTGGCATAGCACACTGTAAGGTCTCCACGACCGTTGTTCTCATCCCTCTTGCCCGCAGATGAAAAGTCTTGGCATGGAGGACTGCCAATAATCATGTCGGGGGCATAAGGACTGACAGCCTTCACAGAAGCATCTATATTCATTAAATCCGCATGGATTGCAGGATGAGAGAAATTGTTTCGATAGACTTCCAAAGCATCCGTCCAATTATCGAAGGCAGCAACCACATCCATACCAGCCTTCTCAAATCCGAGGCTCAACCCACCACAACCACAAAATAAATCAACTACTCTCATTTATACAAACAATTCAGGGTGACTAACGAGATATGCATCGAACCTTCTTTCCGGACGTAACAGTTTTTGACCATCACCCAGAATTATGTTCTTGATTTCATATTTACTAATACGAGGTCTCTCCAATTCAGAGCACTTCAAGAAGGGATTAGTCAACTTTCCGCTAATGGCAAACGCCTTGTCAGTCTTATACTTATATGAAAGGCTGTTTACTATGTCTGTATAGTTGAATTTACCAAACTGAGTGAAGTCCCACAACATTTTGTACAACCATATAATAGTCCGTTGGTTAGTTATTTAAACTTTCCGCCGCACCGTTCATGGTGCGGCGGAAATCTCTTTTAGTTTGTCTTAGTGTCTTTACTTACCGAGAGTCTTGCGGGCAGTCTTGAGTTGGTCGAGAGCCTTGACAATCATGTCCTTGGTTCCACTTCCTCCATTTACATATCCCACAACCATGTCGGCGTAGTCAATCGCCTCACGCACCTCGGTGTTCTTGTCACGAATCTCCTTGGTGTCGGTAAGCAGGTTCTGCAACTCGCTCAAGTCCTCTGGTTCAGCCAAGTTGCCAGGACGCATGGTGTTGATTACCATGTTGAGGGCTGTTGCAGCAGAGTTGACTTCTGTCTGGGTGAGCGACTTCGTTGCCTTACTGTTGACAGCCTCAGCGTTCTTCAGTTGTTCCATCAGACGCGCATAACCGTTGGGCGCCCATGGAGCGTGTGCCGGCACCTTCACTGTAAGGGCGTTCCACTTCTCCTGGTCTGCCTTGCGATCACTTGCGATCTTGATGGCGGCCTCAAGTGCGGACTTGTCCAGTTTGCCGCTCTTTGCCTTCTTTCCCCCACCCTGCACGTTCAGTCGCAGATAATGGGTTGAATGGTTCTTCTCATAATAGTCCGGCACGAACTTCAGTCCGTTGAGAGACAACGTATAGAGGTTGCCGTCCTTACCGGTAGCGTCAGACGCGCCGTTCAACTGAATCTCCTTCAAGTCAGGACTCAAGTTGACATCAGCGTTGCTCCAGTCCTTCACGTCCTCTGTGGTCATTACCAACGGACCGTACATGACAGTACCGATCCACATGGGAGCGAAGGTCTGCTGGGGGTTGTCCTTGGTAGCCGCCAGTTCCATCTTGTCAGGACCGAAGTTAAGATGTTTGGTGAACGGCATCACCACCTCAACCACATCGCCTGCGCTCCACTGACGTGAAGGAATCTCCACGTAAGAGCAAGGCTTGTAAGACTTGGCTACCGACTTGCCGTTGAGTTTCACATCGAAGCCCTCTGTAGCCCAATAAGGCACACGCAGTTTCATGGCGAACGCAGCACTGCCCTTGGTAATCTTCACAGTAGACTTCTCAGCCGGCCACAGACAGTCCTGCTCGATGGTCACACCCTTCGCCTTCCAGTCGGCTACGGTAGGCATATAGAGAGCCACCCATATTGCGTCGTCATTGACAAAGTAAGCAGCCTCCTGATACTTCACGTGGTTCTCCACACCGGTTCCTCCACAGCAAGTGGACTGCGGAGTCTCATTGCCGAACGGCTTGATGGCGTTCATTCCGACAGCATACTGGTATGTAGTCGCATAGTGGTCAGCATCCACCGAACCCACAAGTTGGTTGTAGAGTACACGCTCATAATAATCCATGTAACGCGCGTCGTCCGGATCGAAGCCGTTCAAGTCCTTGGTCAACTTCGCCAGGTTATAGGCGCAACAAGTCTCGTTGAGGTCCGGGTCGGGCATCGGACGACTGTTGCGTCCCCATCCGCGACTGACACTGGTGTTCATACTCAGCATCTGGGAATAAGGCTGACGGAACATCTCGCCGTTGCCCACACCACCCATAGCATAGGCGTAACGTCCCTGTACCAGATTCCAGAAGTTGTACGCTATATTATAATAATAAGGATTGGCGTTGCCCTTGTAGAGGTTGATGGCACCGACAATCATCGGTATGTGCTGGTTGGCGTGACGTGTACGGATGTCGTCGATGTTATGGGCCACCGGTTCATAGAACGCGGGAGCGTCGAAGAAAGCCGCGCCCTCAAGCAACTTGGCCTTCTCGCCGGAGTCAGACACCATCGAAGCCAGACGGGCCATTGACTCCTGCATACCGCCCAACTCACCTGCGATGTACATGTTCCACATCTCGTAGCGGTTGCCCGGCTTGGCCTGACGTTCCTCACGGGTGCCGTCACCCTTCACGTAAGTGCGGTACTTCAGACGGTTCCATACCCACAGGCCCATGTCCTTGGCAACGAGGAGAGCCTTGTCGGCAATCTCCTTGTCGTCCACGTTGTTGGCAATGTCAATCAGACCAGCCAACTGCTTGTGGATACTGTAGTAAGGAGCCCACACCCATTCCTCGTTGTTGTACGCCCGGTAACACTCGATGAGAGCAGGGTGCGCGGCAGGAATGGCGTTGATGTAACCGTATCCGTAGTGCTTGTAGTCCTTCTTGTATTCGTCAAACGCCTTCCAGTTGCCCTTCATCTGCTTCAGCACCTCCTCGGGAGCATAGTCGCGAGCCTCGAAGTAACGGCCGAGCGAGTCACTGTACACGAAAGTCAGTTCCTGACAAGCCCTCAGTTCGTCGACCATCCGTTTGATGTTGGCCTTCAACTGAGCCTTCTGCGCCGGATTGGTGGCACTGGCATAGGCAAAGGCGAGCGCGCTCATGTAGTGTCCGCTTCCATGACCCTTCAGTTTTGTCTGGGGAGAGTCCCATCCGTCGGACATAGTGTAGCCGTCAGTAGACTGGCAGTAAGTGTCACGGTAGTTGTAGAGTTGCTGGGTGACATCCAGAGAAAGCAACTGGTTGATGTCGAGCTCACGGTTGGATGTCAGACGGTTGTCGCCAGTGAGTCTCACGTCACCCAACGGCAGCGGTTGAGCCACAGGCTCGTTGGACGGCACAGCCCACTCACCGCTCACCACCTTCACCTTGGCGGTGATGGGGTAACCGTTCTCCGTGGTGTTGTCGCCGATGATGACACCGTCCACAGTGTACTCCTTTCCGACCTCATACTTGGCCTGTTCCTCCTCAGTGGCGCGGGCGGAGTTGGACCAACGGGTCTGTCTCCACTCGTGACTGCCGTCACTGTAGGTGACCCATACCTGCCACGGCAGACGGGGAGCTGTCCCCTGCGGAGCCTCAACCACGACGGTCTCCACCTTGGAGATTGAACGGTGTTTGGATTTTGGCGCACTTGTAGAAGCAAGGTTGTCTGCTATCGGTGAGGCTTGCACCGGACTTGCCAGGCACAGTCCCAAAGCCCCGCAGACAATTAGATTTAGTTTTTTACTCATGTCTGATTAGTTGATTAAATATATTGACGATGCAAATATACGAATTAAAATGATTGTCCCCATAAAATCAGTTCTTTTTTATGGTTAAAGCCTGCACAGCCAGTCACGTACAGTCTCATATTTTATTTTTCCTTGACTGACAGACTCAAGCACAAGGGGATGAGGTAGAGACACCACGCCACCGCACCGTACCATGAAGAGGACTGGGGAAGAAGTCCCGTGTAGTCAAGACATCCCATCAGTTCCCCCACCAGCGCCAAGGATATGAAATAATCAAGGCAACGGCCAAGCAACGCCACATGAGCCTTCAACGTATCATCGAGGTTGGTGAAGTTGCCCGACGACAGACCATAGACATTACAGACCACCAGCACTATGGCGCATACCTCCCCAAACAGTCCACTTGTGAATGGAGAGTCGGTCAGTGACCCGAACGAGTTGCGCAGTACCGCCCCGGGAAGCAGGGTCATGACCGCGAGGGTCAGACACAGAAGGACAAGCACCAGGACGGACAGCGACAGGGCGCGCTTGCACTTGAGAGAGGCGTTCCTGCCGAACGCATGAAGAAAACCCGACTCCTTCAGCACACTCAGCGACGTCAGTCCCACGATGATATGTGCAAAAGGAGCGGCACTGACATTAGGGATGAAGTTCACGACCCACCACCGGATGCCATCCCCACTGAACAGACTGTTCACAGGAAGCCCGTAGATACTGCCTATCCACGAGACCAACGCCACCAGCGCGAGGGCAAGCAACAGCGCGATGGGAGTCCACCTCACGACAGTCCTAATTTTCATCCGGCTCCAGATTATCCACGTCGAGGATTCTCAGTTCAAAGGCGCGGGTCACCAGCCTCGGCACATTAATACGTCCGTTGTCACAGTCGGGGAACAGGCGGTTTATCAGTTCCACCTGACGCTTCTCCAGCGACTTGGTGCCGAACGGCATACTGCGCAGGTTGGCGATCATGTCCTTCGTGTAGCCCAACGCCAGATGGCGGAGGAATATCTCGTCGTACTCATCGATGTCGTACTTCACTATCGCCTCCTGACGGCGGTATTCATTAAGCACCGACCTACGGAAACGTTTCACTATCTTCTTCAGTATCGGTTGGTTGAACACATACTTCTTCCCCTCCATCACACTCTGCACATCACCGGGAGTGAGCAGTTCGCCGCTCTTCAGTATGATACCGTCGGCTCCCGCGTCGAGAGCGTCAACCCACAGTTTCTCGTTGAGTACCTCACCGGTGAAGATAAGGATTTTCACAGGCACCGCCTTCTCGCGCAACTTCCTGCATATATCCACACCGACCGTAGTGGAACCGCCCAGACCAAGGTCGAGCAGCACGAGGTCGGGTGTCTGCCGCGCGATCAGTTCCCAGAACTCACGCTCGCTCTGCGCCGTACCCACGACATGGGCCTCGGGTATCTCGTTCTTGAATATCTCAATGGTGCCTTTCAGTTCCAGCAGCACATCCTCCACTATAATCACATTAAAGTCCTTCATAAATCCTATATCGTTTATTTCTTGTTTGACAATCCGTTTAGCACGACCTCAATCACATATCCGTCGGCACAGTCCGACACACTTATCCTGCATCCGCGCCGTCCACCGTACTCGTCATGTTCCCTCACAATCTGCCGGCACACCAGATACTCCACCCCCACCAGCCGGTCTTCCGCCCCATCGTACCTCAGGTGTTCCGGATAGAACATCGTGGACAGTTCCTCCCCACTCATCCTTGTCCTGCTGTCCACGAAAGTGAACCTCACCATACCGTCGGACAGGGAGAAGCCAAGCCGCACCACCCCGTCGTCCTCACACTGAAGCAACGCCTCCACGATGTTGTCCAACAGGTACTGAAGCATACAGACATCGCCAATGACCGACAAATCCGGGTGATTGTCCACCTGCAGCCTCACGTCCAAGTCCTTCCGCTTGGCGCACCGCCTCACAGCCTTCTCCGCATACTGTGCCAGGTCCGCCACAGGAACGGTCTTGCGCTTGAACATCACGTTGTCCAACTGTCTGGCGGCACAGGAACTGAGTAACGTGAACACCTCCTTGTAGTAGTTTATCAGTTCGTCCAAGTCGCCCACCTTCTCCGCCATCTCCGCACCGGTCTTGTCCGCATCGATGTCCACCAGAATCTGGCGTATACGGTTAGGATAATACATCGTCTCGTGCTTGATTGCGGACAGACAGTTGTCAAGCACCATGTTCTGCACATGCAGACCGTACTCCTCCCTCTCCGTCCGCCTGTTCTCGTCCTCCTTCAACTGCAACAGGTCACGCTGGTTCTCCACCCTTATGTTGGAATAGTAAAGGTAGGTGGCTATCTGCTGTGCCGCAAGACGGATGATGCGGCCGTCCGCCTCAGAGAGGGTCGGACTGTGGAACACCACCGCCAACACGCCCACCGGTTCCGGCTGGGTCCGCACCGTCTCTCCGTCTGTGCCGCACACTTCAGGCACGAGCAGGAACGTGCGGATTCGTCCGTCAGCCAACGACGATTCCCCGTGTCCCTGCATATCCCGTGAGAGGCGGTCCGCTATGATGTCGGCGTAAGGACAACCTGCTGTCGTCTGGATGTCGAGTCCCGCACCGTCGGTGCGCAGCACACCCACAGCCACCCCGTCAATCAGTTTTATGTCGTTGATTCCCCGGAAGACGAAAGCCGCGAAGTCCGGGTGTTTCCGGGTGAAGAGATTACGGTTGAACTGCATGAGTTGCCTCATGTTGAAGGTGGGCAACAAATGGATACGGTAGTACACCACAAGGAAGGCCAACAGTCCAATCAGAATCAGGGCCACAACCACGATGATGATTGTCTGCCTTATGATGTTGCCCCGGTGAGCGGCTTCCACCGACTCCTCCAGGTCATAGTCGAAAGTGGTCAACTTATACAGCCGTTGGTAAATCTCGTTGTTGTACCTGTAGAGTCGCCAGTCCTGCAACGCAAGGGCAGCCACAGCCGTCTCGTTCCTCACGTCGAGAATCACGGCATAGTCGGTCTTGACCGATGAGTTCCACCAGTCCAGCTCCGCATAGTTGCGGTCACCGTACAGCGAGAGCAGATCCACTCCGTCGGGGTATTGGGACATATAAGCGGCGTTCAGTTGTTGCAGGGCGGAGTCGGCATAGACCACAGCCTTCCCATAGAGTCCGTCTATATTGGCGAAATAAACAGAGTCAGCAAAACGTGCGGCGGTAGCGATACAATCTTCCTGTTGGCTGTCGGCTTCCGGTTGGGCGGAACAGGTAAGTCCCGTCATCATCAGCAGTACAGCCATCACGCCACGCAACGTTCCCTTGGGCAGACGGAAGAAGAAACGGCTGCCCCTGCCCTTCTCGCTCTCCACCCCAAACAGACAGACGGAGAACACCGGATTGGTCTTGCGGTACTTGTCGATGATGCCCTTGCAGTTCATCAGTCCGAACCCGAAGCCCTTGTTCCTCCGCAGTTCCTCGTCGGATCCGTCATCCCCAATCTTACTGGAGTCGTAAACCTTCTCGTTGAGCAGGGTTCGGATGTCCTCCTCCGACAGTCCCCTGCCTGTGTCGGCAACCGACACCTCCACACAGTCCTCCATCTGTAGCGCACTGATTCTCACACTGCCACCGGCAGGTGTGTATTTCCGCGCGTTGTCGAGCAGGGTGTTCATCATGAAAAGGGTGAGCGCCCTGTCCGCCTTGACCACAGCGTCCGAACTGTCCACCCGCAGTGTCAGTCCCTTGCCTGAGAACGTGTTGCCGTTCTTCGCCAAGGTGTCCAGCAGAGGCTGTATCCCGAAATTCTCTATGTTGAGCGACACGAGTCCCTGGCGCACCTTTATCCAGTGCGAGAGAATCTCGTTGTAGAGGTTTATCCTGCCAGTCAGTTCCATGAGGTACTCCAACCGTTCCCGCCTCACTTCCACGCTCTCGTCCGCCTCCTTCAGTTTCCTCACCTCGTTGACGGCACGGTCGAGGAACGGTGTGATGCTGTAGACCAGGGAGAGACTGGTACACTTGTCGATGTAACTGCGTTTGTTCTCCGCTATGTGGCGTTCATGCATGTAGGTCTCGCTGTCAATCCGCTTCTCCTCCCGGCTCAGCGACGAGTAAAGGGTCTCGTTGTCCTGCATCCACTTGTGGAACGTGGCCTCCACCGCCTTTATGTCGCTGCCGTACTGCCGCTTCGACCGCCGTCCGAGGAACCGGATGTACACAAAGAGTCCGATGAAGATGACAAGGGAGAGCAAGGCCACTGTCCACACGAGGATGTACTGCCCCAGTTGTTCCGTCTCCAGATGCTCCAACTGGTTTTCCAGTTGCCGGTCCCGTCTGGTGGCGTTGAGGATGTCGAGGTACACGTTACGGTTGTAGTCCGACTGCCGTTTCAGTCCCAGACTACTGTAGACCATACTCAGGTGTTCACGAATCTGCGCAATCCAGTCCCATGCGCATGATATGGTCCCGTCCTTCATCCATTCCATCTCCGTGGATATGGAGTCGGGAGTCAGCGAGTAGGGCAAGAGGAACTGTGCGTCCGCCCCGTAAAGGCGTTTATGCTGGATGTTGACAAACTCCAGAGCTTTGGTGGCCGTGTCCAAAGCCACCTCCGGCATGTTCCGGTGGATGTAATACTCCGAGATGGTGAGGTAAGTGACCGCCACACTGTAGATGGACCCGTAGTCGCGGAAGTACTGCAACGCCCGCTGCGCCATACGCAGCGGCAGGTCGGGAATCGAGTCCTCGTCGCCCTGCTCCCCATTGACCAGTCTGCCGGCTATCTTCTGCAAGGCACTTGCCCTCATGTAGGTCAGACCGCTCCTGCGCCCTATCTCCAGTGCGCGGTCGTAGTCGCCTGTAAGCAGACAGTAGCGGGCCAACTGGGCGGAATCGGAGTCTACGAGCGACTTGTCGTCAGTGACCTCCCTCAGTTCCGCATCCCCCTGGATCTCCTGCTGTATACTGTTGCAATAGGTGGCGGCGGCGAAATGGAACTCACTCTTGGCATAGTTGTACCACCGCCTCTGGTCGTCCGTCATCAGTCCCCTGTCCTTCCCTATCCTCCTGAGCTTTCGCTCCGCGTCGTTGCGGTAGTCGTAGAACTCATCGTTCCGTCCGGTAATCTGACAGATTTTCATTATCCCCACATCAGCCGCCGCCTGAATAAGCGAGTTGTCCGTGAGGGCGTAACTGTATTTATATAAGGTGAGGGAACTGTCATAGTCCATGTGCATGTACTGCACGAACGCCAGGTTGTTCAAGGCGATTGCCCTGCCGTCGGCATATCCGTCCGAACGGTCGTAGGCCAACTGCGAATATCGGGCGGTGGTGTCCAACTGTTCATAGCGTGTCGCATAGGCGATCCGGTTGAGCGAGTCCACCTCACCTCTGTCCACAGTCGCCCCCTGGTCGCCGCACGAAAGTGCGACCGCCACCGCCACGCCCAGACAGGCAACGCGCCACAGGGACAGCGGACCAATTACGATATTGTTCCAGAACCGTTTCACGATGCAAATATAACAAACCTGACCGACATAGGAACAAAAGTATTTGCAAAACACTTCCAAATTACGTGTTCGACATGTCGAGACAGCATATTTTGCCTTTACAGGTGGCTGTTCTCTGCTTTAAAACATTATTATCGAAAATTTTTCGTGAAAAGTTTTGCGGTTCAAAAAAAACTCCCTACATTTGCGTCCCACTTTCGGAAAGGGCGACATAATGAAAGGATTTTCCCGACATGGAGATTGCCCGGATGAAAGTTTAATCGTTAATAGATGATTAACACTACATTTTGTTACAAGAAGCACTCCATTCAAGTGTGACACTTCAGTGGGGAGCGGTGCCAAAAGGCGGAAAAGCCAGCCAACAGGCGGCTACTTGTAACTAGTAGTTTTGTCGTGTTTTATTTTGTGTTTGTGTTGTGGCTACTCTTATACGTGACGTAAAGGAGTAGCCTTTTTTATGTACAAATGACACCTTTCATGTACAAAAGATGCCGACAGAGTTTGCCGGCATTATCTTATTGGGGAGTTTTCACATGTAAGTCACAATCTCGTCGAGAGACTTCCTCTTCTTCTCCCTCGGACTGTCTGTGGTGGAATAGCCTATGGGGATGATGACCGTAGCCTCCTCGTTTTCGGGCAGGTTCAGTAGGGAGTGACAGAGCTTGGTGTCGAAGTTGCAGACCCAGCAGGTGCCGAGTCCCTGCTCGGCGGCAGCCATACAGAGGTGTTCCACGGCAATGGCAACGTCAATGTCACCATGCGGCTTGCCGTCTATCTTCCTCACCCACTCGGTGTCGTGGCGCACACAGGCGACGATAAGCACAGGGGCTGACGACAGCCATTCCTGACGGTAGCACTTGCACACGCCGCGCTTTGCCTCCTCGTCCTTCACAACATAAAACTTCCACGGTTGGAAGTTGACCGCTGAGGGCGCGAGACGCACGCACTCCAAGACATAATCCAATTTCTCCTGCTCCACCTCCCGCGAGGTATAGGAACGTACAGACTCACGTTCCAGACATAGTTCCCTGAAATCCATAGTTCATTAAATTAGATGTCGCAATTCAGCTGCAAAGTTATGAATATTTCGTGAAGCATGGATTGCAGTCCACTGTTTTTTTTCAGTTGGAGAAAATGATTTCCCTAACTGAGGAAATTTATTTCCCCAACCTTCGAGTTTTTTTTCTAAGACCTTTGGGAAAAACGGAGGGTAATATTTGGCGGTAAGCGCACTTTTCAATATCTTTGCAATCTAAATTGAACCAATAACAATGACTAATGAAAACCAATAACGCAAACACGACAGCAAGACGGATTGCACGCACCCTTACAGCGGCGGCGGTAATGGCAATGTCCGTCAGTGTGAGTTCACAGGCACAGGGAACGGTAAGTTCACAGACACAGGAGACTGACAGTACGGCGACATTCCGCACATGGGCGTTGACCCCTCCTATGGGATGGAACTCATGGGACTGCTACTACTCCAGCGTCAACGAGGAACTGACAATGCAGAACGCCCGGTACATAGTGGACCACGGACTCGACAAGTACGGATGGGAGTATGTGGTGGTGGACATCCGCTGGTACTGCAACCACCCCTCGCTCGGAGGAGGCTACTACAACCAGCAAGGGACTCAGGACTATGTGCTGGACGAATACGGACGTTACCTGCCCTCGCCCACACGGTTCCCTTCAGCGATGGTGGACGGAAAGAACCGGGGGTTCAAGGCAATGGCGGACTCGCTCCACAACATGGGACTCAAGTTCGGAATACATATCATGCGAGGTGTGCCGAAGTCGGTCATCGGGTCGTCCTACAAACTCAAGGGCGCTGAGGACGTGGCATGGAACAAGGTATACGCAAGCACCACCCCACCCTGCACATGGCTCAAGGACAACCTGCTGGTACAGGACAACGAGTACGGACAGCTCTACTACAACAGCATCATAGACCTGTACGCCGAATGGGGTGTGGACTTCATCAAGGTGGACGACATAAGCCGGCCGTTCCACACGGAGGAAATCAAGATGCTGCGCAAGGCCATCGACAGGTGCGGACGACCCATAGTACTCAGTCTGTCGCCCGGCAAGACCCAGTATAAGTACGCCAAGGACTGTCTGGAAAACGCCAACATGTGGCGCATGATGGACGACCTGTGGGACAGCTGGAGTTCGGTGGACCTGGTGTTCAACGAAGCCCACGAGTGGTCGCAGTACTACAGACCCGGCAATTACGCCGACTGCGACATGCTTCCACTGGGACAGATAGCAATGACCGTGGCCGACCCCGGCTACACAGGATCGCAGAGCGGCAGGTGGACACGTCTCACCCAGGACGAGCAGTACTCGCTGATGACCCTCTGGGGAATATGCCACTCGCCCCTCTTCTTCGGAGGCGAGATGACCAAGAACGACAGTTTCACCAACTCACTCCTTACCAACGAGGAATACCTCCACATGCACCATTACGGAGTGGACGCTCACCAGGTGACGAACGACGAGGGCAACGGACAGACGGTGTGGACCAGCATTGACCCTGCTACAGGCAACAGATACCTCGCCCTGTTCAACCGGGGCAACACACGGTGGGTGGTAGGCAACAAAGCCCTTTACCAGTCGGAAGTTATAGCATACACCACCGACGGACACAAGGCGGACGTGGACATTGAGTGGCCCGAAGGAAGCAAGACACTGGTGCTGGTGGTCGATGACGGAGGCGACAACTACAACTACGACCACGGCGACTGGATAAGTCCCACCCTCATACTCAGGGACGGAAGTAAGGTGAACTTGACTGGCAAATACATGACTCGCCAGTACACCAACTCCTACTACAACCGCATATACGAGAACAAGAACGTGCAGACAGAAGGAAAGATGAAAGTGATGGGCAAGACGTACCTCCGCGGCTTCTCCACTGACGCCAACGCCGCCCTTTTCTTCACCATACCCGATGACATGGACGTGGTGCGGTTCACAGCCACCGCGGCAGCCGATGACAGCGGAATCAACCAGACCGGGGCCACCACTTCCATCCGTTTCATGGTGTTCGACCAGAACCCGCTGACCAGCGAGCAGGAGGACTCCAAGAGCCTGACCTCAACCGACATAAGCGTTGACCTCACACAGTTCGGCTACGCAGCCGACGAGGCAGTGCCTGTGTACGACATCTGGGAGAAGCAGTCCGCCGGCAACGCCAAGGGAACGCTTACCGCCAAGGTGCCGAGCCACGGAGCGAAACTCTACAGGTTGGGCGTCAACAAGGGAAGTGGAATCAAGACCATAACCAAGGACGAGGCAAGAGCCTTGGCAAAGGCGGAGGGACTGACCGCGGTGTACGACATCAACGGCAATAAGGCGGACAGCGACTTCAACAGTCTGCAACCGGGCATATACGTCTTCAAGGGAAACAAGTATCTGATTAGATAACACGACAGGAATCAAAGTGATGACTCTATTCAAGAGATGGACAAGCGTCAGTCTCGTACTGCGCATAATAGCGGGACTGGCAGTGGGAATCGTACTGGGACTGACTGTCCCCGGAGCCACTGGCTTCTCGATATTCGGTTCACTGTTCGTAGGCGCGCTGAAAGCCATCGCCCCCATACTGGTGGCGGTACTGGTGTTGTCGTCTGTAGCCAACGCCAAGGAGAACTTGGGTTCGCGGTTCCGCACGGTCGTATGCCTCTACGCCATCTCCACACTCATAGCGGCGATGGTGGCAGTGGCCGGCAGTTTCCTGTTCCCCATCACCATGACCTTGCAGGAGACCGCGGCGCAAGACGTTCAGAGTGCGCCACAAGGACTGAGCGGCATCCTGCAGTCGCTCCTCACCAATGCGGTGGACAACCCCGTGAAGTCGGTGAGCGAGGCGAGTTACCTCGCCATCATCTTCTGGGCAGTGATTGTGGGAGTGGCGTTGAAGAAACTTGCCAACGACACCACGAAGCATGTTGTGGCTGACTTTGCCGAAGCCATATCCACCGTGGTGCGCTGGATAATACAGTTCGCTCCGTTCGGAGTGATGGGACTGGTGTTCACGGCAGTGTCCGAAAGCGGTCTCGCCATATTCACCGAGTACGGACAACTGATACTCCTGCTGGTAGGCTGCATGTTGTTCACAGCCTTCATCGCCAACCCCGTCCAGGCGTGGCTTCTGCTCAGGAAGAATCCCTACGGAATACTGTGGCAGTGTGTGAAGGAGAGCGGTCTCAGCGCATTCTTCACCCGATCGTCCGCAGCCAACATACCGGTCAACATGGAGCTGTGCCGGAGGATGGGAGTGGACAAGAACTTCTACTCGGTGAGCATTCCGCTCGGTTCTACTGTCAACATGAACGGCGCGGCGGTAACTATCACCGTGTTCGTGCTGGCTCTGTGCCACACCAAAGGGATTGATGTCAGTCCCCTCAGCGCCATCCTGCTCAGTTGCCTCGCCGCACTCGGTGCATGTGGAGCGTCGGGCATTCCTGGAGGATCGCTCCTCCTTATCCCCATGGCATGCTCGCTGTTCGAGATTGACAACGACACAGCAATGCAGGCGGTGGCGGTGGGCTTCATCATCGGAGTGGTGCAGGACTCCTTCGAGACCGCCCTCAACTCCAGCGGTGACGCTTTCTTCACCATCATCGCAGACAGACACGGGAAGGCAACATAAACGACAATGTTGTCACTTAGCACGTTACGTGTTGCAGCTCGCTCCTTATCTTGTGCAAACCGTTCACGCTCAATGTGTGCTCTGGGAATGCACTGGTTCGAATAATAGGGAGTAATATAATCTGGCTGAAAACCCTAATCTTTTCTTTCGGTATTGGCCGCTCTCAGGATGAGAGTGGTGGCGCCTATGGTTATGATGGCGCCCTCCTCAAGGTAAACACGGTCGGAATCCCTCAGAATCCGGTTCATGTAAAAAGTCCCGGTGTCGCTCGGCGCGTCCCTCAGGACATATCTCAACTTGCCATGCTTGTCGTACTCAACCCTTATGGCGCAGTGGAACGTGTCGATACTCGGGTCGCTCGTCTCAATCGGTTTGTTGATGGCCGTCCCCTTGAGGTAGCGGCCGAACTCGTTGTCGCCCAAGTCGAGCGGTATGATTTGTTTGAACGCGAACTGGTTCTCCACCACTATCACGCTCCCGTAATCACCGTCATAGGCATTCTCGTCGATATGCCGTTCCTGGTGAATGCCCGTAAGCTTAGACTTGCCTATCCTTATCTTGAATTCCTTCTTGCAGTGTTGGCATACAAACACGAGCGACTGACCAGAACTGTACCTGGTCTCATCGAACACCGTGAAGGAATCACACTTGGGACAGCGCACCCTCTTCATTCCACTTGACGGATAAAGGGAACACTATCAGTTGGCAGGAGTCTCGGACGACTTGTCGGCGGGAGCCTTGCTGTCCTGTGATGTAGTCGGGAATGACTGCACGTTGCCGGCGTCAGTCTGAGTGGTTGCGACAGGCACCACAATCGGTTGCTCCTCAGTCTGCGCCTTAGGAACGAAAGCGGCTGAAACGACGCTCAACACCACCATTGTGATTGCCAAGCCCCATGTGGCCTTCTCCAGAAAGTCGGTTGTCTTGCGGACGCCCATAATCTGGTTGGATGAAGAGAAACCAGAAGCCAAACCACCACCTTTAGACTCTTGTATAAGTACGATTCCACACATCAGGACTGATGCGAGAACCACGAGTGCGATAATCAATAAAAACATCTTTATCTTTTATTTTTGCTTGTTATTATTCGTTTTTCCGACCCATGACAAGGCTTACGCCACTTATCGGCTTGCAAAGGTATCATTTTTTCTCCAACCGACAAAGGATAAATGTAAATAATCGTCCTTTTTTCACCAATTAGCCACTGTCGCGTTGTAAATCTGTCCCACTATATCGTCAATCATCTGCTGGACGAGTTCCTCCTGCACAGAGGCGAGCGACTGGCTGGAGTCGTAGCTTGTGGTAGCCGAGAACGACTTCTCGAAGTCCTCCTCGTGCTTCTTGTTGTTGGTGAACCGCACATTGACCGTCATCTTGAGTTGCGTCTGCGCCGAGTAGCCGTCGGAGGAGATGGACTTGTTGGTCTGGCTGTACTCCGTAATTTCCCCGGTGAGGTTCATGTCACCGTTCTTCTTCAGCACCTTGAGTTTGGTCTTCCTCGCATATTCGTCGGACAGCGAGTTATAGAACATCGCCTCCATCGGAGCCCACACATACGCGCTGCGTATAGGGAACTTAGAGATGGAGATGCTCTTGGTCACGTTATAGTCGATGCTGGACCCGTTGAGCGAGTAAGTGACCTTACACGCCACAAGCAGAAGCACAGCCACGAGAGTGCCGGCGGACAATGCCGACAGCCTTTTATTTCTCCAGTCCATAGTCCTTGATACGTCTGTACAGTGTCCTTTCACTTATGCCCAGTTCCTTGGCTGTCTTACTGCGGTTGTACCGGTTGCGGTGCAACGCCTCCCGGATCTGACATTCCTCAATCTCCTTCATCGACCGCGGCGCCGGTTCCACATACTCCACCGCGTCCACAGCGTCGGGTATGACATCAGGCTCGACGACCTGTGGCTTCTGTTGTTGTCCCACATACGGAGCGACCGAGTACTCCGTGTTCTGAAACACCTGCGGCTGGTTGCCCGCGTTCCTGCTGTTCACCATCTCCTTCAGTTCCTTGACATCCTTGCCCAGACTGGCGAGGGCGTGGAGCAGCATGTCGCGCTCACTCTCGTAAGAGTGCGCCCCACCCTGCTGCGTGTTGTTGGCCAAGACCAGTCCGCCTCCTGTATCCGAGTCGTCCGTGATGCCGAACTGCACCAGTGCGTCGGCGGTGATGGTACGTTCCCGGCTGATGATGCAAATCTGTTCCGCCACATTCTTCAGTTGCCTTATGTTGCCGGGCCACTTATACCGCAGGAGCAACTGACGGGCGTCGTCTGTCAGGGTGACCGGATCGAGCATGTACTTCTCGCAGAAGACCGACACGAAACGCCGGAACAGCAGTTCTATGTCACGTCCCCTCTCACGCAGCGGCGGCATCTTTATCGGGATAGTCGCGAGCCTGTAGTACAGGTCCTCACGGAACTTGCCCTCACTGATCGCCTTGCGGATGTTCACGTTGGTGGCGGCTACGATACGCACGTCCGTCTTCCTCACGTCCGACGACCCGACACGTATGTACTCGCCCGACTCCAGCACACGGAGCAGACGCGCCTGGGTACTCATCGGGAGTTCCCCCACCTCGTCGAGGAACAGTGTGCCTTTGTCCGCCACCCCGAAATAGCCGTCACGCTCACCTATCGCGCCCGTGAACGCCCCCTTCTCATGGCCGAACAGCTCACTGTCGATAGTTCCCTCGGGGATAGACCCGCAGTTGATGGCGAAGTACTTCTGGTGCTTGCGCACGGACTTGTCGTGTATTATCCTTGGAATGACCTCCTTGCCGACACCCGACTCCCCCTGTATCAGCACACTCAAGTCGGTCGGAGCCACCTGGACGGCTATGTCCAGGGCGCGGTTCAACTCTGGCGAGTTGCCCACAATACCGTACCGTTGCTTTATCTGTTGCAAGTTTGTCTCATTCATCTTCGTTCCTCTCTATTTTCATTGTTGCATACCTCTTCATTCAGTTGCCTTATCCCCATAAGCGGACGGCACACCTTATTATATATAAGGGTTGAACTTCTGTTCGTACTCTATCGTCGTGGCGGGCCCGTGACCCGTGAACACATGAGTGGCGGGAGGCAGTGTGAGCAGTTCGTTCCTGACGGACCGTATCAGTTGGCCGCTGTTTCCTCCAGGCAGGTCGGTACGCCCTATGGAAGCCTGGAAGAGGGTGTCGCCCACAAACACCACGTTCTCTTTCCTGCAATAATAGCTCAGTCCCCCCGGGGTATGTCCCGGAGTTCGGAGGATAGACAGTTCGTGGCCGCCAAAGGTGAGATACCTCAAACTGGATATGTCGTTCATCTTGGGCGCGGGCAGCAGGTTGGCGCTGCTGAGTCCGAACGCCTCCACATACAGGTCGCGCTGGTTGTACTGCTCGAAATCAGAGATGCTGCCCTCCACCTCCAGTCCGAAGTCACGGTACACGAAGCCGCATCCCATTACATGGTCGAAATGGAGATGGGTGCAGAGCATGTGGACCGGTTTCAGCCGTTTCTCACTGATGTAGTTCCTCATCTCCTCCCACTCGCTTTCCTTCACACAACTGCAGTCAATGATACACGCCTCCCTCATATCATCGCTGACCACATAGTTGTTGGTCATCAACGGACCCACCTGAAAAGATTTAACTTCTATCATATATTTGCCTGTCTGTTTTTGTGATTGTCCTTGTCAGTTCTTCACGCCCACATGCACCGCTTTCTTCGTCTGGAAATACTCCTCCTCGAAGAACTGCGAGAGGTCCCACGTGGTGCATATCTTCCGCATCGGCGCCATCTCCCCGTCGAGTTCCCCTCCCTTGAGGGCTATGATGCCGTTGGGCAGGGAGTTGTGCTGCGGTCTTTCGATGTTCTTCCTGACACATTTCATGAGACTGGTCAGGGGCATCACGGCGCGCGTGACCACAAAGTCGTACTTCTCCTTTATCTCCTCGCCCCTCGCGTGGCTCGACCTCACGTTGGTCAGTCCGATGGCGTCGGCTACAGCCTGCGCCACCCTCACCTTCTTGCCTATCGAGTCCACCAGATGGAAGTCGGTCTCCGGGAACATGACGGCGAGGGGGATACCGGGGAAACCTCCGCCGCAGCCCAGATCCATCACCCTTGTACCGGGACGGAAACTGAGTATCTTCGCTATCGCGAGCGAGTGAAGCACATGACGCTCGTACAGGTTGTCGATGTCCTTGCGCGAAATCACGTTTATCTTGGAGTTCCAGTCCGCATAGAGTTCGTCCAGCATGGTGAACTGCCGCCTCTGCGTCTCCGACAAGTCGGGGAAGTACTTGAATATAATGTCCTGTTTCATCATCTACCTGCGTGAGAGTATCAAGGAAGTTATCTTGCCTTCGTGGTTTATCTTAGCCATGCACACGAAACTGAGGCCATCCGTATGTCCCGCCTGTCTTATGTACTCGTCCAGAAGGAAACTCACCGTGTACTCGGGTTTATGGTCGGTCACATTCTTCGACACGATCATGTTCTGTATCTGGAACGACACCTTACGATCCTTGTCCGAATGGATGCCCTGCATGTACTGCACCACATCAGCCGGAGTGGCGTTCACCTTACCTATGTACGAGACAACCACATCAGCCACCGTGGACCTGAGTTTCTCCTCGTCCTCGGTGGCCAACGCCACGAAATGGTCGTTGATCACGTTACCGGCGTTGACCGACTCGTTGTCCGTGACCACCCCACTGTCGATTACTTGCATCCGTTTCCGCGCCTCCTTGGAGTACATGCCGTCGGAATAGCTGCTGAGATAATTCTCGTAGGCCTCGTAGGTGTCCTCCACCTGTGCCTCCACGAAGGAAAGGGAGTCGAGAAGACGGTCCGCCTCATGGCGGAAGAAACTGTTGCTGTGGTTGCGGATGAAATCGGCAACCTCCTCAATCGAGTCCGAATAGCGCGCCTGCACCCAGTCCGCCCGTTCCTTCCCGATACGGTCCTTCATGTCGCGCACCTCACCCGAGTGCCGTCCGTGGGGGAAGAACCACTGGTAGTCACTTATCGCCTTCTCCAGTGAGTCGAGCCGCATCTCGCCCTCGAACGTGCGTATCTTGAGCCACAGGGCGTTCTCCGCCTCGTTCTTCTCGTCGGTGGTAGACTTGTCCCAGCACAGATACGCCACCGTACCCGCCACCGCCAGAATCAGCGCCACGAGTGCTATCCACAACAAAACATGTCGGTTCTTCTTTGCCATAGTCCAGTTTTTTCTTTCTCATTTCGAACGTCAAAGTTACAACAAAATCCCGAGACAATAGCAGAGTCGTGCCAGAAAGTTCAATTATCTGCCATTTCTGCAAGCATCACCCCTGTCTTTCGACTTCAGACTGTCCCTCAGACTACAGTCGAGGGTGCAGCCGTCACACCTCGAACCGCCGCCCCTACCCCTGCGGGTGACACTGCGGTAGAGTCTCACCGCCAAGTAAACGACGGCGGCCGCGACTACCAGACCTACAACCAGATACTGCATGTGTCAGAGGAAGAGGAGTCCTACCTGATAGACCAAAGCGGAGACGACCCAAGCGAGACCTGTGGTATAGGCCGCGGCGAAGGCGGCCCACCGCCAGGAACCTGTCTCGCCCTTTATGGCGGCGATGGTGGCTATACACGGGAAGTAGAGCAGGACAAAGAGGAGGAAACAATAAGCCACCAGCCGCGCCACCGGTTCCGCCCGGTCCGCGCTCAGTCCGTTCATCTCCGCCACGTCGGCCACGAACTGCTCATGGAGTTTCTCGTACTTGTCCCCCTCGTCATTGTAAGAGTCGTCATCCCCGAAGCTGTTGTCGTTCGAATAAAGCACGCCCATGGTGGACGCCACAATCTCCTTCGCGCCGACACCTGCCACGATACCCACGTCCAACTTCCAGTTGAACCCCTGTGCCTTGAACACAGGTTCGATGACCTTGCCTATCCTGCCTATGCAGCTCCGTTCCTGTTGCTGTTGCTGACTCAGCGAGTCGTCGTGGGGGAAATAGCCCAAAGCCCACACCACCAGTGTGGCGGCGAGTATTATGCCTCCCATCTTCCTCAGGTACTGCTTACCCTTCTCCCACGTGTGGCGGCTCAGCGCCTTGGCTGTAGGGAAACGGTACGGAGGCAGTTCCATAACGAACGGAGTGTCCTCGCCCTTTATCAGGAAACGGGTGAACAACTTGCTCATGACCACCGCCATAAGCACTCCTATGAAATAGACCGACAGCATCACCGCCCATTGTTCGCCCCTGGTGAAGAAACTGCCGATTATCATTATGTATATGGGGATGCGCGCCTCGCAACTCATCAGTGGCAGGATGAGCATCGTGACCAGCCGTGACCGCCGGCTCTCGATAGTGCGGGTTGCCATGACCGCCGGCACGTTGCATCCGAAGCCCATGATGAGCGGAATGAACGACTTGCCGTGCAGTCCCATGTTGTGCATCAGCTTGTCCATGATGAACGCCGCCCTCGACATATAACCGGAGTCCTCCATGAACGAGATGAAGAAATAAAGGATGAGAATCTGCGGAAGGAAGACGACCACACTGCCCACGCCACCGATGATGCCGTCCACTATCATGCTCCTCACCGCCCCCTCGGGCATGTACTGTCCCACCATCTCGCCAATCCATCCCATGAGCGACTCTATCCAGTCCATGGGATACGCGCCCAAGGTGAAGGTAACGTAGAACATGAGTCCCAGTATCATGAGGAAAATCGGGAAACCGATGAACTTGTTGGTGAGGATACGGTCAAGCACATGAGTCGTGTGGTACGTGTTCTCATTGTCCCCAGTCTTGTAGTTCGCCTCCTCCAACGCACCGTGGATAAAACCGTACTTCGCGTCCATGATGGCGGTCTCCGAGTCCTCCTTGGTTTCCTCCAGTACCCGTCGCGCCGCCTCGTCGCGGTGTCTGAATATCTCGTCGGAGTCCGACAGTTGACGGATGAAGTTCTCCGCCCTACTGTCGTTCTCCAGCAGTTTGATTGCCAGATACCTCGTAGAATACCGCTCACGCAGGTCGGGTTCTTGCTTCAGGTGCTCCTGTATATCCGTGATACCGTTCTCTATCTCGTGTCCGTGGTTGATGTGGATGTGGCGGAAATGGGGGTCGTTGTCCTCGTCGCTCTCATACACCTCAATCACCTTGCGGAACAAGTCCTTCACCCCCTTGCCAGACGTGAACACCGTAGGCACCATAGGCACACCGAACAGTTCCGACAGTTTGTTGTAGTCCACGTTGTCCCCCCTCTTTTCCGTCTCGTCGAACATGTTGAGGGCCACCACCATACGCACGTGCATGTCGATGAGTTGCGTGGTGAGGTACAGGTTGCGCTCCAGGTTGGAACTGTCAATCACGTTTATCACCATGTCCGGGGTCTTGTAGATGAGTTGGTTCCTCACATACAGTTCCTCCGGCGAGTAGGCGGACAGCGAGTAAGTTCCCGGCAGGTCCACCAAGTTGAACGTGTAGCCCTCGAACTCGGCATGTCCCTCCTTGGCGTCCACGGTCACGCCTGAGTAGTTGCCCACCCTCTCGTGCGCCCCCGACGCGAAATTGAAGAGGGATGTCTTCCCGCAGTTGGGGTTGCCCACAAGAGCCACGTTGATTATCTTCCGTTTCCTCATGGCGGCCTCCTCCACCTGCTTGTCCGTAAGCGGCCGACGGTCGGTACAGCCGTCCACCGCCGGGTCGGTAGTCAGCGACTCCTCCGTACGGTGCTGTCCGTTGAGTTCCATCGTGCGGGCCTCCTCCTCTGTCACCACCTCAATCATCTCCGCCTCACTGTGGCGCAGACTAACCTCATAGCCCATTATCTTGTATTTGACAGGGTCGCGCAGCGGTGCGTTGAGCAGTACCTCCACCTTCTTGCCCTTGATGAAGCCCATCTCCACCACACGCTTACGGAATCCGCCGTGACCATGCACCTTGATGATCACGCCCGACTCGCCCGTCTCTAATCCTGAAAGTCTCATAAGTCGTAAATCCTAAAACCGTCTGCAAAGTTACGCATAAATCGCCAAACGGTAACTACCCACCTCTGAGTAATGTATCACAGGAAAGCGTATGCTGGCTTCCAGTTTCACGGCAAGAGCAGGTGTCATCAGAATTCATTGTATTACAGTCCTTAGATTTTGTTTTTCTTGATGAATTTCTGATACTCGTCACCCATATATGCCTTGTTTTTGAGAATTTCGACAACGACCTTGTCGGGAAAATCAATTTGAAGGTTGGCGGTTGCCGGGTATTTGGCATTGGAACTCCAAAAGGTGAAACTGCATATCTCACCTGAGTAGAGTTTCTTGTTGATACTTCCGTCGTCTTGTGCCATGAACTTTCCGCTGCGGTCATAGTAGTTGATATGGTATTTGATTCCCTCTATAGAGTAACTCAAGTTGTTTACCACTCGTCCCTCTCCATGTGCCTCTCCACTATAGCCTGTTTCCCATGACCAGTTGAGTAGCTTCACTTTCTCTGCCAACTCACTTTTGGTGGACCAATATTCATCGTACATCATCGCATGAACTGCTGCAATTCTCTTGGCCAACTCAACATCGCGAAGTGGCGCATTAGAAAATGCCCCTGTTGCCTTGCCGAAATATTGAGTGTCCCTATCCGCTTCTACCAGTCCCCGTGAGTCATAGATGCTCATCTTCCCCTTTTTGTTTTTTGCGACAAAGAGAATGACACTGTCTTGTCTAAACGTACCGGAAACATCCGTATAGCTGTTGTAGCACCGTACGATAAAGGTATCGTTACTTACAGACACATCTGACTCGTCTATATCTACGACATCAGACTTTCCCTCAACATCAAGGTTTACATATTGGGGATAGAAATCACTTGGATTTCCGTTCGTCGTGTCTGACAGGGAGGAAAAGAAGTCTTCCGCCAGTTGTATAGCTTCAGATTTGTCAGCGCTACAACTGGACAACACTATAGTCACCAACAGTGACACACAAAAGCCTGTCCATTTCATTTCTTCTCCTTTTTAGTCGTCTATTAATTGCCACCACCATGACGCTTGAACACGAAGTTTACTACGCACGTTCTATGATTGTCGCGTAAACCGGTAACGTAATCAGAGTTGCCGAAATTAGGGAAGGCGGTACCGACCTCCGTGTATGTACTAACGAGTTCCCAACCTTCCTTACCCATTTTATTGAGCATGGCTGTTTGGTCAGCAAACACCATCGTTCCAAAATCCGGTTGCCATTCAGCTTCCTTTCCTGCCACTTTTACGACTTTGTACTCCCAAGTTTCGTTGTCGCTGCATGAAGCCAACACAGCAACCATGCAACCCATTAAGATTAACTTCTTCATATTATTGATCATTTGTATTGTTGTCATTTTGATTTACTTCGCAAAGTTATCTCGCGCCTGTGCATTCTTTATGCATGGATGGTCGCTATTTTCGTTTATTTGAATGTCCAATGCAGTATCATCAATGCGCACCTCATATTTTGCGTGGCAGTCATAAAAGACGTTCACGTCCAAGTGACACGACACATTTGTATTCTCGTAGATATAGTTACGATTGCCAAACATGACAGTCTCTATATCCGCACAATACTGCAGGGTTCTGTCCTTGTTTTCTATTATATTGCCTATTCTGTTCTTCATATTAAAACCATCAACCTGACCGCTCGGCAGAATGAAGAAGATGTAGTCACGCGCTCGGCTCATAGCGACATTGATGAGATTCTCCTTATTGACATGAGAATGTGACGAAATATTCGCCGGTGGATTGAGTACAATAAACATAATATCACACTCGTCACCTTGGAACTTATGTGCCGTTCCTGAAGTTACCTTGCAGCTTGCGGTATCAAGCGAACGGTTGCCTGTCATCTGCTTTATTGCTTCGGCTTCAGCTCCGTATGGACAAATGATACCTATCGAATACTTCTCATCAGGGTATTTGTCTGTTATCTGCCTTACCACATAGTCAACCATATTATAGGTAAAAATGGCAGAGTACAGATGTAGGGCAGAACCGTTTATCGATGTTAATCCATACAGGTTGTCAAACTCTTCAATATTGAACCCGATGAAATTGATGTCCTTTGTAGGAATGCCATCTATTTGCAATGACTTCTGCTTTGTTCTGTTTGCATCATTCTGTACCAGTCCGTTATATGCAAATTTGCTCACGAGATTTCCAATTGTCGGTATAGACCGGTGTTGAACCATTAGGGTTTCCACCGGATAGCGTGTATAATTGTTTATGGCATCACGGAAACTGTCAAGCCCTACCATCTGATAAATGTTTTGCGCTTCAACCACTCCCTGCGATATAGGCCGTATTTGCTTCGGGTCGCCAGCAATAATGAACTTGCTACCAACAGCCTTATGCAAGACATAGGTAATTGGCACTAACTCTATCATAGACGCTTCATCTATAATTATATAGTCCCAATCAACATCACATATTGCCGTATCATTAGGCTGTAGGCAATCGTAAGGATATCTTGCAATTGTAGCTACCACAATATTCTTACCGAGAATGTTTAAATCCAGATCATCACGAGTACAAAGTACCGCTGCGTCTTCAATCAAGTATTGACTTTCCGTATAACCAAAACGAGTTAGATATGGATAGCAACCTGCATCATCAACCAATTTCGTCGCAATAACATCCGCCGCTTTATTGGTCGGTGTTAGGACAAGAATATTCTTGACATCATCATTAGTTGTTACAATGTCATGTAATATTTTAACGAGCCTTGTAGTCTTACCTGTGCCGGGAGGACCATAAATGAACTTAATATCTTTGGGCAAGTTATCATTCAAATTATAGTCGTCTGCATATTCAAGCTGTAAGAATCTCGTTGTTAACGAATCAACTATGTTTGTCGAACTTTCGGCGCAGATACGCACTTTATACAGATCTATGAACCTGTCTTCGTCATCATTGCGAAGTTGCAGGTCAACACCTTCATCCGAAATCCTCACAATTGTACCTTGTACTTTATGCTGTGTCTTTCCTATAAGTGATATATCAAGTGTAACTGCATTTTCCAACCATAAAGGCACAACTACAGAAGGATTCTGTAATCGCACTATTTTATTCGTTCGAACTTCATAATCCCTAAAATCAATTTGTGCTTGTCGACGATGCGTCTTACCGTCATCATCGGACTGCAATTCCATCAGATACTTAAACCACAAGAATGTATACATCGGTGTTTGTCGCCACAAATTGAATACATCCATTTGGTCTGAAGCGTTTTGGGCCAAGTTTTGCGCCTCAGTCTTTCTTCGCTTCATATTCTGGCTTGTTCTCGAATAATCTCCGTGGCTTTTCTGTTCACTATAGTTGTAGCCGTTATATGGGTCAAAGAATGGTTCGCCAGACGGTTTGTTATCCACATTACCTTTCGAACTCATTGTGGAGTTCTCTGGAGAATGGGGATATGTAGAAGAATGGGGTCTGCCTACTGGACGCAGTGCCTTATTCTCCCATTTTTCTTTCATTCTTTCGGCTACAGATTTTTCCTCTTGCTGTTCAGAATCTGTAGTGTCAGGCGAATCATAACCAGGCGTATATCCAGCACATTCATGTCCTCTTGATGTTCTGTTATGCGTACCGCCATAATCACTGCGTCTCTTTCGTTCCGACATGCCTGTATTTGATTGATGACCCGTCGATGAAACGGCTTCATTAGAACTGTCTGATGACTCGGATTTTTCAGATTCATG
This sequence comes from Candidatus Methanomethylophilaceae archaeon, assembly GCA_963594655.1. GTDB lineage: Bacteria > Bacteroidota > Bacteroidia > Bacteroidales > Bacteroidaceae > Colivivens. The sequence goes on from CAVBFD010000022.1 coordinate 29,012, forward strand.
ACGTGATGAGTTATTTACAGAAGAACCTGTTTCGGGAGGAATTGAAGAATTCCGCCTATTAATCTTATCATTTTCTTTTACCTCTTCCGAAAGCTCATTGACTGGATTAAATTCTTCATCAAACCGCTCTGCATAGACACTGGTATCCTCCCGCAAACCTTCCCGATCTGATTCTTGGAGGCAATCAAGAAGGTCTTGGGGCAATGAACCACCTTCTTCTTTCTGAACGAAATTTCTGAAAGGAGTAAGGAATAACTTATGTAAAAAGTTTTCGTCGAAATTCCCCTTAATTTCAATTTTCTTGATAAGCCAGTTCAGAACACCCATAAACATTGGTCCTCGCCATGACTCCGTATACCAAAGTGCGGATGCATCTTCGGCATAAATCATCAATTCTGTTGAAATGTTCTCATTATAGAAATACACTATTCGCTCGCATAACGAAATGTCTGCATTATACAATTTCTGTTTGTATTCTTCATACAGAGTCTTCCAGTCTTCTTTTCGTGTTTTATACGCAAGATACAACAATCTGTTATCGAATATGCGTATAGCTTCATTGTCTCTCTTGCATTTACCGACTTTTTGTTTGGTGAAATCATTGTTAGTCAGAATCTTAATACCAAGAATCTCACACAGGCGGTTATAGTCTGCTTGATATTCCGGCATATATGACGGATTGCATACATAGGCGTTTCCACTGAAGTTTCCTTTCAGTGTCTCATTTCCCCATTCCAAAGCGACTAACGACGATAAGTCTCTCCATTGTTTGTCTCCGCTAAACCAATTTGCAGACGCTTTATAGTTATTGATGGCAGCTTTGTTTCTTTCAATGGTATCGGTAGGGGTTTCAACAATCCATTTTATTACATCACGACGGAAATCATGGGTATCAAGTTGTAGATATTCTAAACAGTCGAGAATATAGAGTCTGTTTCTAAGACCTATTCGATTTATCCAATTAGGCAATTCTACAGACGGAAGTTTAGATGCACCGTCTTTCAGTCGCAATACAATTTTCTGAAGTTGTGAATTTCTATAGTTATACAGCTCCGACGGCTTTTTTACTCCTATTGAAGTTGGGATACATGGAATCGTCTTTAATGTCTCTTCAGTCACGATGTCACTAAGAATACGTTCTCTCGGGGGAGCATACTCTTTCCAAAAATAGACAGCAAATGTTTCATTCTTCAACAATCGAAGGCAATTGAGTGTAAAATATTGCTTTATACCCAGTAAACGCGTGAATAATCGCCCGACTTCCAGACATCCGTATTTTGCATATTCTTCCGAAACAAAAGTCAACTCCTTGATACCGTTAGCCATAAACTGACAGTCTGGGTTATACATGGTACTGAGATAGAGATTATTACTACCTGCAATTTTCCCATCTGTCGTGTACAATTTTATTGTATCCATATTGGACATCAAATTTCTAACGCCATCAACATCCCTTTCAAATGTCTGCGCAAGTTCACCTATTATACTGTAGTGAGCCTCCGTGTGGTAAAATTCTGCTTGATGCTTTGCAAAGTACTTTAGTTTTGCATTTCTCAGTTGGGTTAAGTTTTCAAGTCCAACCTTATAATGGTCTGCAATCGCAGTAATAAGTTTTACCACATTACGACGCAAATCACTATCCTCCAGGCAGCAATCTATATAAACCTCTGATACCAAATTGTTTATGGAAACATCCTTGAAAAGGTCATCGTCTATGTCAAAATATTTGCCTGACACCAACACTTCCTTTGGTGTTCTAAAAGCACCATCCTTACATTCCAAATATAGATGGTTCAGCTGCCCGCAAATGGTTTTGTCATCATCTTTTAGCTTGTCGACAATAGGCTCACGATATTTGGCAAGTACGTATACAATATCAGTGTTCTTGTATCTGTCAAGGTGCGGCAATATATGGTTGAAGACAATTTCATTGTAATCTACTGTGACTTTCACAGCCTTGAACAGAGACAACCAATCTCTATCCACACCTTCTTCAAAATACTTTGGTGATACAAATTTAGGGTGGGATACATAGTCGTTTATAAACGATTCGAAATCATTTACACCTAGATAGAAACTCGATATGTAAAGACAGGATGGGTCGGCAACAATGCAGTCTTGTTCATCACCACATTCTCTTCCCAGCATCGGCAGTTTGACAAGCTTTGCCTTCTGTTCTTTCTTTGCCTTGCTGTCAGCCACCCACCTCCAGAATCGAATATTTCGATCTTGGTCATACAGGTAAGAAATTATATCTGTGTTTCCTGCTATATACCCATAAAAATCTTCTTCCGCAAACTCCACATTACCCAGTTTCTTCTCAAAATACTCTTTGTCTTTTGGTGTTCGGAAATAATCAGGATGTACCGAATCCATGACGCTTACAGGAACCAAATCTTTTGATATGATTTCCGTAATCATACTGGAGGGAAGATAGTGTTTGGTGGAACTGTCGCAAAGTTCACCCTGTTCTTCAGTTGGTGAAGAAATGTAGATAGGCATTTCTTTTACCAGTTCCAAGTCTTTCTCTGAAAGATTATCTTGCACTTCTGCCAAATAATGATGGAACGAGATATTGTTATCACGTTCAGTAAGTTTTGCTTGTATTCTATCGAGATTATTTAGCAGATTCGCCCTTAAATAGTGTAACTTGTTGAATGTCTTAATTCCAAGATGATTGAAATAATCGCAACGTTCAGTACCGTCAAACAAATCAGTATAATAATCGTCGCACAAGGCAAGATAATCACGATTCATCCATGGCATGTTGTATAGTGCAAGAGCGTCCTCGCTCGGTATATATACATTTCCATTGAGTTGATTCAAAGGTATCAAATTCTCCGCATCTTTACGCAAAATTGGAATCTCACGTAGTTGTTTTTCTTTAATTCCGCTCTTCTGTATTTGTTTTTGATTAAGAAACAAAAAATTAAGGAATTCCTTGCTAATCTCCTTTGTGGTTAGTGCGCCTATCACTTCCGACAATTGCATACGCAGAGGCGTACAGAAACCCGCAATGCTAAACTTCTGTACTATTTGTTTGCCGCTAAAAAGACTTTCCAGCTTTATGGCTTCTTCTGTAGATAAGCCATCAAAGTAAGTATCGGATATGGCAAGACAGCATTTCCCGGGCATCCAACATGCGTTTGCCATTTCTTCCCAGTCCGAATCCTTTTTAAATATGGTCTGCTTAATCAGAACATCACTCGTGGTCTTCGCGTCTGTCACATAGACGACATACTTGTTTCGCATGGACTCAGACAACGTCACAAATTCATCTTGAATCGTAGCCAGATAACGATAAAAGTCAATATTGTTCTCGATGCTCTTTATCGCTTCTGCAATTGTAGGGATACAGTTCTCATTTGAAATGATTTTGGTGTAACACTCCTTCTCTGTTATTCCATGTATGTCACAACGTTTATTAAAATAGTCTGCTACTTTTTCCCTATCTTTCTTAAAGTAATCTTCATGAACAAAGTTTATCCATTCCTTATTTATCCAGGCATGTTCCTTTAATGTTGTACCGACTTCATTCTTCAGATAAATGGTTTGGTCATGTTCCATGCAAATTCCATTCTCTATGAAAAAAGGGAAGTTACCTGGCACAGGAAGTGTTGTCCCTACAACAGCAAGGAAATGAACAAAGGGAATGTTGTTCTCTTTCACCGAAAGCAAACCAACATACCTTTCAAAATGCGAAAATATATTGTTGACAAATTGGAAGTCTTGGAATTTCGAGAATCTGTTTTTATTGCTGTCCCAATTGTCATAGTTCTGTGACAGGTAATCTCTCAACGAAACATTGAGTCGTGGCATCTCTGTTGTGAGGAAAGCTATGTCGTCGACATATGCGTCAATGTCATAATACAAATGTTCCGCTTTGTCTATATTTCTGTCTTCAGTAAGGAAGATTTTATAATTCCAACAATTCTGAATATATCCCGTCCGAAGAAGAAATCCGACAAATTCCCGGTCGTTATGTCCATGTCGGAGCCATTCTATAAAGTCCGTTTCCAAGCATAGTTGGAGCAATTCGGAATCACCGAATGTCAAACAGCAATTGAAATGGTTCAAGAGACGGACTAGATTCTCATTGCATCTGATGTCGGGATGTGGCAATATGCCTGTAGTGTCTGTAAACTCGTAAAAATCGTTGTCGGATAATATTGGATGTTCGCAGCATACGAACCCTATTTTATCCCACACAACGTCTTTCAGCTTAACCAGTTGGTATTTCCCGTCATTGAGCGTCGGTATACAAGGAATCTCTTGTATGCGCTTGCCAAAGCCTTTTATAAACAACTGAGCATACTTGTCCTTACTGTTGAACTCAGGAAGAATTCTGAATACAGATTCCGCATCATATTCTCCTTCGTTAGTCAAAAATGATGTCCACCAATCTGCGAATTGGCAACCACATTGCTCCATAATGCGGTCATTCCAATTCACATCGTGTAAACCACTACGTGAAGCATTAGGAACAAAATCGGCATTAAACAAGAACGGGAAACCCAGTCGAAGTTCTGTAGGAAGATAATTGTAGACACATGCATTCTCTACAGGAACCAAAACATTTCCTTCTCGGGCAACCGCAAAAGATATTCGGGCTTTATCTATATCCTTGAATTTCTCCGGAATCTTGTCGCCTGAATTTATATTATTCTCCACCCATTCCTTTAAATCCGGCGGAATGTTGTAATGAAAATCGGAAACCGTCCATTTGTTATCGTCTTTTATTACTTCATGCGCATTTCTCCCATTGATGATAACATCCACTCTGTATATATTAGGTATGAACAACAGTATCTGATTATCAGAAAACACTTTGTTCAACTGAGCAACGTTTTCCTGTGCATCCCTTTTATGACGGAGCGCAAACTGCACACGCATATCATTGGAAACAAGGGTGTTGCTTACTTCATCGTCCAATTCTTCGTTAGATGTAGGAATAGGCATCAATGACCATGGACATTCACCAAAGAACTTCTTTTCGGAGTATACTTTGTCGAAACGCAGACTCCAATCTCCAGATTTGAGATATACATAGTCATTGTTCACAAAAACAGTCTTGAAGCCAATGCCTTTGTATCCAATGGTTTCTGTATTCTTCTTTTTCTCACCCTGATTGATAGAGCTTATGCCTACAACATTTCTCAAATTGAAACATTCTCCGCTATGCATGAAGAACAGATAATGCTCTGTCAAGATAAACTTCACACTCACATGTTCCTTGTTATGAGGGTAGTCGTTGGCATTCTGCAAGAGTTCATAAATGTAGGTATGCTGAGATCCTGTTACCTCGTTGAATACCGTCTTTTGGAAGTTGTTGAACAATTCGAGGTTACTGCCGCTAAGTCTCAGACGCGCATTAAACAGGTTTGTCAGAAACGTAGCATTTTCCACTTTTTCTGGATACCCATCAACGACAATATTGCTTATATCGTCATTCTCAAGATGCCACATGAATGAATAGAACACACCTGCCTCAAGAGCTTCGCCTTCATATTTCACGATGAGTTCAGTAGATTTATCAATGGGATTTTTCACCAAATCACCTTCTCCACCTCTTATATCAGTGAACACACCGATTCCTTTCTCGTCGATGCCATAGCAGCCGATGAGAAAGTCTGAACCAATGCGATTCTTCAGTCCTATTTCGTTTATGCCCATATATGCCGGTGTATTTTTAGAACTTATTTGCCCCACATGCTCAATCTCTTCTTCAAACATGGTTTCAAGACACATCTTTATGCTTTTAGTTTACAAAGATATACTTTTATTTTGACAATAGAGCAAGAAAATTGAAATATTTGGCTTATATGACAAAAAGAGACCCGAAATAGCATGTATGTCATTGGAATTCGCTATGTCACGGCCCAAAATAACTGGAAGACCTTCGAGATAAAACTCAAAGACGTGAGAGGAAATCTTATGGTTGGATGTCGGGCTGAAAGCGCAGCAAGCACCGAGCAGCAGGGCAGGTTGCACCTCTGGGGTGCACACGTTCGGGGCGAATCACTAATCCTTTCGGCAATCTGTGCTGTCAGTACATGAAAATTATCGATCTTTGTTTGGTGGTTTGAATAATAAAGTCTACCTTTGCGCACGGTAATGATTATAAAGGAGACACAATTATGAATATAGAGGACAGATACATCAG
>CAVBFD010000023.1:0-34622 GCA_963594655.1 Candidatus Methanomethylophilaceae archaeon
AGAAGTCGGGCTATACGGTCTACAGCTCCAAGGTCACGGTGTCGGAGGGCAAGGTAACCGACTTCGCCGCCACTCTGGCGGTGGAGGAAACACCCCAACCAGTTGTCGCTACAGACCAGGGCAGGACCGTTAAGGGCAATACAGGCAATGCGACGATTGATGAGCTTATAGACAATATGGTGTATGTTGAGGGCGGCACGTTCACCATGGGTGCGACCTCGGAGCAGGGGAGTGATGCACAGGATTGGGAAAAACCGATACACCAAGTAACCCTCAGCAGTTTCATGATGGGCAAGTATGAGGTGACACAGGCTCTGTGGGAGGCTGTGATGGGCAGTAATCCGTCGTATTTCAAAGGGGACAATCTACCAGTTGAACAGGTTTCATGGGATGACTGCCAGACATTCATCAAGAAGCTGAACAGCCTTACAGGCAAAAACTTCCGTCTGCCGACTGAGGCGGAATGGGAGTATGCCGCACGTGGCGGAAACAAAAGTCAGGGTTACAAGTATGCTGGCAGCGACAATATAGACGACGTGGCGTGGTATACAAGTAACAGTAGCAGGAAGACTCACGCAGTCGGTACGATGCAGCTCAATGAGATCGGTCTGTATGACATGAACGGCAACGTGTCGGAGTGGTGCGGTGACTGGTATGGAGGTTACAGTTCATCGGCTCAGACGAATCCTACAGGTGCTACTTCAGGCTCTTACCGCGTCTTCCGTGGTGGCAGCTGGCACTACGGCGCCTGGTACTGCCGTGTGTCTTACCGGAGCTACGACCCTCCAGGCAGCTCCTACGACAACCTCGGTCTGCGCCTTGTCCTCCCAGCTCAACCTTAAAAAAATAAGGTTCTTCCGCTTTTCGAGTTGGTAAAACAGTGGAATGTCAACTACTAAGCTGCTCTTAGTTATGATTATCAGTGGTTCATTCAGGACATGTGGTTGGCATGTTTGTAATGCCTGAGGCATGTTTTGTGCTGTTCGTCATGAGTCTCTGTTAAATATCGGTGATTTTGGCGAAATATTAATGTGTTTGTTCTTTCTTATGCTTAAATTTGTGGGGCAAACATCAACAGATTGCGGTACTATAAACCATGATGGAACTAAAACACTACATTGACACATTCTCTTCTTTGCATACGGCGAAGGTGAAGGGACATAAAGCTCCACACAAGGCGGTGTTGCTACTGGCTATCATTGACCTTATGGAGGACGACATTATCCTGACTCCATACATCGACTTGTCGGACGCTTTGGTGAAGAAGTTCAATGACATCTGGTGCAGATACCTTGGAACATCTGCCATCTTCATTCCCGACATCTGCAAACCTTACTTCCACATGCAGCACGAAAGTTTTTGGAGGTTGGTTGAGAACGAAGAAGCCGACTGTGGCTTGGCGGCAGAACACACACCTTGGGTGAACGGAAAGAAGGAACGGAAAGAACTTCCGAACGGCAGTTACTCCATTGACGCGATGAGGCGTACCTTCGCCTACGCAGAGATAGATGGCTTGCTCTTCCAACTGTTGCAAAACAGTGATGCGAGGGCGATGCTGCGTGTGGTTCTCATCAATACGTATCTCGTTAATCAGCCAACCAAGGCTATGCCAAACATAAAAGCGGTTATTGCGGCATTGCCGTTATTGGCATTGGTGGCATAGTGTGGGATTAATGACTACCGCACAGTTTGGGCGCACTTAAAAAAATGTTTAACGAATAAAATATTGCTATATAGTATGGAATATATTGATTTCAAAAAGTTGATTGACGCGTTGACGGCAAAGCCTAAAGAAACCGAATGGCTTGAGTTCAAACATAACTTTCACTCTAAGGAGGAAATTGGCGAAAGAATCTCTGCCCTGTCAAATAGTGCCTATCTGTGCAATATGCCATTCGGATATATTGTCTTTGGTATAGATGACGAAAACCATGACGTAGTAGGTACTGACTTCTATGGCAAACAAAAGATGGTGGGTAACGAGGAGCTCGAGTCGTGGCTGTCTACACGTTTGAATCCACGTATTGACTTTGAAATTATTGACGATTTTGATTATGAGGCTAAAGGGCATTGCTGTATATTTAAGATACCAGCAACAACTAATCGACCCGTTAGTTTCCTGCGTGAAGCGTATGTCAGAGTAGGGACAATTACACGGAAACTTAAAGATTTTCCAGCAAAGGAAGCAAAAATATGGAAGGGAGGTCAGACACCTCTTGAAAAGATAATTTTAAAGAATGGATTGTCTGGTCAAGATGTCTTCTTTTATCTTAGTGCAGAGACATACTTTGATATGATGCACTTGCCACTTCCGCAAGACAAGAAAGGAATGTTAGAGCGTTTTTTGTCGGAAAAATTAATTGTGGAAGACGAGATTGGCTATGGAATCACGGAACTTGGAGCCATCCTGTTTGCCAAACACTTGTCTGACTTTGATGGTCTCAACCGCAAGATGGTGCGAGTCATAGTATATAAGGGGAAAAGCAAGATAGAGACCATACGTGAGCAAAACTTTGACAAGGGCTATGCCATTTGTTTTAAGGAAATGGTGGCATGGATAAACAGCCAACTCCCTACAAATGAAGAAATAGGCATGGCTTTAAGAAAGGAGGCACGGATGTATCCAGAAATATCCATACGCGAATTGGCTGCAAATATGATTATTCATCAGGATTTTGCTGAACAAGGATTCCCGATGATAGAAATATATTCTGACCGTATAGAGTTTTCTAATTCTGGGCAACCACTTATCAGTGTGGAACGTTTCATTGATGAATACCAGTCAAGAAATGACTCTCTTGCAGACATTATGCGCCGTATGGGAATATGCGAGGAGAAGGGTAGCGGAATGGACAAAACCATATTCTACATAGAATTATACCAACTGCCGCCCATACGCTTCCAACTCCAAGAAAACCGGACTATAGCAACGGTATTCTCTTATCGAAAATTTGCGAACTTGGATAAGACAGAGCGCATCAGAGCATGCTACCAGCATGCTTGTCTCAAATATGTATCTAACGAAAAGATGAACAATCAGACTCTGCGGACTCGTTTGGGCATTGAAGACAAGAATTATCCTATGGCATCAAGAATCATAAGAGATGCTCTTGAGTCCAAAATGATAAAGGAAGAGAATGCCGAAGGGTGTAAACGGCATAACTACATCCCATATTGGGCATAACATTTATAATCGGCATGTAACTGACATGTAACTGATAATCGCTAAAATGGATAGTACTATACACTAAATATTTGATAGTCAGTATTGTCATTGCATGATTGTCATGTAACTGTCATGTAACTATATGAATTCTACAAGCAACACGGCAACCACTGCTTGATATCAATAAACGAAGATATATGATTGAAACATTCGCTCATGAAAGTTCGGTAACAGGTTCGGAAAGTACGCCATCAGCTTTTGCTGGTTCGGCACAGTCATACCAGCTTAATGAAGGGTGTGCCGCAAGAGGCGATAGGCGAGGGAACGGAATGACAGAAGATTGTTTATTAACTTGATAAGAAATATACTATGACAGAATGGGAAAAGATGCAGGCCGGTGAAATCTACAATGACTTCGACCGGGATTTGTTCGACCGCAGGGTCGAGGCGAAGAAACTGTTCCGGGCGTATAACCGCACGGAAGATGACGAGGTGGAGAAACGCTGCGGAATCATGAGGGAACTGTTCAAGGCAGTCGGCGAGAATGTGTGGATAGAACCCGATTTCCGCTGCGAGTTCGGTAAGAACATAAGCATAGGCAACGATGTGTACATCAACTTCGGCTGTGTCATCCTCGACTGCGGGCAGGTGAGGATAGGCAGCGGCACATTGATTGGCCCTAATGTGGGTCTGTTCTCCGGCAACCACACGACTGATGCAGGGGAACGTGCCGCCGGAGGACTCATACCCAAGCCGATAACGATAGGTAACAGGGTGTGGATATGCGGGAACGTGAGTGTCGTGCCGGGTGTCAGCATAGGCGACGACACCATCATCGGTGCTGGAAGCGTGGTGACGCATGACATCCCCTCCGGGGTCATCGCTGCCGGCAATCCGTGCCGTGTGTTGCGCAAAATCACGGAAAAGGACAAGGTGGGCTATAAAAAAGGATGAATGGCTTTTTACTTTCCGGTCTTTGTCGGGTTATATGAATGTGACGCCGCACAAACGGCCAGGCAATTAGATGGAGATTGAAGACAAGGACATCATATCGGCAGTCAGGGAGAGGACGGAGAAGGGCTTCCGTCTGTTGATGCGGAAATACAAGCAGCCCGTGTACTGGCACATCCGCCGGTTGGTTGTTGTTCATGACGACGCTCAAGACGCCGCGCAAGAGACTTTCATCAGGGTGTTCCGGTCGTTCGGAGACTTCGGAGGCGACAGTTCGCTGAGGGCCTGGATTTTCCGGATAGCCACCAACGAGGCACTCCGGCTGATAGAGGCGAGGCGAGGAGGACAGGTGTCGCTTGAGGCGGAGGACAGTGGGGCGGACCGTATCATGGCTGACAGCTATGTGGACTATACCGACTTGGAGGCGGTGAGGCTACAGAGGGCGATTCTTTCCCTGCCTGTAAAGCAACAGGCGGCGTTCAATCTCCGTTACTACGACGAACTCAGCTACGGGGAGATTGCGGAGGCGACAGGATCGACTCCCTCATCCGCAAAGATGAACTACCATATCGCCAAGGAGAAGATTGTAAGATACATGAACTCGAATGACTAAAACAGGTTTACTATGAGCAGGAAATTTGATTTCGGAACACAGGGGAAGAGACTTCCTTACGCCACACCCGACGGCTTCTTCGAGGATCTGGAGGACAATGTGTGGAAGGCGGTGGGGGACGGTTTCCAAGACGGCAAGACCTGTGGGGACACTTCGGGCAAGGCGAACCCGAAGAAAACCGCCCGACACAGGTGGAGGCTTCTCGTAGGCGGTGCCGCAGCCGTGGCGGCGTCGGTGGCGATTGTGTTCGCTCTCAGTGTAAAGTCCGCCGTGCGGGACCAGTGTACGGTAATGGACGTGGACCAGGCTTTCAGTCAGCTCAGTGCCGACGACCAGGATTTCCTGTTGACCGTCTATCAGGAGGATGTCTTCATCCGTGAGTGACCCCGGAATTGTTCAATAACCAAAATACAATAATCATGAAACGTACAATCAGAACTATCGCCATCTTGACCGTATTGGTGGCTTCGGGCGCAACCGCATCCGCACAGCAGAAGAACACACAGCAGTCTGACAGGCAGCAGCGGATAACCAGAGAACAACTTGCTGAGGTGGAAGCCAGACACATTGCCGGAGAACTGGCCTTCAGTGACATCGCCACAGAGAAATTCATTACCGCCTACTGTAGCTACAGGAAGGAAATCTGGGAATTGGCGCCCCACCAGCGCGCGGACAAGAAATGGATGTCGGAGCAGGAGAACGAAGACCGCATCAAGCAACGCTTCGCCATGAGCGAGCAACTCCTCGGCATCCGCCAGAAGTATTATAAGGAGTATTCCAAGTTCCTCACTCAGACCCAGATAAGTAAGGTGTACGAGCAGGAGCGTAAGTTGATGAACCGTCATGCGAAAAAAGGGTTCAAGAAACAGGTGAACAAGAAGCAAGTGAACAAAAATCAGGTGAACAAGAAACGCAACTCATGAAAAACACAATTATTCTGGTCTTCGCCCTGCTGAGTCTTCTCGGCCGGGGCGAAGTGTATGCACAGGAACTGACATTCTCCAAGGAGTCGTTCTTGGACGGGACTGTGACCTTACCCTACAGGAAGTGTACTGTACCCGGTACAGGTGACAAGGCATCTCTGGTAATCTATCTTCATGGCGGAACCAGTAGGGGGAATGACAACGAGGCTCAGATGCAGGAGCCGGGAATCGATGCCATAAGCAAATGGCTTTACAAGAACAAGACAAAGGCCATAATGCTTGTGCCTCAATGTCCTCAGAACCTGTCGTGGCTCGGCCCTGTACAGACTGCCCTTGTCAGTCTGTTGCAGTCCTACATAGACCGTGGTGTGGCGGACGCGTACAAGGTCTATACCTTTGGCGGTTCGATGGGAGGGACCGGCACGTGGAACATGCTGTCCAACCATCCCGGTTTTTTCGCGGCGGCGATGCCTGTAGCCGGTAATCCTACCGGTCTTAATGCGGAGGCTGTCTCTCAGACTCCCCTTTACACCGTTATGGGTACTGCGGACAGAATCATGAAGATGTCCAATGTGGAGACGTTCCTGAAGGAGATGGATGGCTGTGACGCTGAATACCAGTTCGATGTGGAGACAGGATGGACACATGAGAATGTCTGTGAGGACAGCTATACCGACGGACGGCTCGACTGGGTGTTCGGACATGTCAAGGGTGGGGCAGCGGCAGTCCCGGATATTACCGCCGGTGAGGGTGAACCAGTGGCGGTAAGGTGGTATTCTGTCAGTGGCAAGCGGTTTCCCTCCGTTCCCCTAAAGAAGGGCGTGTATTTCAAGACCTCCGTCTATGGCGACGACAGCACGGCCTCGGAAAAGTATGTCGTCCACTGAAGACGAGTCCGACTGGTCGGAAACACAGGGCTGCGGAATTCTTTTTTTTGACTTTATAAGGGTTCGGTCTGAACTATTATTCGTAACTTTGCAGTTCAAACGAAATTATTAGTTGAGAAGAGATGCCGAGAATATCAGTAAGAGGCGATGAGATGCCCTCGTCACCAATACGAAAGTTAGCTCCGTTGGCTGAGGCCGCAAAGGCGCGGGGTGTTCATGTATACCACCTGAACATCGGTCAGCCCGACTTGCCGACACCGCAGATTGCGCTTGACGCGATGAAGAGTATTGACAGGAAGATACTGGAGTACAGTCCGAGTCAAGGTTACCGCAGTTACCGGGAGAAACTGGTGGGGTATTATGACAAGTTCAATATCAAACTGGACGCTGACGACATCATCATCACCAGTGGAGGGTCGGAGGCGGTTCTCTTCGCTTTCCTCTCGTGTCTGAATCCAGGTGACGAGATTATCGTCCCGGAACCGGCGTACGCCAACTACATGGCGTTTGCTATTTCCGCGGGTGCGGTGATACGCACTATCGCCACAACCATCGAGGAGGGTTTCGCCCTGCCTAAGGTGGAGAAGTTCGAGGAACTGATCAACGATCGGACACGTGCCATACTGATATGCAATCCGAACAACCCGACCGGCTACCTCTACACGAGGCGTGAGATGAACCAGATACGCGACTTGGTGAAGAAGTACGACCTGTACCTGTTCTCCGACGAGGTTTACCGTGAGTTCATCTACACCGGCAGTCCGTACATATCAGCCTGTCATCTGGAGGGAATAGAGAACAATGTGGTGCTTATCGACTCCGTGTCGAAGCGTTACAGCGAGTGCGGAATACGTATCGGCGCATTGATAACGAAGAACAAGGAGGTGCGTACGGCGGTGATGAAGTTCTGTCAGGCGCGGTTGAGTCCACCGCTTATCGGACAGATTATCGCTGAGGCTTCGCTGGACGTGCCGGATGATTATATGCGTGATGTGTACGACGAGTATGTGGAACGCCGTAAATGTCTGATAGACGGACTCAACCGTATTCCCGGAGTCTACTCCCCAATACCTATGGGCGCGTTCTACACAGTGGCTAAGTTGCCGGTGGACGACAGCGAGAAGTTCTGCGAGTGGTGTCTGTCCGACTTCAGTTACGAGGGAGGCACGGTCATGATGGCCCCGGCTTCGGGCTTCTACACGACACCAGGTGCGGGTCGCAACGAGGTGCGTATAGCCTACGTGTTGAAGAAGGAGGACTTGGTTACTGCCCTGCATATCCTGAAGAAAGCCATCGAGGCTTATCCCGGCAGGACGGAATAGCGGTGTCCGCATAAAGCAGATATATTCTTTCAACAGGAGCGCTTCATGCCTTTAGAACTGTTCATTGCAAAACGGATTTACTCACAGGGTGACGGGAAGCGGCGCGTGTCGCGTCCTGCCGTGCGCATTGCCCTGTCGGGGATAATCATCGGTCTTGCCGTGATGATAGTGAGCATCGCTGTGGTCATGGGCTTTAAGGACGAGGTGAGCAAGAAGGTCATAGGATTCGGGTCGGACATACAGGTGATTAGTCTCACCCAGGACCAGGACAGGGTGTTGTTGCCTGTACTGACCACAGACAGTCTCGTGAAGGTGGTCGAATCCGTTCCCCGTGTGACCCACGTGCAGCGTTTCGCTACCACCATGGGTATGCTGAAGACCGAGGACGACTTCAGGGGCATACAGTTCAAGGGAGTGGGGGAGGACTATGACCGCACTTTCTTCCAGACATATCTGAAAGAGGGACGGATGCCGGCTCTGAGCGGTGACAGCGCGTCGAACGAACTACTTGTGTCCAGGCGCATAGCGTCCGACTTGGGACTGAAGGTGGGGGACAGGGTGTACGCCTATTTCGTGAAAGGCAGCGACATGAGGGCGAGGCGGTTCAGTGTGACCGGCATCTACGAGACCAATCTCACCGAGTATGACCGTAACATCGTGCTGACGGACATATATACGGTAAGGAAACTCAACAACTGGGAACGCGACATGTCCTCAGGGCTGGAGATAACAGTAGGCGACTTCGGACAGGTGGATGAGTTGACCCGCGCATTGGGCAGTGTGATAAACCGTGTGCCTGACCGCTACGGCTGTATCTATGGCGTGTTCAGTATCAAACAGATTGCCCCGAACATCTTCTCGTGGTTGGGTGTGCTGGACATGAATGTGGTGATGATTCTGGTCCTGATGATATGTGTGGCTTCGTTCACGGTCATGTCGGGAATGCTCATAATAATGCTGGAGCGAATCAACATGATCGGGATACTGAAGGCTCTGGGAGCCACCAACGCCTCCATCCGCCGTATCTTCGTCAACTTCTCCGTGATGCTTGTAGGACGCGGGATGTTGTGGGGTAATGTCGCTGGACTCGGCCTGTGCCTTCTGCAACATATCTTCCATGTGGTGAAACTCGACTCATCGGTGTACTACCTTGAATCAGTGCCTATAAAGTTCGACTGGACCTGTATCGTGGGGGTGAACGCGGTCACCCTGTTGATTTCCCTGATAGTAATCCTCGGGTCGTCGTACCTCATGGGACTCGGCAAGCCGGCCCAGACCATGAAGTTCGAGTAGCTATTCGTTGACGAACTCACTGACATTGTAGTTGTCCGCCACAGCCAGTCGGGCGCAGTTCTGTATTTTCCTTCTGTTGGTGTCGTCCACAATCTCACCGTTCCTCTTACCGTACACAGTCCTGTCGTCACGCAGGTCGGCGTTGAAGCAAGGCGCGATGACCGACTCGAAGAAGGTGCATGCAAGGAGGTAGCGCCCCTGGTACAGACTTATGTGTTGGTTGTCGCGTGTCCACTCGTTGCTTGTGGCTATACCGGTCAACTTGCGGGCGTTCTGCACGGCTGTGCCACAAGGTATGATGATGTCAATGCCCGACTTCCGCTTCATCTCGCCCGATGCGGCGCATATCTTCTTCCACATGTCCTCTGGAGTACCGTAACGCTTGATTTCCTTGTGCTTGGACGAGTAAGCCCATGTCTGGTTGAAGGCGAAAGTGGTGCGTGGAGCGATGGTGGTGATTTTGTACGCCTGTATCAGTTTGGACAGGTAAGGCTCGTACGACTCGTAGTTGCCCGATTCGAGCGAGTATTGCTGGAACACCACCACGTCGTAGGCGAACCGTTTCATGACCTCCCTGATAGTTGTCTTCTTCTCCAACCGTCGTTCGCCCCGGCTGTCGAACTGCCACAACTCATACACGGGTTCGCCACTTTTGAAGTACTCATAGTGCTGCTTCATCGAGCAGCCTCCCTTGTAAAGGACATATACCGCCACTGTGCTGAGTCCTGTGGACTTGAGTATGGACGGCAAAGCCGTGCTGGTGTCTATTGAAAACGAGTTGCCGATGAACAGCACGTCCAGCTTATATGGCAGGTAGGGCAGTGGCGGATTACAGAAATACCCTTGTTCGTCGCCTACTGTCTGGGCTGCGGCGTTGCCGGCAAGCAACGCCTGGCCTATCAGCACTATGATTACCGCTGATATGATTCTCCTGTAAATGTGTGTCATGGTCTGTACTCCTTCCTGTACTTTCTTCTTCCGTTATGACTGGAATACCTTTGCGTTTCCTCTCTTGTTGATTTGTTTGTTCTTGTACTTGCCCTTGAGGTAGATGTTTCCGTCTGTGGCGTCAACCGTCAGCCGGTCCGCATTGAGGTTGATGTTGCAGTTGGCGTTGCCTGACATGTACATGTACAGTTGCCTGGCGTTGCCTGTCAAGTCAATCTGGCATTTGCTGTTGCAGTTTACCGACACTTCTTCTCCCGCGTTCACGTCACAGGTGGTCTGTCCCTGTCCCGACAGAAGGAACTGGGCGGTGTTCTTGGCTGTCACTTGTCTGATGGTAGTGTTTCCGTCCCCCGTCACGTCGAGTGACAGGCTCACCGCGTTTATGGTGTCGGCTTCAATGGACCCGGCGCCGAGGATGCCCAACTGGAGGTTGTCCGCCTGTATCGTTCCTGTGGCGCGCAGACTGCCTGTGCCGCACATGGCTATCGCCTTGACGGTGGGACAGGACACGTACAGTGTCAGTTTCCTGCCAGATGTCTTGTATTGCGTGAGGTCAATCTTCTCCTCGTCCTTCATGCTTACAGTCAGCACATACTGGTCGATGCCGATATTCAGGTTCTCTATAAGGTCTTCCGGGCCTTCGGCCTCGATGTTGTACGGCCCTTGGGTGAGCACGATGTCGGGACTGCCGATATTGGTTATCTGGTAGAACGCGCCCGAGTACTTGACATGTCTGCGTACTGTCTTCACTGTGTTTTCCACCGTCTCATTCCTTGTGGTGTCGCCGGTCTCCTTTTCCGTTTTGCCTGTCTGTTGGCAACTGAACGGCAGCAGGGCGCATGTCAGCGCCCCAAAAAATCTATACACGTTTGTTCTATACATTGTTTTGGTCTTCTTCCGGTAAATTTCTCTGCAAAAGTAGTTATTCTTCTTCAGTTATTCGTATATTTGCAGTGTAAATTTGAAAATATAACATTATGGCAGTAAAAAACGACTACATCACAGTTGCATACAAGCTTTACGTCGGTGATGGAGGAGACGCGAAGGAAGAGTTGGCTGAGGAGTGTACTGCGGCGCACCCGTTCATGTTCATAAGTAAACTGGGATGTGTGTTGCCCGCGTTCGAGGACGCTTTAGCCACTCTGTCAGCCGGTGAACCGTTCGATTTTGTCATTCCGAGCGAACAGGCTTACGGAGACTTTGTGGAGGACCTGGTGCAGGATGTGCCCAAGTCCATCTTCACGGTCAACGGCAAGTTCGACTCCAAGCATGTGCGTGAGGGCAGTATCGTACCTCTCCAGGCAGAGGACGGAAGCCGGTTTCAAGGTATCATACTTGAGGTGAAGGACGACACGGTGACTGTAGACCTCAACCATCCGTACGCCGGCCAGAACCTGCATTTCGTGGGAACGGTGGTGACTCACCGCGAGGCTACCGACAGTGAGGTGACAGACATGCTGAACAGTCTGGGCGGCTGTTGCGGAGGCGGTTGCGGCGGCAACTGTGGCGGTTGCGGCAGTGAGAAGGAAGGTTGTGGTGGTTGTGGCGGCTGTGAATAGTTGTTGGCGTGAATACATTCGGAAACATATATAGACTTACGACCTTCGGGGAAAGTCACGGTACGGCTCTCGGGGGTGTCATTGACGGTTTTCCCTCCGGTATCGCCGTTGATTTGGACTTCGTGCAGTCGGAGCTTGACAGGCGTCGTCCTGGACAGGGCGTGTTGACCACTGCCAGGAAGGAGGCGGACAAGGTGGAGATACTGTCCGGAGTGTTCGAGGGCGTGTCTACAGGCACTCCCGTCGGTTTCGTGGTACGCAATGCCGACCATCACTCGTCGGACTATTCCAATATAAAGGACCTTTACCGGCCGTCGCATGCCGACTACACCTACCAGATGAAATACGGTATAAGGGATTACCGTGGCGGTGGACGCACCTCAGCGCGTGAGACCCTATGCCGTGTGGTGGGCGGGGCTTTCGCTAAACTCGCGCTCAACCGGTTGGGCATCACCGTGGAAGCGGCGGTGACCCAAGTTGGCAGTCATGTGCTGACAGGGACGGCTGAGGAACGCAGACTCCAGATGGAGGAGATTGTAGGGGCTGTGCGCGCCGACCATGACAGTATAGGAGGTATCATCGGATGCACTATAAAGAACTGTCCCGTGGGACTCGGAGAACCGGTGTTCGGGAAACTGAACGCGGCGTTGGGGGCGGCTATGCTGTCGATAAACGCGGTGAAGGGGTTCGATCTGGGCGACGGGTTCGACGGAGTGGGACTGACTGGATCGCAGATGAACGACGAGTTCTACAACGACAACGGTGTCATACGCACACGCACTAACCACAGTGGCGGAATCCAAGGGGGACTGAGCAACGGTGAGGACATCCGCTTCAGGGTGTTGTTCAAGCCCGTGCCTACCATCCTGCGTCCGCAACATACGGTGACGAGGGACGGAGAGGAAGTGGAGTTCACGGCTACAGGCAGACACGACCCTTGTGTGCTGACCCGCGCCGTTCCGGTAGTGGAGTCGATGGCTGCGATGACCATCCTTGACTATTATCTGATTGACAAAACAACAAGAATAAAACAGAAGGTATGAATAAGGTAATGCTGATAGGCAATGTGGGTCAGGAACCCACGGTGAAATACATAAATACAGGAGTATGTGTGGCAACTGTACGGTTGGCTACAACGGAACGCGCGTATACTATGCGTGACGGGACACAAGTGCCGGAAAGGGCAGAGTGGCATAATCTCATATTCTGGGACAAACAGGCGGAGACTGTGGAGAAGTACGTCCACAAGGGCGACAAACTCTTTGTGGAGGGAAAGTTGCAGACCCGCAGCTATGATGACAAACAGGGTATACACCGTCAGATTGTGGAGATTCTGGTAAGCAACATGGAGATGCTTACCGCCAGACCCCAGTCTGTGCAACCTGCGGTGTCGGCTAATGCGGCGGTACCGCCCAAGCCTTCATCGAAAGACAACGAAGCGCCATTCTGATGATATATTTCGATAAGCAAATAGAGGACGTGAGGGTGGCTGTGTGGCATGTCACCGAGGATTATGACGAACTGTTGGCTTTGTTGCCGGACGCGGACTCAGTGAAGAACGAGGCGGAGTCACGGTTCAAGTCACATCGCAGAATCATGGAATGGACCACAGTGCGTGTACTCCTGTATATGGTTCTGGGCAGACAGGTCAACATACTGTACAACGAACAGGGCGCGCCGTCGCTGCCTGATTATGAAGGACTCAACATCAGTATCTCGCACACGAAGGAATATGTGGCGATAGCTTTGTCGGAGAAGTCAAGGGTCGGCATTGACGTGGAGTACATAGAACGTGACGCTGCTTTGAAGCACGGCAAGCAACCGAGGGTGGCCCGTGTGAGAGACCGTTTCGTGCGTGATGACGAGTTCGCCGACAACAACATCAGCCTGTTGATCCATTGGTCGGCTAAAGAGACCGTGTTCAAGGTGCTGGGACGTGAGAGGGTGGATTTCGTGGATGACCTGAGAGTGTCTCCGTTCGACGATACCGTATATGAGGGGACGTTCGATCTGGAGGACATGAAACGCCACGATATATATACCATTATATATAAGGTGTTCGAGGATTTTGTACTTACAATCACAAGACAGAAAGAATGAAGAATGACATTAAGATAATAGCCGGACCGTGTGTGATAGAGTCAATGGACGTGCTGGAGGAGGTGGCGGCACAGTTGGCCGCACTCAACCGTCAGTACGGACTCGACATCATATTCAAGTCCTCGTTCGACAAGGCGAACCGGACTTCCATCCGTTCGTTCCGCGGACCGGGTATGGAACGCGGTCTCCAGATGCTTGCGGACATCAAAAGCAAGTACGGGCTGAAGATTCTTACCGACATACACGAGAGTTGTCAGGCGGAGCCGGCTGGTGAGGTGGCTGACGTGCTGCAGATACCTGCCTTCCTGTGCAGACAGACGGATTTGCTTGTGTCGGCGGCGAAGACCAGGAAGGTGGTCAACATCAAGAAGGCGCAGTTCCTCAGTGGGGACGACATGCAGTACCCGGTGCAGAAGGTGCGTGACAGTGGCAACACCAAGGTATGGTTGACCGAGAGGGGCAACATGTACGGTTACAACAACCTGGTGGTGGACTTCAGGAACATCGCCTGGATGCGGAAATACACTGATGTGGTGATTATGGACTGCACCCATTCGGTACAGCGTCCGGGTGCCGCCGGGGGCAAGACCGGAGGTGACCGTGAGTTCGTGCCTGCCATGGCACTGGCGGCTAAGGCGTTTGGTGCCAACGGCTTCTTCTTTGAGGTGCATCCAGACCCTAAGAAGGCACTCAGTGACGGTCCCAACATGTTGTACCTGAAGGATTTCGCAGGTGTGGTTGAATCCTTGATAGACTGACTCTGTTATGGAAATCAAAGACATAGCTATCAGGTGTTTGCAGGACGAGTCCCAGGCGTTGCTGGACTTGATACCGAAACTCGACGATAATTTCGACGGCGCTGTCTCCCTGCTGTATAAGTGCAAGGGACATGTCGTGGTGTCTGGAGTGGGCAAGTCGGGACATGTGGCGGCAAAGATCGCGGCTACACTGGCAAGCACCGGAACTCCGGCGATTTATATCAATCCACTTGACGCGCTTCATGGTGACTTGGGTATGATTACAGAGAACGACATGGCGCTTCTCATATCCAACTCAGGGTCATCGGACGAGATACTGCGTATGGTGGCGTTCCTTGAGGACTGTCATATCCCAATCGTTTCGATGGTGGGGAACACCGATTCGTTGCTCGCCCGACATTCCTCCTACCATATCGACGTGAGTGTGGCGAAGGAGGCCTGTCCACTCAACCTGGCTCCGACATCATCCACCGCGGCTGCTATGGCTATGGGCGACGCGATGGCCTGCGCGCTGATTGAACTCCGTCACTTCAAGGCGCGTGACTTCGCTAAGTTCCACCCCGGCGGGTCGTTGGGAAAGAAACTGATGACTACGGTGAGGGACGTGATGTACACGGAGAACATGCCAATTATACCGCCAGACATGAAACTGGTTGACGCCATTATCTCCATAAGCAACGGACACCTCGGACTTGGGGTGGTCATGGAGGACAACAACATACTCGGAATCATCACCGACGGTGATATACGCCGCGCCGTGGAAGGGTCCAAGTCGAACTTCTTCAATCTGGCGGTGGCGGACACGATGACCAAGACTCCCAAGACCATCGGTCCGGAAGCCAAACTGACCCAGATTCAGTATATGTTCCACAAGAACAAGATACACGCCTTGCTGGTGGTCGACAAGGAGAACCATCTGCTTGGAATCGTAGACTACTTCTCCATAATGAATTAGTGTTGCCTTTGCGGCAAATCAATGTATGATGAACGCTGCTTTCAAATCGGTCGTGTCGTTGACGGTAGCTGTCGTGCTGCCTGTCGCATGTGCGTGTGGCGGCGAGGACAGTGGCGGACTTTCCTTGAGGGCAGTGGACGACTCCACCTTCCAGTACACCCGAAACGGACTGACTGGGATTCTGCGTCTTGACAAAGAGTCGGACAGTCTTTATAGGGTTGTGCATCTGAAGGGTGACTCACTGGTAGACCAGTTGGTTCTGAGGCATGAGGTGTACCGGTTCGACTGTGGGGATTTGACAGGAGACGGATTGCCTGAGATTGTGGTGGGAGTGACCAAACCGACACGTTACCGGCCACAGAACGACAGGCGACTGTTCATCTACCATCTGTATGGGGGACGGCTCATCCGTCCGCTGTGGTTGAGTTCCCGCCTCGGAGGCAGACTGTTGGATTTTGCGGTGGTGCGCGACTCCGTTCCGTCGTTGGTCCGATCGTTGGAAATGGACGGTGGCGGCAATAGGGTGGAGAGGACTTACCGTTACGAGGGCTTCGGACTGAAATTTGTGAGTGAGACCTACATACTATCAAATCATTAACATAACAACAAAATGACGAGTATGAAAAACCTTTTTTGGATCCTGAGCCTTATGGCTCTTGTAGGCTGCGCCGGCAGTCAACAGGCAGACAGGCGGTTAATGTCAGACACTGACGTGGAGCCGGTGGAGTATAATCCCCACTCTTTCCTTATGACTTCGGAGAAACTGCCTGACACCATCGACCTTGACATGAATATCGATGACATGACGATGATGGAACTGCGGTTGTTGCGCAACTATCCCTATGCGCTCAAGGGCATGTGGCTGATGGAGGCGGACCTCAACC
The DNA here is from genome assembly GCA_963594655.1 of Candidatus Methanomethylophilaceae archaeon. Taxonomy (GTDB): domain Bacteria; phylum Bacteroidota; class Bacteroidia; order Bacteroidales; family Bacteroidaceae; genus Colivivens. Next base: position 16,360 of record CAVBFD010000023.1, read on the forward strand.
GCTTCTTCGACCAGAAGTCGGACTGGTACTACCAACGGTGTCTCGACCACCTCACTCCGCCCGACTGGCAGGCGTTGCTTGATTATGACGATGTGAAGTTGTCCGCAAAAGAGACCGCGTTCGTGAAGAGGGTGGACGAGAGGATAAGTGAACTCAACAGACAACTGCGCGTGGAACGTGACGGACTTACTCTGTCGAACCCTGTCATGGCGGTCAACATGTTCCAGATTGAGGATTACGACCCTAAGATGATGGGTATGCTCAGTCACCACAACTTCGCCGTAATGCCGACCAAGTGTCAACAGTTGTTCAACATCTACGAGGAGAACGACTATACGATGATGCCGAACTACATCACTACCGACCTTTACCTGCAGGCGTTCCACATGTACTTCAGTTATGTGATGAAAAGTCTGGAGAAGGACATGTTCATACCCCGGCTGCATGAACTGAACAAGGCGATGTACGGAAAGGCGAGTGAGATTGCCGGAACCACGGGTCATGAGAAACTGAGGTCATTGGCTGAACATAACGCCACCTACTTCGCCATTGCGGAGAAACTGCTTACCGGCGGTGACCTGAAGATACCTGAGGCGTATCAGGAAACAGCCAGGGAGGAACTGGAAAATATCCGTAGGGAGAAGTCCACTCCGTCGCCTATGATGGTGGACAAGAACATCAATTTCCCCTATGACATGTTCAAGCCACGAGGGCACTACACAAGGGGCGACCGGCAGAAGCGGTACTTCCGTTATATGATGTGGATGCAGACCTACACCTTCTGTAGGGAGGGCCAGAGCAGTCTGCAACAGGCAGCGTTGATGGCATACCTGTTGAACAGTATCGACCGGGAGGTGGCGGACAGGGGACTTGGTGTTTACCGCGCGCTCGACTTCCTCATGGGAGAACCCGACAATGTGGCTGTGGTGGATATTGCCGACTACTTGGCGGAAAACAGGTCATTCACGTTGGAGGATGTGACGAATACGGAGAAGTTGCGTGAACTGGACAGCCATTTGAGGACTTTGTTCAAGACCCGTAACCGTATCACGTCAAAGATTGAGGAAGATGGATGTGAGGACAAGATCAATTTCATGCCACAACGCTATACACCCGACGCTTATGTGTTGAGCCGTATGTCCGACCCTAAGGCCAACTGTGAGTTGCCGTTCCCCCGTGGACTGGATGTGTTCGCCGCCTTTGGAGTGGATGACGCTGAGGCGGTCATCGACCTTTATTATGACGACGCCGGCAAGTGGGACGGTTACACGGAGGAGATGAACTGCCTGAAGACACAGTTCGGGAACTATGCGGACTGGGACAAGTCGATGTACAACAAATGGATGGAGTGTCTGGTGGAATTGCAGAAACCCGACAAACGGTATCCTGATTACATGAAAACCGGTTCGTGGTCGAAGAAGAACTTGAACACTGCCCTTGCCTCATGGTCGGAGCTGAAGCATGACGCCGTACTGTATGCGGAACAGCCTATCATGGCTGAATGTGGGGCTGGCGGTGATTTCCCGGAACCGGATGTCGTGGGTTATGTGGAGCCGAACCTCCGGTTCTGGAACAAGATGAGAGAGATGCTTGCCATGACGCGTACCCTGTTGGAAGGCAACGGTCTCATGACTGACGACTTGGACAGTAAGACCAAGAGTTTGGAGGACTATATGGACTTCTGTATAAATGTGTCGGAGAAGGAACTCAAGGGCGAGCAGCTTACCTCAAACGAATATCAGGAGATTCGTCTGCTGGGAAGTTCACTGGAATGGTACACGCTGAGTGTGCTTGACCCGGAGGTGGACCTTTATTCATGGGACTTGGTGAAGGGTGCGGACAGGTCTGTCGCCTGTGTGGCGGACGTGTTCACACGTAACGTGCTTGGCTGCAAGAAGAACGGTATACTGTACGAGGCTACAGGCAATGCGGACGTGATTTATGTGAATGTGGAGATTGGCGGCAAGGTGTACCTAACCCGTGGCGCCACCTTCAGTTACTTCGAGTTCGTCAATCCGTTGGGTGACCGACTTACCGACGAGCAGTGGCAGGAACGTCTGGAGAAGAATGACATTCCCGGTCGCCCGGTGTGGATGAAGCCGCTTATAATGGACAAGGCCCCGAAAGCCAACGAGGAGGTGTTCTATAGTTCCGGGTGCTGAAACTATCAAGCATGACATTACGGAAAGTGGACCGTAAGCGACTGCTCTCAATCTGTGTCATCGGACTTCTGACATGCGTCTCATGTGTGCCGGAAGTCCCGAAGGACAGTTCCCTGGAGATCGTTTTCACTGGTGACGTACTCCTTGACAGGGGAGTGCGGACGGTTCTCATGGACGAGGGACTGGATTCTGTATTTGCCGGTGTGACGGAACTCTTCCGTAAGGCGGACGCTGTAGTCGTCAATCTGGAATGTCCGCTGACGGACACGGTAAGTCAACTCAACAAGAAATACATATTCCGCGCGGACGCCGTATGTGCTGAAGGACTGAAAAGGGTGGGGGTCACTCATGCGGCTATGGCGAACAACCACACCAACGACCAGGGGCGCAGAGGACTGGTGTCCACGTACCGGCATCTGACGGAGGCTGGAATCATACCGCTGGGCTATGGCTGGGATGCGGATGAGCAACTGACACCTGCGGTCATTCGTAAGGACGGGGTGGAGGTGGCTGTGTTCAACAGTGTGTTTGTCCCACTTGAAAACTGGCATTATCTGGTAGACCGCCCCGGTGTATGTCAGGCTTCATGTGAGGACTTGGCGGATGCTGTCCGCAGATACAAGAGTTCGCATGAGGACAGTTGGGTTGTGGTGGTCTTGCATTGGGGTACGGAGTTCGACTCGCACCCGACAATCAGACAGAGGATGCAGGCGAGGATGTTGGCTGACGCCGGAACGGACGTGGTGATAGGGCATCACCCGCATGTCGTGCAGGACACTGATGTCATAAAATCAGAGGGAGCCGGCATGTGCGACTCCACTCTGGTTTATTACAGTCTCGGCAATTTCGTGTTCGACCAGACTGCCCCCGGTACGGGGGATGCCTTGATGGTAAGGCTACGGTTCAATGCCGACGGAACACTGACCCGGGAGTCTCTGCCTGTGGCAATCAATGACTGTAAGCCGACACAGCGGACTATCCCTTGAACTTCAGGACTATACCGTCATGCGCCTTAATCTGGAGGGTGATTGGCTGGTCTGCTGAGATAGTCATGCGTTGCCGCTCCCCAGTGAGAAGGTCTGTGGTTGAATAGGTCTTGGAGGGTATTCCCAGACAGTCGATCGCGTGTTGCGGAATGACCACGGAGGTACAGGTGTCGGTGTCCCCGAAGTTGGCGACAACCAACAGGTTCTCCTTTCCGTACTTGCGGATAAAGGCATACATGCGGTTGGTGTCCATCAGGGTGTTGTCATAGTTGGCATACATGAGGTCGAAGAACAGTCCGTCACACACGGCTTTCTCTTTGTTGCACAGTCCCAGTACTTTCCGGTAGTAGGCATACAAGGCCGCCTCGTCGTCCGTAATCAGACTTCCGTCGTACTTCCCTCCGTTGCGGAAACGCCGTATCTTGTCCACTGTCCAGTAGTCGAAGATGGTGGTGCGTCCGTCACGTCCGCTGAACCCTTCCTCGTCCATGCCCCGTTCTCCCAGTTCCTGTCCGTTATATACCATGAAGGGATTGGCGCGCATGAGGGCGGACACCAGAAGCGCAGGTCGCCCTTTCACGGCACAGCCGGCGAAGAAGTCCGACGCCAAGCGTTGCTCGTCGTGGTTCTCAAGGAAGTTGAGCATGTGGCCGTGGATGTCGTCCACTGACTGCCAGCACTGGGTAATCTTGGACGCACTGTCCCCGGCGATGACGGCACGGAGTGTGTCGTAGAGTCCCACCTTGTCGTAGAGATAGTCGAACTTGCCGTTGAATATATAGTTGCGGTACTCCTGTGGGTTATATACCTCAGCGATGAAGATGATGTCCTTGTGGGCTGCCTTCACTTGTGGTATCGCCCACCCCCAGAACTGGCACGGCACCATCTCCGCCATGTCGCAACGGAAACCGTCTATACCTTTGTCCACCCAAAACAGCAGGATGTGAAGCATCTTGTTCCATGTGGACGGCACTTCGGGAGTGAAGTGTTCCGAACGTCCGTTCATGTAGTCGATACCGTAATTGAGTTTGACCGTCTCGTACCAGTCGTTGCGTCCCGGGTAGGCGGTGAAGCAGTCGTTGCCTGTCACCTTCGCGGGGTTTTCGATATACGGCTCGTCAGAACTGTTGTCCTCTCCTGTGATATTGACGAGCGACAGTTCCTGTCCGGGGAGATAGTAGAAGTTGTTCCGCGGAGAGAAAGCGGCCGTAGTGTCATCGTCCGCCCCGAGGTCTCTCACGTCGGCAGGATGAGCGTCTGAGTGGTACTCGCGTGCAACATGGTTGGGTACAAAGTCGATAATCATCTTCAGACCAGCGTCATGGGTTCTCTGCACCAGTTGTTCAAACTCCTTCATCCTTTCCGGTACTTTCTGCGCCAGGTCTGGGTCGATGTCGTAATAGTCCTTTATGGCATAAGGACTTCCGGCGTTGCCCTTGACCACCCTGGGGTTGTCGCGCCGTATGCCGTATTCCGAGTAGTCTGTCTTCTGTGCGTGTTCAATGAGTCCCGTGTACCAGATATAGTTGCATCCCAATTCCCGAATCTGATCCAACGCCTTTGCGGTATAGTCACTCATCTTTCCGCATCCGTTCTGTCTTATGTCACCGTTCTGTCTGTTGCCTTTGCCTTTGGCACCGTAAATGCGCGGCAGTGTCTGATAGATTACAATCTTCTTCATGTTGTTGAGTTTGATGGTTGTGGTATATATAATAAGGTGTGATAAAGCAAAAGCCTCCTCAAATTATCTGGGGAGGCTGTCTTTGTTCATTGTGGCATGGGTTATGCGATACCATGTACGGTCACGTCACGTGAGATCTTCGCAATCATGCCCTGGAGAGCCTTGCCTGGACCGCACTCGGTGAAGTCTGTAGCTCCGTCGGCAATCATGGACTGAACTTCGTAAGTCCACTTCACAGGTGATGTGAGCTGCTTCAGCAGGTTGGCCTTGATTTCTTCAGGGTTGGTGTGTCCCTTGGCGTCCACATTCTGGTAAACAGGACATTTCGGAGTGTGGAACTCAGTCTGCTCGATGGCCTCGGCCAGTTCGTGCTGTGCCGGCATCATCAGCGGTGAGTGGAACGCGCCGCCTACAGGGAGTGGAAGCGCGCGCTTCGCGCCGGCCGCTTTCAGAGCCTCGCAAGCCTCGTTGACAGCCTCAATGTTACCTGAGATGACCAACTGTCCCGGGTTGTTGTAGTTGGCCGGCACCACCACATGTCCCGGCTTGTTGACGGTCGCGCATATCTCCTCGATTTTCTCGTCAGGCAGTCCGATGATAGCCGCCATGGTAGACGGAGCGGCCTCACATGCCTTCTGCATTGCCATCGCGCGCTTGTACACCAGTTTCAGTCCGTCTTCAAAAGAGAGACAGCCTGATGCCACCAGTGCGGAGAATTCTCCAAGAGAGTGGCCTGCCACCATGTCGGGCTGGAACTCATCGCCCATGCAGAGAGCGGAGATTACAGAGTGGAGGAACACCGCCGGCTGTGTCACTTTGGTCTGCTTCAGTTCCTCTGCTGTTCCCTCAAACATGATGTCTGTGATTTTGTACCCGAGAATCTCGTTCGCTTTATCGAATAATTCCTTGGCTAACTCTTTTGACTCGTAAAGGTCCTTGCCCATTCCTGAGAATTGGGCTCCCTGACCGGGAAATACAAATGCTTTCATATTTTATTCCATTAAAAGTTATTGTTCGCTATTGCTTTGCAAAGATAAAGAATAATCCTCTTCTTCAGAAAAGTTTATGTATAAATCAGCACGTATTATCGTGATGTGGGCATAAAACAGTAGGAAAACTTGCAAAATCGCCTGTATTTGTGCAATGGGACTCTCGGTTGTATGTACGCATTGAATGTCCCGGACTGTTTTTGTCCATCCGTCAAGTTGTGCGGAATGACAGAAATCAGTATCTTTGCAGTAAAATTACGATAGGAAGACAATGGCAGCTATTCAACCATATATGGATGTGCAGTCGGTCGGCAAGAGGATAGGCGACCGTATTCTGTTTTGGAACGTCTCGTTCACCATCAATGAGCGCGACCATGTGGGACTGATTGCGAGAAACGGTACAGGCAAGTCTACCTTGCTGTCCATCCTTGCCGGTGAGGAGGGTTACGACGCTGGCCGTATCGTGTTCAGAAACGGGATAAGGATAGGTTACCTTGAACAGACTCCCGAGTTCAATGACAGTCATACCGTCATGGAGGCGATACTTGACTTCCACAAGGATAAGTCTGGAGATGCAGTTGAACTGAAAGCCAGACAGATACTGACGAAACTGAAGATATACGACTGCGACCAACCGATTGGCCAGTTGAGCGGAGGGCAGACCAAGCGTGTGGCCCTGGCGAAGATATTGGTGGACGAACCCGACATGCTGATACTGGACGAGCCGACCAACCACCTCGACCTGGAGATGATAGAGTGGCTTGAGGGTTATCTCGCTCGAAGCACGATGAGTATCCTCATGGTGACACATGACCGCTATTTCCTTGACCATATATGCTCGTCAATCATTGAGATGGACGACTCGCGCATATACACGTATAAGGGAAACTACAGTTATTATCTGGAGAAACGCCAGGAGAGACTGGACAGTCTGGGCGCGGAAATAGAACGCGCCAACAACCTCTACAGGACGGAACTGGAATGGATGAGGCGTATGCCGCAGGCGAGGGGACATAAGGCCAGATACAGGGAAGAGGCGTTCTATGAGTTGGAAAAGACAGCGAAGCAACGAATCTGTGAACGTAATGTGCGGCTGGAGATGAACAGCACGTACATAGGCAGCAAGATATTCATCGCGCGGGACGTGTGCAAGCGGTTCGGTGAAAAGGTGATTCTCGACAAGTTCAACTACACGTTCTCACGTTATGAGAAACTGGGAATTGTGGGGAATAACGGAACGGGAAAGTCCACCTTCATCAAGACTCTCCTTGGTGTGGAACCGATAGACGAGGGGGTGTATGACATAGGACAGACGGTGAGGTTCGGCTATTACTCGCAGGAAGGACTGTCGTTCCGTGAGGACCAGAAGGTGATAGACGCGGTGAGGGACATAGCCGAGTATGTGGACTTGGGAAACGGACAGCGGCTGTCGGCGGGACAGTTCCTCCAACACTTCCTCTTCACTCCTGAGGAGCAGTACAGCTACATCTATAAACTCAGTGGGGGAGAGAAACGGCGGCTTTACCTGTGTACCGTACTTATGAGAAGTCCGAACTTCCTTATACTGGACGAGCCGACCAACGACCTCGACATCATGACACTGCAGGTGTTGGAGGAGTATCTCTCCAGTTTCAGCGGATGTGTCATCATAGTGAGCCACGACCGCTACTTCATGGACAAGGTGGTGGACCATATACTCGTGTTCAACGGCAATGGGGAGGTCAAGGACTTTCCCGGCAACTATTCGCAATACCGTGAGTGGAAAGGCCTGCAACCCAAACCTGCGAACGAGCCCCAGACTACCGGCGCCAAGGATGAATGGAAGTCGAACAAGGCGTCGAACAAGTCCAATAAACTGTCGTTCAAGGAGAAGAGGGAGATGGAACAACTGGAGAAGGACATAGAGCGGCTGGAGGTTGAGAAGAAGGATGTAGAAGGTCAACTGAGCGGTGGAGACATCCCGGTTGACAAAATCGTGGAACTGTCCAAGCGGTTGCCGGAACTCAATGACGAACTTGACGTAAAATCCATGCGATGGCTGGAACTGAGCGAAAAATGTGTCTGAAACATGAAAATATCATGTGTGTCGGACTTCAGTATGCAATAAATTAGTAACTTTGCGCCCAAATATGTGTTTTTGCGTATAAAAGACAGAATAGTTATGATAACAATTACATTCCCAGACGGCAGCACCCGTGAATACGAGGCTGGCGTGACAGGACTTCAAATCGCGGAAAGTATAAGTCCCCGCCTTGCACAGGACGTACTTGCCTGTGGTGTAAACGGAGAGACTACAGAACTTAACCGTCCTATCAACGAGGACGCTACAATCCAACTCTATAAATGGGACGACGCCGAGGGCAAGCATGCCTTCTGGCACACTTCCGCCCATCTTATGGCTGAGGCGATAGAGGCACTCTATCCCGGTACCCAGTTCGGTATCGGACCTGCCATTGAAAACGGTTTCTACTATGATGTCATGCCGCCTGAGGGAGTGAAGTTCACTGACGCCGACTTCCCTAAGATTGAGAAGAAGATGCAGGAGCTGGTGCAACTGAAAGAACCTCTCGTGCGCAAGGAGATATCAAAGGACGAGGTAATCAAGTTGTTCGCCTCCAAGGGACAGACATATAAGAACGAGCTGATAGCGGAACTGGAGGACGGAAGTATAACCACTTATACGCAGGGCAACTACATAGACCTCTGTAAGGGTCCGCACCTCACTACCACAGCCCCTGTCAAGGCGTTCAAACTGCTCAGTCTGGCGGCCGCCTATTGGCGTGGGGACGAGAAGCGTCCGATGATGACACGTATATATGGAATATCTTTCCCTAAGAAGAAGCTGCTCGACGAATACCTCGTGGCCCTTGAGGAGGCGAAGAAACGTGACCACCGCAAGATAGGCAAGGAGATGGAGCTTTTCATGTTCTCCGAGCGTGTCGGCAAAGGTCTGCCTATGTGGCTTCCGAAAGGCACACAGGTGCGTATCCGTCTTCAGGATTTCCTCCGCAAGATACAGAAACGCTATGGTTACGAGGAGGTGATGACCCCACATATAGGCGGCAAGAACCTGTATGTAACATCCGGTCACTGGGACCACTACGGAAAGGACTCTTTCCGTCCGATAACAACCCCGGAGGAGGGTGAGGAGTACTTGCTCAAGCCGATGAACTGTCCGCATCACTGTGAGATATACGCATGCAAGCCACGGTCGTACAAGGACTTGCCTTTCCGTTGTGCGGAATTCGGTACAGTATACCGTTATGAGCAGTCGGGTGAGCTGCACGGACTTACCCGTGTGCGTTCGTTCACACAGGACGACGCCCACATCTTCTGTCGCCCCGACCAGGTGAAGGAGGAGTTCCTGCGTGTGATGGACATCATCGCCATCATATTCAAGGCTCTTGATTTCACGGAGTTCGAAGCGCAGATAAGTCTGCGTGACCCTGCTGACAAGGAGAAGTATATCGGTAGCGATGAGGTATGGGAACAGGCTGAGAACGCCATCATCGAAGCGTGCGCCGAGAAAGGGCTGAACACACGTACGGAACTGGGCGAGGCAGCGTTCTACGGACCTAAGCTCGACTTCATGATAAAAGACGCGCTTGGACGCCGCTGGCAACTTGGAACCATACAGGTTGACTACAACCTGCCGGAGCGTTTCAAACTGGAATATACCGGCAGCGACAACGAGAAGCACCGTCCTGTGATGATTCACCGCGCTCCGTTCGGAAGTATGGAACGTTTCATCGCAGTGCTGATAGAGCATACTGCGGGCCACTTCCCTCTTTGGCTCACACCGGATCAGGTGGCTGTCCTTCCGATTTCAGAGAAGTACAATGACTATGCGAAGAAAGTGTGCGGGTACCTCGGTCTGCACGATGTCCGCGCCACTGTGGACGACAGGAACGAGAAGATTGGCAGAAAGATTCGCGACAATGAGGTGAAGCACATCCCTTACATGCTTGTTGTGGGCGAGAAGGAAGCTGCTGACGGAACTGTGAACGTGAGGAAACAGGGAACCCAGGAGCAGCAAACCATGTCGATGGAGGACTTCGCCAAGAAAATCAATGATGAAGTGCGTGAGATGACAGAAAACATCTGAGATGGCAAATGAGGGCAATATCTGATGAAAAACATCATTGGAAATAAAATAATTGCCCTCATGCAATTCTCTATTGTTAAGAATTTTATATCTTTGCAGCCGATTTGTGTAAAGCAATCAAACGAACATAACGAACAGAAGCATTAAAACAAACCGAAGGAACATCGCATTTAATGAAAGGTGACAACAAGAAGCAGCTGTACAGAATCAATGAGCAGATTCATGTACGCGAAGTAAGAATCGTGGGTGACGGAATCGAGTCAAAAGTAATTCCAACAGCTGAAGCACTAAAACTCGCAGAACAAAAGGGAGTGGATCTCGTTGAGATTTCGCCGACTGCACAACCTCCGGTTTGCCGAATCATCGACTACTCTAAATTCCTCTACCAGATCAAGAAGAAGGCGAAGGAAATGAAGGCCAAGCAGGTGAAGATTGATGTGAAGGAGATTCGGTTCGGACCGCAGACAGCGGAGGCGGACTATGCGTTCAAGCTGAAGCATGCGCAGGAGTTTATCCGTCAAGGCAACAAGGTGAAGGCCTACGTGTTCTTCAAAGGGCGGTCCATCGTGTTCAAGGAACAGGGAGAGGTGCTGTTGCTGCGTCTTGCCAACGACCTTGAGGAAATAGCGAAGGTTGAGAGTATGCCAACGCTTGAGGGAAAGAAAATGAACATAATGCTCGCGCCTAAGAAGACAGGCAGCCCTGCCAAGAAGAAGGAACAGGCAGCTCCGCAGACAGGTGACGGGACGGATGTGAAGAACGAAGAACAAGGAATATAAAATAAGGTGCGTAACGTCGTGGTATATACGTTGCCACTGATAATAGTAACAAATTAAAATACAGAAAAATGCCAAAAGTTAAGACAAGTTCAGCCGCTAAGAAGCGTTTTAGGCTTACCGGAACTGGAAAGATCAAGAGACAGCATGCTTACCACAGTCACATTCTCACGAAGAAGACCAAGAAGCAGAAGAGAAACCTCGACCACTCAGCAATCGTTGTGTCTGCCAATGTAAAGCAGGTACGTGACTTGCTCTGCCTCCGTTAAACCTCAGTGCAGTAAGTGCGAATTTATTAACAAATTGTTTAATCGGATGATTAGCTCAGAAAGTGCAGTGACGATGTACTGCCGCTAACACCCACAAAAATCAAAACTATGCCAAGATCAGTAAATCATGTTGCTTCAAGAGCAAGAAGAAAGAAGATTTTAAAGCGCGTCAAGGGTCAGTTCGGCGCACGCAAGAACGTGTGGACTGTAGCCAAGAACGCCTACGAGAAGGGTCTTACCTATGCGTTCGTAAGTCGCCGCCGCAAGAAGAGAGAGTTCCGCGCACTTTGGATTCAGCGTATCAACGCCGCAGCGCGTCTTGAGGGTATGTCATACTCTCAGCTTATGGGAGCAATCCACAAGGCCGGTATTGAGATCAACCGCAAGACTCTTGCTAACCTCGCACTCAACAACCCGGAGGCATTCAAGGCTGTTGTCGAGAAGGTAAAGTAAACAATCAACAAGATGATAGGACGGGAGGGCCGGTTAACGCTCTCCTGTTTTTATTTTGTGTCATGATGAAAACAAGACAATTCAACATCAAGAAGAGTTCAGTACACTGGAAGCAGTTCACCAGGCACTCGGACAGCGTGTTTCTCAGTCTCGGACGGGAAATAAGCATCGGAGTGCTGAGTGTCGCTACATTGCTTACCGCAACTCCATGTTCCGCGGCCGGAAAGTTGGCGACAGCCACAGTCCGTGCCTCCGTGACGTGCGGAGACAGCGTGGGGGATGAGGCGACGGAACAGGAAGTGGCGGACTCGGTTCTGCTTGAAGAGGGCGACCTTCTCTTCAATGTGGTTGGCAGTGGGGAAGGACTGGCTGCCGCCATCGCTGACGTGACAGACGGCATTGACCGACAACAGATAACACACGTTGCCATCGTTCACTTGCAACAAGGTGTGTTATACGCACTTGAAGCTACTGGAAAACACGGAGTATGGCTTACTCCTATAGATTCTTTTATCAACAACGCCGACCACACCCAGGACGGAAAACCTTTGATATTGGTGGGCAGACTGAAGGACCGGTCCAATATCAAGCAGTCGGTGGACAAGGCCTTGTCCTACCTCGGTTATCCTTACGACAGACTGTATATGCCTGATGACAGTGCGGTCTATTGTAGTGAACTGGTACAACTCTCCTATACGTATGCGGACGGAACAAGCGTCTTTCCACAGCAACCCATGTCGTTCCACGACAAAAGCGGTAATGTCACCGGGTTCTGGAAGGACTATTACCGAAAGTTCGGTATGGATGTGCCTGAGGGCTGGCCGGGAACAAATCCAGGTGGAATATCCAAGAGTGAGGCGATAGACATCGTATATAAGTTTTATTGATAAAAGAATCACAGAATAATGAAATCATCATGTATTGTCATGCCGGCAGTTTTGCTGGCAAGCACCCTCGTGCGTGCGAACAACTGTAATTACTATAATAATGTGGACTCAACCGTCGTGCTGGAGGAGGCTTACGTGACAGCGTCACGTGTGCCGATGCCGGCAGACAAGGCCACAAGGTTGGTTCAGGTACTCTCGTCGGAGGATATAGAGAAAAGTTCCGCCCAGAGTGTGAATGACCTGCTCAAACTGGTGGCTGGAGTGGATGTGCGACAGCGTGGCGCGTATGGCGTACAGACGGACATAGGCATCAACGGCGGCAACGAGGACCAACTTACGGTACTGCTTAATGGGGTGAACATATCCAATCCGCAGACAGGTCATCTGACAATGGACCTGCCGGTAAGTCTCAACGATATAGAACGGATTGAGGTCATTGAAGGCGGTGCCAGTCGTGTTTACGGTTCATCAGCCTTTTCGGGGGCAATCAACATAATAACGAAATCAGCGAAGGAGAATATGTTGTCCGCCTCAGTTACAGGCGGGTCTTACGGCACTCTCTCAGTGGAAGGCGGTGCGGACCTCCTGTCGGGGCTTTTCACGAATCACATCAGTGGCGGATACACCCGAAGTGACGGGGCTTCCGCCAACAGCGACTTCAAGAAATACAACGCTTATTGGAACGAGAAGTACTCGGGCGATTTCGTGGATGTGGTTTTTCAGGCGGGACTGAGTTCCATGAAATACGGAGCCAACACGTTCTATGGTACCGGCAGCAGTTCCCAGTATGAGGAAGACACGAAGTATCTGGTAAGTCTACAGGCTGAGACAAAGGGGCGGCTGCACTTGCGTCCGCAAGTCTATTGGAACCGTTCGTACGACCATTATGTGTGGATCCGCAACAATCCGTCGGCATACGAGAACTATCATCAGACCAACGTGTATGGAGCTAACGTGAATGTGTGGTTGCAATGGGCCTTGGGCAGGACTTCAGTGGGTCTGGAGTTCCGTAGGGAGAATATCCTAAGTACACGTCTTGGCAAGGAAATTGCCACTAACAGTATCAATATGTATCCCGGTTACAAGTACAAGGACGGACGTTCGGGTACAGGTGTGTATCTTGAACATGATATTGTACTTGACAGATGGAGCTTCTCTCTTGGTCTTCTGGCGTATGGCAACAGTTCGCTGGACGAGTCGGCGCGGCTTTATCCCGGTGTTGACATCAGTTATAGTCCACTGCCTGATATGCGTGTGTACGCTTCATTCAATAAAAGTCTGCGTACCCCTACTTATACGGATCTCTACTATAACGGGCCGGGCATCGAGGGCAATTTGGAACTTAAACCGGAGAAGAGTACTGACTATGCCGTTGGATGCAGTTTCCGCAAAGGTGCGTTAAAGGCTCAGGTCAAGGGCTTCTACAGGAACGGCACTGATATGATTGACTGGGTGAAGAGGGAAGGGGCGGCCACTTGGACTACCGCCAATTCCGACATTAACAACATCGGAGCTGAGGCTTACGCGACCATCGAGTTTGCCAAGACCAATGTGTCCAATCCTTTTGTGCGTACCCTTACATTGAGCTATTGCTATAACCATCAGCGTAGGACCGGTGCGGAGGCGACATCCACCTATAGCAGTCAACTTGTATACCTGCGCCATAAGTTTGTGGCGACACTCAACCACCGTCTGTTCGGTGGTGTCAGCGCGCAATGGGAATTCGTGCTGAAAGACCGTACTGGTTGGTTCGACAATGCCATTACCAACGAGCGGCAGGACTATGGCAGTTTTGGACAACTGGACCTGAAATTGCAGTGGACAGGCAAACGCGCCAACGTGTATGTACAGGGAAACAACCTGACATCACGGAAATACTATGACATAGCCAATGTGCGTCAGCCGGGTTTCTGGATAACTGCGGGTGCGAAGATTTCAATAGGCATAGACCGGGACGGAAAATGAATAAGTGGACTGTAATAACGCCTTTTGTGCGTTCGTGAATTGTTTTCATGCGTTATATTTGTGTAAATTGTATTTATTGTTATATCTTTGTGGGCAATTAATCAAATCTGTCGCTTTGGTTGCAGTTTGGACTCTGAATTTGAATGACTGTAGCAGAACGGCTTTACAATCTATAATAATATAACGCATTAAAATGGAAGAATCGGGAATATTAGTGGTGGAGGTGCATGATGTGAGTAACATATGTAAACACGAGGCATCGGAGAAGATATTGGTTATGAATGTGGAGACCAATGTGTTGGGACAATTGCAGATTTACCCGGGTGACCTTGTGTATGTGGACACAGATATGGAGGTGAGGCCCAATAGTGTGGTGTTGGTGGACATCAACGGAGTCTGCAAACTCAGGTTTTTGACTGAGGACGGGGTGCTGAAGAGTCAGAGGTATCAAAATGAACACGGTGTGTGTGACGTCAGGATTGAGTCACTTTGTGGGGTGAGGATTATCGGGGTGGTTGTTGATGTTGTCCATCCCGAGGCGAACATTCTGGATGTGGACATGTCGAATCTCTCTTGGGTGGCACGGACCAATAAAGTCACATACTCCAGAGTCGGCTGGTGGAGGAGCCGCTATTGTCCGTTTCTTGTCTGCGTAATCAACAGGTCGTGTACCCATGGTCTGATGAAAGTGCTTCATTCGTTGATAGACAACAGTGGGGGAGTGGAACTGGCGAGGATTATAACCGTGTGTGTCGGTATGAATATCATAACGCAGCCGACCTTTACGCAGTTAAGACAGGAGTTCCATATCGGAGGGTCACGGCAGGCATATCAGAAGTATCTGGGATGCGTCTTTTCCAAGGAGGAGACAAGTCATATCGTCAAAGCTGTACGAAAGTACGGAGATATGGAGTCATAGCCTTAAATAATCGGTGAATCGTAAGGTGTACGACAGTGGATTTTAGTAACTTTGCAGCACGAAACAATAGATACAATGAGTAAGTTAATAAAGCCGGAGGATTACAAGCCTTTGATTAATCCTCTCGAAACCGAACAGGGAATAAAACTGATAAAAGACTTCTTTCAGTCCAATCTGTCAACATCATTGCGGTTAAGGAGAGTCACCGCGCCTCTATTTGTCATGAAAGGTCTGGGTCTTAATGACGACCTCAATGGGGTGGAGCGTCCTGTGTCTTTCCCGATTAAGGATATGGGTGACCAGAAGGCGGAGATTGTACATTCTCTTGCCAAATGGAAAAGGGTGATGCTCGCTGAATACGGAATCAAGCCCGGTTACGGACTTTATACCGACATGAATGCCATCAGGGGGGATGAGGAACTCGACAACCTACATTCCCTTTATGTTGACCAGTGGGACTGGGAGCGTACCGTCAACAGGGAAGACCGGAACCTTGATTTCCTTAAAGAGATTGTTGTCAAGATTTACGATGCGATATGCCGTACAGAGTATCTCGTGTGCGAGCATTTCAGTATGCTGAAGCCATTCCTGCCGGAGAAGATACATTTTATCCATTCCGAGGAACTGCTCAGGTTATATCCTGACCTGACTCCGAAAGAGCGTGAGGATGAGATTTGCCGTAAGTACGGTGCCGTGTTCATTATGGGAATCGGCGGAAACTTGAGTGACGGCAAGCCGCACGACCTCCGCGCGCCTGACTATGATGACTGGACCACACCGAACAGTGACGGCTATAATGGTTTGAACGGTGACATCATGATATGGTATCCCGTGCTTGGACATGCCGTTGAGTTAAGCTCTATGGGTATACGCGTTGACAAGGACGCGTTGATTCGCCAGTTGGATATTACCGGGAAGCGTGAACGGACTGAACTGTACTTCCACAAGAGACTGTTGTCGGGTGAACTCCCGTTGTCTATTGGTGGCGGAATAGGTCAGAGCCGTCTGTGTATGGTTCTGTTGCAAAAGGCGCATGTTGGTGAGATACAGGCAAGTATTTGGCCCGAGTCGATGAGGACTGAGTGCGCTTCCGCAGGTATGCCGCTTATCTGATATACGTAAGGGGACAGTATGCGGAAAATACTGACATCAAAGCAGATGCATGAGGTGGATGCCTACACCATCAAGAGTGAACCTGTATCGTCACTCGATTTGATGGAGCGCGCGTCTACTAAAGTGGCGGATGTGGTTATGCGTCTGTTCGGAACAGACCGAAGGATGTTTGTGTTTGCCGGTCCGGGATGCAACGGCGGAGACGCTCTTGCCGTCGCGCGTATGTTGGCGCGACATGACTATGAGGTGCATGTCTTCCTTTTCAATCCCAAAGGACGTTTGGCAGGTGACTGCCGTGCCAACAAGGCACGTCTGCTTTTGACGGACAAGGCGGATTTCCATGAAGTCATATCGGAGTTCAACCCGCCGGATTTGTCCGCGGCCGATGTCGTTGTGGACGGCCTGTTCGGTACAGGGCTGTCGTCCCCTTTGTCCGGGTTGTTTGCTGACGTTGTTGATATTGTCAATTCATCACCGTCTACAGTGGTGTCCATTGATGTCCCGTCGGGACTGATGACGGAGGACAATTCTTCCAATGACCTTTCTCATGCGGTGAGGGCTGACATTACCTTGACCTTCCAGTTGGAGAAACTGTCGTATCTCTTCGCCGAACATGAACGGTTGGTAGGGGAGTTGAGAGTCCTTGACATAGGACTTATAGACCCTGATGACAGTGTGACATCCACTCCTTATTATATTTATGAGAAGCGGGATGCGGAGGCTGCGCTGAAGCCCCGTAGTAAGTTCGCCCATAAGGGAACGTTTGGACACGCTTGTCTCATAGCCGGTAAACAGGGTATGGCCGGTGCGGCTGTTATGGCCGCCAAGGCTTGTATGAGGAGTGGGGTGGGGAAACTCACTGTCTATACTGCCGCCTGTAATCTGCTTCCGTTGCAGTGTGTCGTTCCTGAGGCAATCCTTGATATTGAAGACTCGGAATGTTTTTCATCACCGTTCGTGTCCTCTCAGTACGACGCTCTCGCCATAGGACCGGGCTTGGGGACTGCGGCTGTGACTGCAAAGTCAATGGTGAGGCAGATGGAGGATTTCGGCGCACCTGTGGTTCTGGATGCGGATGCCTTGAATATATTGTCGTCCGATAAACGGCTGCTGAGGAGTGTGCCGCAAGGATCTGTTCTGACTCCCCACAAAAAGGAACTTCGTGGACTAATCGGTGAGACCCGTGACAGTTTTGAGGAACTTCAGCGTACACGTGAGTTTGCCAGCGCTTATGGACTGTATGTAGTCATGAAGGGGGCGTACACCGCAACGGTCACTCCCGAAGGCAAGGTGTTCTTCAACACTACGGGTAACCCGGGGATGGCGACTGCCGGTAGCGGTGACGTGCTTACAGGTGTTATCCTCGCTCTGCTTGCCCAAGGTTATCCCTCATTGCAAGCTGCCACGATCGGCGTGTTCCTGCATGGCTTGGCAGGAGACCTTGCGGCTGATTCCCTGTCGGAAGCGGGAATGACGGCTACAGATATAATCAGTTACCTGCCGCACGCTTTCAAGGCGTTGGAAAAACCGGAACGCTGGCATGACAAGTCAGTTCAAGACCTCTGTAGCCATGACTAAGTACGCTGCCTCATCTGTGGTGATTGACGGTGTGGAATACCGCAATTATGTTGTGGAACTGAGTGACGGTGTTTTGTCGCGCTCTTACAAACTGGAAACGGAACTGCCTCATGTGCAGTGGGCCCGTAGGGTTGAGATACGTGAGGGCATACTTGTATCTGTCGTTCGTGTCTGACAACCGTCAGAACCGCCTCCATCTCTTTCTCCTGTAGCCCATCCCGGTGCTTTGCCTGAATTTCCCGCCTGAGTAGAGTGCGTTGGTGGAGATGTCGGGCATGAAGTGGATGGAGTAATCCTGTTCCGACTTATAGACAACCCCGATAGCTGATAATATCGGCAATTTGGTACCGCCTGTAGCGGTGTTTTGGTACCGCTGATTC
>CAVBFD010000024.1:0-34452 GCA_963594655.1 Candidatus Methanomethylophilaceae archaeon
ATCGCCCCACGTTCAGGACAAACTACTTGCATCCTGCATTGAATGAAGGCTATATCATTCCTTTGTATCCGGAACAGCCGAGCCATCCGAAACAGAAATACAGTCTTACGGAGAAAGGCTTGGAATTGTTGAAACAGCGATAGGCATGGCGAAAAAGAAGAAAAATTAAGACAACAACCACTTCCATACAGGCATGACTTCTATCTTCAGTCCATCTTCCTCTATCTCGCCCTCACTGTCCCTTGTGATAATCATCGCCCTTTTAATTTCAAGATGGCTTGCCAGTTTTATCAAAGCTCCCTTTTCACGGTCTACGGTCATGTCTGCCTTCATGTCGTAACACACCTGTATCGCCAGTTGGTCTGAGGGGATATAGAAATCCACTTCAATACCTTTGTTGTAATAATACAACTCATCACCATATCTTTTATAAAGATGTATGGCACATAAGTTCTCCAACAGGGAGGTCTCCGCATCAGATAAAAACAGGTTCAGCAAGCCGTTGTCTGTGAAGTAATGCTTCTTCGACGTTTCCTTGTCTACAAATTTCGAGGCATAATTTTCAAGGGAGAATATCAGACAGCTGTCTTTTAGGTATCCCACATAGTGGATTACACTCTGCACATTGGTCTTCACGCCAGTAGATGCCACAAGGTTGTTAATCCGGTTGTAAGCCGTAGGTTGCTTCACGCTGTCAGCCAACTTACGGATGGTCATTCGCAAGGCATCCTCATTGCGCACCCCGTTTCTCACCATCACATCACTGAAGAATATCTTCTGAAAGATGCCTGTAATCCAAGCCCGCTTGTCTACTACCGATGTCAGTTCGGGGAAACCTCCAAAATGGAAGTAGCTGTTGAACAGGCGTTCCACCTCAGCGCATTGCTTACTCAACTGCCAGTGTTTTTGCAGCCTGATACCGTGAGCTTCCAAAAACTCGTCGAATGTATATGGGAAAACATTCATCACCCAATAACGTCCGCCTAAGGTGGTGGCAATGTCCCGGCTCAACATCTTGGCGTTGCTTCCTGTTATGTACACCCTATATTTCTGGTTTGCCAGTCTACGCGCGAAATGTTCCCATCCGTCTATGTTTTGTATCTCGTCCAGAAAAAGAATGGGTCTGGTCGGGGACAATGCCTGGTGGGCTTGAAGTATCAAGTCCATTTCCGCAGCCTTGATGTCCGCGATACGCTCATCATCAAAGTTGATGTATACACACTCCTCAATCTGATGCCCCTCGTCGATAAGTTGCTTCATCCGTTGATAGAGCAGATAGGACTTCCCTGCCTGTCGAACCCCTACAAAGACATAGTTTCCCTGCGGCTCAAAGACGAAATGCCTTTCCACCAGTTTCACTTGCTCTACAATTTCCTGGTTCTCTATGATGATTTTCTGTATTATATTCTTGTCCATAATCGCTTGTTTGAGGGACAAAGGTAATAATTTTACCCGACATTTCAATTGGCAATTGAAATTTCTATGCGTTTTTATCTATTAGTAATTGAAAGATTTGTGTGTTTTTATCAATTGGCAATTGAAACATGACTGTTCAGTGAATCTCTAAAGAGAGTGAACCGAGAATCCTGAACATAACAAATCAGTAATCTCTTTGGTTCCATAAAAAGATGCGGAATATTTTGGTTTTGTAGAAAATAGTGTAAAACCAGTCTGTTTCGCTAACTTTTTGACAAAATGGGCCAAGACCCCCTACAGATACCTACAAGCCCCACTCGAGACACCACGTTTTTTCACTCGAGTGAATTGATCAAAACACTCGAGTGAATTGATCGATTCACTCGAGTGAAATGACCCTACCACTCGAGACCCTTTTTCGGCGTTTTATCAAAATGTCAGCAAACCACAAGAAACACCCGTATACCACAGAAGCCGGCAGATGCCCCACTTTAACAAGGTTTGCGTTAATCTATTAAGACGTTCCGCTTGGAGTGGGTCATTCGTGTCATGTGCGCCTTGCACCAGTGGTGTATTTGTATTGTTGGATACCTAAGGATGGGTTATAATAGCGGAGTCATGTAGAGAGGAAGGTACACGACACCATCTTCCTCCTTATAGTCCGCGGCATGAAGGACTGTCGGTGTTGTCATATACTCTCCAAACTTCTTCATACATTTAGAAAGGGACGACAACGTGTAGTTCGTTCCGCTTTTCACCTCTATCGGACGTATGTTGTGACGGCTGGTAACCTTGTCTTTCTGGAGAAGGAAGTCAATCTCCATCCTCTCCCCGGCATCCGCCGACGATTTGCTGTAGAAGTATGTCTTATGTCCGTTGGCAGTCAGCATCTGTGCCACGATATTCTCGATGAGCATTCCCTCGTTCACTTCCAGCTTGCCGAACAGCAGTTTTTGGTATATCTCCGCCGAGACGATGCCGCGCTCATCAAAGGCGTGGCTGACCAGCAGTCCCGTGTCGTTCATGTAGCATTTGAGCGTGGTGCGTTCCTCGTTCATCTTCAGACCGATGTTCGGTTCTGTGGAGTTATAGCATATGTTCACCACTTTCGAGTCCTTCAGCCAAAAGAAAGCGTCATCCCAGTCGCGGTACTTGGCTCCGGGTTTCAGCGCCGACAACCTGAACTTTTTCTCGTGTCTGGAGAGGTGGGACGGTATCTGGTCGAACACTGACACCACCTTCTCCGCCAGCTCTCCGGCATAGTTGAAGATGTCATTGCGGTAGATGGACAACACGTCGCGCTTGACCGTATCCACAGCATTGAAATCCTTTGTCTCAACGTATTTCCTGACAGCCTGTGGCATACCGCCCACTATCATATAGAGTCTGAAGGCATCCATCGCCTGGCGGTGGAACACCTGTCCCATAGGCTTGTGAGCGGCATACATCTTACGTATCAGGTCCATGAGCATGTCGTTGCCTGTAGCCCAAAGGAATTCCTCAAAGTCCATCGGGAACATCTGTATGGGACGTTCCTCGGACGGAAGCACGATACCCTCGGTGTTCTTCCTGATGCTGACCAACGATCCTGTCTCTATGTAGTCGTACCTCCTGTCCGCGACCAAGAACTTGATAGCCGCCCTCGCCCTCGGACACAGTTGTATCTCGTCAAGGATAATGAGCGATTTCCGTTCATGCAGCCTCACCTTGTAATGTTGGCTCAGATAGAGGAACAGTGTGTCGAGGTCTTCCATATAGAGGTCGAACCAGTCCCTTACCATCTGAGGTGCCCTGTTGAAGTCGATGAGGATATATGACTCATATTCATTCTTGCCGAACTCCTCTACGGTGAAGCTCTTCCCGATGCGTCGCGCACCTTCCACAAGGAGTGCCACTTCCCCTTGTCTATTCTCTTTCCAATCAAGGAGTTGCTGATATATTTTCCTTTTCAAGACAATGCCCTCAACACCTTTTTGAGATTTTTGACCTGCCATGTATTACACCTTTTTGAGATTTTTGAATGTGCAAATATACACCTTTTTGAGATTTTTGGAGCAAGGATTAAGGTCAAAAATGAGAGTTTGCCCCCATATTTGTCACCTCACCACCAACCTGTCCTCAACCATACGTTCCATATATGACTGTATGATGGCTTTCAGTTCACGTTCCATGTCCTTCTCCACCGAACCGGTCCTGCCCAACAGGTTGTCCTTCATGAACCAGTCCTTCCTGTAGTTGTACACCGCCTTCAGAGTGCCGTTCTCCATGAACTGGATGACGTAATCGCCCTTGACGTACTGGTAGATGCCGTTGGTGTGGTTCACTGCCCATGTGTCCTCGTCCGGGGTGTTCAGCAGGTTGATTCCGAACGCCACGTATGGCTTGTCGTACCCGAGGTAACCGAGTATGGTAGGCATGATGTCTATCTGCTGCGCCACACAGTGTCTCATCCCGGGCTTAATGTCGCCCGACGGGTCATATATTATAATAGGTACACTGAACACACCGAGGTCGGTCTGGTACTCACTCAGTGACGTGTGGTTCGTATGGTCGGCGGTAAGCACGAACACCGTATTGTCGTACCACGGCTGTTTCCTTGCGGTCTCGAAGAACAGACGCAGGGCATTGTCCACATAGGCGATGCACTTGTGTATGGGATTGTCGTCGCCCGGATTGTCCTTGTACACCTCCTTATAACGTTCCGGCACCTTGTAGGGGTGGTGCGAGCTGGCGGTGAAGACAGTGGTCACGAACGGCTTCCTCATCTCGGACATCTTCAGCGCGAAGAACTGAAGGAACTCCTCGTCCCAGATTGCCCACATGCCGTCGAAGTCCTTGTCGCCATCGAACCGCCCGTCCTTGTTGTACTCCGTCCTGCCGAAATAGTCGTCGTAGCCTGTGGCGTGGGCGAACGCCTCGAAACCCATGGATCCGTTCTCCGCCCCATGGAAGAAAGCGGAGTAATAACCGTTCTTCTTCAGTTCCCCGGCGATACCGCTCACCTCATTGAGGGACGCCGGGGTCAGGAAGAACGGCTCGATGAAGCGGGGGATACTGGACAGGATGGACGGCATACCGTCAACACTCTTGCGACCGTTACTGAACGAGTAGTCGAAGGTCAGGGAGTGCTGTATGAGAGAGTCGGTGAAGGGAGTGAAACCCTTGTACCTTCCTCCGTCCGCCTCCCTGTTGTACGCCCCGATATACTCGCGGCCGTAACTCTCCATAATAAGTACCACCACATTCTTCTTCCTTACGGTGGCACTGTCCGACGGTACATGTACAGGCGAGTAGATGGAATCGAGCTGCTCACGTGAGAAATATCCGGGGTCGGAGAATACCGCCTTGTTGACCGTACGTATGATGGAGAAGGGGGTATTGAGAATCAGTGCCGCCTCCGCTGGACGGTTGATGTACTGGTTGGCGTTACTGATGGTTATGGGACGTACGGCTGTGGTCGCGCCGCCTCTCATGCCGCATACCGTCACCGGTATATAAACGGCGAAGCACAGTAGCTGTGCTGCATAGTACCCGATGAAATCCCTGGTTTTCCTCAGTCTCTTGCCCTGCGGTTTCACATAGCAGACTACCAAAGCGGTTATCAGCAGCACACCCAGTAGCAACAGATACCAGTGGCGCACCAGCTCGATGCCGATGACACCGCCCAAGTTGCCCTCGTTGCTGAACTCACTGAAGACAGTGCATGACGTGCGCCTGCCGGTGTACTGGAAGTAAACCGCATCGACGAGGTTGGCCACGACCGCCACGGAGTTGACGACCACGAACACCCACTTGGCGACACTCTGCCATGCGGCAGACTCCTTCTTGTGGAACGGCAGGAGCATAAGGAGGGCGTAGAGAGCGTTGGTGTACAGTATGGCTGACGTGTCGAACAACCAGCAGCCCTTCACCACCTCCACCCACGAGAGGGTGTCGAACCCGATGGACAGTTCCTGCCAGTTCTCCAGCAGGTAGGCCAGCCTGCAGATGATGTAACTGAGGTACACCATGACTATGTTGCACACGAAAGCGAGGGGCGAGGACACCACCGATGCCCTTATCCTTTTATTTCTCATCGTCTATATGTTTTCTTTGTTTGTATTCCCTTATCCTTTCGGCAAACTTCATGTCCTTGCTGTTGTCGGGGTTCGGGACGAATGTGATTCTCTCCGGTATGTCCTTGCCAAGGTCGCGCACGAGTGTCTCCGACCCTTGCTTGATTATAGTCAGTGAGTCATAAAGTTCGTTCGAGAGGGCGTCATAAGCTGAGAACGAGAGGGTGTCCCCATGGGTCGTGACCTTCTGGTAATAGCGGCTGCCCGAACCGAACTTGTCGAACTTGTCATCAAACTCGATCTGGTAGTTCTTCGGGGAGAAGTGGCTGATGACATAGACAGGGGTCATGGGTGTCCCTGCGCCGTCTTTGTTTGTCATCCTCGCATAGGCGTGTTCATGTCCCTGCAACACAAGGTCAACCCCATGGTCACGTATCACCCGGTCGAAGCACCAACGCTGGATGATGTTGTTCATCTGTCCCTTGGCGGAGTAGAGGGGATGATGCAGCACCACTATCTTCCAGCGCGCGTCGCTCCTGTCCAGTTGTTCCTCCAACCACGATGCCTGTTCATGCAGGTAGGGCAGTTCCCTGTTGCTGTCAAGCACGAACAACTGCATGTCGTTATACCTCACGGTGAACACCTGGTTGTCGCCCACCGCCGAATCAAGGAAATAGGAGTTGACGAGCGTGAACCGGCGGTCGAGGGTGCAGATGACTCCCTTATGGTAGTCGTGGTTGCCTGTGACGGTCAACACCGGCACCGACTGCGCCACGGAATCCAAACCACTGAAGAACTCCTGCCAGTACTTGTCGAGGGGACGTTCTACAGCGTCACCACCGCATACGAGGAAATCCATGTCACGGTCGCGCCTGAAGATGTCCCTCACCAGCCGTGCCGTCAGTCCCCCCACCGAGTCCTGGATGTCACCGAGGTACACGAACCGTGTCCTGTCCGCCTCCTGCGTGGAGAACTCATGCCATGCCGACACCCTGCCTCCTGTCTGTACCCTGTAGGCATAGCGGTTGCCCGGCGTGAGACCGCGCAGTCGGGCCACGTAATAGGCCCGCTGTCCTCCTTCCGACCGGTATACCTCTCCTTTCGCCCCGACGTGTGCCGTGTCGCCGCGTTGCAGGTCTACCAACTCTACCGATGAGGGACGGACTACGGAGTCCGCCTGCCAACTCACGTTGCGGGTCAGTCCGTTGGAGTCCCCGAACGTGAGCAGTATCCTGTCAGGTTCACTGGATGCGGTGTAAGCCTCTTCCGTGGGATTGCCGAACCACACGTCCCACCGGGAATAAGTCCAACAGCATCCCGCCAGCAACACGAGGCATCCCGCCGCGCCGAATATGCGTTTCCTGTTTTTCATAACGGTAACAGGACGGCAATCATCCGATTCCGTCCTGCTGTAATTGTGATTACCTGTTTTTACTTGATGCCCAACTTGGCCTTCACCTGGTCGGTCACGTCAGTGCTGATGGCCTCATTGATGAAAGGGATACCTGATGAGACATCCATCACATAGACATAACCGCCGGCGGTTCCCACTTCCTTGATGGCGGCTCCCACCTTCTCGGATATCTCGTTGAGTTTGGTCTGCTGCGCTTTCTGCAAGTCCTGCTGGCTGGTCTGGTAGTACTGCTCCAGACGCTGGTTGAGGTCAGTCAACTCCTGTTCGCGGCGCTGCTTGGTGGCGTCGGGCAGTGTCGCCCCGTTGTCCTGGTAGTCCTTCAGTTTCTTCTGCAGCTCGTCCTGCATCCGCTTCAGTTCCTCTTCATACTGAGTTGCCAGTTTCTGGATGTCGTTCTGCGCGGTTGTGTATTCAGGCATCGCCTGGACGATGAGGGTTGAATTGACATGCGCGAACTTCTGTTGTGCGAACACACTCAGTGGAAGTGCCACGAGTGCTGTTAGAATAAGTTTTTTCATCTCTTATGTTATTTGTAGTTGTTTGTTTCCTCAATATTTATAACCGAGTTTCTGGAGCACCTCGTCACTGATGTCTATCTTGGGCGAGGCGTATATGATGCTGCCGCCCGAAGCCCTGTCAAGCACGAGCTGGTAGCCTTTCTGGTCACATATCTCCTTCACGGCGTTGTATATCTCGTCCTGTATCGGTGACATGAGACTCTGGCGTTTCTTGTAAAGCTCGCCCTCACTGCCGAAGTACTTCTTCTTCAGGTCGCTCGCCTCCTTCTCCTTCGCCATGATGGACTCCTCGGTCTTCTGCTTCTGCGCGTCCGAGAGGAACACCACCTCCGACTGATATTTCTTGTACATGGTCTCGACCTCCTGCAGGATGGCTTCAACCTCGCCTTCCCATTTCTTTGAAATCTGGTTCAACTGTTCGTTGGCGCGCTCGTAAGCCGGCACGTTCTTCAGGATATATTCCATGTCCACCAGCGCGAACTTCTGTGCATTGGCCGCCATGCAGCACACGCAGACCATTAATGACAATACTAATCTTTTCATGTTGTACCGTTGTTTATTGTTGTTGCTTAGAATTCCTGTCCCAATACGAAGTGGAAGTGGCTGCCTCCGTAGCTTGTAGACCCGAACACCTTGTCGAAGCCGTACGCGTAGTCGATACCCATCATACCCACCATCGGGAGGAACAGACGGACACCGATGCCGGCCGACCGTTTCATGTCGAACGGATTGAACTTACGTATCTGGTTCCATGCGTTTCCGCCCTCTACGAAGGCAAGCGCGTAGATGTTGGTCGATCCTTGCAGGAGGAGGGGGTAGCGCAACTCAAGTGACATACGTGAGTAGGCGTAGCCCTCAGAACCCACGTTCGGGGTAAGTGACCCGTTCTCGTAACCGCGGAGGGCGATGGTCTCGGTGTAGTAGCTCGTGGAGTAGCCTGACATACCGTCACCGCCTACGTAGAACGTCTCGAACGGAGACCGTTTGTTCTTGCTGTAGTGTCCCAGGAAACCCGCGTCGAAACGTGTGACAAGCACGAAGCACTTCTGTGCGCCCGACAGTGGGGTGTAGAGTCTGGAGTTGAACTTCCACTTGTGGTATTCAATCCAGCGGTACTTCTTCTGCAAGTCCCTCTGGTAGTTGGCGTCGCTCGTTGAGGTGGCGAGACTCCCGTAGTCGATGCCGTCCCACAGTGAGTAGGGAGGGGTGGCGCTTACGGACAGTGAAATCTCTGAACCGCGGCGAGGGTATATCTGGTTGTCAATCGACATGCGCGAGAGTTGCAGTGTCAGGTTGACGTTGTTGCAGTTTCCGTTGGATATGAGGAAGTACTCCCAGTCCTTCAACATGTACCGGGTGTACGCCAGCGATGTCCTGAAGTAGAAGTTGTTGTCAGGCCAGTTCAGTCGCTTTCCCCATCCCACTGACAGTCCGAACAGCTGGATGTACTTGTCGGGGTCGTAGTACGACGAGTAGTTGTTGTAGTACGAGCTGTTGTAGTTGCCGTAGCCGTACAGCATTGAGTAGTAGGAGTTGTAGTAGTTGCTGTTGTAGTAACTGCTGCTCACGTCGGTCTGACGGGAGTAGAAGGCGGATACCGACAGTGAGTTCGGCCGCTTGCCACCACACCAGGGGTCGTAGAACGACACGCTGTACGACTGGTAATAGCTACCGTTGGTGGATCCGCTTATCTCGAACTGCTGTCCGTGTCCCTGCGGCAGTATTCCCCTGCGGTTTCTGTTCTTGCCGAACAGGTTCTGAATGGAGAAGTTGGTGAACTTCAGTCCTATCTTTCCGATGATACCTGTCTGTCCCCATCCCAGGGAGAACTCAATCTGGTCACTGGCTTTCGGTGTCAGTCCTATGTTGAGGTCCACCGTACCGTTGATGTTGTCCGCCTTTATCCATTCGTTCGGACTGAGGGCTTCGGGGTCGAAGTGGCCCATCTGGCTTATCTCCTGGGCGGTCTGCTTGAACGCGTCCATGGTGAAGAGGTCGCCCGGCTTCATCTTCAGCTCTCGTCGAACCACCTCCTCGTACACCTTGTCGTTTCCGTATATCTGTACCTTATTGATGGTAGCCTGCTTGCCTTCGGAGATTACGATGTCGAGGTCGATGGAGTCACCGTCCACGTCCGTCTCCTGCGGTGTGATGCGGTTGAACACATAGCCCTGGTTGTAGTACTCGTTGCCTATGGAGTTCTCGTCCACCGACAGGCGTTCGTTGAGTTTCGTCTGGTTGTACACGTCGCCCTTCTTCATCTGGAGCGACTGCGACAGCGCCTCGGAGTTGTATATGGTGTTGCCTACCCAGTTGATGTTGCGGATATAGTACTTCTGACCCTCCTCGATGTTGATGTACACGTTCACCAGGTTGTCGCCCACGTCCACCACACTGTCCGACGCGATGATGGCGTCGCGGTAACCCAACTCGTTGTATTTCTCGATAATCCTGTCCTTGTCCTCCTCGTACTTCTCGTTGATGAACTTCTTGGCCTTGAACAGGTTCTTGAACCCTTTCTCGTTGGTTTTCTTCAACAGACCGCTTGCGAAGAAGTTGCCGGTGAACTTCTTCCGGGGGAGGTTGTCGTTGCCGGTGATGTATATCCTGTTCACCTTCACCTTCTCGTTCTTGTTGATGTTCACGTCCACAATCAACTGGTCCTTGTGGGCTATGTCGTCCTTCTGCACAATCTCTATCTCGGCGTTCTTGAATCCCTTCTCGTCGAAGTAGTTCTTGATTATCAGTTTGGCGCGGTCCACCATGTTGGGCGTTATCTGGTTGCCCTTGACGATACCTATCTTGTCTGCGAGGTCCTCGCGCTCGTTCTTCCTCACTCCGTTGATGTTGACCTCGGAAACCCTTGGCCTCACTCCCAGCACGATATTCAGGAAGATGCTGTCTCCCCTCACCTCGCTCGCCTCAATCTTCACGCTTGAGAACAGTCCGTGTTTCCAGTAACGCTTGACCGCGTTGCTTATGTCGTCACCCGGAACGGTCACATGGTCGCCCACCGACAGGCCGGAGATGCTGGTCAGAATGTAATCCTCGTAATTGCGCGCCCCTTCGTTTGCCGGTTCCACGGTGATGCCGCCGATGATGTAGTTGTGCGGTTTTCCGTAGATGATGGTAGGCTTGTCCTGTGCGTGTATGCCTGTGGCGTTGGTCAGTGCCATCAGTCCGGCAAGTGTTGTGACTCTTATGTGTGCTGATAGTTTCATCGTACTACTGTTGTGATTCTTGTATGATTTGGTCGCCTGTCTTCCCGTAGCGTCTCTGCCTGTGCTGGAAGTCGGCTATCGCCTTGTGGAACTCCCCGATGGTGAAGTCGGGCCAGTACACGTCGGTGAAGTAGAACTCCGAGTAGGCGCACTGCCAAAGGAGGAAGTTGCTGAGCCGCTGCTCACCGCCTGTGCGTATCATCAGTTCGGGATCGGGCATCCGCCGTGTCTCCATATGGTCGCTTATCATCCGGTCGTCGATGTCTTCCCACGCCAGTTTCCCTTCGCTAGCGTCCCTCGCCAGTTCCCTCACAGCCTTGGTTATCTCCCACTTGGACGAGTAGCTCAACGCCAGTACCATACAGGTGTTGGTGTTGTCCTTGGTGATCTCGATGAGATGGTTGAGCGCGTCCTGCACCACCTGGGGCAACCGCTTGATGTCACCGATGACGTCAAACCGCGCGTTGTTCTTCATGAACACCTCCTCCTCGAGATGTTGCAGGAGCAGGTTCATCAGGGCGGACACCTCGTCCACCGGCCTGTTCCAGTTTTCCGTGGAGAAGGTATAGAGCGTGAGGTAGTCAACTCCCAGCCGCACTGCCTCCTCCATAATCTCGTGGACTTGCTGCGCTCCCTGCTGGTGTCCCATGGCGCGTTCCATGCCACGGGCTTTAGCCCATCTTCCGTTGCCGTCCATGATGATGGCTATGTGCCGCGGTATCCTGTTCTTGTCTAATTGGGTTGACATGTATCTTCTTTCTGTTTTTAGTCGTTATTGCATTGTCTGTACTTGGGGCAGAGGTCGTAGGTGATGTAGAACATGGTGAATGAATAGGAGTCCTTGTTCTTCAGAAACCCGCCCTTTATGGAGTAGGGGTCACTGATTCCGTCCAGTTCATCGCTCATGCTGAAGCGCATCGACCAGTCGACACCTATGTTTACCCTGTCCTTCAACTTGTATCTCACTCCGGCTCCTATGGGTATGTTCATCGTCAGTGTCTTGTTGCCGTAGGTGAACCCCATCCCCAAGTGGATGTAGGGTGCCAGCCGTTTTGTCCCTTTGTAACTGCGTCCAGTGCCGTAGCCCCAGAAGCACAACTCGTATTGGCAACCGAGGTCCACCACCGTGTTGTCGAACTTCCACTCCTGTTCAGGTATGTCGGGGTATTTGTTGTCGTTCCCCTGCGCGTTGCCCGAAATATTGCCACATGCCAGGTCGAACTTCAGTGCCATCCTCGGGTTGAGGTTGTACCTCGCCACCAGTCCTCCAGCCAGTCCCGTGTTCCTGTAGAACGCCGAGTAGTTGGCGTCGCCCAGGTAGAACACACCGCCGGCCATCGCGCCCAACTCGTACTTGTATTCGAGTTCCTGCGCGGTAGTGCCTGTAAACGGTATAAGGCACAGCAGAATCAGCGGTACGGTTCTCATAACCCTTCTCATAGCCCTGTCTCCAGTGGTTACCGCAACTTGTTGAGGCAGCCCCTCCACAGTCTCACGCTTCCGTCGTCAGCGGTCTGCGCCATGTAGATGCGGTTGCCGTCCACAGCCGTGGCGGTATGCCTGTCTGCTGCCAGTTCCTTAGGTGGAAACTGGTACTCGTCCACTTCCCTCCATGTGATTCCGTTGTCCTCTGACTTGTAGAACACGCTGTTTGCGCCGCCAATGGCGTAGAGCGCGTCATTGTAGTGGAACATACTGAGTCCCTCCAGTGCCGGCAGCGGATAGGAGTTTTCCTCCGTCACCGTTATGTAGTCCCATGTCTGGTTGCTCTCCTCGTCCTCCGACGATACCTTGTACCACACCACGGCGTTGTCGGCGTTGTTGTCAGTCCGTCCTGTCATCACGCACACTGTCAGCGCGTCGTTGGTGTGTGTGGTGTATGAGTCGTGCGATATGTCTGTCTGTGGCAGCATGTCGAGGTTGGATTTTCCGTTCACTGTCCAGTTCACGAGGTCTGTAGTGGCCACGATGGCCTGTCCGTCGTAGGCGTAGAGGTATGTGGGGTCACACGCCAGTAGGGTGCGCACCGTCCGGTCTGTTGCCAGTGTCCATGTGATGCCGTCCTCCGAACCGTACAGTTTCCCACCGCCGTCTGTAGCGTAGAACCGCTGCTTGTACACCACTACCGAACTGTAGTCGATACTGTCCGCCACTGTCTGTAAAGCCACTGGGGCAGTCCAACTCAGTCCGTCCTCTGACGTGCTTGTCATGGTCGCGCCATCACAGATACCGAACACGTGGAGTACACCGCCCCGCGCCACCATCTTCTGTTCCCCTGTTATCTTGAGGTCATTGTCCAACTCAGTCCACAGCAATGAGTCGGCATTGGCGGCAGCCCTGTATATCACCGCCGTGTAATGCCTGTATGACACCCCGTCGGAGGCTGTCACCAGAAAGTCCATTGGTGTGGAGAGGTCGATGGAGTCGGATCCGCTGGTCACCGCATAGTAGTTCTCGTCAGCGTTCAACCGCGCGTAGATATTGCCTCCGTAGGTTATCGTCGGGATAACCCTCGTGAGGTCCACCCATTCGGGAAGCGAGTCAACGGAACTGATCGTACCGTTCACCTGGTCGATATTGAACTTGATGCTGCTTCCGCTGATAGTCCGTGTGTAGGTGCTGTCCGACCCGTCCGATGCGGCGGTCACCAGCGTGGTGGTGATGTCCGCCACTGAAAACGCCGTGATGAAACACTGTGGGGTGGATTCGACATCATCGTCCGAAAGGCAGGATGTAAGGCACGAAACCATGCCGGCAATAAGCGTCATCGATATGTATGAAGCGTATTTCCTCATATAAATGCTAATATATTAGGTCACAAAGGTAAGAACTATTTTCGCTCCATAGTAGCGTGTATCAGTGATTTAATGATTTTTTAGTGTATTTCTACGGCTCGTGTGCGCCAAATGTCCTAAGTGTCTTGGTTTTCTGATTGGTGTAGTGTGTCACGGTACGTCCGAAGAAGTGCTGTAGGGTGCGTACCACGGTCTCGTCCCGGGGCATCTCCGGGGCTTTCGTGCCACGGCGGATATATGCCAGTCCCTGTTCCACGAACGCTTCGTCCCACAGGCCGGCGTCGATGAACTGCCGGTGTACCTGCGCGCCGCCCTCCACGAGCAGGGACTGGATGCCCCTGTCGTGCAGTTCCCTCATCACCTCATGCAAGTCCCCTCCGGTGACAATCGCACCGCCGTCAGCCAATCCACTGTACGCGTCCCTCTCGTGGGTGAGTACCACTCGTATCGGGTCGGGTCCGTACCAGTGGCGTGTGGTGAGCGAGGGATGGTCGCAGTCTACAGTGTTCCTGCCCACGAGTATCGCCTGGTTCTCCGCCCTCAACTTATGGGCGCGAATCCTACTGAACTCATCGGATATGGAGGCCTGCCGTTGGTGCCCCTCTCCGTCAATCCCACCGATGAAACCGTCCGCGCTCTGCGCCCATTTCAGTGTGATGTAGGGACGCTGCAACTGATGGAAGGTGATGAACACCTTGTTGAGTTCCCTGCACTCCTCCTCACATATCCCCACTTCCACGTCGACGCCGGCTTCCTTCAGTTTCCTTACTCCCCGTCCGTGTACCTTGGCGAATGGGTCCATGCAACCGATGACCACCCTCCTCACACCCTTGCGTATGATAAGGTCGGCGCACGGCGGTGTCTTGCCGTAGTGGCTGCACGGCTCCAGACTGACGTAAAGGGTGGACTCGCCCAGTAACCTTTCGTCAGCGGTACTTACCGAGGCGAAGGCGTTCACCTCGGCATGCCCTTCTCCGCAGCGCACATGATAGCCCTCTCCGATGATGCGGCCGTCGTGTACTATGACCGCTCCCACCATTGGGTTGGGCGGCGCGTCCTGTCTACCGTTCCGGGCGAGTTGGACGCACCTGCGCATGTATTTCCAGTCTTGTGTCATTCTGTCATTTCACTATATAGGTGTTGAACGAGTGGGGGGCAGTGGTCACATTGAGGTATTTCCCTCCTATCTTCACGTTGACCGTAGACTCACTGTCGGTGAAGTTGCCGGCTGTCACGGCGTAACCCTTACTGAGTTTGAACACCACCACCGGTGTCTTACTGTAGTCACGTCCGGCATAGCCCACCATCTTGCTGCCAGGCGCGATGAAATGGCTGAAGTGCTTGTAGGCGAAGTACTCCGGGGTGTAGCGCATCTGCCTTGTCTTGCTGTCCACCTGTATCAGCGCGTTCTGTGTCCAGCCCCACGGAGAGATACCGTTGTCCTGCAAGATGAAGTTCCAGTTGTAGTACTCGTCGCAGCCGTTGCCGAGGTTGTCGGAGAGGAGGAAGAAGGTGTGTTCACCGGCTTTCCAGTCCATAGCCCCGTTGCCGCACTCACTTTCGCTCACCATGAAACGGTGGCTCGGGTAGCGCTTGCGCATCTCCGGCAGGTTGTTGCGGCACTCCCACTGTGTGCCTATGCCCTTGACGTTCGACTGCAGGGTCTTGTCGTCGAGGATCTTCTCCACGTAATCCAGACGGTTGGTGTTGAACGTGCCTATCCACAGTTCCACCTCCGGGTGCTTTGCCTTCAGTGTCGGCGCGAGGTACTCGTTGTTGAACCTCAGTGTCCCTTCGGCTGTCCATGCGCATCCGGGATAGGGGGTGTAGGAGTAAGCCTCGTTCTGGTACATCACCTTCGTTATGGTCAGTCCCTGTTCGGCATAGAGATCGATGAACTTACAGAACATGTCGGCGTAGCATTGCAGGTAACGGGGGTCTTGGATGAAATAGTCCTGTGAGGCCAACCGGCGCGGGAACACTCCGTTCCTGTCGCCCAGCAGTTTCATCTCGTCGGCGTCCACCTGTCTGCCGTCGTCCATATAGAGGAGGTAGCCCTGTCTTGAATCCATCGTGTTGTACTGGTTGGGCGACACCGGGTAGTCGTGGTTTATCTTCATCCATACCGGAGGACTCCACGGACTCATGAAGAGCTTGAGTTCGGGACAGTACTTCTGTGCGGCGCGTGCCAACGGTATGATATTGCGCTTGTCGCGATCTATGTTGAAGTAACGCAGTCCGAGGTCGCCCACCACATCGTCACAACTGTACCAACTGCGTGAATAGTCGTTGGCGTTCATGCTGACACGTCCGTGGGTGAAGCGCAGGTCTCCCTCGGGCGAGTAAAGGTTCTTCATCACCTCGTCCTGCTCGTCACGTGTCAACAGGTTGAACGCATCCCAGTCCAACTCGTTGAAGGTGGTGCCCCAGGCGCGGAACTCCACACCCTCCTCGTTGCCGTTCACCTCAACCACGGTACTGCCAGTCGGCTTACCGCTCATACTTGTCTTCGTCTGTCTCCACTCGTTTCCTTCCGTTGTGGTATACTTCACAACGCTCTGTGCCATGACCGTGTTACATGCCGATCCCGCAAGCATGAAACCTATGGCGAGTAATGTTTTCCTGTTCATTTCAATAGTTATTAGTTAGTCGTGATGCAAAGGTAAGAAAAAACGGAAGAACACAAACAGTAAGTTCCGTTCTTTTTGTGTTTGTTGACATTATTACCTTTCGGACTTGGCACAAAAAAGGAGGGCGCGTTACGGAAACGCGCCCTCCCATGGGTATTGTCATAGTCCCGGCAGATGTCGGGGCAGTGTCATTTAGAGTTTTGGACCTGCTGCAACGAGAGCCTTGCCTGCCTCGTTTGTCTCGTACTTCACGAAGTTCTTTGTGAAGCGGTTTGCGAGGTCCTTTGCCTTCTCCTCCCACTGTGCTGGGTCTGCGTAAGTGTCGCGTGGGTCGAGGATAGCAGGGTTGACATTTGGAAGGGCTGTCGGCACTTCAAAGTCGAAGATTGGAATCTTCTTTGTGTCAGCCTTGAGGATAGAACCGTCGAGGATAGCGTCGATGATACCACGTGTGTCTGGGATAGAGATGCGCTTGCCAGTACCGTTCCAACCAGTGTTCACGAGGTAAGCCTTTGCGCCGCTCTTCTTCATCTTCTTCACGAGTTCCTCAGCGTACTTGGTCGGGTGGAGTTCAAGGAACGCCTGGCCGAAGCAAGCGGAGAATGTAGGAGTCGGCTCAGTGATACCGCGCTCTGTTCCGGCGAGTTTGGCTGTGAA
The DNA here is from genome assembly GCA_963594655.1 of Candidatus Methanomethylophilaceae archaeon. Classification (GTDB taxonomy): domain Bacteria; phylum Bacteroidota; class Bacteroidia; order Bacteroidales; family Bacteroidaceae; genus Colivivens. Next base: position 16,707 of record CAVBFD010000024.1, read on the forward strand.
GCCTGAGAGGAAGTAGTACTGGGTCTGCTCCGGTGTCAGGATAGATACTGGAGGCAGTACTCCGAATGCGTCAGCTGAAAGGAAGATGACGTTCTTTGCGGCCGGTGCGCTTGATCCCGGCTGTATGTTCTTGATGTGGTTGATCGGGTAAGAGACACGGGTGTTCTCAGTGACAGACTTGTCGTTGAAGTCAATCTTGCCGTCCTTGTCCACAGTGACGTTCTCAAGAAGGGCGTCACGCTTGATGGCTCCGTAGATGTCAGGCTCGTTCTCCTTGGAGAGGTTGATAACCTTAGCGTAGCAACCGCCTTCGAGGTTGAACACGCCCTCGTCGTCCCATCCATGCTCGTCGTCACCGATAAGGCGGCGCTTAGGATCTGTAGAGAGGGTAGTCTTACCTGTTCCTGAAAGACCGAAGAAGATGGCTGTGTTCTCACCGTTCATGTCGCAGTTTGCAGAGCAGTGCATTGAAGCGATGCCCTTGAGCGGGAGGTAGTAGTTCTGCATTGAGAACATACCCTTCTTCATCTCGCCACCGTACCATGTGTTGATGATTACCTGCTCGCGGCTCTTTGTGTTGAACGCAACACAAGTCTCAGAGTTGAGTCCGAGTTCCTTGTAGTTCTCCACCTTTGCCTTTGAAGCGTTGTAGATGACGAAGTTAGGCTCGAAGTTGGCGAGCTCCTCTTCTGTCGGGCAGATGAACATGTTCTTCACGAAGTGTGCCTGCCATGCCACCTCAACGATGAAACGTACTGCGAGGCGTGTTGCCTTGTTGGCTCCGCAGAATGCGTCAACCACGTACAGCTTCTTGTTTGAGAGTTCCTTCTTCGCCAGTTCCTTAACCTGATTCCATACCTCTTCAGACATCGGGTGGTTGTCGTTCTTGTAGTTCTCAGAAGTCCACCATACATTGTCGTGGCTCTCGTCGTTGTCTACGATATATTTGTCCTTAGGAGAACGGCCGGTGAAGATACCGGTCATTACGTTTACCGCACCGAGTTCTGTAGTCTGTCCCTTCTCGTAGCCAGTGAGGCTTGGGTCAGTCTCAGCCTTGAAAAGATCTTCATAAGAAGGATTGTGTGCAATCACTGTAGAACCTGTGATTCCATACTTAGTCAAATCTAATGTTGCCATAATCTGTTTAGTTGTTTTATATGATTAATATTCTATCTGTCTGTTCCTGACTTCTCTGCGGAAACCCTCCGCCCTAAAAACCTCACAAAGGTAGGGATTTATTTGTATGGTTGAAAGTATGGGGTTCTTTCTTTTAACTTTAATTAGTTGAAATCACCCCATAGTGAATTTTTTGCCACACTGAGTTTGCAACGCCCCCTCTACAGTCCGAAAAGCTCGTTGATGAAGATGAGTACGATGGCGATGGGGGCGAGGTAACGCACGATGAAGCGGTAGACCCCATAGTAGGGCGCGTGGATTGTCCTCTGGTTGGTTATCTCGTCCTTGAGGATACGCTCGTCCACTATCCACCCGAGGAAGACGCAGATGAGCATTCCGCCCAGCGGCATGAGGAACTTCGCCACGATAAAGTCGAAGAGTTCGAAGGCGTTGAGGCCGAACAGTCTCACGTCGCCCAGCACTCCGAAAGACAGGGTGCATACCGTACCCAAGACGATGCACACGACAGTACACCAGAACGATGCGGTCACCCTTCCCACATGATGCTGCTCGTGGAAGTAGGACACGGTCATCTCAAGCATGGAGATACTGGAGGTCAGTGCCGCCACCACAAGGATAAGGTAGAACAGCAGGGAGAAGATGTACGCCACCGCCGGCACACCGCCGAAGGCCTGTTGGAACACGTTGGGCAGGGTCACGAACACCAGTGACGGACCCTGGCTGGGTTCCATGCCGGGGATGGAGAACACCGCCGGGAATATCATCATACCGGCGAGGACAGCCACCGACGTGTCAATCAGTCCCACACTCAGTCCGTCCTTCATCATGTTCACGTCCTTCTTGAAGTAACAGGCGTACGTGCAGAGGCAACAGAGACCCACACTGAGCGAGAAGAACGCCTGTCCCAGTGCGCTCAGTACCGTACCGCCGGTCACCTTGGAGAAGTCGGGCTTGAAGAGGAACTCCAGTCCCTTGCCGGCTCCGGGAAGGGTGAGGGAGAAAGCCACAAGTATTATTATGAATATGAACAGGACGGGCATCATTATCTTGGACGCGCGCTCGATACCTTTCTTCACCCCCATGGCCACGATGATGCAGTTGAGTACGAGTACCAGTATCATCCAGGACACCGGTTGGAAGGGATTGGACGAGAAGGCCTGGAAGTCCTGTCCTATCTGTGCGGAGTCCTTGCCGGCGAAGCCGCCTGTACCTGCCTCGAACGCGTAGAAGAGAGTCCAACCGGCTATGACGGCGTAGTAGCTCAGTACGAGGAAACCGCTGATGACAGGAAGGAGTCCCATCTTCTTCCATATCTTGCTGCCTCCGCTCATGCGGTAGAACGACTCCGCCACACTCGTCTGGCTGTGGCGGCCGATAACAAACTCGGACACCATGATAGGCACTCCGATGAACAGCATGCATCCCAAGTATATGATAAGGAACGCCGCACCTCCGTTTTCACCTGCCTCCGTGGGGAAACGCCAGATGTTGCCGAGTCCTACTGCGGATCCGGCAGCGGCGAGGATACCGCCTAATTTTGAGCTGAAACTCTCTGAAGCCATATTGATTGAATTAGTTTACATACTACAGTTCCGATGACCGCGCCCACAGCGTCCGCAAGGAAATCGATGAAATCGCCCGACCGCACCGTAGTGAGGTATGCCTGTACCAGTTCCATCAGTCCTCCGAAGGCGGACGGAATGACAATCATTGCCACGTAGAACCACATGCCCAGCCGCCGCATCCTCAGTGAGAACGGCAACTTGAAACGGTTGGCGTCGAGCCACATCGTGACCGACATCGCACCGTACATGACGAAGTGGACCCACTTGTCGAAGAACGGCACACTCTCCAGTGGTTTCACCTCCGGGATAGGTATCGTACTCAGTACGGTTATCACCAGCGCAATCAGCACCGTGAACTTGTATCTTCTTATCTGTTCCATGTCCGGTAAGGATGTTTGACCAAATACTTGTTGTAGTAACAGGGGACACCGGTCACCTCCGTCCCGAGGAAGTCGGGCTTGTCGTACCGCTCGTCCTCGCTCCCCAGTTCAATCTCCGCCATGACCAGTCCCTCGTTGTCCCCGAAGAACTCGTCCACCTCGACCGTGTGGTCGCCCCAGCGTACGAGATACCTGTCCTTTACTATCTGTCCGGGCATACAGAGCCTCATCATCTCCTTGGCGTCGTCGAGACCGATCTCTGTCTCGAACTCATACCGGGAGAGTCCGTCGTTCTCCGACGGTCCCTTGATGGTCAGATACCCCTTGTCGCCACGTATGCGTATGCGCACCGTCCGTCCGGGGTCGGTCTTGAAGTAACCCTGCTCGATGTGCGTGCAGTTGTACGCGAGTGACTTGAACTCGCCCGTCACAAGGAATTTGCGCTCTATCTCCTGATGCATGGCCGTCGTGTGTATGTGTCTGTCTACTGTCCGGTGTCAGTCTGCGGATGCCGACCCGGAGAACTCCATCAGGTAAGCCTTGATGAAACCGTCTATCTTGCCGTCCATCACCCCGGTCACGTCCGATGTCTGGTAGTTGGTGCGGTGGTCTTTCACCCTTCGGTCGTCGAACACGTAACTGCGTATCTGGCTTCCCCATTCTATCTTCTTCTTTCCAGCCTCTATCTTCGCCTTCGCCTCCAGACGTTTCTTCATGGCACGGTCGTAGAGCTGTGACCGGAGCAGTCGCAGGGCGTTCTCGCGGTTCTCCAACTGTTTCCTGGTCTCGGTGTTCTCGATGAGGATTTCCTCCTCCTCTCCTGTGTCAGGGTCTACGTACTGGTAGCGCAGACGCACACCTGTCTCCACCTTGTTGACGTTCTGACCGCCGGCTCCGCTCGAACGGAACGTGTCCCACGACAACCGGCTCTTGTCTATCTGCACCTCGATGGAGTCGTCCACCAGCGGTGTCACGAACACACTGGCGAAACTGGTCATGCGCTTGCCCTGCGCGTTGTAGGGCGACACACGCACGAGGCGGTGTACTCCGTTCTCGCTCTTCAGGTAACCGTAAGCCGAGTCGCCCTCTATCTCCATCGTCACCGTCTTGATACCAGCCTCGTCACCGTCCTGGAAGTTGCTTATGTTCACCTTATAGTTGTGCGCCTCCGCCCAACGCTGGTACATGCGCATCAGCAGTGAGGCCCAGTCCTGCGCCTCAGTGCCGCCCGCTCCGGCGTTGATCTTCAGTACCGCGTCCATACCGTCCGCCTCCTCGCGCAACATATTGCGGAGTTCCAGGTCCTCTATCAGTTTCGTGACATGACTGTAAGCGTCGTCCACCTCCTGTTCCGTGACCAGATCCTCCTTATGGAAGTCGAACGCCAGTTCCAGTTCCTCGGTGGCGGCGCTCACCTCGTTGTAGCCGTCAATCCATTTCTGTATTCCCTTCACTTTCTTCATCTGGGTCTCCGCCTCCTTGGCGTTGTCCCAGAAACCAGGAGCCTGTGTCCTGAGCTGCTCCTCCTCCAGTTCAATCTTCTTCTTGTCGATTTCCAGATAGCGGTTGAGCGCGTCAGTGCGGTCCTTAACCTCTTTCAGTTGTTCTATAGTTATCATAAAACACAATTTGGGTACAAAGTTAATAAATAATCCGTTAAGAAATCTGTCGGGAAGAGATTAATTAGTATTTTTGCAGACAAAACGGACTTTTATCATGGAATATTCGGACAAAACGGTTGAGGCGGTGCGACTGCTCAAACAGATGGTGGCCATCCCTTCGGTCAGTAGGGATGAGGACGGGGTAGCCAGTCTTATCGAGGAAACTCTCAGAAGCAAAGGTTATAGGGTGAACCGTATGGGGAACAACAACTGGGTGATGAGCCGCCACTGGAAGGAAGGAAAACCTGTGGTGCTGCTCGACTCCCATATAGACACGGTGAAACCAGTGGCGGCGTGGAAGCGCGACCCGTTCACTCCCGAGGAGACGGAGGACGGCACGGTGTACGGACTGGGAACCAACGACGACGGAGCCAGTGTGGTGAGTCTGATGCAGGCGTTCCTCGCCGTAGAGTCCATGGGTGGCAGTGAGGGGTACAACCTCATCTACCTCGCCTCATGTGAGGAGGAGGTGTCGGGAAAGAACGGAATAGAGAGTGTGCTGCCCCAACTCCCCGAGGTCAGTTTCGCCGTGGTGGGCGAACCTACAGGGATGCAACCTGCCATTGCCGAGAAAGGACTCATGGTCATCGACGTGACTGAGGAGGGGGTAGCCGGCCATGCCGCCCGGCAGGGTGGCGTGAACGCCATCTACAAGGCGGTGGACGATATAAGTTGGATTCGGAACCACGAATTCGACAGGGTGTCGCCCCTGCTTGGGCCAGTGAAGATGACGGTGACCATCATCGGCGCCGGCACACAGCATAATGTGATTCCCGACAAATGCACGTTCACCATCGACGTGAGGAGCAATGAGCTGTACTCCAACAGGGAACTGTTCGATGAAATCAGTCAGAGGTTACAGGGCGAAGCCAAGGCGCGGTCGTTCCGTCTCAACTCGTCACGTATCGAAATGAACCATCCGTTCGTGGAGAAACTGCTGGCCATGGGACTCACTCCGTTCGGTTCACCCACCTTGTCCAACCAGGCTCTCATGAGTTTCCCCTCGGTGAAAATCGGACCGGGTGACTCCTCCCGGTCCCATTCGGCTGACGAGTTCATCAGGGTGGCTGAGATTGACGACGCCATCCGCAAGTACTGCGAACTGCTTATCTGACCCACTGCTCCGGATTCAGTCTGGCACTGCCCTTGCGCAGTTGGAAATGGAGGGTGTAATGTCCGTTGGCGTCAGTCCCCACCTTTCCCAGTGACTGTTTGGTGGTGACGGTACTGCCCTTGGATACGGCCACCGACGAGAGACCGGAGTAAACGGAGATGTAACTGCCGTGGCGCACCATGACGATGTACGACACACCGTACTGGAACACGGACGACACCTCACCGTCGAACACAGCGCGCGCCATACAGCCTTCACTCCCACGTATGTCTATACCCTTATTGTCGAGGGTCACGTTCTTCAGACCGTCTACGGTGTACGTGCCGTAATGGCCCACGACACTGTACGATCCGGTTATCGGCATAGGCAGTTTACCCTTGTTGTTCGCGAAGTTGGACGACAGTCTCACTTCCGCCTCGGCTGACTGCTTGTAGGCCTCCATCATAGGTTTGGGTTTGGCTGCATCCTCTTTTTCCGCTTTTATTGCCACCTTCACTTCCTTCTCCGCCGCTTTGATTTCCTTGCCCATGCTCTTGGCCTTGGCCGCCGCCTCTTCCGCCTCGGCCTTCGCTGCCGCTTTGGTAGCCGCATCCGCCGCTGCCTTGGCCTTCGCCTCAGCCTCCTTCTTCGCCTTCAGTTCAGCCTCACGCTTTGCCTTCAGTTCCGCCAGTCGCCTCTCCTTTTCCATACGCACCTGTTCCGCTCTCCGCGCTTCCTCCTCGGCCTTGCGCTTGGCTTCCTCCGCCTTCCGCTTTGCCTCGGCAATCTCCTGCTGTATGAGTTGTTCTATCTGGGCGTTCAGACTCGCCTCCTTCTTCTGGAGCTGCTTCACCTGGTTCTGCACGGCACTGAGGTTCTTGTTCAGGTACACCACCTTGTTCTGGCAACTCTTCCTGTTGGCCTCAAGCTGTTGTTGTCTGCGCCTGACCTCCGCCAGATTCGACTCCACCTTCGCCTTTGAAGCCACCATCTCCTCCTGCATCTTCGTCACCTCCACCTCTTTCTGCCTTATCATGTCGCCCTGTGCCTTCTGGTAGGTGGAGTACTCCCTTATGTAACGCATACGGCGGATGATCTGTCCGAAGTTGTCCGCGGAGAAGACGAACAGCAGTTTCTGCTGCACTGTCTTGTGCCGTTGCAGGTAGACCATCGCCTTGGCGTACTTGGTCTTCTTGTCCGCCAGTTCCTTCTTCAACCGCACAATCTGCGCGTTCAGTGTGTCTATCTTGGTGTTCAGTTCCCTTACTTCACGGTTCAGACTGTCGATGCGGCGTTGCTCACTGTCAATCCTGTTGTCGAGGATAAGCACACTGTCGAGGTTGGTCTTGATGTTGCGGTTGATTACCGTTATCTGTTGCTGCGACTGTTGCCTTTTCCTCTGTGTCGCCGCCTGTTCGTTCTTCAACTGAGTCTTCTTGTCGGCCTTCGTGGTGGTCTTCGTGGTCTTTGTCTTCGTGTTCCTCTTCTGCGCGAGGGCGGAATCCACCGGCAGGGCTGCCAGTAGACAGACCGTCACCAGACTGTAGAGAAGGCGGTATGTCGTGTGTTTCATCTCATCAGTTGTTTAAATATTTTTTCTGGGTTGGCCTTGGAATATTTTCCAGGCACCGACGTGCGCGCCACCCAGTCGGACGAGTTGCGTATCGCACCTAAGGACAGTGACATGGAGAAGGTCTTGCTCCCTGTACTGAACGACATGGATATCTCCTTAGGGAAGGGCAGGTCACTGAAGGTGGTGAAGTCACCGTACGTGAAGTCGCACCGGCACGAGCGGTCGGTGTTGCCGGTGATGGATGTCTTGTCCAACTTGCCGTCCTTCAACTGGGTGTGGAAACCGTAGGTGAGCAACTTGTCACGGTAAGTCATACTCACTCCGTCGGCTGTCCGGTCGTACTGGAAGTCATCTGCCACGGGCGTGGTCTTGCCGGGCTCAAAGACGGTGTTCCAGAAGAGTGACTGTAGGGTATTGAAGTCGATGTTGGCTTTTTTCAGGAAGTCCACGTCGGAGTACTGCGCCTCGATGTACTGTTTGTTCACCCTGTCGAGTACAAGTACCCTTGTCCTGGTGAATTCGATGCGTCCCACTTCCATAACTCCCAGCACGGGGTCTACCAGCGACAGTTGTATTACATCGTCCCTCTTCATCTTGAGTGACCCGCCGGTGGACACCGACTGGTTGCCCAACGCCAGTGTCACGTTGACCTTCGACACCAGATTCTGTTGCCGTGAACCGTTCGCCCTCACCTTGTCGAAGTGCCTTGCGGCGGAGAACTCCGTACTGACAGCGGTCTCCCCGGCTGACTTGTCCAGTCCCTTGGTGGAGTGGCACGACACGAGTGTGAGGCACACCATGCACACCATCCCCATGAAACCGTACAGGGCGGCATGGCTGTCCCTACCTGTAATCATCCTTCTTGCCTTCAACATATTTCCTCTTCTTCAGTTTCTTCTGTAGTGTAACGGACTGATTGCCCATGTCGAGTGACTGTTGCCAGTACACCACGGCCTCATCGGTGAGTCCGTTTTTGGAGTAGATGTCGCCCGCGTGTTCTATGACATCATGGTTGTCGTCGGTAAGCGAGTCGCCTATCAGTACCAGCGCACTGTCTATGTACACCTTCGCTTCCGTGTATTTCCCCTGCCGGAAGAGAATCCACGCATAGGTGTCGAGGTAGGTGGGGGTGTGTTTGCCCTCTTCCGTATCCAGCGACCTGCGGATCATCTCCTCCGCCTTGTCGAGGTTCTTGTTCTCCAGTGACAGGTAATAGGCATAGTTGTTGAGCACCAGCGCGTTGTCGGGACTGTACATCAGGCAGGAGTCGTAGTACTCGTAGGCATGCCTGTTGTCCTTGAGTTTGTGGTATGCGTCGCCTATCAACGAATACATGTTGGTCACTACCTGCAGGTTGGTGTCGTCATTGACTTTCGCCAGTCCTTTGTCCAGTGTCTTTACCGCCAGGTCAGCACTGTCCGCCATGAAATAAGCGATACCGAGGTAATAGTAGTACGCTATGTTGTCGGAGGAACATTCCACCATCGGTCGGCACAGGTCGATAATCTGCAGGGTGTCGTTGTCATCCACGGCGTATGACATCAGCAGTTCCCTCGCCATGTCGCACTCGGGGTCGATGGACAGCATCTGCCTCAGCACCGGTCTGATTTCATCGACTGGCGACTTGACGGTCACCATGAAGCGCGCGCACAGCTCCCCAATCCGTGTGTCGGTCTGCCGCATCGCCAGCACTTTCTTGAAGATGTCTATAAGGTGCCTCGGTTCACTTCCCTCCTGGGCGGTCTGCATGGCGAGACTGCTGAGGAAGCGCAGCCGGGTGTCGTCGTCCAGCCCCGGGGTGAGACATATCTTCTCCACCTGAAGGTTGTACAGCGAGTCCTGTTGTGTGATGTCGTAGTAGTTGAGCATCGAAGCCATGAGGTACACGTTGTCGGGGTTCTCCCTCTCCACCTCACGGTACACCGCCAGTCCGTCGTCCAACCGTCCCTGCTCCACGAGCAGGTCGCCTGTCAGCACCTTGTACCTCGGGTCGTTCGGGTACTGTCCGGCAAGGCCGCTCATCTCCTTGTAGGCGTTGTCATAGTCGTGCAACTGCTTGTAGATACGGAACTTCTCCATACTGAGCTGCTCACTCTTGCCTTCCTTCACCTCCAGCCGGTCGAGTATCCTGATGACGTTGCCGTAGTCCATGTTGCGGTCGTACAACTCCTCCAGCATCAGCAGCACGTTCTCGTTATTCGGGAACTGTACGGACATGGCTTCGAGTACCGTGATGGCCTCGTCGGTCTCGCCTGTCTTGGTCAGTAGCCCCGCCAGCGACTCCTTCAACCAGTAGTTGTCGGGATCGAGTTCCGTGGCTCGCCTGAGGCAGACCACAGCCATACTGTCGTTCCTCATGTACTGGTAGTACTGCGACATCTGCGCCAGAGCCGACGCCGACTCGGGGTTGAGGCGCAGACTGTGGCTGAACAGCTCGAACGCGTCGGCGTGGTTGCCAAGAAGCTTCTGCCTATGTCCCTCGTAGAGGAACAGGTCCGCCTTGTCCTTGTCGTCCTGCGCGTTTGTGGTGTGGACGCAAAGCAGCAGACTGCCTGTCAGCAGCATTATTATTTTCAACAATCGGTTATCCATCATTTCCCTGTATGTCCGAATCCACCGTCGCCCCTCTCCGTTTCATCGAGTACATCCACCTCACTCCATGTCGCCTGCTCGTACCGTGCGATCACCATCTGGGCGATACGGTCACCGTCGTTGATGACGAACGGTTCGGAGGACAGGTTGACCAGGATGACACACACCTCGCCCCTGTAGTCCGCGTCCACGGTACCTGGGGAGTTGAGTACGGTGATTCCCTTCTTTATGGCAAGTCCGCTGCGCGGACGCACCTGCGCCTCATACCCCGCGGGCAGGGCGATGAACAGTCCTGTGGGTATCAGACACCTCTGCATCGGACTTAGGGTCACCGGCTGCTGTAGGTTGGCGCGCAAATCCATGCCTGCCGACTGACCTGTCTCGTAGGCCGGCAGCGGATGGCGGGATTTGTTGATTATCTTCACTTCCATGATTCGTCACATTACATTATGCCTTGCAAATTTACGAATTAATCTCTACACGGCGGTAGGTCTTAATACTTTTTTTTGTAGATTTGCACCGTAATATAAAGAAGCGCAAAGACAGTGGACTGGAAGCAACTCATATCAAACAAACGTCTGGGGCAGGAGAACCTGCACTATAAACGGAAGGACGACCGTACGGAATTCCACCGTGATTATGACCGCCTTATCTTCTCATCACCTTTCCGCAGGTTGCAGAACAAGACACAGGTGTTTCCCCTCCCGGGCAGCATCTTCGTACACAACCGGCTGACACACAGTCTGGAGGTGGCGAGTGTGGGACGGTCGTTGGGCGACGACACCTCCCACCGCCTGTTGGATCGACACCCGGAACTGGCCGGCACCCATTTCAGTGAGTGCGGTTCCATCGTGAGCGCGGCGTGCCTCGCCCACGACATGGGCAATCCTCCGTTCGGCCATTCGGGCGAGAGGGCGATAGCCTCGTTCTTCTCCGAGGGCGACGGACAGCAGTGCCGTGACTTGGTGACACAGGAGGAGTGGAACGACCTCATCCACTACGAGGGCAACGCCAACGCCTTCCGTCTGCTCACCCACCAGTTCAAGGGCCGCCGTCCCGGTGGGTTCGTGATGACCTATTCCACCCTGGCTTCGATAGTGAAATATCCGTTCACTTCGGGTCAGGCGGGCCACAAGCAGAAGTTCGGTTTCTTCCAGAGCGAGGTGCCGACATACAGGAAGATAGCCGAGGAACTGGGTATAAGGCAGTTGGACGGCGACTGTGACAATCCCCGTTACGCCCGTTATCCGTTGGTCTACCTGGTGGAGGCGGCTGATGACATCTGTTACGAGATAATGGACATAGAGGACGCGCATAAGTTGAAGATACTCTCCACCGACGACACGTTCCGTCTGCTGCTCGGTTACTTCGACGAGCAGCGGCAGGAGAAGATACGGAAGGTGCTGAAGACGGTGGACGACACCAACGAGCAGGTGGTCTACCTGCGGTCGTGCTGCATCGGCGCATTGGAGTCGGCTTGTGTCAAGGTGTTCGTGGATCACGAGGACGAGATTCTCGACGGCACGTTCACAGGGTCGCTCATTGACCATACGGACGAGAGGATTCGCAATGCCTACAAGGCATGCGAGAAGGAGTCGTTCGACAAGATTTACTTCAGTAAGGACGTTCTCGACATCGAGTTGGCTGGCTACAAGGTGATAAGTACCATCATTGACCTTTTCATCAACGCCGCCATGAATCCCGACAAGGCCTACTCGAAGTTGCTGCTGGGTAGGGTGTCCTCCCAGTACGACCTCACCTCGGACCGGCCCTACGACCGTATCATGTCGGTGCTGGACTTCATATCGGGAATGACCGATGTCTATGCGCTCGACCTGTTCCGTAAGATAAACGGCGAGAGTATACCGATAATATAGAGGGTGCGCCCACACCTTATTATATATAGGAGGGTATGTGCGCACAACCGCCTCGGCTTGCGCAGTAGGCTTACGCACAATCGCCCTGCCACGTGTGCATAAAAAATGGTGATTGGATGCTTGTCTTTCCAATTTTGCCACACAATAACCCGTGTCGTGTGCAATATTTGACGGCTGAGGCTATGCTTGCATCCAAAAAATCACTACCTTTGCCGTCAAGTTTTTTTGTAATTATAAAATAGCGACTATGTTTAAAATCATTGTATTAGCAAAACAGGTACCTGACACACGCAATGTCGGGCCTGAGGCTATGACCCCGGAGGGGACTGTCAACCGCGCGGCCCTTCCCGCAGTATTCAATCCGGAAGATTTGAATGCTCTCGAACAAGCCATCCGCTTGAAGGAGCAGAACCCGGGTTCAACCATCACGATGCTTACCATGGGACTTCCTAAGGCTACGGAGGTTCTGCGTGAGGGCCTCTACCGTGGTGCGGACAACGGCATCCTGCTCACCGACCGCGCTCTCGGCGGCGCCGACACACTCGCGACAAGCTATTCACTCGCACAGGCTATAAAGAAGATAGGTGACTATGATATTATCCTCTGCGGCCGTCAGGCTATCGACGGCGACACCGCACAGGTGGGCCCGCAGGTGGCTGAGAAACTCGGACTGACACAGATTACATATACTGAGGAAATCCTTGAGTGTACTAAGGAGAAGATTGTGGCGCGCCGCCATATCGACGGAGGTGTCGAGACTGTCGAGGCCCCACTGCCGATTGTGGTCACTGTCAACGGAAGCGCGGCTCCCTGCCGCAGCCGTAACGTGAAGTGTGTCATGGCCCACAAGAAGGCGGAGTTCACCACATGGGGAGCTGCTGACATCGACGCCGATCCGGCACAGATTGGTAAGGCAGGTAGTCCTACCAACGTGAAGGCTGTGAAGAGCATCGTGTTCAAGGCGAAGGAGACCAAGACCCTCACCTCCAGCGACGAGGATATAGACAACTTAATGAAGGAACTAATCGAAAGCAACACTATCGGATAATATGGACAGCGTATTTGTATATATAGAACTCGGTGAACAGAACAAGATTGCCGAGGTGAGTCTGGAACTTTGCACCAAAGGGCGCAAACTGGCGAACAGACTGGGAGTAAAGCTCGAATGTTTGTGTGTGGGCAGTAATCTCGATGGTGTTGAGGCGCAACTGTACCCTTACGGTGTGGACCGTGTGCATGTGTTCGACGACCCTCGCCTCTTTCCCTACACGTCACTTCCCCACACATCGGCTGTGGTGAACCTCTTCAAGGAGGAGAAACCGCAGATATGCCTGTTGGGAGCTACCGTCATCGGCCGTGACCTCGGTCCGCGCGTGTCGAGCGCGCTCCACTCGGGTCTGACAGCCGACTGCACCCAGTTGGAGATTGACGACTTCGACATGAAGATAAAGGAGGGGGACACTATGGTCACCAAGCATTATGACAATCAGTTGATGCAGATCCGTCCCGCGTTCGGAGGTTCCATCATCGCCACCATCGTCAACCCCGACCACCGTCCGCAGATGGCTACGGTGCGCGACGGAGTGATGAAGCGCGAGATTGTGGACGGGAACTACAAGGGTGAGGTCATCCGCCATGAGGTGGGCAAGTACGTGCCTGAGACCGACTATGTGGTGAAGGTACTCGACCGCCATGTGGAGGCCGCAAAGCACAACCTGAAGGGAGCGAGCATCGTAGTGGCAGGTGGCTACGGAGTGGGAAGCAAGGAAGGGTTCGACCTCCTTTTCCAGTTCGCCAAGGAGATTCACGCTGAGGTGGGAGCCAGTCGCGCGGCTGTAGACGCGGGTTGGATTGACCATGACCGTCAGATTGGCCAGACCGGTGTCACCGTGCGTCCCAAGGTGTACATCGCCTGTGGAATCAGCGGTGCCATCCAGCATATAGCCGGCATGAAGGACTCGGGCATCATCATCTCCATCAACAACGACGGGAGCGCGCCGATCAACCAGATTGCGGACTACAACATAAACGGTAACATCGAGGATGTGCTGCCTAAGCTCATCAAGTATTATAAATCAAATAACAAGTAAGAGGAAATGGCTAATTCATATACAGATATCCCAGAGATAAAGTTCCACATGGAACACCCCATGATGCAGCGCATTGTGGAACTTAAAGAGCGTGGCTTCGAGGACAAGGGGAAGTACGACTATGCTCCGGACGACTTCGAGGACGCGATGGACAACTACGACAAGGTGCTGGAGGTTGTGGGCGACATCAACGCCAACGTGATCGCGCCGAACGCGGAGGATGTGGACCTCGAAGGGCCGCACTGCGAGAACGGACGTGTGCGTTACGCCTCCAAGACCTACGAGAACCTCGACGCGACACGCAAGGCGGGTCTCAACGGTATGACCATGCCTCGCCGTTACGAGGGACTGAACCTGCCTGTCACCGTATACACCGCAGCCAACGAGATTGTCAGTGCAGGTGACGCGGGATTCGAGAACATCTGGTCGCTCCAGGATTGTATCGAGACACTCTACTGCTTCGGCAGTGAGGAACAGCGGAGGAAGTACATCCCGCGTGTCTGTGCCGGTGAAACCATGTCGATGGACCTCACCGAGCCTGACGCCGGTTCCGACCTCCAGTCGGTTATGCTGAAAGCCACCTACAGCGAGGAGGACGGTTGCTGGCTCCTCAACGGTGTGAAGCGTTTCATCACCAACGGCGACTCCGACATCCACCTCGTGCTTGCGCGCAGTGAGGAGGGTACACGTGACGGACGCGGCCTGTCCATGTTCATCTACGACAAGCGGAGCGGTGGGGTCAACGTGCGCCGTATCGAGCATAAGCTCGGCATCCACGGAAGTCCCACTTGTGAGCTTACCTTCAAGAACGCCAAGGCGGAACTCTGCGGTGACCGTAAACTGGGACTCATCAAGTATGTGATGTCCCTGATGAACGGCGCGCGCCTGGGTATCGCAGCCCAGTCGGTCGGCATCGAACAGGCTGCCTACGAGGAGGCTCTGGCTTATGCCAAGGACCGCCGCCAGTTCGGTAAGGAGATTATCAACTTCCCTGCGGTGTACGACATGATTGCCACCATCAAGGCGAAACTCGACGCGGGACGCAGCCTTCTCTACCAGACCGCGCGTTACGTGGATATATACAAGGCGTTGGAGGACATCGCGCGTGAGCGCCAACTCACACCTGAGGAGCGTAAGGAACTGAAGGCGTTCAGTCGTCTGGCCGACGCGTTCACCCCACTTGCCAAGGGCATGAACAGCGAGTTCGCCAACCAGTGTACCTACGACACCATCCAGGTACACGGCGGAAGCGGTTACATGGAGGAGTACAAGTGTCAGCGCATCTACCGCGACGCGCGTATCACCAGTATCTATGAGGGTACTACCCAGCTCCAGACCGTGGCTGCCATCCGTTACGTGACCAACGGCACATACACGAACCTCATCAACGACATGATTGCCGAGGTGAAGGACAACGCCGGGTATGCGGACTATGTGGCGCGTATCGAGGCCGCAGCACAGAAACTGCAGGAGTGCATCGAGTACGTGAAGTCGCAGGAGAGCCAGGAGGTGCTTGACTTCTGCGCGCGCAAGCTCTACGAGATGACCGCCTACACCATCATGTCCATCCTTCTGCTCAAGGACACCATCCGCAATGCAGACCTCTTCAAGAAGAGCCTCGTGGTGTTCTTCAATCATGCGGAGGGCGAGATGGCGCGCCACTACAGCTACATCCACGGCATGAACGCGGAGGTGCTGGAGAACTACAAGTAAGCCCATATCTCTTTTATAACCGACCGTTGTCCTTGGACTTGCCAATGACAACGGTTTTTTATTTTTATTAATTTTGCAATGCCCACATTCCAAATGTAGTGTAAATTGGATGAAATTGTGTGCATCGATTGATTTGTTCTTTAGAATATCCTTGCTTATGCGAATAAATCATGTAACTTTGTCGCCACACTGAACATGTGCCGGCCGGATTTGGTGCGGATTTGTTTATTATCAGTGTGACCCTTTAATGAAGCACAGTGGACACATATTCAGATTGGTGACTTGCACCGTGGCGTTTGCCAGTCAGGTTCTCTGTAGTGACGGTATCGCGTACTGCCACACGGTTGGTCTTGGCGACAACCTGTCTGACGGTTCAGACAGTGTAGCCATTGTTGACAAAATCGCCCCCCCCCACTTCGCATAACCCCTTAGCGTTCAAGATAAACCTCCTCTACACCCTTTTCCTCATTCCCGAGGTGAGTGTGGAGTACGGTTTCGGTGACGGCTGGTCGGTCAGCGGCGGCTGGATGTACGGTTGGTGGAAGCGTGAGGGCAACCATCACTTCTGGCGCGCGTACGGCGGTTACGCCTCCCTGCGCAGGTATCTCGGTCCCCAGAAGAAGGAAAGACCACTGACGGGCCATCATGTGGGAGTATACGGACAGTTGCTCACCTACGATGTGGAGTTCGGCGGCAAGGGCTATATAGCCGGCCGTCCGGGCGGTTCGTTGTGGGACAAGCCGAGCTACGGGTTCGGAGTGGAGTACGGATTCTCGCTTCCCGCGTCTCCGTCGGTCAACTTCGACTTTTCCCTTGGTGTGGGTTATCTCGGTGGCACTTACTACGAGTACACGCCGATGAACGGCCATTACGTGTGGGACGCAACGAAGTCGCGCCATTGGTTCGGGCCTACGAAGGCAGAGATTTCCGTAGTGTGGTTCATCAACAAGTCCTTCTCGGGACAACGGAAAGGAGGCCGCCGATGAAAGGAAACGGACTCTCATCAGTGATGTGGCGCACCCTTCTTGTGGCACTTCTTTTTGTGGCCGCCTCGTGCGAACACAAGGAGTTGTGTACAAGCCATTTCCACAATACAGTAATACAGGTGGTCTTCGACTGGAGGAATGCGCCCGACGCGGCTCCCGAGTCCATGCGCCTCTACCTCTACCCGTCGGACGGAGGGAAACCGTTCGTGTACGAGTTCTCGGACTTCCACGGAGGACATATCGAGGTGCCGGCAGGACGTTACAAGGTCATCTGTGTCAACTCCGACACCGAGGCCATATCATACCGCAACATCGACTCCTACGACACCTTCGAGGCATACGCCTCCGACGGCGCGCTTACCTTGGGGTCGTCACAGGTGCAACTGGAAGGGACGGAACGCATGGTGCAGTCTACCGACCTTCTCTATACGGCGCGTCTCAGCTCGTTCACGATAGTGGCCCTTGAGGAAGGCCAGATACTGACTCTCTACCCGGAACTTGCCATGAGCCGCCACAGGATAACCATAAGTGGTGTGTCCAACCTCAAGTATGTCTCTTCCGACAACATCGGGGCCACCATCTCCGGTCTGCCTGGCGGACTGCTCGTGGGCAAGGGGAAGACCACCAGCGAGACGGTGACTGTGGCGTTCGCACTGACATCCGACGGTGCGTCAACACTGACAGCGGATGTAATCAGCTTCAGTGAGATAAAGAGGCGTGATGCTGGTGATTCTGACGATTCTGATGATGAGGTGCAGCCTACCATCCACCAGATGGCGGTATATGTGGTCACGTCGGACGGATCGAGAAACTGTTACTTCTTCGATGTGCCACTCAGTACAAGCAGTGGCAGTGGCAGCGGTAGCGGTGACGGTAGCGGTGACGGCAGTTCGGTGGGAACGGTAGAGATTGACACTCTGCCCCTGCCCAAACCTATCGTCAACGGAGGCGGTTTCCACCCTGCGGTGGACGGATGGCAGAACATCGACGTGGACGTATCCATGTGACAATGAAGGAAATGAATGAAACAAAGTATAGTAACAACCAAAACTGAATTCTCATGAAAAAGGAAATTCTAT
>CAVBFD010000025.1:0-33360 GCA_963594655.1 Candidatus Methanomethylophilaceae archaeon
CGCTGGTATCTCAGGTTCTCCATATGTCTCACATAGTCGGCACGGTCCTCACTCGACAGCTTGTCAACCATCAGACACTCGCGGGCTACAGAGAGTCCCGGAGCCTTGGCGCTATCACTGATCTCGCCCGTCTTCAGAAACGCTATCCACTCGTCAAGGCTGTTAACGGCATAGTTGTCAAAGTTGTTCACGCATAGCAGGTAATACTCTGGGAAGAGGTCACCAGCCTCCCGATTTGTCTTCTTGCCCGCCTCTATCATGTCACCGAAGAACACCTCGCTCTGCCGTTTGGAGAGTTTCAGAATATCGTTCTCATGCAGTCCCTGAAACACTGTCTTGCCATGGTACACATAGTCCTCGGCCTGACCGAGCGAGAAATAGACGATGTTGATGGAATACACCTTCTTCACCTTGTCGTAGTCGTCACCCAGAGATATATTGTCGGTAATCACCTTCGACACACCGTAGAGGATGCGGTGGAAGTAATTCAGTTCACGGGTGTTCTGGAACTCAAACAGCACCAGTTCCCCACGCTCGTTCTCCGCAAGGAGGTCCACACGGTTGAACTTGTCGTTCTCCGAGTACTGGTTGCTCTCGCTCTCCAGAAATCTCACAATCTTGAACGGCTCGTTAAGGAGCGAGAACATCAGTCCCTCCAGCACGGCATGGTTCGCCTTGTTGCGAAGCAATCGCTTCATTGCCCAGTCAAATCGGATGTAATTGCCCATAATTCCTACTGTTTAAACGCTATACTGCTGCAAAGATAAATTATTTATCTGACACCGCCAAACAAACAGCTGTCAAAACCACCATGCGGACAGTATTACCATGCGACCCGACTGTAATGTGTATATTCAGAAACACTGATTGTGCAAAGATACACTTTTCTCGCCCAATTATCGGTGAGTCGCAGCATTTTCCGCTTTCTTTTTTGGCTTTCTACTCGTTTTGTACTACTTTTGCCTTTGCAACCGTAAAGGATACGATGACACAATAAAGATATTACAATATGGCACAGACAGTTGAATTTAAGTACGCCCCTATGTTCCAACTTGGAAAGGACGATACTGAGTACTATTTGCTGACGAAGGAAGGTGTATCCGTCAGCGAGTTTGAAGGCACACCTATACTGAAGGTGACACCCGACGCACTTACAAGAATGGCAAATGCGGCGTTCCGCGATGTCAGTTTCCTGCTCCGCCGCAGCCACAACCTGCAGGTGGCGAAGATACTGCGCGACCCGGAAGCAAGCGACAACGACAAGTATGTGGCTCTGACCTTCCTCCGCAACGCAGAGGTGGCAGCCAAGGGACAGTTGCCGCTCTGTCAGGACACAGGCACAGCCATCATCCACGGAGAGAAGGGACAACAGGTGTGGACCAATTTCTGCGATGAGGAGGCTCTCTCCAAGGGAGTGTTCAAGACCTACACGGAGGAGAACCTGCGTTACTCACAGAACGCTCCGCTCGACATGTACAATGAGGTAAACACCAAATGCAACCTGCCGGCACAGATAGACATCGAGGCGACAGAAGGTATGGAATACCGCTTCCTCATGGTGACCAAAGGCGGTGGGTCAGCCAACAAGACATACCTCTATCAGGAGACCAAGGCAAGGATACAGAACCCAGGCACACTGATTCCGTTCCTTGTGGAGAAGATGAAGACTTTGGGAACAGCCGCCTGTCCTCCCTACCATATCGCCTTCGTCATCGGTGGAACCAGTGCGGAGAAGAACCTGCTCACAGTGAAACTGGCGTCAACCCACTACTATGACAGTCTGCCTACCACAGGTGACGCTACAGGACGCGCGTTCCGCGACACCGAACTCGAAAAGGAACTCCTCAAGGAGGCATACAAGATAGGACTCGGGGCGCAGTTCGGAGGCAAGTACATGGCACACGACATCCGTGTGGTACGTCTCCCGCGCCACGGTGCAAGTTGTCCTATCGGCCTGGGTGTCAGTTGCTCCGCTGACCGCAACATCAAGGCAAAAATCAACAAGGACGGTATTTGGATTGAGAAGATGGACGACAAACCATACGAACTCATACCGGAAGAGCTGCGTAACGCAGGTGAGGGCGACGCGGTGAAGATTGACCTCAACCAACCGATGGACAAGGTGTGCGAGATTCTGTCACAATACCCGGTAAGCACACGCCTGTCGCTCAACGGCACCATCATCGTGGGCAGGGACATCGCCCACGCCAAGATAAAGGCACGCCTGGACGCAGGTGAACCGATGCCGCAGTACCTGAAAGAACACCCGATCTACTATGCGGGACCGGCGAAGACACCGGCAGGAATGGCTTGCGGATCTATGGGTCCGACAACAGCCGGACGCATGGACCCGTATGTATATGAGTTCCAGGACAACGGAGGGTCACGCATCATGCTGGCAAAGGGCAACCGGTCGGACGAAGTGACACGCGCATGCAAAGACCACAAGGGCTTCTATCTCGGCAGCATAGGTGGACCGGCGGCGATACTGGCACAGAACAACATCAAGTCTATCGAGTGTGTGGAGTACCCCGAACTGGGTATGGAGGCTATATGGAAGATTGAAGTGGAGAACTTCCCTGCCTTCATCCTCGTGGACGATAAGGGCAACGACTTCTTCAAGCAGCTCAAGCCTTGCGAGAAATGCACGATAGTAGAATAATATAAACCACAAGCAACACCATCATTTATGGAAGAAGTAAAGAAATATCTCAGCGACGCTGAAGAGGAGATGGAGATGGCGACCATGAATCTCGAAGAGAAACTGGGACGCATACGTGCCGGACGCGCCAACGTACACATACTCGACGGCATCTATGTAGACTCCTACGGAGCGTCAGTACCACTGAGCAACGTGGCTAACCTCGCCACCCCCGACGCGCGTTCCATCGTCATCAAGCCATGGGACAAGAACATGTTGAAGGTGATAGAGAAGGCCATCATCGACTCCCCTGTAGGTATCATGCCGGAGAACAACGGAGAGCATATCCGTCTGGGCATCCCCGTACCGACAGAGGAACGGAGAAAGGAACTCTCCAAGCAATGCGCAAAGGAAGCGGAACTGGCTAAGGTGAGCATTCGCAACTCGCGCCGTGACGCCATAGAGAAACTGAAGAAGAGCATCAAGGCAAGCGGTGTGCCGGAGGATGTGGAGAAAGACGCGGAGACGGATTGCCAGAAACTCCACGACAAGTACATCAAGAAGGTGGACGCCATGCTCGAAGAGAAGAACAAGGAAATCATGACCGTGTAATAAACAGCAGTGAAGGGACTCGTAATAAAGAACACCGGCAGCTGGTACACCGTCCGGACTGCGGACGGACACTTGGTGGACTGTAAGGTCAAGGGCAACTTCAGACTCAAGGGCATCAAGTCCACCAACCCTGTGGCTATCGGCGATTATGTGGACTTCACTCCGTTACAGGACAATACTGCGCTCATCACATCCATTGATGAGCGCAGAAATTATATTGTCAGGAAGTCAACCAACCTGTCGAAGCAGTCGCACATCCTGGCCGCCAACCTCGACCAGTGCCTGCTCATCGTGACCGTCAACCACCCGGTCACCACCACCACCTTCATCGACCGTTTTCTGGCTACAGCGGAGGCGTACAGCATACCTGTGGTCATCGTATTCAACAAGACGGACCTTTATGACGAAGACGACAACATGATGCTGCATGGGATGATACGGCTCTACGAAACAGTGGGCTACCAGTGCCTGGCGGTATCGGCAAAGACCGGGGAGGGGATGGACGAGGTTGTTGCCCTACTGCGTGGCAACGTGACCCTCGTGTCAGGCAACAGTGGTGTGGGCAAGTCCACGTTCATCAACCGCCTCATACCAGGACTCGACCTGAAGACGAGTGACATCAGCGACGCCTACAACACAGGCAAGCACACCACCACCTTTTCCGAGATGTACGCGCTGGACGAACCGGACAGTTTCATCATAGACACCCCGGGAATCAAGGGGTTCGGATCGTTCGACATGTCGAAGGAAGAGATTGGGCATTACTTCAAGGAGATATTCCGTTTCTCCTCCGACTGCCGCTTCAACAACTGTTCACATACCCACGAACCGGGCTGTGCCGTGCTTGAGGCTGTGGAACGGCACGATATAAGTGAAAGCAGATACAACTCATACCTCTCCATGCTCAATGATGAGAACGAAACTAAGTACCGCCCTGCTTTTTAGTGGCATCACCCTCACCTGTAACGCACAGAACAGTGATTTCACCGTGGGGGACACCACAACCGCCACGTATGAGACAACCGTGGAGAAGGGGATAGAGGCAGCCAAGGAATCGAGACTGGACGAGGCGGAAGGGCTGTTCGGCAAGGCCTTGGAACAGTCACCCGAAGACCACAGGAACGCCTTGGTCTACATGAACCTCGGCAGTGTGCAGGAGGCGCGGGGCAACAACAAAGGAGCCATTGAATCGTATTCGGCAGCCATCAGACAGTACCCCGACAACACGGTGTTCCTCTCGGCAAGAGCCAGTCTCTACCTGCGGATGGAGAACTACAAGAGGGCCATATCCGACTACTCCACTATCATCGGACTCAACCCGACCGACATCGAAGCATACGCCTACAGGGGTTACGCTTACAGCAAGACACGGGAACTCGACAAGGCGAAGGCAGACTTCAGGACGGTCACGGAGAAAGACCCGGACAACTTCATGGCGGCACTCGGAACGGTTGTCGTGGAACGGCAGATGGGACATACCGGTGAGGCTCTGGCACTGTTGAATCTGGTCATCGAGCGGTTTCCCGACAAAGCTGCGCCTTACGTCATAAGGGCTGAGATGGAGATTGAGAAAGACAGGAAGGAACTCGCAGTCATCGACCTTAGCAACGCCATCAGACTTGAACCGCAAAAGGAC
Source organism: Candidatus Methanomethylophilaceae archaeon (assembly GCA_963594655.1). GTDB lineage: Bacteria > Bacteroidota > Bacteroidia > Bacteroidales > Bacteroidaceae > Colivivens. Next base: position 4,890 of record CAVBFD010000025.1, read on the forward strand.
TATTACCTGAAACGTGGACAACTCTACCTGGAACTCCAACAGAAACGTCTCGCACGGCAGGACTTCGAGAAAGCCATCGAACTGGGAGTGCCGCGCCGGTTGGTAACCGACGAACTGAAGAGATGCAGGTGACGCATACGGAGAAGACCGCCGTCAGAACTGGAAGTAGATGAACGGCTGCACGTCGCTTGACTTTATCTGAATCACGATATAGACAACAACAACTATAAGAAGTGCCTGAAGGATGAAAGGCATGCCCACAACCGCCTTTCTTGTCAATGCGGACACACGCTGCGGAATGAAATGGAGGACGAAACCGATGACCATCAGTGTCGCCACGAACCAGTAGCCCTCGAACCACTGCATGATAATCTGTGGCTGGAAGTGGGTGGCTATCTGGGTCAGCATGGCAAACGCGTCGTCCAGCGAGTCGCACCTGAAGAATATCCATGCGAGACACACAAGGTGGAAGGTGACAACCCAACCAATGACGGAAACGATTATACCGGATCTGCCGCCATCACCCTTTGACCGTACAGGCGAAAGACGCGGGAACAGGGCTTTCCATATCTTGTCCGCCACCAGCAACAGTCCGTGCATACCGCCCCAAAGCACGAACTTCAACGAAGCTCCGTGCCACAGACCTCCCAACAACATCGTTATGACAAGGTTCATGTACTGGCGGAACCGTCCCTTACGGTTACCGCCCATGGAGATGTACAGATAGTCCTTCAGCCATGAGGAAAGACTGATATGCCACCTGCGCCAGAACTCGGTGACACTCCTCGACTTGTAGGGCGCGTTGAAGTTCATGGGGAACTTGAAACCGAGCAACAGGGCAAGACCTATGGCCATGTCACTGTACCCTGAGAAGTCACAGTATATCTGCAGCGCGTACCCATAGACAGCCATGAGGTTCTCGAACCCACTGTAGAGTGTCGGCTGGTCGAACACACGTTCCACGAAATTAATGCTTATATAGTCGCTTATAATCGCTTTCTTGAAAAGTCCGCCCACGATGAAGAACACACCCGCGCCGAACATCTCCGATGTTATCGTGAGAGGCTTGCGAATCTGTGGGATGAAATCGCTGGCGCGCACAATCGGTCCCGCCACCAACTGAGGAAAGAAACTCACGTAAAAGGCATAGTCCAACAGACTGTCCAGCGGTTTGATGTTTCCACGGTACACGTCTATCGTGTAACTGAGCGACTGGAAGGTGAAGAAACTGATGCCGACCGGCAGGAAGATGTCGAGGGCGGTGAAATGGCATCCACTTATGTCCGCTATTATCTCCCCAAAGAAGTTGGTGTACTTGAAATAGGACAACAGGGCGAGGTCCACCACAAGACTCATGACAAGGAAGAAACGGCCTTTGCCGTTCTTGCGGTATTCAGTCGTGCCGTCAACCGGACACTGCGCCTTGTAGATGGCCCTTGCAAGCAGGAAGTCACTCACTGTCACCACGGCAAGCAGGAAAAAGAAGATGCCGCTCGACTTGTAGTAGAAGTAATAGGAGAAGGCCGTGACGAACAGTAGCCGCGCCGTCAACTTCCGTTCGAGCAGCATGTAGACGAACATGAAGCCCAGAAACAGCCACAGGAACACTCCACTGCTGAATATCATCGGCTGTGAAGGGTCATAAAGCAATTGTTCCGCCACCTTATTTATATCTATGTCAAACATCACCTGTCCTTCTTGTATGTTGAGTCCTGTGCGACATGTCCCTTCCTCGCATATCCCTTGCGCATGTCATAGTTCATCTTGCCGTTCATCAGCACGTCATAGAACGTCCTGCCTATGTCCTCGCCACCCTTGAAGTTGATGTGGGTGTAGTCACGGCCCGCCTTGCCTTCCTTCTGCATCCGTACCATACTGCCCGAACCGCCCATTCCCTGTTGCAGGTTCCAGAACGCCACGCCCTCCTGGCGCGCCATCTCCCTCTGCGCGTCCACCAGTGCCTCCACTCCCTTCATTGTCTGGAACGTGCCGTTGGCCGCACGCGCGTCCCTGTTGCTTATACTCATTATCAGCAGACTCGCATTCGGGTAAGCCTCACGGAAATGGTCGATGCCTGTCTTGAACCTCTCACAGAAACCGGAGTAGTTATGTGTTGTGGGGGTAGCCATGTTCAGTCCGAAATGCATGATTATGAGGTCGTAGTCACGAAGTTTAGCGAACTGCTTCAGCACATCCACCGGAATCTGTCCCAAGTGCCAGCCAATACTGCCGCGCATGGAGAAATTGTCAAGCACGATACCCGTCCTGTCCTCCAGAGCCACACCGTAGAAACGTCCTTTGCCGGACACCTTGATGTCGATGTGTCCGATTTTGCCTGTGACACCGCACGACTGGGGTACATCCGCCACCGAGTCCGCCGGAGCCTCGTACAGTGAACGGAAGTCACCGCCATTGACAGAGCAGTCCATCGACAGTCCCAGGCCGGGTGAGAAGAAAAGGGTCGCCACCTGCACCGTATCGAGATGATTTCCATATACCCTGCGCTGCCCCCTCAGGTCTATCTCCGCCCCCGGAGACGGTATGTAATAACGGCTGCTGATTCCCTGCAACGTCTTGTTGAATCCCTTGCAGTTGACCGCTGAGTACTCGGTCCATCCCTTGCTGCCGCTCAACACCGTCGTCCTGAATCCCGCCGTCTTCGACTGGATATCTACAAACCCGACACCATGTCCCCCGAAGCGGGACTGGAGCAGGTCACGGATGGCGGCTGTCAGTATGTCTCCCTCTATGAACGAGTCCCCGAAGTAGGCGATGCGCACAGGACGTTTCCCTACACTCCTCAACGCCTCATAGAACCGGTCCATCTCACGGTTCAGTCCCAGACTGTCGCGGAAGTCCTCAATCGGAATCATTCCAGCCGGCACACTGTCCTCATACGCCACATACTCAATATCCAACGCCTCAGCCGCAGTGTCTGTCTCCGCCGTATCCCTCATCACGTCCGACAGGATGTTCACCTGCCTGAGACTGTAACCTGCAACGGACATCTGAGGCAGGAAATACATCCCCACCAGCACCACTGTAACCAGAAGAACCAGGAAAAACACGCGCTTTGTCATCACTTGAAAACTACTTGTAGCTGTTGTGCGGTAACTGTGAAACCACCGTCCGGTACAAGGTTTTGTCCACCTCTTACCAAACGGAGTGCAAAGTTAGCACAAAAGCGTGAGACGAGCAATCAAATCAAATATAAAATGTGGAAATTACGATTTTGTTACGTAGCGCAAACTTTTACCAGTTAAATTAGGCAGTGCCGTTTTTTTTCTTTAAGTTTGCACTGAAAATAGGAATCACTCAAAAGCAAGAGAATATGACACGAACGAAACTGAACAAGAAACAACTGAAGGAAAAGGTGCTGGCCTTCTTCCAGAGCAAGGCTCGGGAGTCATTTACCCTGAAGCAGATATTCAGCGCACTGAAACTGACCAGCCATCCTCTCAAGATACTGTGTGTGGATGTCCTCAACGAGATGGTGGACAACCAGCAGATTGTACACGACTATGAAGGAAACCTGTCATACAACGCGCCGACAAGCCAGGTGCTTGAAGGGGTGTTCCACCGCACCGGCAGCGGAAGGAATGCGGTAGACACCGACGACGGTCTGTCTGTCACCATATACAACGAGAGTACGCACCATGCGCTTGACGGTGACAGGGTAAAGGTAGCGGTATTCGCCACAAAGAAGGTATCGAAGAAGATCAAAGGCGAGGTCATAGAAATCATCAAGCGCAGCGACAAGTCCATAGTGGGCCAGTTGCAGATAAGTCACGGCATGGCGTTCCTCGTGCGACCCGACAACGCCCTGCCCAGCGACGTGTTTATCCCAAAGGACAAACTCAAGGGCGGCAAGGACGGTGACAAGGTACTCGTGAAGATAACCGACTGGCCTGACGACGCGCGCAACCCTATCGGTGCGGTGAAGGACATCCTGGGCAAGCCGGGAGAGAACAACACGGAGATGCACGCCATCCTCGCCGAGTACGGACTGCCCTATTCCTACCCTAAGGATGTGGAGGCGTGTGCCGACAAGATAAGCGACGTCATTCCCGAGGAGGAGTACAAGAAGAGGGAAGACCTCCGTGGCGTGACCACGTTCACCATCGACCCCAGAGACGCGAAGGACTTCGACGACGCGCTCTCCATCCGTCCAACCGGGAAGGGACATTACGAGGTGGGCGTACACATAGCTGACGTGTCGCACTATGTTCTCGAAGGGTCGGTGATCGACAAGGAGGCACAGAAGCGCGCCACCTCCATATATCTGGTGGACCGCACCATACCGATGCTGCCCGAACGGCTCTGCAACTACATCTGTTCGCTCCGTCCGGACGAGGAGAAACTGGCTTACTCCGTAGTGTTCGACATGGACGAGGATGCCAAGGTATATGACTACCGCATTGTACACACCGTTATAAAGAGCGACCGCAGGTTCGTGTACGAGGAAGTACAGTCCATACTGGAACAGAACGGTGAGGCGGACGATATAGAGGGACACATACCTGTCAGTGCGGACAAGCGGACTGGTGAGTACTGCAACGAACTGATAACGCTCAACCGCATGGCACACAAGTTGCGCGCGGCGCGACTCGCCAACGGTGCGATTGACTTCGACCGTGAGGAAGTGCGTTTTGAAATCGACGATAAAGGCAAGCCGACTGGTGTCTACTTCAAGGTGGCGAAGGACGCCAACAAACTGGTGGAGGAGTTCATGCTGCTTGCCAACCGCACCGTGGCGCAGAGCGTGGGCAAGGTGAAGAACAACCAGAAAGCGAAGACCTTCCCCTACCGTGTGCATGACGTGCCTGACCCCACCAAACTGGAGAACCTCGCCCTGTTCGTGAAGCGGTTCAAGTATTCGGTGAAGATTAACGGATCGAAGACCGAGGTTTCGAAGAGCATCAACAAACTGCTTGCGGCAGTGAAGGGCGACAGGATACAGAACCTGGTGGAGACCATCTCGCTCCGGTCCATGATGAAAGCGAGGTACAGTACCCACAACATAGGACACTACGGACTCGCCTTCGACTACTACACCCACTTCACCTCACCTATTCGCCGTTACCCCGACCTGATGGTACACCGTCTGCTCACACGTTATGCGGAGGGCGGCAACAGTGTCAGCCAGAAGAAGTACGAGGGACTGTGCGAACATAGTTCCGCCATGGAGCAACTGGCGGCGGCGGCGGAGAGGTCATCCATCAAATACAAGCAGGTGGAGTTCATGAGCGACAAACTGGGCGAGGAATTCGACGCCAAGATAAGTGGGGTGACCGAAGCCGGTGTGTTCGCCGAAATCAACGAGAACCACTGCGAGGGATTCATCGCCGTGCGTTTCCTCGGCAACGAATCGTTCGACTTCGATGACAAGAACTACTGTCTGGTGGGACGGCGTTCACATGTGCGCTTCACCCTTGGGGACGGAATAAGGATAAAGGTGGCGAAGGCCAACCTCTACCGCAAGACTCTCGACTTCGATTTTGTAAAGAAACTGACAAACGTTATTTAGTGATATGAAGAAAACAATCTTATTGGCGGCAGCAGTGCTGCTTGCCTTGACAGCGGGTGCGGCAGACAAGGTAACGGTTACCGTACGCAACACTCTCAACACCGCGCGCAGCGGTGAGACGGTGGAGGTTGACATGAAACAGGTGAAGACAAGACTTGACGGGGCAGAGACCGTGGTGGTGACTGATGCCGACGGACGTGAGATACCCAGTCAGGTGACGTACGACGGAAAACTGATCTTCCAGGCTGGAGTGGCGGCAAAGGGAAAATCTATCTATTACGTCAGTGCGGGACAACCTTCACGGTACGACGCAAAGGTATACGGACGACAGTTCCCTGAACGTGTGGATGACATAGCGTGGGAGAACGACCGTGTGGCTTTCCGCTGTTACGGACCCGCCCTACAGAGGAGCGGGGAGAGAGCCTGGGGCTATGACATATGGAACAAGCGGACATCAAAACTCGTGGTGGAAGACCGTTATGCAGGTGAACTGGACCCTGACATCCAGAAGGCGGTGGCGAAGTTGCGCAAGATGGGAAAGGGCGACATCGCCGATGACGTGTACAACGCTGTAAGCTACCATGTGGACCACGGCAATGGGATGGACTGCTACAAGGTGGGGCCGACCCTCGGTTGTGGCACCAACGCATTGATGTGCGACGGTCAAATCGTATATCCACGGTGTTACAAGTCGTACGAGATTCTCGACAAGGGACCGATCCGCTTTACTGTGAAGCTGGTGTACGGTGAGGAGACTGTAGGCGACATGAAGGTAACTGAGACCCGTGTACTCAGTCTGGATGCCGGTTCACAACTCAATAAGGTCACCGTAAGCTATGCGGGACTGACAGGAGAGACACCGCTTGCTGTTGGAATCGTGGTGCATAACGAAAACCCCAATGCCTACGTGCTTAGTCCTGTCAACGGATATATGGGCTACGAGGACTTGGGAGACCCCAACCAGTATAAGGAGAAATACAGGGCCACACAGAACAAGGACTTCGGAAAGATTTACGTGGGTACTGTGTGCGCAGGTAAACTGGACGGGATGCGGTTCAAGGAAGAGAACGGTCTTCCAGGAGCCACTGGACACATACTCTCCCTGTCCCACCTCGACAGCAAGTCATCGTTCACCTATTACTTCGGCACTGGATGGAGCCGCAATGACGAGACTCAGTTCAAGTCGCTCACCGACTGGGAGTCTTACCTCAGCGCGTTCTCCAGTCACGTCAAGACCCCACTGAAGGTAACCGTGAAATAAAGAAGAGGACCAACCGTAAAACGAGGAATGACGGAGTTGTTCCGTCAGACCTACACTAAACAGGAATCCCCTCCGGCAGTTTATTCTGCTTCGGAGGGGATTCTACTTTAATAAGAGTGGGTCGTCAACTACTTGGTGGCACTGCCTACTTGTGGCACTCACACCATTTCCTTGCATTGACGAACGCCTCAATCCACGGAGTGACATCGTCCTTCTTCCTGTCTGCTGGATAGTCCGCCATCTGCCAAGGGAAGATGGCGCGTTCGAGGTGCGGCATCATGGCAAGATGTCTGCCGTCGCCTGTGCAGATACCGGCGATGTCGTAGTCACTGCCGTTAGGATTGGCCGGATAGCCGTGGTAATTGTATTTGGCAACCACATTATACTTATCCTCGTCCATAGGCAGTTCGAACCGTCCCTCACCGTGGGCAACCCAAATGCCGATCTTGCTTCCACTGAGTGACCCGAAGAGTACCGACTCGTTCTGAGGGATACTGAGGGTGAGGAAACCACTCTCGAACTTACGGCTTATGTTGTGCTTCATCGCACCGAAGTTGTCATAACCCTTGTCGTTGAGCAGTCCCAGTTCCATCATCAACTGGCAACCGTTGCAGATACCAAGCGAGAGCGTGTCCTTACGGGCGTAGAACTTGTCGAGCGCGGCCTTCGCCTTTGGATTGTAAAGGAACGCTCCTGCCCATCCCTTGGCACTGCCAAGCACGTCGGAGTTGGAGAATCCTCCACAGAACACAATCATCTGTACCTCGTCAAGGGTCTCGCGTCCGCTCACCAGGTCGGTCATCATCACGTCCTTCACATCGAAGCCGGCAAGATAGAGGCAATAAGCCATCTCACGCTCGCCGTTAGTTCCCTTCTCTCTGATTATGGCGGCTTTCGGACGTGAAGGCGACGGCTCGGAGTCACGGTCGGGACTGATGCCGTACTGTCCGAAAGTGCCGGTGAAACCGCTGTTGAACTTATGTTCTATCGGTTCGTCCTTATAGTTCTTGTAACGCTCGGCAGCCATTCCGTTCATGCTCTGGTGCTTGTCGAGTTCATATGAAGTGGAGTACCACACGTCACGCAGCGCGTCTATGTCGAAGGAGTGGACTGTCTTGCCTTTTGACTTTATGGTGACTGTACGGTCGTCGGACACAGTACCGATACGGGCAAATCCCACACCCGCGTTGGCAAGAATCTCCTCCACCTCGTGCGTGTTCTCCTTGGCTACCTGTATGACCACTCCCGGGTTCTCCGCAAAGAGCAGTTTCACAAGGTCTTTCTCGCCCAGCTCATCGAAGGATACTGTTAGTCCGCCCTTAGTGTTCGCAAAGCACATCTCAAGCAGACAGGTGACGAGACCTCCGGCACTGATGTCGTGTCCGGCAAGGATCAGCTCGGCCTTCACCAGTTCCTGCACCCCGATGAACGCGTCACGGAAATACTCCGGGTTCTTCACTGTAGGCACGTCACTGCCTATCTTGTCCAGACTCTGCGCGAACGCGCTTCCTCCCAGACGGAGCTGGTCGAACGAGAAGTCTATATGGTAGAGGGTAGAGTCCACGTTCTTCACTACAGGAGAGACCACCTGACGGATGTCACTCACCTCACCCCCACTGCTCACAATAACCGTTCCGGGACTGATGACCTTGCTGCCGTCAGGATACTTCTGTGTCATGGACAGCGAGTCCTTACCTGTAGGCACGTTCACATGCAACTCACAGCAGAAGTCGCTCAGAGCCTTGACTCCGGCATAGAGACGGGTGTCCTCGCCCTTCTGACTGCGGCAGGGCCACATCCAGTTGGCCGACAGACTCACACTGTCGAGTCCGTCCGCCATAGGCGCCCACACCAGATTGGTGAGTGACTCGGCTACAGACAGGACACTTCCAGCGGCAGGGTCAGCCAAACCCGCCTGCGGAGCGTGACCTATGGCAGTGGCGATACCTTTCTGTCCCCTGTAGTCGAGGGCTACGACACCACAGTCGCTCAACGGCAATTGGAGTTCACCCACACACTGCTGGCGCGCTATCTTGCCAGTCACACTGCGGTCCACCTTATTGGTCAACCAGTCCTTGCATGCCACGGCCTCCAGCCGCAACACCTTATCTATATATTCGTCTATCTTGTCTGCTGAATAGTCCACGTCGGCATAGTGGTGAACCACCGTCTCGTCCTTCATGTATGTCTTTGGCGAATGGCCGAACATCTGTGCCACCTCCAGGTCGAACGGTCTCACACCGTCTCCCTGCACGAAGGAGAAATGCGCGTCACCGGTTGTCTCGCCCACCACATACAGAGGGGCGCGCTCACGCTCCGCTATCTTGCGCACATGCTCTATGTGCTTCTCGTCGATAAGGAGTCCCATGCGTTCCTGTGACTCGTTGGCGATGATTTCCTTGGAACTGAGGGTCTTGTCGCCTACAGGCAACTTGGTCATGTCGATGACTCCGCCACAGTCCTCCACCAGTTCGGACAGACAGTTCACGTGTCCCGCACTGCCGTGGTCATGTATTGACACTATCGGGTTTATCTCCTCCTCACACAACGCCCTCACCAGGTTGTTGGCGCGCTTCTGCATCTCAGGGTTGGCGCGCTGTACGGCGTTCAGTTCGATACCGCTGGAATAGCGTCCTGTGTCCACAGAGCTGACACTTCCGCCACCGAGTCCGATGCGGTAGTTGTCACCTCCCACCACGACAACCTTGTTGCCTTTCTCCGGTTCACCCTTGAGACAGTCGCGCTTCGTGCCGTAGCCCACACCGCCGGCCAGCATGATTACCTTGTCGTAGCCGTACTGCGGCTCGTCGTGTCCGTCAGCGCTGTCCTCCTTATGCTCGAAAGTGAGTACCGACCCGCAGATGAGCGGCTGACCGAACTTGTTGCCGAAGTCACTTGCGCCGTTGGATGCCTTGATGAGAATCTGCTCCGGAGTCTGGTAGAGCCAGTGGCGCGGATGCGCGCCGTTGCGGTAACTGGTCATGTAGACAGCCGTACCGGCTATAGGCCATGACCCTTTTCCTCCACCCATACGGTCACGTATCTCTCCACCTGTTCCTGTGGCGGCGCCGTTGAACGGCTCCACCGTGGTGGGGAAGTTATGGGTCTCCGCCTTCAGTGAAATCACCGACTCGATGGGACGTGTACGGAAATAGTCACTGGTGCTGTGGTCGAGCGGAGCGAACTGCTCCACCACCGGTCCCTGTGCGAAAGCCACATTGTCCTTATAGGCTGATATGATTTTGTTGGGATTCTCCTTGGTCGTCTTCTTTATCATCTGGAACAGGCTACTCTCCATCTCCACACCGTCGATGATGAACGTACCACCGAATATCTTGTGGCGGCAATGCTCGGAGTTAATCTGCGCGAAACCGAAGACCTCGGAGTCTGTCAACTTGCGTCCCAGCTGATCCTCCACACTATGCAGGTACTTGATTTCCTCCGGACTGAGGGCAAGACCCTCCTGCTCGTTGTACTCCTCAAGGTTCTCGATATGGATGATGGGCGCGGGCTGGATATCTACAGTGAAGATATCCTGGTTCAGTCCCTTGTACCTGCGTTGCAGCATCGGGTCAATCTCCGAGTCCTCACCGATGGGGAAGAACTCCTCGATACGCTGTATACCCTTTAGTCCCATGTTCTGTGTAATCTCGACCGCATTGGTACTCCACGGAGTTATCATCTCGCGGCGCGGACCTGCAAACAACCCTTCAACGACCGTGTCGTCCAGTTTGGTGGCATTGCCGAAAAGCCACTGGAGGGCATCTGTCTCCTCCTTCTTGGTTTCGTGGTCAATGCTGACCGCTATGACACTTCGTTGGGGCGTAGTGAAAAAGAAAATCATGTTTGTGATAAGTTTGTTTAGATTCTGCGTGCAAAGATACTAAATAAGTGGGAATCCAATTTGCCGCCACCTTAAATATTTGTACACAGCACATATCTTTGCCGTATTGCGGTAGCCTTTTTCAAAATTATTCAGTACCTTTGCGGTTCGAATTAAAGAAGGAGGATTGAATAATGACCGTATTATACGAATCACCTGTTTTCGGTCCCATCCACAGTCGCAGGTTGGGAGTTTCACTTGGCATAAACCTGTTGCCGGCTGACGGCAAGTGCTGCTCGTTCGACTGCCTCTACTGTGAGTGCGGATTCAACAAGGACTTTGTGGGACACGGCGGGTTCGCCAGTCCACAGTCGGTACACGACAAACTGAAGGCACAACTGGAACTTATGCGCAAGGAGGGTCCCGCACCCGATGTGATTACGTTCGCCGGCAACGGCGAGCCTACACTGAACCCGTGGTTTCCGGAAATCGTGCGTGACGTGACAAGTCTGCGCGACGAGTATTTCCCCTCTGCCAAGATAAGTGTACTGAGCAACGCCACACAGATACTGCGGCAGGAGGTGTTCGACGCACTGCTGCTCGTGGACAACAACATACTCAAACTCGACACAGTGTCGGACGACTATATCTGCAGGCTCGACCGTCCGGTAAGCGCAAACTACAGTGTGCGCGACATCATCGGTGCGATGAAACGGTTCAACGGACACTGTATAGTACAGACCATGTTCCTCACCGGAGAGTACGAAGGCAGGAACGTGACAAACACATCGGACACTTTTGTCCTGCCATGGATAGAGGTTCTGAAAGAAATTCGTCCTTCGGAAGTGATGGTGTACACCATAGACAGGGAGACACCTGCACACGGTCTTAGGAAAGCGACCCCGGTACAACTTGACGGTATTGCGCGCAAGGTGGAGGTCGCCGGGATAAAGTGTCAGGTGTCATACTGACGACAACCTACAACAAGACAAATACAGTTAGACGATTATGGTTTTCAACTACGACGTGGTAGTGGTGGGCGCGGGTCATGCGGGCTGTGAGGCGGCGTCGGCATCGGCCAGACTGGGCGCAAAGACCTGTCTGGTCACTATGGACATGAACAAGATTGCGCAGATGTCATGTAATCCCGCTATCGGTGGAATTGCCAAAGGTCAGATCGTGAGGGAGATTGACGCTTTGGGTGGAATGACAGGCATTGTGACGGACAGGTGTTCCATCCAGTTCCGTATGCTCAACCTGTCCAAGGGTCCTGCCGTATGGAGTCCGCGCGCCCAGTGCGACAGGGGCAAGTTCATCTGGACGTGGCGTGAGATACTGGAGAACACACCCAACCTGAATATATGGCAGGACCAGGTATGCGAACTGCTGACAAAAGACGGAGAGGTGTGTGGAGTGCGCACCATCTGGGGCGCGGAACTCACGGCACGGTGCGTGGTCATCACCGCCGGCACCTTCCTCAACGGACTGATGCACATTGGACGCAAGCAGGTACCGGGCGGACGTATCGCAGAACCTGCGGTTACGGGACTCACCGAATCCATCGCCGCACTGGGTATAAGGACAGGACGGATGAAGACAGGCACTCCAGTGCGTATTGACCGCAGGAGCGTGGACTTCTCGCAGACAGAGATTCAGGAGGGCGACCGCACGTTCCACCGCTTCTCGTTCATGGATGAGCCGAGACGGCTGAAGAGTCTGCCGTGCTGGATGCTGAAGACCAACAAAGAGGTGCATGAGACCCTCATGTCGGGTCTTGCCGACTCACCCCTCTACAACGGTCAGATAAAAAGTATCGGTCCGCGCTACTGTCCCAGTATAGAGACCAAACTGCACACGTTTCCCGACAAGGACGAACACCAGCTCTTCCTCGAGCCCGAAGGAGAGACGACCAACGAGATGTATCTCAACGGCTTCTCCTCGTCACTGCCCATGGACATACAGATAGAAGCACTGAAGAAGATACCTGCCTTCCGCAATCTGGCTGTATACCGTCCCGGTTACGCCATAGAGTACGATTTCTTCGACCCTACACAACTCACACACTCGTTGGAATCAAAGGTAGTCAGCGGACTGTTCCTCGCCGGACAGGTGAACGGCACCACCGGATATGAGGAGGCGGCGGGACAGGGACTGATAGCCGGCATGAACGCCGCTCTGAAGTGTGGTGGTGGAGAACCGTTCACACTGAAGCGCAACGAGGCGTACATTGGAGTGCTTATCGACGACCTCGTGACCAAAGGGGTGGACGAGCCTTACCGTATGTTCACCTCACGGGCGGAATACCGTATACTGCTGCGTCAGGACGACGCCGACATGAGGCTGACGGAGAAGTCCTACAGTCTGGGACTTGCAAGCGGACAGCGTTATGAACGCATGAAATCCAAACGCGAAACCATCGACCATATCATCGGTTTCACCCGTACCTTCTCCATCAAACCGGCACTCATCAATCCCGCGCTCGAACAGATGGGAACCACACCGCTCGAACGGGGCTGCAAGCTCCATGACCTGCTTGGCCGTCCCGGTGTGACCATCATGGGACTCGCCCCACATATCAAGGCACTCGGATGTGAACTCGAAAAGATAGATGACCGCAAGGAGGAGATTATAGAGGCAGTCGAGATAAAGATAAAGTACCAGGGGTACATCAACCGCGAGAACATGGTGGCGGAGAAGATGCTGAGACTGGAGAACATAAAGATACAGGGGAAGTTCGACTACATGAACATGAACCAGATATCCATCGAGGCACGGCAGAAACTCACGAAGATAAACCCCGTGACACTGGCTCAGGCAAGTAGGATTCCCGGTGTCTCACCAAGTGACATCAACGTGCTGCTCGTACTTATGGGCAGGTGACCACCTAAGGAGAACACATCTAAGGCAAGAGAAAGAAATGAGAGGAATATATACTGCGCTTACACTGTCCGTATGCCTGTCGCTTCATGCGCAGAACAGATGGACTTATGATTTCATCGTACCCGACAACGGTAACTTCGTGCAAGCCATACAGTCCGCCAACGACAGACCCGACAAGAACAGGAGATACAGGATATTCATCCGTCCGAGCTATTACAGGATAAAGGGTGAGGGTAACATGATAACCATCGTGGAGAACGGTAAAAGCATTGAGATACGCAGTCCCATGACCACCCTCACAGCGCCCAACACATCCATCATCGGTGACAGTTACGGAAACACCCAGATAGAGAACTGTCCCCAGCATGAGGGGATAAGCATCACAAGCACTTTGTTCTGCAACGGGGCGGACAACACGTATATACAGGACGTGGAACTGTGGTCCAACTACAAGAACGACCCCAAGGCGTTTGCCAACAGGGCTGTGGCACTGCGTGAGAAAAACTGCAAGGGCAACATACTGAAGAACGTGAGTCTGCTCGGCACACAGGACACGTACTACACCAACGAAGGCGGCACCACATATCTGGAAGACTGCAAAATCAGCGGTACGGTAGACTTCATCTGTGGAGGCGGCACAGTCTATTTCAACCACTGTAACATCAACATGCTGCAGAGAGGGAATACAGGTAAACGGAATGTGATTACAGCCCCTGCCACCGCCCCCGGTCTGAAGTACGGATATGTCTTTGCGGACTGTTACATAGACGGTGAACAGGACCAGGACGGCAAGTTCCACCTTGGCAGACCCTGGAAGAACGCTCCCAAATGTGTGTTTGTCAACTGCTCCATGAACGTGGTGCCGGCACCCGAAGGATGGGGTGACATGCACGGCACAATACCCGCGCTGTTCGCCGAATACAACAGTACTGACGGACATTTTGGGATAATAGACCTGAGCAAGAGAAAGACTACATACGTGAATGTAAGCAACAAACAGGTGAATGTAAACTACAACCCTTGCCTCACCGATGACGAGGCGGACCAGTACACCGTTGACAAGGTGTTCCCTGACTGGTTTCCGGAGGACAAGGCGGCACAGATACCACCGCCTGTATTGTCAGCCAACAACAGGACCATAACATGGGAAGACATCCCGGAGGCAGGTTGCTATGCGGTATGTAGGGACAGGAAGATAATAGCTTTCACCACAAAACCTTTTTACAACATAGGGAAAAGCTATGAGGGAGCCTGTTACAGTGTGAGGTGCGCCAACTGGTACGGAGGCCTCGGGCAGCGAAGCGAGGAGGTGGTGTATCCGTTCAACAAGACAAGGGGTAAATGAAGCAATCTCCATTTACCCCTTGTCTTTTGTCTACGGTCTTATGTTCAGAACGGCAGGTCGTCAGTTGAATCCGAAGGGTCAAAAGTGGGAGCTTCCTGCGGAGCCACCGCACCGGCCGGCTGCGGGGCCGCACCAGCGGTCTGCTGGTCGGCGCTCGGTCTCTCCACCTTCCACGCGCGGATGTCGTTGTACCACCGTCCGTTGTACTCACGGCAGTTGATGTCGAACGAAACCTTTATGGTCTCACCCATCTTTATGGCGAACTCATTTATTTTGTCTTCACCGAATATACTGAAAGCCATACGGTGAGGGTACTGCTCAATAGTCTCAATAACATACTCCTGCACTTTCCACGGGTTACCCGATGCCTTGGATATACCACCTCTTGATTCGAGTACAGCTATTACTTTTCCTTCTAATTCCATGTTCGTAAATTTAATTATCACGCAAATTTACTGCTTTTTCGTTCAACCGCAATTTTTTTCGGAATAAATCTTATCCCAATTCAAAACTATTGGGTAAATTTGTAGTTCAAAGTAGATATTGGGAATAAATAAAACCACAACGATATGAAGTTTAGTATTTCAAGTACGACATTCTGCAACCGGCTGCAGACATTAAACAAAGTAATAAACTCAAAGAACGCGCTGTCGATTCTTGAATGTATCCTGTTTGACCTTCAGGATGATGTTCTGAACATGACCGCGTCTGACGGTGACATAACACTCAGCACCACTGTTGAAGTGAACTCCGTGAGTGGCACAGGCAAGTTTGCCATCAACGCCGCTCAGATAATCAACGGACTCAAGGAAATATCAGACCAGCCTGTTGCCATATCCATCGACGACAACGATTACAAGGTCACCATAAACTACCAGAACGGTAAGTGCGAGTTCATCGGTCAGAACGCCGACGATTACCCTGTGCCGCAAGGCGTGGGCGAATTGACCCAGACCATTTCGATGAACAACGAGGTACTCTTCAAGGGCATCAACACATCACTCTTCGCCACAGCCGACAATGAACTCCGTCCTGTCATGAACGGTATCCTTTTCGACATCACTCCGGAAAGCATCACCTTCGTGGCGAGCGACGGACACAAACTTGTAAGAAACCGTAACTTCACGGTAAACAGCGACACTACCAACTCGTTCGTGCTTCCTAAGAAACCGGCGAGGACACTGAAGGAAATACTCACCAAGGAAGAGGGGGAGGCCACCGTCACGTTCGACAATAACTCGGCTGAGATACGTATCACCAACTACACGCTCAAATGCCGGCTTATAGAGGGCAACTATCCTAACTACAACTCTGTCATTCCTAAGGACAACCCTTACAAGATAAGGATAGACCGCCAGACTCTCATAGGCGCTCTCCGCCGTGTGCTTGTCTTCGCAAGCTCCACCAGCCTTGTAAAGATACACGTGTCAAACAACACGTTGGTTATTTCGGCACAGGATGTGGATTTCTCCACCAATGCGGAGGAAAGCATCATGTGCGAGTACGACGGCAACCCCATGAACATCGGATTCAAAGGCACGTTCCTCATAGACATACTCAACAACCTGTCATCAGAGGAGATTATGTTTGAACTGGCTGACCCAAGCCGCGCCGGAGTCATCATACCTACCGAACAGGAAGACAATGACGACATGCTCATGCTTATCATGCCAATGATGTTAAACGACTGAACACGGTGATGAAACTCAATATAAAACGTCCCATAGTGTTCTTCGACTTGGAGACTACAGGCACTAATGTGGCAAAGGACCATATAGTGGAACTTTGCTACATTAAACTGTATCCCAACGGCAATGAGGAAACAAAGTCGATGAGGATAAAACCGGTAGATTCCATAGGCAACGTCATACACATACCGGAGGAGACGACAGCCGTACACGGGATACATGACGAGGATGTGAAGGACTGTCCCTCATTCAAGGAGGTGGCACAGGAATTGGTGGACGTGTTCAGTGACTGTGACTTGGCAGGGTACAACTCCAATTACTTCGACATACCCATGCTTGTGGAGGAATTCCTCAGGACAGGCATAAACATAGACCTTTCCGGCAGTAAGTTCGTGGACGTGTGTGTCATCTTCAAGAAGATGGAACAGAGGACTTTGTCGGCTGCATATAAGTTCTACTGCAAACAGAACCTTGAGAACGCACACTCGGCACTGGCGGACACGAGAGCCACATTAGAAGTGTTGGAAGCCCAACTCGACAAGTATTCGGACACAATAGAAAACGATGTGGACAGTCTCTCCTGCTTCTCCAAAGTGAACAACAACGTGGACTTTGCCGGAAGGATAATCATGGACGCAAGGAACAACTGTGTGTTCAACTTCGGCAAGTACAAGGGGAAGGAAGTGAAGGAAGTGCTGAGGAAAGATCCAGGGTACTACAACTGGATACTTCAGGGCGAGTTCACGCTCAACACCAAACAGGTTCTCAAGAAAATCAAAATGAACATGTGACACCATGCTTGAAGGAAAACATATAGTTCTCGGTATAACAGGCAGCATAGCCGCCTATAAGTCGTGCCTCATCATACGTGAACTGATAAAACGGGGTGCGGAGGTGCAGGTGGTCATAACAGCGGCTGGAAAGGAGTTCATCACTCCCATCACACTGTCGGCGCTCACCAGTAAGCCCGTGGTCAGTGAATTTTTCTCACAACGTGACGGCACATGGAACAGTCACGTCAACCTCGGCATATGGGCTGACCTCATGCTTATCGCTCCGGCCACAGCCAGTACCATAGGCAAGATGGCGAACGGCATTGCGGACAACATGCTCATAACCACCTACCTCTCCATGAAAGCCCCGGTATTCATAGCTCCAGCCATGGATCTCGACATGTATGCGCATCCGTCCACCCAAAGAAACCTGCGTACACTGAAAGAGTACGGCAACCACATCATAGAACCCACAAGCGGATTCCTCGCCAGTCACCTCGAAGGAAAGGGAAGGATGGAGGAACCTGCCAATATAGTGAACATCATATCAGACTATTTCGGATGAAAGGCAAGAGAATCCTTATTACCGCCGGACCTACATACGAGAAGATAGACCCTGTACGCTTTATAGGGAACTACTCCTCTGGCAAGATGGGCATATCACTGGTGAGGGAATGTCTGGAAAGGGGAATGAGTGTGGAACTCGTACTGGGACCTGTGAGCGTGGACTATAACCTCGACAACACGGAAAACCTGCACGTGACCCACGTGGAGTCGGCACAACAGATGTACGAGGCTTGCATGGACTTATACCCCAATACGGACGCAGCCATACTGTGCGCCGCCGTGGCTGATTTCACACCCGAGAGTGTGGCTGACAACAAAATCAAACGCAAGGGGGACGAACTGGTAATCCGTCTCAAACCCACAAAGGACATAGCGGCGGAACTGGGTAGGATAAAAGGCAAGGACCAGATACTTGTGGGCTTTGCGTTGGAGACCAATGAGGAGGAGACCAACGCACAGGACAAGCTCGTCAGAAAGAACTTCGATTTCATTGTACTCAACTCACTGAACGACGAGGGGGCCGGATTCCGCCATGACACCAACAAGATTACTATTATAAATAAGGTGTCGAAGCAGGAGTACCCTCTGAAGAAGAAGAGTGAATGTGCGAAAGACATAATAGACCGCCTGTGTCAGTTAATATACGGTTGAAAACCGTGTTGAAAAGAATACAATAACTTTTCAAATATAAATTTGGCAGTCTCGCTCTTTCTTATATACACCGCATCAGAATACACGGTACAATAAACTTCCGATTATTTTCATGATGTTGTAAAGCTGTTTTCAAATACTGTCACGTCACGTAAAACAGTGAGTTTCAATGGCAATATTAAAGTTATAAACATTATGAACAACCTATCAATATCAACATTCAAATTTTTAAAATCAAAATATTAAATGAATATGATTATATGGGTGTTGAAAAAAGAGGAGGTAAAAAGATTGTGGATTGGTGATTTATTCGTACCTTTGCAGTCGCTTTTAGATTAACAAACAAATAAATTATCAATTATGTACTTAGATTCAGCTAAGAAGCAAGAAATCTTTGGTCAGTACGGAAAGTCCAACTCTGATACTGGTTCATGCGAGAGCCAGATAGCATTGTTCTCATACCGTATAGACCGGTTGACCCAGCATGTAAAGGCCAATCACAAAGATTATAGTACAAACAGAGCTCTTGTGAGACTTGTAGGCCGACGTCGCAATCTGTTGGCTTATCTCAAGCGCAAGGACATCGAGCGTTACCGCGCGATTGTTAAGGCTCTCGGTCTTCGTAAGTAAAACATACGAAGTAGAAAAAGGTAAGGCACATTCATCATTGAATGTGCCTTATTTTTTTTGTGGTACATTCCTTGATTGATATTAATTAACAAGGCAAACTGGATCATTGTAATAATAAATTATTACCTTTGCCATTCAATTGCTAAATAAAAAGGCATGAAGGTACTGATAACAGGTGCGAGCGGTTTCATTGGCAGTTTCCTTTGTGAGAAGTCCATTGACATGGGCTATGACACATGGGCTGCGGTGCGCAAGACATCAAGCAGACGCTGGTTGCGGCATGAGGAACTGCATTTCATCACTCTCGACTTAGGGGACAAGACTCTGTTGAAACGGCAACTCAAGGATGCCGGTGTCGTGTTCGACGTGGTGATTCATGCGGCAGGCAAGACCAAATGTAAGGACAAGGATGAGTTCTACTTCCATAACTACCGGTGTACACGTAATTTGGCGGAGTCTCTGGCGGAACTGAATATAATGCCCCGTCAGTTCATTTACATGAGCAGTCTCAGTGCCATATATGATTCCGAGTACGGAAAGAGTAAACTGAAAACGGAGAACTGGTTGACTGAAGCGTTAGGTAAGGAGAATACAGGTCTTGTGGTGTTCCGTCCCACTGGAGTGTACGGTCCCAGGGAGAAGGACTATTTCCTTATGGTGAAATCCATAAAGAGGCACGTGGACTTTGCCGTAGGTTTCCAACCGCAGCGACTCACGTTCGTGTATGTGCGTGACCTCGTGGACGCTGTGTTCAAGGCTGTGGAGGATGAAATTAAAGAGGGTGTGTTCTGTATCACAGACGGTGAGGTGTATTCAAGCAGGACATTCAGTGACCTTATCCAGAAAGAATTGGGAGTGAAGCGCGTGTTGCATATAACTGCCCCTCTGTGGTTTCTGAAGGTAGTGTCTGTCATATCTGAGTACACTGCCCGCATGACAGGTACTGTAAGCACTCTCAACAGGGACAAATACAAGATAATGGCACAGCGTGACTGGACATGTGACGTCAGACCTATGAAGGATATATTGGGATTTCAGCCAAGGTGGCAACTGCCGCGCGGAGTAAAGGAAACA
The DNA here is from genome assembly GCA_963594655.1 of Candidatus Methanomethylophilaceae archaeon. GTDB lineage: Bacteria > Bacteroidota > Bacteroidia > Bacteroidales > Bacteroidaceae > Colivivens. The sequence goes on from CAVBFD010000025.1 coordinate 25,109, forward strand.
ATAGCATGGTACAAAAAGGAAAACTGGATTTGATAAGTTCCGAACTGGTCACACTCATGTATGTGGCTGTGACCACGGTGATGGTTCTTGTGTTTTGGAATCAGTTGGACAGTCCACTGTCCATGCTTGGACTGCGGTTCATAGCCCTTTCTATAATAGTTGTAACCCACTTGACATACAAGGTGCTGCCCCTTCGTATGGCACTGGCGTGGAGGTCCTTCCCTCTGTTCGCCCTGCTTATATGGTGGTATCCTGAGATATATGAGTTCTGCAGCATATTCCCTTACCTCGACCATGTGTTCGCCGAGGCCGACCAGTTGTTGTTCGGTTGCCAGCCCTCACTGGAGTTCGACCAGCTGCTTGACTCAGCCCTGTGGAGCGAACTTTTCAATATGGGGTATTATTCCTATTACTACCTTATGTTCGTAGTTCTCCTTTTCTATTTGATATTCAGGGTGGATGAATACGACAAGGCATCGTTCATATTCCTCTCGTCGTTCTTCCTCTTCTATCTTATATACGACTTCCTGCCTGTTGCCGGTCCACAATACTATTTCTGCGCGCTTGGCAACATCTATGGCGACGGCACTTGGCAGTCGTCCTTCCCCGATATAGGCGATTACTTCAAGACACATACGGAGATGATAACACCTGAGATAAAGGGTGTGTTCAGTAAACTCGTCATCTCGGCGCAGGAGATAGGTGAGCGTCCCGAGGCTGCCTTTCCAAGCAGTCATGTGGGTATGAGTACCGTATGTATGTTGCTTGCGTGGAGAACGGACAACAAATGGTTGTTTTGGGTACTCGTGCCTTTCTACGTCCTCCTGTGTATGGGCACCGTATATATAAAGGCGCATTATCTGGTGGACTCCATAGCTGGACTGGTGTTCGCCGTATTGTTTTTCTATGTAACAAGCAATGTATATGAAAGCTGTAGTAGACGATAAAATCCCGTATATAAGGGGACAGATAGAAAGACTGGTGGACGAGACGGTTTATCTGCCGGGAAGCAAGATAGGCAACGCGGACTTGAAGGATGCTGACATCCTCGTCACACGTACCCGTACAAGGTGTGACAAGGTTTTACTCGATGGAACAATAGTGAAACTGATAGTCACCGCCACCATAGGTTTCGACCATATAGACACGGCTTATTGCAAGGAGACTGGCATACGCTGGACCAACTGTCCCGGATGCAACGCCAACTCGGTATGCGTGTATGTCCACAACGCCTTGTCGCTTACTGACAGACTCAAACCCTCGCTTACAGTAGGTGTGGTGGGAGTGGGACATGTAGGCACACTCGTGGCGCGTGACTTGGAGAGATGTGGAATGAGGGTGCTGCTTTGTGACCCTCCACGCTTCGACAAGGGAGACCTCGTAGAAGGACATGAGTTTGTAAGTCTCGAAAAGATAATGGAGGAGGCTGACATAATAACCTTCCATACCCCACTTACCAAGGAAGGGAAATATGCCACTTACCATATGGCGGACGCTGCTTTCTTCGCCGGTCTGAAGAAGAAACCGTTGATTATAAACGCGTCCCGTGGCGGTGTGGTTGACAATAAGGCCTTGCTTGACGCTATCGAAAGCCGTCAGGTGGCTGATGCGGTGATTGACACCTGGGAGAATGAGCCTGAGATAAACACAAGGCTGCTCGACACCATATCTGTAGGGACACCCCACATAGCGGGTTACTCTGCGGACGGAAAGGCTAACGCCACAAGGATGTCGCTGAAGGCGGTGGCTGACTATCTCGGTGTGCCTTTCGAGGCGGACATACATATACCGGATGGAGAGAAACTGTCTACCTGTACATTACAGAGTGACTGTGCGGCTCTGAAGGAATCACCCCACAGGTTTGAAGAATTAAGAAGTAATTATCCTATAAGAAGAGAATGAGAATGAAGTATATATTGGTGCTTGTGATGGCGTTGGTGTCAATGAACGCTGTCTCACAGGTTTATATGGGAGCTGGCGATGCGGACGACGTGACACTGTATGACGACAGTGTATGGAACGACAGGGTAACAGGCCGGCGTATGCACCTTCAGATACTGGGTGGAGTGGACACACTGGTGTATGTGAAGCCCAACGCGTTGAAGGCACTGGCAAAGGACTTGGCCGTCAATGCGGTGATACTTGGATGGGACCATTTCGTGCAGAACCGTGACTGGGCTAACGTGACCATACGTGACCTACGTAACCATTTCTCCCACCGCCCCGTATTCGACAACGACAGTTTCTCAGGCAACCAGTTCTCCCATCCCTACCACGGAGCCATGTTCTACAATGCGGCGCGCAACGAGGGACTGAGCTATGGAGTGTCTCTACTCTATCCTGTGCTAGGAAGCGCGTCGTGGGAGTGGCTGTGCGAGAAGAACGCTCCGGCTGCGAACGACCTCCTGTCCACTGGAGTGGGAGGGGCTGCCATAGGTGAGGTGGCTCACCGCACATCCGACATATTCTTCGACGACTCGCGCTGTGGGGCCAACCGTGTCATAAGAGAACTGATTGGGTCGTTGTTGAACCCTGTAAGGGGTGTACACCGTATAATATCAGGGGAAACATGGAGGGTCAGTCCTTCGAGAGGCAAGCGTGTGCAGCCCCAGCCCTATTCGTTTGAGATTGGGTTGGGTTTCCGTGGCATGAAGGAACTCAAGGGAGGAAAGCAACATATGGAAGTGCCGTATGTGGAGTTCAACTTCAACTACGGTGTTCGTTTCACTCCTACTGGCAGGAGCAAGCCGTTCGACCTGTTCAGTATTTCCCTGCTCACCAACATGGCTAATAACAATCCTACAGTCGGTAATTTTGAGATTATGGGCAGACTTGCCTCGGCACAGATACAGCACACGCACAACTGGGGACTTGACATTGGTTTCTACCAGTCGCTGAAGTATGTGGACCACTACTCCAAGCACGATCAGAGACCACAAAACTTCTCCATCATATCCGAGGCTGTGAGCTTCGGCGGCGGACTGTATGCGGAACACTCCACAGACAAGATAAACCTTTTCAACGACTTTATCATCAGTGCCGTGCCGCTCGGAGGCACTACCGCGGACTACTATCCCATGCGCAGGTATGACTTCGCGAGTGGGGTGAGCATACGCAATCACACGCAGTTCCATATCAACGAGAAGGCGTCGATAGGCAACAAGTTCTATTTCGCCCGTCTTTACAGTATCAAGGGCAAGAGTCCGGAGGAGTTGGAACGTATGATGGAGGAGAAGGTGGAGATTGACAGTTGGGGCGACCAGGGCAACCATTCTGTGATAACGAACAACGTGTTCATGCAGTACAACATACTCGAGAACATGCGCCTTAACGTGGATTATCAGGTTTATTACCGCAGTTCCAACTACAAGTACTACCCGAATGTCCATGCCAAGAGCCGTGAATTGAAACTGGGTATAATTTACTCTATCTGAGAACAGCACAGAGTTTAGGGTATGAATCCGTTTGTAAGGCAGCATCTGCATGATGACGTGAATGAACTGGCTCTCCAGTACGCCAAGTATCCCGGGGTGGACATGCGCGGTGTCATCGTTCAGATTCGGGGTTGGCAGATAGCGGAGAGGAAACTGCCGCTGTGGAGTCAGACCGACGGAATCCTCTTCCCCGAACATATATCCCTGGAGCAGTGTTCGTCGCAGACCACGGCTGAATATAAGGCGGAGGTGATAGGTTCATTGGTGGGAAACAAGGACACTATGACTGACCTTACCGGGGGATATGGGGTTGACGCTGCAATGATAGGCAGACAGTTCGACCGCCTTACTTTCGTGGAACCCAACAGTGAATTGTGCATGTTGGCACAGAATAACCTTCCGCTGCTGGGCATAAGAAATCTGTCCGTAGTGAACAGTACCTGTGAGGCTGTATTGGACAGCCTTGAAAAGCAAGACCTTATTTATATAGACCCGTCCCGACGTGACAGGAACGGAAGGAAGACCTTCGCTGTTGAGGACTGCACACCCGACATCCGCCTGTTGCAGGACCAGTTGCTGAGTAAGGGCAGGTGGGTGATGGTGAAACTCTCGCCTATGCTCGACCTCTCGTCTGTCGTCTCCAGTCTGAGGTCTGTACATGAAATACATGTTGTCAGTGTGGCTGGCGAGTGCAAGGAGATACTTGTCCTGATGTCGTCTGAAGCTACGGTTTCATCGCCACGAATCGTATGTGTCAACCTTGTAGGCAAGGACAAGAGACAGTGTTTCTCGTTTAATTCGGAGGACGAGAAAACGGCAGTATGCCGTTACACGTCACGGATTGACAGTTATTTATACGAACCCAACGCCTCTATTATGAAGGCTATGTGCTTCAAGTCGGTCGCGTCCGTGTTCGATGTCCACAAGATCCATCCCAACAGCCACCTCTACACGTCCGACAGTATGGTTGACGGTTTTCCCGGACGTTCGTTCGAGGTGGTTAGGACGATGCCGATGGACAAGCGGACATTCAAGGAACTGCGTACCTACGGTCAGGCAAACCTGTCGATAAGGAACTTTCCGTCAACAGTGGCTGAGTTGCGTGCGAAAACAAGACTCAAGGACGGAGGCGACCTGTATGTCTTTGTCACCACCCTTACGGACAACAGTAAGGTTTGCATTGTTTGCCGTAAGATAAGGTAATGGACCTCCAACCTTTGTCATATCCACGAAAATGGGTGTCTTACGTTACATTCGCATACATTTTTGAACAAAATCGTGGATTTGCTAAAAATAAATCGTGTTTTTCTTGTTTGTTTGAAATGCTTTAGATAACTTTGCTATCGAATCGCTTGCCTCCACTTGTGGGGAGGAAGACGTGTGGGGATGGAAGCAAATTGGACAAATCTTATATATCAACTAATAATTAACTAATAAACTAAATTATGCTTATGAAAAAGAAACTTAATGCCTTATGGGTGACGGCAGCTCTCCTTGCTGTATCCGGCAACTCGTTCGCAGTAGACGAGATTACAAGTGGAGATTCCTACTACATCCAGAACAAGGAGAGTGGACTCTTCCTCTGTGGTGCGAACGCATGGGGTACAAGGGCGAGTGTCGCCGCTGAAGGAGATGTCTTCATCCTGAATGGTTCAGATGGGGCGTATTCCATCTATGACGCTACACTGACAACTTCAAATAAATGTCTTGGTGACAACTTGTTCGTTGACAACAACAATGGTACTGTAAAATTCACTTTCGCTGCTGTAGACGGTGAGTCTGGAGTCTTTTCTATTGCTTATGACAGTAAGTATTTGGCAAAGACATCCACAGCCGCTACTGTTACCGGTTATGAGATAGAGTTGGTGTCATCTGTCACGGAAGCTGCCAAGTGGTACATCCTGACAAAAGATGAAGCAATTAAAAAGTTGGCTTCCGCTACTGAAGCCAGTCCTATTTCCGCAACCTTCCTTCTCTCAAATCCAAACTTTAGCAGCAATCACAGTGTTGCAGCTTGGACAATGGAGGCAAGCAACAAGAATCTTGGAGGCGGAAATGCAGACAACTTCTGCGCAGAGTCATTCCACTCAACATTCACGTTGACCCAAACTCTGACAGGTATGCCTAACGGTGTGTACACATTGTCCGCACAGGGCTTCTACCGTCAGGACGGTTCTGACAATGATAACCTGCCGGTGTTCTATTTGAATGACGCTACGGTGACCTTCCCATTGAAGACTGGCACTGAGAATAGTATGAGTGATGCTTCAACGTCATTCAACGGTGGAACAAAATATCTGTCAACTACCGATAAAGTCATTGTGACCGACGGAACAATCACTGTGGGAGCGAAGAACGGAGCGAACACAAACCTGTGGTGTATCTGGGACAACTTCCAGTTGACTTACTACGGAGCCGTTACTGATTTCTCCGCTTATGTCAAATTATTGAAAGAACAGGTTGATGCTGGTACGGCAATCAAGGACAAGAAGATGAATGCGACTGTCAAGACCAAATTGGAGAATGCCATCACTGATTACCAATCCAAAACAGAATCATCTGCATATAGCACAGAAGCAGAATGGAGTATAGCGATTGCCGCAATGAAAACTGCGGTAAGTGATGCCAATGCTTCAGTAGCAGTATATGAGTCAGTATTGGCTTATTTCACTACTGCGGCAACGTTGGATGACGCAGGAGTGAAGAACTTCAATGCGAATACAACGGTAGCGGAAATAAAGTCTGCTTACGATGCGGCTACTCTGGAGTCAATTACAACAGAACAGGAGACAGCCATTACTGAGGCGTTGCGTACAGCAGCCAAGGCTCAGACTACCGCAGGTGCTGACATGACTCTCGCCATTGTCAATCCTACTGTCGATGGTGCAACTGGTTGGACTATATCAAAACCAAACGGAGGTAACGGTCCTTTGAAGGATAATATTTCGTTTGAATACTGGAAAGATATAGCCGCAAACGGATCCTTCGACTACTATCAGGAAATCACAAATTTGCCGGCAGGTAAATACACTGTATCCGCTGAGATGTATAACTCAACAAATGGCGAAGGCACGACCTTCTCCGCAACATCAGGCGTATATGCTTCAAGCGGAAGCTCAGATGTGTATAAACTGGTAGACGTGGATGGTACGAGTCTCATTAAATACACTACCGACAATATACTCGTAACTAATGGTACTCTCCGCATAGGTGTCAAGAACCAGACTACGATGACAGCGCGCTGGTTTGTGGCAGACAACTTTACCCTCACCTTCGTTGAGGCAGTGGAGCTGGACGACTATTATACTCAGATAACAGGTCTCTTAACTACCGCGGAAGCTATCACCGGTGATATGAGCGAGGCGGCTTCCAAAGCTCTCACAGACGCAATGACAGCCGGAAAGGCTGCTACAGGTACAACCAAAGAGACTGACATCTCTAAGTTGAACACAATCATCGACAATCTGAATACATCTATTGCCGCTGCCAATGTGTCTGTAGCAGAGTTCAAGCGTGGAGCTGCGGTCAACGAACTCATCACAGCAACCTCCGGTTCAGTGGATGTAAGCAGTGCTGTTGTGAACAGTGACCAGTTCACTGGTTGGTCTCAGTCCGGAACAGGAAAATTCGAAAAGAATACTTGGTCTAGCGAAGGAAAAACAGACGGTTCCAATATGCTTACTCCGTTTGCCCAGAACTGGATTGGAAGTGGTAACATCCTTGCTGACAATGTGATGACCTTCAACACTATCGGTGGTCTGAAAGCGGGTCAGTACAAGGTGTCTCTCCTTACCCGTGTTATGAATGAGAAAGCGGCTGTCGCATACTCTGGAGCTACATTCCATGTGAACGGCGCTACAGTAAGTCTTACTGAGGACGCTACAGCTCTTACCGGTAAGAACGGTGTATACAAGACTGTTGAGACAGTGGTGACAGTAGCAGACAAGGGTTCTCTCGCAATCAGTGTAGAGGTTAAGAACGCCAACTTCAACTGGGTTGCGTTCAAGAACCTCAAGATTGTTTACCTCAACGACAATGTGACATTGACTGACGGTGTTGACGCTCCTCTCGCAGCTGACTTGACAACCAACTACGTTGGTGCAAAGGATATTAAGGTTTCCTTCACACGTAACTTCACAGAAGCTGTTTCATCTACAGTATGTCTGCCGTTCGAGGCAACTCCAGACGCAAGCGCAGGTAAGTTCTATGCGTTCACTGGTGTTACAGAGAATGAAGGTGTGTACACAGTCAACATGACTCAGGCTGCTGCCACACTTGCCGCCAACACTCCGTACCTCTTCGTTCCTGCCACTACAGGCGACGTGACATTCACAGGTACTGTTGCCGAGGCTGCCAGTGCGTACACTCCTAAGGACGTTACAGTGGACGAGTGGACCTTCGCAGGTACTTACTCAAAGGTTACTTATGACGAAGACTCTAAGTGGAGTGACTACGCTGCTATCTACGGCTACGTTGCCAAGGATCTCGGTGACTCTGGTCTCAAACCGGGCGAGTTCGTCAAGATGAAGAAGCCGGGTTCATCATACACTCCTGCTTTCCGTGCGGTTATGAAGTACAAGGCAGCAAGCAGTGAAGGTGGTGCTGAGGCAAACGTACGTGGTTCAATTTCTCTTCCTTCAAGCCTGCAGGTAGTTCTCGTGGACGCTGATGGCACAATCACTGAAATCGGTGCTGTAGATGTTGACACAGACACATCAGACTGTTCATGGTACACCATCGACGGTCGCAAGCTCCAGGGTCAACCATCCGTTAAGGGTATCTACATCAACAGCGGAAAGAAGATTCTTATTAAATAAG
>CAVBFD010000026.1:0-32258 GCA_963594655.1 Candidatus Methanomethylophilaceae archaeon
TGTATGTATATCTGCTGCGTAGCAAGTTGGGTAAAGACTGGCTTCTTACGGCGTCGGTTATAACATTGCTGTTGATACCGCTGTATAAAATGACCTATCCCAACGACTTTCTTATGCGCGCGTCTTTGCCGGCCTTGTTCGTTGTGTTTATGTTTTGGCTGCGGTGGTGCTTTGAAAATTGGAGGTTGAAACGCAAGTTGATAATAGTCATAGTTTCCCTCTCGTCATTTGTCGCCTTGAATAATATGGCAGTCTCTTTTTGTGTAACTGTGAGAGAAGAAGGTGTACGGCTCGTGTGTCCAGACGAGAGTTACTGTAATACCGACAATCCGGAAGTGGCGACTCTTGGCGAAAGGCAGTTCTTTGCGCACGACTACGGCAAGACGTTCTTTTGGAAGTACTTGGCGCGTTAGTGAAGTTTAGCTGCTTTATGTGATTCTTCCGCTTTTCACGTTGGTAAGATATCGCTGTCTTACCAACTCGAAAAGCGGAAGAACCTTAATTTCTTGACACCCAATTCTCGATGTTGAGGTTCTCGATTTTACCTAAATGCTTGATGTTTTCTGTTACCAAAGTCATTCCGTGTGCTTTGGCTGTCGTACCAATCAACAAATCTAAATCATCTATTGGTGTACCAGCCTTACGCAATCTGACCTTTTCTCAATTCACGATAATCCTTATTTACCCGACTGTCATAAATGTCTTTTACCATTTCGTCAGCATCTTTATCGTCCTCCCACTTTCCGCAAACTTGAGCCAAGAATTTCTCTGTCTTGGCTCGTTCTAAATCTTTGGCATCTTCTTCTGTCATAATACTTTTGGCTTTTAAACAGGATGACAGCCTGTCCGTCAAAAACTTTAAAGCCCAAGCCATGTCATCAACAGACAAAGAGGCTAAGACTTCTGCCAAACGGTTTCTATGTAATGCAACTGTACTCATACACGAAGGTTTTTGTTTATGTCGCAAAGGTAAGAAAAAGAATTGTATACACCAAAGGAATTTGATGATTATTCTGCGGAAGCTATACCTATTACATTATAGAGGTGTTGAGACAATGTTTATGGACTGTACGGTCTCGCCTGGAGTTGTGTCTGCTTCACGCGGGAAGTATACAGGCATGTCCTTCTGTAGGGGAAGGATGCGCAGTTCGAGTCGCTTCACACCGTCCGGCAGTCTCCACAGACCGTACAGGAACGGCAGTCCGTTGTAGAAATTATCATCGATGAGTTGTCCGTCAGCATACAGTCTTGCCACGTCTCCACGGTAGTTGATCTGCAGGAGTCCGTCACGTATGCCTTCGGGTAGGTCGATGGTATAGACCGCAGCCTTGTCGAAGTCGGAGTCAACCGGTTCTTCCGCCACTTTCTGCGCTCCGATGGTGATTGAGCGGATTCCTGCCGCCTCGCCTGTTTTCGTGAACTGGCACTTGACACTGGACGTAGCCTTTCCGCTCTCGTCAAGAAATAACTTACCTGCTGTCTCGCTGTCCAAAAGATAAATGTTCCTGTACACAGGCTTGGCTGTTCCTTGCGCCTTGACATTCTTCAGCACCTTGCCGTCATGCATCGCTATCTCGGTGGGGATTCCGGCAATCTGTTCGAGGTAAATCTTACCGTTGCGTTTGGCGACAAGTTGGGCTGTGGCGTACTTGATTCCGTCAATGTTCACAGGGAAGATACATACGGCGTTGGCAGGTACGGTTATGGGACGGCTTGGGAATTTCACTCCGCACACGTTGAACGTGACACCCGGTTTTGCCGTGAGGTTGCCGAAACGCTCGTAGTTGTTCACGAATACAAAGGCGGACCCGTCTTTAGACCTGTAGCTCCATCTCAGGTGGCTGTCGTCCTTCTGCCTGATATCCTGTTCGCAGGTGAACTCTGTCTCCATTGGGGTAAGGGTAGTGCCGTAGTCATGCATGAAGAGATGTAGTTTGCGCAGCATGTAATAGTGGGGATTTATCTGTCCGAACTCTCCTATGGGCGCTTGGAAGTCGTAGGTCAGCACCGGTAGGTCATTGTAGTTTGTGGCGAGGCATTTCTGTGTCTCGTTGAGGTACATGCCCGGAATCTTGCTCATGGGGTTGGTGCCGCCGTGGTACATGTAGTAGCCCAACAGGTTGGATCCGCTTCCGAGTTTCACCACAGCCATCGAGTAGGCGTCGATAGGGTAGGTGCGGATACGGCGGTGGTAGCTCTGTGCCATACCTCCCCCCAGTTCGCAGGTGAAGTAGGGGTACTGACGCACATCCTGTGAGTCCCCTCCTTCATTCTTCAACTGCTCACTGGCGATAGCCTCGCTGCCCCGTTGCGCATGGAAGTTGAATGCCTTGAAGTAGTTGCCTGTACCCTCGTCGAGTTTGCGGTCCCAGAATCCGTCCGCATAATCTCCATAAAGCGGAATCATCTCTCCGAACGGCATCGGTGTGGCAAGTTTAGGCCACCCGGTGTAGGTGTAGAAGGGCAGGTCGATGCCAATGTTGTTTGCGATGCGCTTCAGTGCCAACAGGTAAGATGAACGGCCACCGAACTCGTTGTCGAACTGAGCCGCTATGACAGGACCGCCGTCCTTCCACTGCAGTCCCTGCACTTGCGTGAATATCTGTCTGTAAAACCGTTCGGTGTAGCTGAGAAACCGCGCGTCTTCAGACCGTGTCCTGCATCCCGACCGGATTACCCAGTCGGGTATGCCGCCGTTACGTGCCTCTCCGTGGCAGAACGGTCCCATGCGCAACACCACAGGCAGTCCCTCTTCCTTGCATACCTCAAGGAAGCCGCGCAGGTTGCGTTGACCGCTCCAGTCGAACTGTCCTTCAATCTCCTCGATGTGGTTCCAGAAGACGTAGAGCGCAATCATGGTTACTCCGCCTTCCTTTATCTTGCGCACTTCGTGTTTCCACTCGCCGGCAGGTATGCGTGAATAGTGTACCTCGCCCATCACGCCAGCTACACGCTGACCTCCGATAATGAGGCTGTGCCTGTCCCATGTGACCGGTTTCCCGAAAGGCACTTCATTGTCAAGGAGTGCCTGCAGGTAACTCTCGTCGACGCGGAAGGCAGTGCCGTGGCGTGTGCCGCGCGGGAAGTGGACTTGGTCGCTCACGTCGGTCCATGTGTGTCCGTGGTCGGTACTGCGTACCGCTCCGTACCGTCCGTCACGGTACTTGTCGAAATAGACATACAGGGTGTCGCCCACGAACAACGGAGCGGGTCCTTCTGCCCAGTAATCGCCAGTGATGGACGCTGACACCTCAGTGGGGAATCCTTTCCTTATGTTGTTTGTGCGCGTCACACGGATGTTCTTCTCCGCCGGCAGTGAGTTCTCGTTCTTGACAACCATAATCAGTTCGCCTGTCTTAGGGTCTTTGGCTATGGCCGCGTCGATGGCGTTGAAGTCCGGGTTGAAGAACATCTTTGTCTTTGAGAACTTCTTGAAGTCCTTGGTGGTGCAGTAGTAGATGCGGTGGTTCCACTGTGCCTCATCCTCGGTTGAGGCTACTGGGGAGTGTCTTCCAGGTATGGTGGTAGCCCAAAAGATGTAGAAGGTCTTGGACGGTGAGTCGTAGAACAACTCCGGTGCCCATGAGTTCTTGGCTTCAGGCTCGTCCGCCATCACAGGTATCGCCTTCTGGTCGCTCCAGTGTATCAGGTCCTTCGATGAGGCGTAGCCGATGATGCGGTCGTACCAGCTGGATGTCCACACCATGTGGAACGTGCCGTCAGGTCCCTGCACTATGCTGGGGTCGCGCATCAGCTTGTCCTTGCCCACGGTGGGGACGAGGAACGGACTGTTGTTGTTCAGCGCCGTCCATGTAAGTCCGTCGTAGCTGTACGCCAAATGCAGTCCGCTGCGTTCGCCACGGAAATAAGAAAACAGATACACGTCGCGCGCGGCCATTGTGGCCACCAGTACCATGGTTGTCACAACCATGAAAATTCGTTTGATAAACATAGTTCTTGTAGTTTAGTTATTAGTGTGTTAGATTACATGTTGTCAGTTAATAGTTGTGTGTCGGCTTTATCTTGCTGCCGATTTGTCGGTGCAAAGGTACGAATTATTATTGAAACAACAAAATGGAGGAGCAAAACGATGCTTTGTTTGTGGCTATAAGCCACCATTATTCCTCATCTGTAACTGAAAACCTGGTGTTCCTTGCCGCACAGCATCTTGAACGGACAGAACTTGCAATGGTCGTCCGTGTCGTTCTGGACGAACTGTCCTGTGCGGTCGAAGACCTCGGTGAGCAGGTGTTTGATCCGTTTGCTGTACTCGTCGTGACACTGCGACTGGTAGTCAGTCACCGGATCTTTGCCTATCTTGACCACTGAGTCCGCCTCCTTTCTCTTCAGTTTGATGTAGAGCAGGGTGGGGGACAGGGCAGGGAGGTCCTTGCCGTCCCTCTCCATGCAGCGCATCATGACCTCACTGTAGTAGAAGGTCTGGAAGATGTGGCTGGCGCGGTTCTTCGCCGGCAGGAACAGTGACTCTACGGAGGCGGTGGACTGCGGAGAGGATGAGGTCTTGTAGTCCGCTATGCGGCAGTGCCGTGTGCCGTCTACGGTCGCGCTGTCCACCCTGTCTATGATTCCGCCCAACTGAACGGCACGTGTGCTGTCGGCATCGGGGAAGGACACATTCACGTAATGCTCCCTCTCCTGCTCGTGTATGGTGAGAGGCACGCATCTGGAGTCGCTGGCAATCTGTTTTTTCACGTACTTGGATATCACCTTGTGGTTCAACAACTGCGACCCGTTCAGTTCCAACTCGAACTTGTCCCTCATCACTTCCTTCTCCTCCACCTTCAACATCTCCGAGGCAAAGGCGCGGTCCACACAGCGGCGTATGGTGAACTCGCCTTCCTTGGTCGTGTGTGCCTTGCCCTCTGCGTCGGTACGCACAAACCGGTTGAAGAACCCGGAGTCCAGCACCTGTCCCGTGAACGGCAGGTAGAAGTATTCCATCGCGCGGTGGAAGATGCTGCCGAATACATTGTCCGCTACATTCTCGTTGATCTCGTCATCCTCACGGAAACCGCACACCCTGCCAAGGTAGAACTGCAACTGACACGCCATGTAGGTGTTCAGTGCGGACGGTGACAGTCTCTCTATGTCATCGAGTCCCTTGCCGACAGACTCTGCGGACTTGTCCACGGCAAGGAGTCCCGTGTCGGTCCTCTCGTCGTCCCCCTCCTTGTCGGTGTCGTCTGTGCCACTGTCCTCATCCGCTACCAGACAGAACTCCTGTATCCGTGTGGAGTCCGACAGGATGCTTCCGCCTTCGTATTTGAGTTGCATCATGAACCGGCTCATCTCCCCCTTGTTGAGTCCGTCGGTAGAGGAGTTGTACACCAGTGTCACGTTTTCGGCGCGTTGCAAAAGACGGTAGAAGTAATAGGCGTAGAGACTCGTCTGCCGCTTCACTGTCGTCATTCCGTGCGCCTCGCGCAGGAAGTTGAGGATGAACGACGTGGAGTGTCCCGCCTTGGGCAGCATACCCTCGCCGGTGGACAGCATGATGATGTTGTCGAAGTCGAGGTTGCGTGTCTCCAGTATTCCCATCACCTGCACTCCCACAGCCGGTTCTCCGTGGAACGCTATGCTTCTGGAGGCGATGGCCTGGCGCACGAGCCGTATGAGGGTCTCGGGAGTGTCGAACGTGAGGTCGTGACGGTCGATGAGGTCGTGGAAACGGTTGAGTATGGTCCATGCGTTGTATACCGACTCGGAGTAGAGCGCGTTGTCCCCGGGTTGCTGCGCCATCTTTTGCGCCACAGCCTTCACCAGTTCCGCTATGTGCCTTATGTTGTCTTGGACTGACGATGACGGATCTCTGAACACGTCTTCGATGAACTCTCCCTTGAAAGCGTCCTGATGGGGAAACGTGTTGTTGTTCTTCTTGAAGTCAGCAAGTAGCGAGATCGCGTCCCTCCGGTTCATCATCAACAGGTAGGGGTGTTTCAACACTTTGTCCACGTAGGTGTACCTCCACCGGCCTACCGGTGTCCCTCCTGTCTTTGGTTTCCATCCCCGGAACACCAGTTCGAGCAGTGCCATGACGAAACCTGCCACAGGTGTCTCCTGCATGGGGTAGCCCATGGTGATGTTCAGTTCCGTGGACAGTCCGTCGGCGTAGGTGTCGGGAATGGAGTGGAGCAGTGGCTGCAGCAAATGCTCGTCGCACAGCACCACAGCCGTGCGGTTGAGCGGACTCCCTGCGGTCAGGGTGTCACTCAACCATGTGCCGGCGTAACTGCACTGCGCATTGTCGGTGGGGGACGACACGAACCGTATGGTCTTGTCTTTCCGAAGGTTGTCGTAGATGTCCTTCCCTGCCAGACGGTTGCCAAGCAACTTGATGTTGTCGCTGATGAACGAACCGGCTTCGAAGACGGTTCCCGACTGGGTGTACCCCTCGTCGTAGTCCCAGTAGAAGGTGGCTCCGTAAGAGTCCTTCAGGTACTTGAACAGGGTCTTCTCGGTCTCGTTGAGTACATTGAAACCCACGACGTACGGATGGCGGAAGTCAGTGTCGAGTGTCCGCAGGTTGTCATCGTCCAGTTGTCCTTTCCGTATCTTCTCCGCCACCTCACGCTTCAACATTCCGGAGTAGGCGTATTTGTCCTTCCGCAGCATGGACCTGAACGTGTGGTAGATTTGCGGCATCTTGTTCCACATCTCCAGATAACGCCGGTGGAGTTCGGTGGTCGTCTCCGTACTGAAACTGTCGAACAGTCTCCTTATGGCTTCCTCCTGATCCTTATCTATATAGTCGAAGTTGCTCAACGCTTCAAGGTCGGTTATGTTGACAAACAACTTCCCGGCATCCACCATGTTGTTGTCGATGTCCTCAAAGTCATTCAACAGCACCTCTCCCCATGAGTAGAACTGGTCGAACGTCTCGCTCTTCCCAGTCACACTTGTGTACGCCTTGTAGAGGTAATAGACGAGGAGTACGGGGTCGGCTACGGTGAGACCGCCCAATGACTGGAACAGTTCGCTTATGGTGGAGTAGCGCGGAGTCCAGAACGGAGGGTTCATGTATTTCGTAATCTGCTGGTTGAGAAACAGGCTCGCCCGTTTGTTGGGGAAGATGACGGTCATGTCCCTCAGTTGTCCGTCGTGACGGTCTCTGGCGATGCCTGACAGGTCTTCCGCCACAAATTCAAGGAATGTCTTCATACGTTGTCTTCGATTCGTTCCACTTCATTGTACTTCATATACCAGATGTATCCTTCCACTCCGGGCATGCCCATGCCGGTGAGCAGCTTCATGTAGTCCCTCACCTGTTGGCGGTGCGCCGCGCTGCGGTTTCCTGTCTTGTAGTCGATGACGATGGTGTGCCTGTCATCGTATATCACCCTGTCCGGCCGTCTGGTCTGCGTCAGGCCGTCTGTCCCTGTCACTATGTCGCGCTCGTTAATCACTTTCCATCGTGGCGAGAACCATTCCCTTATACGGTCGTCCGCCATTGCCTCGCCGACGGCGCGATCTATGCAGTCGCGGAACGCGCGGTCTTCCATCACCCCCTCCTGGTCGAGTTGCCTCAGCACCCTGTCGATGTCGTCCTTGCTGTTTATCATTGAGAACACCTTGTGGACCACCAGTCCCTTCTTGATGTACGAGTGGGTCTCGTCGTCCGGTCCGTCCTCGTCCGAGATGAACTCGCGCGACCGGTTGGACTGTCGGAACACAGGCGCCTTGCCTGTATTCACGAACCTGACACGTATGTCGGAGTTGCCGTCCTCTCCGCCCGCAGCCTCCTCCTTATGCCGTACAACCTCACCGACGGGAAACTGAACCCGGTCTCCGATGGTGTTCTTTATGACATTATACACGGTGTAGCCACTGTCCCTGTCCTTTTTCTCCTTCTCCTCCTTGGCGTTGCCTGTCATGATGATGAGGTTGTGCGAGGCTCGTGTGAACGCCACATAGAGCAGGTTCTGGTTGTCCACATAGTTCTTCATGACCTCCTCCTCGTAATCATGGCTGAAGTCGGTCTCGCCTGTGGTTTTCCTGCACTTCACAGGGATGACAGGCAGTTGTCCCTCTTCTGCCGACCTGCACCAGATGACTGGGTTCTTGATTTCCATGCTCCAGTCGCAGAAGGGTATGATGACTGTGTGGAACTCCAGTCCCTTGGACTTGTGTATGGTCATCATGTGAAGTCCCTCGGTCTCCCCTGCGGGTATGGTCTGGCAGTAGAGACGGTCGTCCCAGTACTGAGTGAAACTGTCGATGTCCGCACTGTTGTCCTTGGCGAAGGCAGCCACCTGATCCATGAAATAGAAGAGGTAGGCGGACTGGCCGTCAAGCCGGTCGAGCGTGAACAGACTGTATATCCGTTCGCACAGCTCGTAGAGTGGGAGTGTCTGCAGTTCACTGATACTGCCTATGAAACTGTCGGGCAGCAGACCGTACAGTTCCCGGTCTTCCGCCTGATAGAAACGGTCGATGGGGTAGTGGCTGTGCATCACGGCCGTCTGGTATTCATACGCCAGTGTGGCACAGAGAAACATATTGAACGGCTTCCGTCCCTGTCTGTAAGCGTCGCTGTCGTAGCCGGCAATCACCCTCATGGCTGCCACGATGAGTCGCACCGCCTCGGACGAGTCGAGCCTGTACGCCTCGTTGCTTACGATGTTGATGCCCTTGAACTGCCGCTTCAGGTACTTGGATATGAGTTGCAGCTCACTGTTGTAGCGTGTGAGGATGGCGATGTCGCCCTCCTCCACACCCTGTCCGTACAGCCCTGTCAGTGTCTCTCCCAACAGTTCCAACACATGTTGCCGGTATTTCTCCTTCGTCAGCTCCCCGCCGTCATCGGGCCGTTCCGTGTCGTTTACGTCAATGACCTCCACATAACCCTTGCCTTCGTGTCCCTTCCTTATCTTCTGCTTCACCTCATTGTAGGCCAGGCGGATGGTCTCTGTGAGTCCGCTTTCCCCGAACTGGCCAGTGAAGTGGCGCGCGGTCTCCCTGCCCGCCTCACTGAAGAACCAGTTGTTGAATTCCACTATGTTGCCGTCGCTGCGGTGGTTGGTGTCGAGCGCTTTCCGCATCTCCTCCTCCTCGACCATGGCACTGAAGTTCTTGTCGGTGTTGATGTTGTTGAGTATTGCCCAGTCGCTGTTCCTCCATCTGTAGATGCTCTGCTTCACGTCGCCCACGATGAGGCACGTGTGTCCGCCGGAGATACATTCCTTGATGAGCGGTATGAAGTTCTTCCATTGCAGTTCACTGGTATCCTGGAACTCGTCAATCATGATGTAGCGGAACGACGAGGCGGCCTTCTCGTAGATGAAGGGTATGTCGTTGTCGCTTATGATGTCATTGAGCTTGTGGGCTGTGTCGGCAAGGATAAAGCGGTTCTTCTCCTTGTTCAGTTGGCGCAGAGTCGTGTCCACCTTGTTCAGCAGACTCATCTGGTTCACGTATTGAAGGATGGTGTCCACGGTGTTCCTCTTCCTGCGCAGGGCCATCTCGTTGTCAAACAACTGCAGGTAGTACGGCTGGTGTTCACTGTCCAGCCCACTGTCTTTCATCCACGGCGCGCCATGGTCGTCTTTCAGCGCCTTGGGTACAGATCCTGTCATGTTTCCGTCCGCTATCTTAGGAAGGAACGCGTATACTCCGCTTCTGCCCCTTACGAAGTCCTCCGCCCCGAAGCCGTGTCCGTCGCAATAGTCCACGAACTGTAGCGCGTTGTCTTTCCGCAGACTGTCAATCCTGTCCCTCTCGGCGTAGAGCGACTGCTTGTAACGGCTGTAGAATCCCGGTTCGCCAGTCAGTTCGTTGATGTTCTTCTCCTCCTTCAGGTAGTTCTCGTTGAAGATGTTCCGACTGAACTCCGTCACCTCCGCGTCAATCTTCCAATTCTTGTTTTCCGCTTCGAGGTTGTCCTCCACATACGCCAGCACCGCATTGTACACCTCGTCCCCCTCCTTCATCCTCTCTATCATCTGCGCCACCGCCTCTTCGAGGGCCTCATCACTGTTGAGGTCAACGTTAAGGTTGGCCGTGAGGTTGAGTTCCCTCGCAAGGTCACGTATTATGCTTTGGAAGAAGGAGTCGATGGTCTCTATGCGGAAATGGCTGTAGTCGTGCAGAATCTTCGACAGGGCGAGGCGGCATCGGTCGCGCACGACGGTCTGCCCCTGTCCGGTCTTGCCTTGCAGTTTCTCCTCGAATATCCTGGCACTTGGATCTCCTGTAGCCACCTTGTACAGAGTCTCTATGATACGGCTCTTCATCTCAGCCGTAGCCTTGTTGGTGAAGGTCACGGCAAGGATGTGCCTGTAGTTGTCGGGATTCTCCACGAGCAGGGTCAGGTATTCGAGTGTCAGGGTGAACGTCTTGCCGCTTCCTGCCGAGGCGCGTCCCACTTTCAACTTTCCGCTTTCAGTCATCGTCGATACTTATATAATAAAGGAGTTTATACAGATTGAACAGTCGCACCGCAGGGCGACTGCCACAGAGGTTGCGCCGCAGCGGTTTCAGACAGACGGCACTGACGAGACGCAGTAAGGGTGTCAGTCCCATGCGCCGCAGTTGTTCCGCGCGGTCGAGTACGGTCACGTGTCCCTTCAGTTCCGCTTTGAACCTGCGCAGGTTCTCGAGCGCCGTCTCTGTCTTCCTCACGAAGTGGGGGTTAGTCTCAATCTCGTCGTTCATCAGAGGGTTGTCGATGTGGTGGACCTCGTATCCCGCGCGGTGCAGGTCGATACCGTATTTCACGTCCTCGTAGCCGTACTTGCCGAACCGCCCGTCCATGGCCACGGTCTCAGCCACCTCACGACTCACAAGGAAACAGAAGGAACGGAACTTGTTGATGTCCACCGAACTGCTCCTGCCCGGCTGCTGTCCGCGCCCGGTCAACTGTGTTAGCCGGTTTTCATAGTCCTTCTCGTACCTGTAACGCAACGACCGGTCTGCCGACGGGGCTTCCTCCGGGTGGATGATTCCTCCGCAGACCACATCGTGGTTTTCCGCGGCATCCAGATACCTCTGTACGAAGTCGTCCCTCACCACCTTGCCGTCCTGGTCCATGAACAGCAGCAGTCTCCCTCCCGCCTCCGACGCGAGGAAATTCCGTATACGGCTTCTGCCCACATTCATGTCCCTGCGAATGAACCGGCAGTGGGTGAGTCCGCCAACCGTCCGCTCAACGTCCCTCCACACAGGTCGGTCCGACCCGTCGTCCGCCACCACTATCTCGTAGTCCACCCCACATGCGTCACACTGTCCCTTCAGTGCCGCTACCAGCACCGAGCAGTCGTAGTTGTATGACGGGATAAGAACTGAAAGAGTCATGTCGGGTAAATGATTGAGGTTACAAAGGTACAAAAAAAATAATCCTTAATTCAGTGGTGACACGATAAACACATCTTTTTCAAAAATAAGTATGTGTCAGACGCTCGTGTTTGTGCGATATTTTGTACCTTTGCACGTAAAATACAATAAATTTTGGATTATGGCATTGATTACTGTTAGTTCATACGATGAGTTTGCTGCCTACCTCGGTAAGGAACTGGGGCAGTCAGACTGGTTGGAGATCACTCAAGAGCGTATCAACCTTTTTGCGGACGCGACGCTCGACCATCAGTGGATACATGTAGACGTGGAGAGGGCAAAGACCGAAAGTCCGTACAAGTCCACCATCGCGCACGGTTATCTGACCCTCTCGCTTCTTCCATACCTCTATGAGCAGATTATCGAGGCGAAGAACATCAAGATGCTCGTGAACTATGGTATGGACAAGATGAAGTTCGGCATTCCGGTGCTGGTGGGCAAGCGTGTGCGTCTGTCCGCCATGCTGCACAACATCGCCAACCTCCGTGGCACAGCCAAGGTGGAAATCAAGTTCAAACTTGAGATTGACGGTGAGCGCAAGCCTGCCCTTGAAGGTATCGCCACCTTCCTTTACATGTTTGAGAAATAACTGCAGTCAGTAAAATAAATGTGCGGTCTGACCACAACCTGTGGTAGACCGCACTCTTTTGAATCACACATCAACAGACAAGATATGAGAAAACAGGTTCTCGACTACGTGGGAATCGTCATCGGCTGCTTCATAGTGTCGGTGGCGTTCGTGTTCTTCATCAATCCTTACAAACTGGTGCCGGGAGGCGTGTTCGGTACAAGTATAGTGTTGCACTCGCTGTTTCCCCACATTCAGGTGGGTACGTTCGGCTACATGATTGCCGTTCCGCTGCTTGTGATGTCGTACCTGCTGCTCGGCAAGTCAATCGGTATAAAGACACTGGTGGCGACGCTTGTCACCCCTTTCCTGATGAACCTTCTGTCGTCTCTCGCCTATCCCGACGCGACGGCGCTGCGCAACCTCGACTCCTCCGCGCTTTGCGGCGGTTACCTCGACTTGTCCGATGACCTCATACTCGCGTCCGTACTCGGTCCGGTACTGGTGGGAGTGGGCGAGGGAATCATCTTCCGCTGCAACGCCACGTCAGGAGGGTCGGACATCGTGGCGATGATAATACGGAAGTACTGCCACGTGAAGTTCGCCAACGCTCTGATGGCTACCGACGGTGTCGTGGTTCTCTTCGGTCTGCTGGTGATAGGCATGGGACTCGGCACTGACTCGCCAAGCGAACACAGTTGGCTGCTCTCAGGCTACTCCCTCATCTGCATCTACATCACGTCGAAAACCATCTCGTACGTCATCTCCGGAAGCAAGAACACCAAACTGTTGTTCATCGTCACTGAGTCGGATTCCAAGCGGATGCAGGATTTCATCCTCAAACGTCTCGATCGTACCGCCACAGTGCTGAAAAGTAGCGGACTGTATACACGGCACGAGAAGGACACGCTCATGATGGTGGTGCGTCAGCAGGAGGTGGACATCATAACCAAGTGTATCTCGGAAATCGACCCCAACGTGTTTGTCATAGTGAACGACTGTTACGACATCTACGGATACCGTTGGAAGGACTTCCCGGACAGCTCGACCCTTACTGTCAGTTGACCCACTGCTGACGACCCTCGCCTCAGAACTTCAGAACCTTCTGACCTCCAACGATGTAAATGCCTTTGGGAAACGTTTGCCATTGGGACACGTCGCCCACGTATTGGCCCTGGAGACAAAACACCCTGGTGTCGTCGTCACTAAGGGAGTTGTTGTCTCCGCGTAATAACGTAAGTCCGGTAGCGTCATCGCTGGCACTGCGTATCAGCAGATTGCTTATCTTAATGTCGTTTCCACCGGAAACCCTTGTCACTGTCAGTTGGTATTCGCCCCATCCGTCGGTGACACTGAACGGAAGGGTCACGTCACCGTCCACCGTCAACGTTTCGTTAAGTACCGTGCGCTTGTTGCCGCTGAGTTTCCTGAGTTTCACTGTGATTTTGGTGTCTTCAGTAGCCTCTGCGTGGAATCCCAACTTATAGTCTCCGTCTGTAAACTGGAGTGAACGGTACACGTTCTGGTTGGCAGAGGTGTTCTGGTCACCGCCAAACTGCAGTATGGTGTTCCCCTGGTTCATCACGAAACCGTGTGCAGTGGGGTCGAAGCCCTCTGTCTCGATGCGGGGACTCCATTTAAGGGTGCTGTCACACTTACTGTCGAGGGTGTACTGACTGAAGAACTTCCACATAGTAAGGGCGGAACTGCCCAGTTCGGTCTTGTCGGTGAAGTCATTGTGTCCCATTCCGTCAATCTCATAGAAGATGACAGGGAAACCGCCGTCGCCGGCCGCATAGACACTCTTGTTGTACTTGTCCGCTCTGGTTGTCTTCTTCGGTACTGGGTTGGCTCCGTTGCGCGCCACTATGTTGTCGATGACGTTGTCCACGAGCGAGTACCTCACGAAGTCGTCCTCCTTGCCGTGGATATGGAGGAACGGTACGGGACGGCCGCCAGTGTGGTGCAGGTGGAACTCGTTGATCGGGTATCCGCTGATGGACGCGTATGCGGCGAAGATGTTGCTGCATGTGTTGGCCATCACGTATGTCATCATGCCACCGTTGGAGAAACCGCAACAGTAGATGCGCTTGCGGTCGATAATGTATTTGGAAGCCACATCCTCGATTACTGCCTTGAGGAACTCGGTGTCGAAGTTCTCCTCGCCATAGGCGCTCCAACCGTAGTTCTGCGCCCCTCCCAGTCCGGGGAAGGTGGTCATCTTCCCCTGTGGGTAGGCGACGATGTATTTTGCAAGGTCGGCAGCGTCAGTACGGAACGGACTCTTGTCGTAGTCGTGTCCTCCAGCGCCGTGCAGTGAAAGGACCAGCGGTGCGTTGTCGGACACCTTGTCAGGCACATAAAGCCAGTACTCACGAGTCTCGCCGTTTATGGTGATGGTGACTGTCTCGTCGAATTTCGCCGCGTTAGCCATCAAAGTAGCACACAGCACAAGTATAGTGGATAATATTCTGTTCATTATATATCAGTGTTTAAGAATCTTGTTGTATCTCGTTTCTCCGTTGTTTGTCTCTCTCTCAATTACTATGCCCTTGGTGGCTTTTGTGGCAGGGCGGCCCTGCAGGTCATAGCTTGCCATACTGTAGACCTTGTTGTCCGCCGTCGTGCCGTTGATTCCCACAGTGCCTTTCTTGTAGAAGTGGTACACGCCACCAGGAACAGTCTGCACGTCGTATTCATACACCTTCTTCAACAGTGCCTTTGGTGCGGCGGTGAGACTCTTTGAAATCAGTGGGTCCTTAATCTGCGCCGGTGCGTAGAGTGGGTTAGGGCAGTCGCCCTCAGCCTCCTTCAGACCGTCGCCTTCCAGTTCCACATACGACCGGATACGCGCCACGCCTCCAATAGTTGACTTCAGTGTGGCTGCGTACAACGCGGCTCCACGCCACTCCATGTCCACCTCGAAGCCTCCGCGTGACTTCAGTCCGCTCACACTGCCGCTCTTCCAACCGGTAGGCAGGGCCGGCAAGAGATGTACGGCTCCGTCGTGGCTCTGCAAGAGCATCTCGGCGATACCTGCTGTCGCCCCGAAGTTTCCGTCAATCTGGAACGGCGGATGCGCGTCGAAGAGGTTGGGGAATGTGCGGCCGTTGGGGTACTGGCTGGCGGAATTCTCGTCCGGCAGCAACTTCAGCATGTTCTTGATGATGGTAAGGGTGTGGTTGCCGTCGAGCATACGCGCCCAGAAGCATATCTTCCACCCGAGGCTCCATCCTGTAGCCTCGTCGCCACGGTCGGTAAGTGTCTGCTTGGCTGCGGCGAAAAGATCGTTGTGGCTGTAGGGGGATATTTGGTTGGACGGGAACAGTCCGTAGAGGTGGGATATGTGGCGGTGGTGCTTGTCGTCGCCGTCAGCGTCGATGAGCCATTCCTGCAACTGTTTCCTGCTTCCTATCTGCATCGGCGGAATCTGGTCGAGGGTGGCGGACAGACGGTTGATGTAGGCGGTGTCCTCACCCAGAATCTGTGCCGCTTTCATGGTGTTGGACAGTGCGTCGAACACAATCTGGTTGTCCATGGTGCAACCGGCGGTGATGGAGGTAGACTTACCGGCTGGCCCCTGCTCGGGACTTACTGACGGGGCGACCACGAGCCAGTTGTTATAGCCAGGATGCGGCACCATGAAGTCGAGGTAGAAGTCGGCGGTTCCCTTGATGACAGGATACCACTGGCGCAGGAAGTCCGTGTCGCCTGTATAGAGGTAGTGCTGCCACAGGTGGGTGGCGAGCCATGCGCCTCCGTTGGGATACATGCCCCAGTAGGCTCCGTCCACTGGTCCTGCCACACGCCACAGGTCGGTGTTGTGGTGGGCTACCCAACCTCCACAGCCATACATAGTTTCCGCTGTCTTGGCTCCGGTCTCGCTCAGGTCTTGTATCATCTCGAAGAACGGCACGTTGGTCTCCGTGAGGTTACATACCTCAGACGGCCAGTAGTTCATCTCCGCATTGATGTTGATAGTGTATTTGGAGTCCCACGGAGCGTCCTTCTTGTCGTTCCACAGTCCTTGCAGGTTTGCCGCCTGGCCTCCTGCCTGTGATGATGAGATGAGAAGGTAACGTCCATAGTTGAAGAGCAGCGCCACCATACCCCAGTCGGTACTTCCTGAGAACTTGTCCAGTCGGTCCACTGTGGTGAGTTTTGCGTTGTCAGCCACTGACGGCAGGTTGAGGTGTACACGGTTGTACTGCTTCTGGTACGCCTCCTTGTGCCGATTCAAAAGTTCGTTGTAGTCGTGCTGGCGCGCGCTGTTGAGGTACGACAGACTTTTTGTGGCCTGCTTGCCTGTCACTGTCTTGTAGTTAACGTAGTTGGTGGCAGCCGACACATAGACCACAGCCCAGGTGTAGTCGGTCACCTGTACCTTGCCGCCGGCCAGGTAGTCTACCTTTCCGTCGCTCTCGACCTGATAGCGCAGTGAAGCCCTCAGTTTGGCGAGGATACCTTCGTGTTCCACACCGATGATGGTGGCAGCCACACCGTCGTTGCCCTTGGAGTAGGCTGCGGTGTATGGCACTTCATGCTCGATGGTGAACGAACTCAGAGTGTCCGCCTCCAGACGCATCACGATGATGCTGTCCGGCATGGAGGCGAAGGTGGTACGCCTGTAGTGGTGTCCGTTATGGTCAAAGGTGACGTTCGACAAGGCGGTCGTCAGGTCCAGTTCACGGTAGTAGTTCGACACCTTACCCTCCGTTATTCCCTCGTGCGTCATCTTCAGACTGCCGAGCGTGAGGTACTTCATGCCGTGCGGCCCTTTGATGAAAGTCTGGTTGATGAGGTCCTCCGCCTCTTTCTCCTTTCCGTTGAAGATGAGGTTGCGCACGTTGGTCAGATTGCTCTTCGACGTGGTGCTGTTGTTGTTGTGCGGACCTCCGCTCCAGAACGAGTCCTCGTTCAGTTGCAGCTCGTCGGTCTGTGTGCCTCCGTAAACCATTCCGCCCAACCGTCCGTTACCGATTGGCAGGGCTTCCAGCCAGATGGCGGCAGGTTTGTCGTACCACAGACGTTCGGTGTTGTAGTCCTCCTGCGCACTGGCGATACCTGTGCCAGTGAACGCGGCGATTAAAAACAATGCGATTCCTTTTTTCATATAAGTATAATTTATCAGTTTTGGTTTCCGTTACAGAAAAAGAAATCCTCCAGCCATTGATCCATGACTGGAGGTTTCAATGTCGGTGCAAAGGTACGGAGTCTGCCTTTGCGCCGCTTTACGTGGTGTTTCAATATCTTTTAAATCTGTAACATCGCATGTTTTATGTGTCGCTGTTGTCGCCTTCCTTGCCGTCAAGCTGTTTCACAAGCACCTTGTCTATGCGCGCGCCGTCCATATCGACAATCTCGAACTCGAAATCCATCCATCTCAGTTTCTCCCCGGTTTTGGGCAGACGGTTCAGCTCTTCCAGTATCAGTCCACTGATAGTGTTGTAGTCGTGGTCGGCGTACAGGTCTTCATGGTCGAAATAAGCGAGGAAGTCATAGAACGGGTACTGGCCGTCGAAGAGCCACGTGCCGTCAGCCCTCTTCACGATGTCGGGCTCCTCACCCAGTTCAGGCACTTGTCCCACGAGTCCCTCCATAATGTCTTTAAGGGTGACCATACCCTGAATCCCACCGAACTCGTCGGTGACCACAGCGTATTTGAGTCGTGTTACCTTGAACTGCTCCAGTGTGGCGTACACGCTTTGGTTCTCCGGGATGAACTGCGCCTTGTGGACCACCTTCTCAAGCGAGAATCCCGGTTGGTCGATGGACAGGAACAGGTCTTTCAGGTAGACTATCCCACAGAAGTCGTCCAGTTTCCCTGACGATACGGGGTAGATGTCGAACAGGTTGTCCTTCACCTTTTCCTTTATCTGGTCGATGCTGTCCGTGATGTCCAGCCACACCAGCTCGCCACGGTGGGTCATGATGGAGTCCACACTGCGGTCGCCCAGTGTGAAGACACGCTCCACAATGTCCTGTTCCACCTCCTGGACCTCTCCGTCCTGATAGCCCTCCTTGACTATGGCCTTGATTTCCTCCTCCGTCACCTTCGACTCGTTCTCCTTGTCCAGTCCCAGCATCCTCACGGTGATCCATGTACTCTTGGACAACAGCCACACGAACGGAGCGGCGCAGACGGACAGAAAGTGCATGGGGCGCGCCACAATCAGTGACACGCGCTCGGGGTTGCCCATACCGATGCGTTTCGGCACCAGTTCACCGAACACCAGGGTGAGGTAGGTGACGACAACCACAATGACTGTCTTGGATATGGCGAAGGCGTACGGGCTGAGGGCAGGGATGCCGCTCAGCAGACGTGACAGGTCTCCGGCGAGGGTCTCGCCCGAATAAAGACCGGTAAGGATACCTATCAGGGTGATACCTATCTGTATAGTCGACAGGAAGCGGTCCGGGTCCTCACTCAGTTTCAGTGCGGTCTTAGCCGCTTTCTTGCCCTTCTTTGCCTCATTCTCGAATTTTGTCTTGCGTGCGGACACAAGCGCAATCTCCGACATGGACAGCAATCCGTTGAGCAAGATAAGTATAAGTATGATGATACATTCCATGTTTAACATGGCGCAAAGGTACGAATAAAATCCTTTCACCCTTTAATCTTGTATGGAAAATATTTGTCAGAACGCTTTGCGGTTACAGAAAATAGACGTAATTTTGTGGTCAGAAAACCAATAACTTCTAAAACCGGACAATTATGAAGGTATACACAAGGACAGGCGACAAGGGACAGACATCACTTGTCGGAGGACAGAGAATAAGCAAGAGTTGCCAACGTCTTGAGACCTATGGAATGGTGGACGAACTCAACTCTCATGCGGGTGTGTTAATCACTTTTGTGGACGAGGAGGCCGACAAATCGTTCCTCGTGGACGTGCAGAACACCCTGTTTGTGGTGGGGGGCTATCTTGCCACTGCGGACACGGAGAGTGCCGAGCGTGTGACAGGGGTTATGACGGAGGATAAGGTCGATGCTGTGGAGGTGGAGATAGACCGTCTTCAGGAGATGCTTCACCCTCTGAAGAATTTCATATTGCCGGGAGGAACACGCGCTGCTGCCTATGCGCATGTGTGCAGGACGGTGTGCAGAAGGACGGAACGCCAAATCATACGTCTGGTGGAGTCGGGCGAGAAGGTGGACGAGACTCTGGTAGCGTACATAAACCGTCTGAGCGACTACTTCTTCGTGTTGGCAAGGAAACTCAATGCGGATGCCGGTGTACCCGATGTTGACTGGGCGAAGACCGGGGAAAGAGAAGAATAAAGCAGACTAAGCCGTAAAAATGACAGTGAACATGATTATTCCAGCGTGTGTGCACCCATAATTGGTTTATTATTGCTAAATTTGCACAATAAAGCGTTTATTGAGTGGATTACATGTACGAATACAAAGAGGAAGAGAAGTGTTTCAACCTGCTTTTTGAGCAGTCGGTGAAGAGCAACTGGAGTCATCCGGCCCTCACGGACTATGGGAGCGACACGCTCACTTATGCCGGACTGGCTGAGGCGATAGAGAAACTGCACGTGGCGTTCCGGGAAGCCGGGATAAAGGAGGGTGACAAGATTGCCCTCTGCGGACGCAACTGCAGTGGATGGGCAGTGGCGTTCTTTGCCGTCATCACCTACGGAGCGGTGGCGGTGCCTGTCCTGCACGAGTTCAAGACCGAGCAGGTGCAGAACATAGTGAACCACTCCGAGTCACGCCTTCTCTTTGTGAGCGACAATATATGGAAGGAACTGAAGGAAGCCGGGGTGGACTTCCAGTCGCCCGGTTTTCTGGGGGTGGTCAACCTCGCCGACTTCACTGTGCTGCAGTCCGCCGACGGAACACTCGTGGAGGCGATTGGAGGCATTGACGCAGGTTTCAGTCAAAGATTTCCGAACGGACTCGATCCGTCCGACGTGCAGTATGTTAAACAGGCTGGAGATGTATTGGCTGTACTGAACTATACCTCGGGCAGTACAGGCAAGTCGAAGGGCGTTATGCTCTCACAGAAGAACCTGTGGGGCAACGTGCGGTTTGCCATCGACCGTCTGGGCGACAAGATATCCATGCACGGCAAGGGTTCGGTGGTGAGCATCCTGCCGATGGCCCACATGTACGGACTGGCGTTCGAGATTCTCAGCGAGATCTGTCTGGGTATGCACATCCATTTCCTCACCAAACTGTCGCCTACCATCATATTCAAGGCGTTCGCCGACATTCGTCCCTCCATCGTCATATCCGTGCCGCTTATCATAGAGAAGATAATTCGTAGGGCGGTGATGCCTAAGCTCAACAAGCCGTCAGTGCGGTTCATGCTCCATGTGCCTGTGCTTGGCGGTTTCATCCGGCGGCAGGTGTGCGGCAAACTCACAAAGGCTTTCGGAGGCCGTTTCTTCCAGGTCATCATCGGTGGCGCGGCCCTGTCGGAGGATGTGGAGGACATGCTGAAGCAACTGGGATTCCACTATACTGTGGGTTACGGCACTACCGAGTGCGCTCCGCTCATCGCATACGACCATTGGTGCGACTTCAAGAAGGGAAGTTGCGGAAAACCGATTGAACGGATGGAGGTGAGGATTGACAGCGAAGACCCGGCGACGGTCGTTGGCGAGATTCTTGTGAGGGGCGACAACGTGATGCTGGGCTACTATAAGAACCCGGAGGCTACTGAACAGGCTTTGGCTGACGGCTGGTATCACACTGGCGACCTCGGTGTGATGGAGGCGGACGGAACCATATATATACGTGGACGTTCGAAGAACATGCTGCTCGGACCCAACGGACAGAACATCTATCCGGAGGAACTGGAGGACAAGTTCTGCGGTTGGCCTCTTGTGGCCGAGTGCGTGGTGATTCAGAAGAAAGCCCGTCTGTACGCCTTGGTTTTTCCGGATGCCGATGAGGCAGGTAAACTCGGACTTACCGGTGACTCGCTTGCTGACGAACTTGACCGCATACGTAAGCAGGTGAATACCGAACTGCCGGCTTACGAGCAGGTGGCGGGTGTCAAGGTAATGGAGAAGGAGTTCGAGAAGACTCCCAAGAAAAGTATCAAACGCTTCCTCTACTTCGATGAGGAAGTGTGACCGGCCGTTGACTTGAGGAACTCCTCTGCCCGCTGCAAGTCCTCGGGCGTGTCTATCCCGATAGTCTCTATATCGGATATTCCCACTTTGATTTTGTAACCGTTCTCAAGCCACCGCAGTTGTTCCAGCGATTCAGCCAGTTCCAGCGGTGACTGGGGCAGGGCGGTTATCTGGCGCAGCACCCCGGCACGGTAGGCGTAAAGTCCTATGTGCTTGTAATAGGTGTGGCTGCCCAACCATTTGTCTTTCTCCACTCCACGCATGAACGGAATGACACTGCGTGAGAAGTAGAGGGCTTCCATCCGTCTGTTGACCACCACCTTGGGGGAGTTCGGGTTCTCCAGTGCCGCGAGTCCGTCGGCTTCGGTGAAGGGCTTCACCAGTGTGGCTATGTCCACCGTAGGGTCATCGAAGCAGGATCGTACTGTCTCCAGTTGCTCTTTCTGTATGAACGGCTCGTCGCCCTGTATGTTGACCACCACAAGGTCATCGGCACTGACCTGCGGGTTCATCTCCAACCATTTCTCCAGTGCCTCGTGTACTCTGTCTGTACCGCTGCGGTGGGCTGTACTGGTCATTATCACATTGCCTCCGAAGGAACTGACGGCTGTCTCTATCCGGTCGTCGTCTGTGGCTACCATCACGTCGTCCAACACTCCCTCCACTTGTCTGTACACACGCTCCACGACCTTCTTGCCGCCCAGTACCGCCAGTGGCTTGGCAGGAAACCGGGTGGAGGCGTAACGCGCCGGAATGATACCTATGAATCTCATGTCTATATACCTTATTGTTATTGGAAAGCCTCGTCTATCTGGTTCTCTGACTCGTCCACCTCCTCGTCCACTGGAATCTCTTCAAGTGATCGGAGGTTGTCGAGCTTGTCGTAGCAGGGGTCGAAATTCTCGGGTTCCACGAACTTCTGTTCCTGGTTGATTCCGAACCGTCCGTCACGGTACACGCAGTTCATGAACTTCTGGTACACAGGCAGTGCGGCCCTCGCTCCCTGTCCGTAGCCCATGGAGTCGAAGTGGATGTCGCGGTCGTCGCCTCCTACCCATACGCCCACCACCAGCCGTGGGGTGAAGCCCATGAACCAGGAGTCGGCGTGCGAGTTGGTAGTACCGGTCTTGCCTCCCATGTCCGCGTGAATAGTGGACCGCAGCGCGCGTCCTGTTCCACTGTTTATCACACCCCGGAGCATCGTTACCATCTGGTAGGCGTTCTCCGGAGACAGTACCTCGTGGGTGCGTGGAGTGAATGTGGCTATCACATTGCCGTCCGCGTCCTCAATCTTGGACACGAGCAGTGGGGCCGTGCGCAGTCCCTGGTTGGCGAAGGTGGTGTATCCGCTTACCATCTCGCCCACACTGATGTCGCACGTGCCGAGGCAGAGCGAGAGGTCGGGGTTCATGGACTGTGTCCTGATGCCGAACTGGCGCAGCATATTGATGAAGTTCTGTGGGCGCAACTGGTTGATGAGTCGCGCGCTCGCCTGGTTGCTTGACGAGGCGAGGGCTGAGGCCAGTGTGCGGTTGCCGCCCACACCGCCTCTCGGTGTCCAGCCACCGGCGGAGAACTGTGCCGTGCTGATGGTGTCACACGGAGTCCATCCGTTCAGTACCGCAAGTGAGTAGAGGTAGGGCTTGATGGTGGAACCCACCTGACGGCGACCTCCGCCCATCACGTTGTCGTACTGGAAGTGCTTGAAGTTGAGTCCTCCCACGTAGGCTCTCACGTATCCTGTCTGCGGATCCATCGCCATCATGGCTGTGCGCAGGAATTTCTTGTAGTAGAGTATGGAGTCGCGCGGTGTCATCTCGGTCTCCACCTCTGTGCATGTGCCGTCCTTCTCGAACTTCACCACGGTCATGCTCACCTTGGTGTTGAACGACCGCTCTATTTCCTCGTCGGTGGCTCCGCACTCCTTCAGCACACGGTAACGCTCGCTCTGCCTCATGGCCCGCTTTACGAGCGAGTTCATCTTCGCCTGACTCACCCCGATGTAGGGGAAGGTGGGGTATCTGTGCCTGAGTCCGTCGAACGCAGGCTGGAGGTACCTCGCCACATGGTTGCGCGCGGCTTGTTCCGCGTACTCTTGCATCCGTGTGTCGATGGTCGTGTACACCTTCAGTCCGTCGGTGTATATGTTGTAGTAGTCGCCGTTCTTCTTCTTGTTCTTCTTGCACCATCCGTACAGCGGGTCGGTCTCCCAAGCCAGCGAGTCGTCGTAGTACCCCTGGTAGTTCCATGAGGCGTAGTCGCTCCGCTGAGGCTCGTCCGCCATCATGATGCGGCGGAGGTACTCGCGCACGTACGGTACTTTCCCTTCGTTCTGGTTGTGTATCTTGAAGCGGGTCACGTCAATCGGCTCCGCGCTGGTTTCGTCGAGGGTCTCCTTGGATATGTAGCCCACCTTGTACATCTGCTGCAACACCACGTTGCGCCTCTGGCGGCACACCTCGTTGGCGCGTATGGGGTTGAAGTAGGACGGGTTCTTGCACATGCCCACGAGGGTGGCGCACTCGTTCAGGTTGAGGTCGTACTGCGACTTGCCGAAATAGGTCTTCGCCGCGTTCTTTATTCCCACGGCGTTGTAGAGGAAGTCGAACTGGTTGAGGTACATGGCTATAATCTCCTCCTTGGTGTAGTACTTCTCCAGTTGCACCGCAATGTACCACTCTATAGGTTTCTGCATGATACGTCCGCGGGCGGTCTGCGCCACGTCGGTGTATAGTTGCTTCGCCAACTGCTGGGTGATGGTGCTGCCGCCTCCGGCCGACTTGTCGCCCATGATGAGGCGTTTCACCACGGCGCGTCCCAACGCCCTTATGTCGATTCCCGAATGTTCATAGAACCGCTCGTCCTCGGTGGCTACGAGAGCCTTCACGAGGTCTTCGGGTATGGAGTCGTAGGGTACCATCACTCGGTTCTGGCTCGCGTAGCTCCATGTGCCGAGCAGAACCCCGTCGTCGGAGTAGACGCGCGAGGCGTATTTGTTTATCGGGTTTTGCAGTTCCTCTATGTCGGGTATGTTGCCGAACCATCCCCGTGAGATAGAGAACACCGCTCCCACTCCCGCCATGATGGCGCACAACACGAATATCCAAACCAGCATCACTCCTTTGGAGACACTGCCGTTCACTTCTTTCTGTCCTGTTTCCATATCGTTCTCTTGTAGGTCTCCCACAGGGGGAGACGTATAACTGTGCAAAGTTACAGCAAAAAATGACACCAAAGTCTGTTTTGCTCCGTTTTTTCGTTCCGCGGTGTCAGTTGGCGGTAAAAACAGGGAAGGTGGCGTCCCTCCAACGTGTTGATAGGGTGTTGACGGATGAAGAAGGATAATATGAGTGAAATGCTTGGCTGGGTCGAAGAAAAAGCATAACTTTGCACGTGAAAACAAAACGATTTGGCTATGGACAGACTACCAGATGACCCGGCAATGCTCGTGTCGGCGGTGAACATGCTGCTGCGCGACGACGAGTACGACTCTCTTGAGTCACTGTGCTACAGTTTCGACACGACCCCCGAGTCGTTGAAAGAAAGACTTAAAGGGAGCGGATACGTGTACAGTGATGACCAGAGGCAGTTCCGCCCCGAGGGGTTCAACCAAGGCACTGACGTCAGATGATTTCACGTGACTGCATTGAGTCGGCGTATTGTTTCTTCCACCAGAAAGAACGGGTGTACAGGTACTCGGCGCTCGACTGGCAGAAGGACGACATCGAACAGGCGATAGGAGGGTATGTGGACGGTATGGACAGGGAACTGTACGCGCTTTTGGCGGACGGCAGGGCAGACTTTCTGCTCGACCACACCACATTCGCAGACGACCTGGTGCGGGCGGTGGACGCTTTGGACAGGCTGATGCGCCAGTAACTTTCTATAAGAACATATAAAAATACAAGAATAGATGAAGAAACTGATTTGTGCGGCACTTACAGTGTGCCTCATGTCATTCCTTGCATGTGAGAGTCAGCAGGGGTATGTAATCACTGGAACAGCGGAGGGTACAGTGGACGGCGACACCGTTTACCTTTGTCAGATGCAGGGCTTTTTCGCCATGGTGCCGACTGACACCGCTGTGGTTAAAGACGGTAAGTTTGAGTTCAGGGGCAACTACGACGGTGCTGCCCTGCGGTATGTCATCGCACTCCACGACGGTTACGCTGTCGGCGGATGGGCTGACGTGATATTGGAGAAGAAAGCGAACATCAAGGTGCAGATATTCAAGGACGAGGAGAAGAAACCTGTGGTGGAGAGCGACGGCGCGGAAGCGCAGCTCTACAAGGAGTACATGGCTCTGGAGGACAAGTGGAACAAACTGGAAGGTCCGTCTTGGGATATAGTACGCGAGCAGAAAGGCACTCCGGAAGAGATAGCCGCGGCGCAGAAGGAGCTGGACTCTCTCTCCAACGAGATGCACAAGGCTGAGAAGCAGTTCATGATTGACCACCTTCCTTCTGGTGTGAGTGACATGATACTGGTTACCATCTACGACAGGGCGGAGACAGAGGAAGAGAAGGCGGAACTGCTTGAACTGTTCAAGAAGAAATGTCCGGACACACCCAACTACAAGATGATTGTGGCTGACATCGAAGCGCAAAAGAGGGGGGCTGTGAATGCCAAGTACACCGACTTCACCATGGAAGACCCTGACGGGAAGAAACTCTCCGTCAGTCAGTTTGTGAAGGCCAACAAATACACGCTCGTCGACTTCTGGGCTTCATGGTGCGGTCCGTGCCGTGCGGAGATGCCTAACGTGGCGAAGGCGTACGGGAAGTTCCATGACAGGGGACTGGAGATAGTAGGTGTGTCACTCGACAGCGACAAGGCTGCATGGCTTGAAGGACTGAAGCGCCTCGGTATGTCTTGGCCTCAGATGTCCGACCTCAAAGGCTGGGAGTGTGAGGCTGCCACACTTTATGGTGTCAAGGCAATCCCTGCCAATGTGCTGATTGACCGGAACGGAGTGATTGTGGCAAAAGACCTGCGTGAGGAGGAACTGCAGACGAAACTGGCTGAACTGATGCCCGAAAACTGATGAATGTGGATATAGAGCCGTCGTGGAGACGGCAGTTGCAGACGGAGTTCGACAAGCCTTATTTTGCCGAACTTGCGGCTTTCGTGAGGAGGGAGTACGCCACACGTACCGTGTTCCCCCCGGCGAGGCTTATCTTCAACGCGTTCAACCAGTGTCCCTTCACCGACGTGAAGGTGGTGCTGATAGGGCAGGACCCCTATCATGAGAGGGGACAGGCGCAGGGACTCTGTTTCTCTGTGGCTGACGGTGTGCCTTTCCCTCCGTCGCTTGTCAACATATTCAAGGAGATAGAGACCGATACCGGCACGCCTGTGCCGCAGAGCGGTGACTTGACCCGATGGGCAAGGCAGGGGGTACTGCTGATCAACGCCACACTGACGGTGCGTGAGCATGAGGCAGGTTCGCACCAGCGGCATGGCTGGGAGGAATTCACAGACGCTGTAATACGTATACTGAGTGAACGGAAGGACAACCTGGTGTTTATCCTGTGGGGCAGTTACGCCCAGGGGAAGGCACAGTTGATAGACAGCGGCAGACACTGCATACTGCGGTCGGCTCATCCTTCGCCGCTGTCAGCCTACCGTGGCTTCTTCGGAAACCGTCACTTCAGTCTGACGAACAGTTATCTGCGTGATCATGGCAAGGAGGAGATTGTATGGTAACGGATAGAGGCGTTGGTTTATGAAGGGGTGTGTATTGAAACGGTTACTGTATATTCTGGCACTGTCACTGTTTTCTGTGTCCTTGTGCGCCCAGAGCGATGTCTTTGAGAAGGAATTCCTTAAAGAAAGGGGACTTGAGATAACGGAGGGCAATAAGGTGAAGTTGCTGAAAAGCGGCAGGGAGAAGTTCGCCGACATGCTGGAGGCTGTACGCAACGCCAAGTCCTTCATCCATCTGGAGTACTTCAACTTCCGCAACGATTCGATAGCGCGACTGCTTTACCACGAGTTGGCGGAGAAAGTGGCTGAGGGCGTGGAGGTGAGAGCCATGTACGACGCGTTTGGCAACATGTCGAACAACCAGCCCGTGAAACGGCACATGCACGACTCCATTGCGGCTCTGGGAATCAAACTGGTGAAGTTCGACCCGGTGGTCTTTCCGTGGGTGAACCACATACTGCCGCGCGACCACCGTAAGATTGTGGTCATTGACGGTGTGGTGGGCTATACAGGAGGCATGAACGTGGCAGACTATTATGTGGACGGACTGGTGGGAATCGGTCCTTGGCGCGACATGCACCTGCGTGTCGAGGGACCTGCGGTGGCACGGTTGCACACTATTTTCTGCCGCATGTGGCAGTCAGCCACTGGAGAGTCGCTGACTGGAGAAAAATATTTCCCCGGTCAGACAGTTTGCGGCACATCGGAGGTGGCTGTTGTCGACCGGCATCCAGGGGAGACCAACAAGGCGATGCGCGATCTCTACGTGAGTATGCTCGACAACGCCCAGACCAAGGTGCAGATTGTCAACCCTTACTTCGTGCCGACCAAGTCGGTGCGTGCCGCACTCAAACGCTGCATAGACAGGGGAGTGGACGTGGAGATTATGATCAGCGAGAAGAGTGACATTCCGCTTACACCCGACGCCGGCCATTATGTGGGACGCAAGATGGCGAAGCGTGGGGCTAAGGTCTATATGTTCCGTGGCGGCTTCCACCATTCCAAGATAATGATGGTGGACGACAGGTTCTGTACCGTCGGGTCCACGAACCTCGACAGCAGGAGTCTGAGGTGCGACTATGAGGTGAACACCGTCATCTTCGACAGGGAAGTGACGGCTGAACTTACGGACATGTTCGAAAGCGACAAGCGGCAGTGCGTGCTGATGGACTCTGACTACTGGAAGCGGAAGAGCCGCTGGAAACGGTTTGTGGGGTGGTTCGGCAACCTGTTGACTCCCATCCTGTAAAGTACCCCTCGTCCTGTAATGAAATAAATAAGAAAGACATAATGAAGTTATCACGATTGAAGATTCTTGTGGCTGTTGCAGTCGTCCTGACTGCCATCGCCCCTATCAGTGTCCAAGCCCAGCGTTACCCCAAGCGTGAGTTCCGTGGAGCGTGGATACAGTGTGTCAACGGCCAGTACCTCGGCAAGTCTCCCTCCGAACTCAGGCAGATGCTCGGCAGTCAACTCGACACTTTGCGGAAAGCCGGCATCAACGCCATCCTCTTTCAGGTGCGCGCCGAGGGCGACGCCCTCTACCGTTCCTCCTACGAGCCGTGGAGCCGCTACCTCACAGGTGTGCAGGGCAAGGCTCCGTCGGACGGGTGGGACCCGCTCGCATGGATGGTGGACCAGTGTCACAGTCGGGGCATGGAGTGTCACGCGTGGATTAATCCCTACAGGGCGAAGACAGCCGGAACCACAGCGCTTGCCCCGAACCATGCCGCCATCAGACATGCCGACAGGGTATTCAGGTACGGTGACCTGCTGATATTCAATCCCGCGCTGGAGGCCAACCGCAAGTATACCTGCCAGATTATAGAGGACATACTTACAAGGTATGATGTGGACGGACTGCACATGGACGACTATTTCTATCCTTATCCTGTGGCGGGACAACAGATTCCCGACCAGGCGTACTTCAACGCCGACCCACGGGGGTTCGACAATATAGGGGACTGGAGGCGTGATAATGTGAACAAACTGATTTATGACATCCACAAACTGATAAGGA
This sequence comes from Candidatus Methanomethylophilaceae archaeon, assembly GCA_963594655.1. Classification (GTDB taxonomy): domain Bacteria; phylum Bacteroidota; class Bacteroidia; order Bacteroidales; family Bacteroidaceae; genus Colivivens. Next base: position 28,734 of record CAVBFD010000026.1, read on the forward strand.
AGGTGAAGCCGTGGGTGAAGTTCGGTGTCTCTCCGTTCGGCATCTACCGCAACAGTCCTGACGGGGTGAACAGTAGCCGTGGCAGTGCCACCCGGGGAACACAGAACTACGACGACCTCTACGCCGATGTTGTGTACTGGTCTGACAAGGGGTGGGTGGACTACCTCATCCCGCAGATATATTGGAATATAGGAACGACTGTGGCGGACTATAAGGTGCTTTGTGACTGGTGGAACGACTATTGCGGAGGCCGTCCGCTGTTCATCGGACAGGATGTGGAGCGTACCGTGAAAGGTGCAGACCCTACCAATCCGCAGATGCACCAGATGGTGAGCAAGTACGCCATACAGCGCAGTGAACCCAATGTTGAGGGTTCTTGCCAGTGGTATGCGGCGGCTGTGGTGAACAATCCCGGCAACTACCGTACGATGCTTGAGGTGGAGTACCACCGCTATCCGGCCTTGCAGCCTCTCATGCCGTTCATCGACAAGAAAGCTCCGAAGAAAGTGCGTAAGATTTCAGTGGACTTCAAGGGGGGCAACGGCCTGTATGGCAGCGGCAAGATTTACCTTACGTGGACAGCCCCGAAGGCAAAGAAGGAGATGGACAAGGCAAGGCAGTATGTCGTCTACCGTTTCGCACCGGGCGAGAAGGTCAACGTGAATGTGGACGACGCGTCCCACATCGTTGCCGTTACCTCTGAACCACGGTATGAGCTGGAGGGAAACCAAACCGGCTGTACGTTCGTGGTCACTGCCCTCGACCGTCTGCACAACGAGTCAAAGCCTGTCAAGGTGAAGTTGTGATAGTGCGTGCGTTCTTGAGGTAATGCCCCTTGGCGTACGCGAAGTAGATGATGACCCCGGTGAGGTTGGACACCCACATCATCCAGAATGAAGCGTGGTAGTTGATAATTCCGGCAATCACCCCTCCGAGAAGCACACCGATGCCAGAACCCAAGTCCCACGAAGTGAGTAGGGTGGAGTTGGCTGTCCCCCGCTGCCGGGCGGTAGCCAGATTGATGAACATGTTCTGGAAGGCAGGATACATGTGGCCATTCCCCAGTCCGATGATGAGTGCGGAGGCATAGAGGGCTATGGGGTGGTGGATGAGGGCGAAGATGAAGTAGCCGGCAAGGGAGATGATCATCCCTTCGGAGGCGTTGTGTACGATGTGTCCCTGTCGCAGTCCCTTGGCTCCTGTGATTCGTGACAGGGCAAGTCCGCTTGCGAGCAGCAGGAAGAAGATGCCCGCGCCGCCTTTCATGTGCAGTTCCTCCGCTGCGAATATCGCCACATAGGTGGAGATGACTCCATAGGAGAGGGAGAAGAAGAGCATACACAGTCCGAGACTCCATCCCTTGAAAAGGAACAGTTTGCCCAGCAGCACAGTGATGTGTCGTTGGGACAAGGGTTTGCTGTATGTGTTGGTTGATGCCGCTGTGGCAGTGTTCGTCTGCTTTTCTTCCGGTTCAATCTTTATGGTGTAGTCTATCGCCAGTCCGATGAAGGAGATGATGAGCGAGAGGGCGAACAGCAGGTCGTAGCTGTCAAACAGGTGGAGCAGGAAAAGGGCGACGGTGGGACTGATGGCAGTGGCTATGTTGTTGCTCAGTCCGTAGTAGCCCAGTCCCTCGGCTCGCCGGCTGGGGTATAGCACGTCCACCGCCACCGTAGTGCCTGCCACCGTGGTTGCTCCGAACGGAATGCCGTGCAGTGTGCGGAAGATGGCGAAGAGGGTGAGCGAAGATGCCGCCAGGTATCCTGCGAAGAACGCCACGAAGAGGAAATTGAACACCAACAGTACGGTCTTCCTCGGCAGGCAGTCCACCATGTAACCGCTGAAGGGACGGATGACCAGGGCGGCTATGGTGTAGCCCGACAGTACCACTCCGATGACTTCCTTGCCCGCTCCGAAGGTGTCGCGCAGGTACAGGGGAAAGAGAGGCATCAGCAACATGAAGGAGAAGTAAAGCATGAAGTTGGCAATCCATATCTTCGTGTAGTTACTGTTCCATAGTCTTTCCTTTGTCTCCTTTACTTCCATACTCGTCCTGTGTTCAATATCGGGTTCTTATTGGGTGCTTTGCAAACGCCACTGCAAATTTAGCCATTAATCCTGACACGGAGACACAGCTTTTCTGACTTACCTTATATTTTATTGGAAATCAGTCGGGCTGTTACTGGATTTTTACCTAACTTTGCACCTAGTTGTATGAACAATCAATTTAAGACTGAAGAATGAAGAACGTTAGTATCATGTACACACTGTGCGCTGTAGCCCTTGTCTCCAGTGCGGTGTCGCTTGTGGCGTGCTCAAGTGACGGAACAGAGGCGGATACGCTGCTCTCTCCGCTTACGTGTATAAGGGTAGTGGCGACAAACCAAGGTTTAACGGAATATTCCGACCTGGACGTTACTATGGTCTCCCCATCTTAATGAACACTGTTTCCGATGATTGCTTACCTCATTTCTGTTTACTGTGACGCTCCGCACTTGAGGCGGTTGGTGGAGGCTCTCGACGAGGATGCCGACTTCTATGTACACATTGACGCCAATGTGGACGATGCTCCGTTCCGGCGGTTGTTGCCCGAGAAGGCGCACTTCGTGCCTCGTCACGCTGTTAGTTGGGGCGGTTTCGAGCAGGTGGCTTATCAGTACGAGCTGATAAAGGCGGCTGTGGATAGTGGCGTTCCCTACACCCGTCTGGTGTGCCTGAGCGGACAGGACTATCCGCTGTGGAGCAACGCACGCATCCACAGGTTCTTCGGGGAGAACAAGACCCGGGAATTCATTGGAGGCTTCAACATCACCCGTGGGGGGGGGTAATGGACAGTTGTACAAGATTACTCACATCCATCCGTTCCGTGACCTGAAGTGGCAGAACCGCTGGCTGAAGAACAAGCTGGTGGTTGCTTCGCGCATGGGGCTCGGCCTGCTGGGTGTGCGCCGTCGTCCGCAAGTGCTGATTGACGGAGTGATGTGCGATGTCTATTTCGGCTCCGACTACTGGGCACTGACGCTCGACTGTGCGCGCTACGTAAAGCGCAAGCTGGAGGAGAACCCATCGGTAATCCGCTATTTCCGCACCACCTTCGCCCCGAGCGAACTGTGCATACACACCATAGTCTACAACTCTCCCTTCGGTGAACGGGCTATGTTGCACGAGGGGACGTATCCGGGACTCGTGAACCTCACACCGTTGCACGCCCTGTCCTATCAAGGCAGTGTGAAGCGACTCACTCTCGATGACCTCCCCATGCTGCGTGAGGGTGACAAGATGTTCTGCCGCAAGGTGGTGACAGGAGTGTCCGACGGGCTGGTTGACATGATTGACAGTAAAATTCGGAGCGGAAGCTCCGTCTGCACTTTGTGAGGAGGCTTCACCTGCGATGTTTGTCAATAACACACAATATATGATACCCGAGTGAAACCTCGGGCTGAAAGCCCATAAAGCTCCTAGCCCAGGGTAAGCGAAGCGACACCCTGGGTAACAGGCACAAATGGACGTGCGCTCTGTAAGAGC
>CAVBFD010000027.1:0-32061 GCA_963594655.1 Candidatus Methanomethylophilaceae archaeon
TATGTGTGGAATGTCGCTCTGTAAGAGCAAAAGCACAATTCATTCATAACGTGTGGTTTAACGCTTTTGCCCTTACAGGGCGCACATCCATTTGTGCCTATTACCCAGGGTGCCGCTTCGCTTGCCCTGGGCTAGGAGCTTACTGGGCTTTCAGCCCGAGGTTTCACTCGGAGTACCACACGTAGTGAACTGAATTATTACGATTACGCAGTCTTACCAATGTCAACTACTGACCGGCATAACACTCATACCACGTAATTGTGACTTGTCCGGCTGCTGTCGAAGAATGCCACGCCACGGTATTTCATGTCGAATGTCAACACACCGTCCATGGCAGTAAGTAGGCTTCGCCACAGGATCTTGTTGCCACCGCCTATACCGTCAACTACCAGTGTCCAGCAGTCGCCACAGGACATCCCCGCGTCAACGACCCTGCGCGCTACATCCTGAGGGGTGGCGGCACCGATATAGACGAACGGAGCGGAGACCACCGGCACGCCCGACAGACTGTCCGCAGTCACCACGGCCACTTCCGCCGCACGGTTGGCGGCACGCATGTACTCCAGGGAACTGTCGCCACAGCCGCCCACCACCAGTATCCGTTCGGGGCGGAAATGATTCACGAGCCGGAACAGTTGTTCGTCGCGTCTGACCTCCGCCTTGCTTCTGCCGGGAAACAGTACGGACAGGTCATCATAGGCATAAAAGCGCAACCGCTCGTAGAGGACATCCTTCACGAACGAATACGCCCATGGCGACTGTATTCCGAAACCGAGCCTACAGATGAAACGCATCAGACGGGGGTGTTAAGACCGCCACTGGCAGAGATCAGGTCTTTAGCCTGCCGCTCGTCGTGTGACAGTTGTGTTATGAACTCGTCCACCGTGCCGAACTTCCGCTCGTGGCGCATGAACGCCACGAAGTACACACGTAGGCGTTCGTTGTAGATGTCGCCGCTGAAGTCGAAGAGGTTGACCTCCACCGAACGCCTACCGTTGTCGAACGTGGGTCTGCACCCTATGTTGAGCATACCCCCATAGAAGGTTCCGTCAACCATGACCCTTACGGCATAAACCCCGTCGCAAGGGATGAGCTTATGGCCGTCCACCCTTATGTTCGCCGTGGGGTAGCCTATCTTGCGTCCTATCTGGAACCCGCCGGTAACCACACCGCCGACGGAATACCCGTAGCCCAACAGTTCCTTCACGTCCGCCACCTTACCCCGAAGCAGTTCACTCCGTATGAGCGAGGAACTGACGGTGACGCGGTTCTGCTCGTACACCCGTGCCCTCACCACTTCCATGCCCATCTCCATGCCGTAACGCACATAATCGTCGAAGCCCTCCCGACGGTCGTACCCGAAGCGGTGGTCGTAGCCTATGACCAGCACGTCCACACCAATCTCGCCACGGAGGGTATGCAGCATGAACTCACGCGCGCTCTGCCGAGCCAACTCCCCGGTAAACTCCAGCATCCTCACCTCCTGTATCCCATAGTGGCGCAACAGGCGTTCCTTCTCCTCACAGGTGGACAACAACTGAATCTCCGTCTCACTGCGCAGCACAGACCGGGGGTGGTTGGAGAACGTGACTGCCACAGGGATGCCCCCACGGCGTTGGGCCTCGTCCACAACCTGACGAATCAGATACTGGTGTCCACGGTGTACACCGTCGAAGAAACCTATCGTGGCTACCTTCACCCTTCGCTGTGTCATACCTCAGAATCCGTTGTTTCAACATACTCGACCACACCCTCCTGCTTCACGCCGTCAATCTTGATGACCAGCGGACGAGGCACACGCACCAGACGCACGAAGTCCGTCTCCTCAACGGCCGGCAGTGAATCGAGGTAACCGATGTCGTAGGCACCGTCACCGACGTAGTCGTTGACTATGAAGTAACCCACACCGAACGACGTGAGGTTCTGGAAGAAATGGGTGCCTTGGCTCGGCTCCACCCTGTAGTCCTTCAGTCCCGCCTCCACAATCAGTTTGGCGGCGCTTATGTTGGGCCACTTCACAGGTATGCCCAACCAGGAGTCGTTGCTCCCCCACCTGCCGGGCCCCACCAGGATGTACGACCGGTTGGAGTCGAGGAACTTCTTGTTGATGACAGCCACCTCCTCCGCTATCCTCGGGTTGTTGGACGCCGAATAATTGGTGGTCTTGACATACAGGACATCCTCCACGTCTGTTATTATACCGCAACCGATGGCGTTGTGGCTGCGCAACAGGCAACGGCCGTCGGGTATGGAGGTGAGGTCCTCATCGATGACCATCTTGTTGTCCACCATCGGACGTATCTGAAGCAGGTAGAACTCGCCTGTCCTGTTTTCGTGCAGGTTGACCGCGAACTCAATCTCCACAGGACGGCGCATCTCCTCCTCACCGTACTTGAGTATCATCTGTAGGATTTCAGGCAGGGGGAAGACCCCTTGTTGCAGCACTCCCGAGAACGTGATGAGTTTACGGTTACGCCCCTCATAGAAACCGTCGTAGATACACTGGTCCATGGGGTCGTACGTGCTACAGATGTACTGCAGCGATCCATTCTTCTCCACGTCGCGCACCGACAGTTTCACAAGGTTGAACCCGTCGTCCACCTTGAAGTCCTCACGTATGTTCTTCGTGTCGAGGGCGAGCAGGTAGGTCTGTGTCTCCCTCAAGGCAATCTCCATCTCACTGGTCTGCAACACCTTGTTGGGATGGTAGGGACACACCCTCAGACTCATGCCGCCGTCCACGATGTACTTGCCGAGTCCCAAGGCGAGGTTGACCGTCCCCTCCTCCGCCTTCTCGTCGCCTATCGGGTAGTAGCTTATGCTGCGGGCCACTCCCGAGATGGTAGGATAGAAATAGTCATCGTACTGCGTGCCTACCACCTCCTGGAGGATGACAGCCATCTTCTCCTGGTCGATCACGTTGCTCGTGGCTGTCATGTAAGCCTTCGAGTCTGAGTAGAACACGGAGGCGTATACGCCCTTTATGGCATCACTGAGCAGTTTCAGGTGGACGTACTTGTCCTCCACATACGGAATCATGTAAGTGCTGTAGACCCCGGCAAAGGGCTGGTAGTGCGCGTCCTCAAGGAGCGAGGAACTGCGTATGGCTATTGGAGACCGCACCACGTCGAGGAAAGCCATCAGGTCCTCAGCCAACCGATCGGGCAGACGGGCGCGGAGGAAGTGTTTCAGTATCTCCTCGTCAGGCAAGTCGCTCAGCGCCACCTGATACAGCTCGTTGGTGTCCATGAACTCGTCGAAGACATCCGTACACAAGACCACCGTCTTGGGTATGGTGGTCTCCGCGTTCTCGAACTTGTTGAGTTCCTCCTCATGGCGCGATATTATACGGTCGAGGAAAGCCAGTCCACGGCCTTTGCCTCCCAAAGAACCGTCACCGATGCGCGCGAAATTGGAGAAGCGGTCGAAACGGTCACGGCGGAACGTGGCTACCACTCCCATGTTCTTCATCTTGCGGTAGCTCACTATCGCCTCGTATATGATGTGGCGGTGAGCGTCGACATCCTGCAACGACTCCCACGTGATTTTCTTGAGGAAGTCGGAGATGGGGAACAGGGCGCGCGAACTGAGCCAGCGGCTGACGTTGTTGCGTGTGATATGATAGAGGAGGGACTCGCGCGGCAGGGTAAATATGTTGTCCTGAAGGTCTTTCAGTGTCCTGATGCGCGCCACCTCCTTCATTGTGGCTGGGTCTCTGAAGATGAAGTCACCGAAACCGAACTCGGTGCGGATGAGACGGCGGAGGTCGATGTCGAGCTTCTTGGAGTTCTTGTCGATGAAACTGGCGTTGCACCGGGCAGCCAACTGACCGTTGTCGGTCTCCGACGACTCCATGATAAGCGGGACGAAGGGGTCTTCCCCACGTATCGCCGTAAGCAACTGGTAACCGGCGGTAGGGTCTTCCTTGCCTTCCTTAGGGAACTCACAGTCGCTGATGACACCCAGGGTGTTGTCCTTGAACTGCCGGTACACAGCCCACGCCTCCTCGTAGTTGCGCGCAAGCACAATCTTGGGACGGCCGCGCATACGGAGGGTCTCCAACTGGGAGTTGAGGGCTTCGGTGGCGAACTCCAGACTCTGCTGCAAGACAAACTTATAGAGGTTGGGCAGTATGCTTGAATAGAAACGGATACCGTCCTCCACCAGCAGGATCATCTGCACCCCGGCGGTCTCGATGTCGTGACGCAGGTTCATCTTGTCCTCCATCAATTTGATGATGGAGAGGAGCAGGTCGGTGTTGCCGAGCCAGCAGAACACATACTCGAACACACTCAGGTCCTCGTTCTCCATCCTTTTCGTGATTCCGTGGGAGAAGGGGGTGAGGATGACCATCGGGATGTCGGGGAAAGAGGACTTTATCTTCCGGGCGATGTCGAAGACATCATTGCTGTCGCATCCGGGCATACAGATGACAAGCTCGAACTTGGTCTTCCGCATCAACGCCTTCGCCTCTTCCTCATTGGCCGCCTGGAAGAAACGTGGCGGATGGCGCAGTCCCAGTTTCGCGTACTCGTCGAATATCTTCTCGTCAATCCTACCGTCGTCCTCCAACATGAAAGCGTCGTAGGGATTGGCCACTATAAGGACGTTGAACACCCTCCGCGCCATAAGGTCGACGAACGAGGTGTTCTTGAGTCTCAACTGATTCTTCTTCATCTCTTCATCCTGAGCGTTCAGCTCCTTTTACTGTTATCGAGGCACAAAGATAAAAAATATATTTCAGTCCCGCCCGCCAAAGGGAAAGAAATTTGTGTTACCTTTGCGACCGATAACCAACAACCACTATAATTATGCGTGAAGATTACATCGTACTTACAAGGTCAAACCAAAGAGCGAAGAACGGCAACAATTATGCCACTATAAAGATAACAAGGACGAAAGGAGAGGCGTACACCTTCTCTGTATGGGACGTGAACGAGGACGAGGGCCCGGCCATCGGCGACATCATCAAGGCGGACGTGAAGGCCCTGGGCCAGGTCAAGTTCCCCCGGAAAGCGGACTTCAGCGATTTCCGCGGTTGCCACCAGGCGCAGCCAGACGATCCGCTCTACGGACTCATCCCACGGCCGGTGGACAAGAAACTGTGGGACGACTGCATCGACAAGCTCATAGGGTACTGTAGCGACAAACAACTGGTGGACTTTATAAATAAGGAACGCGACACGATCTACGCCAATTACAAGACACAGACGGCTGCCACCGGACTGCACCACGCGTTCAAGGGCGGACTGCTCAACCACACCTACGAGTTGCTGAACATACTCCTCGGACTGTACCCCACACTGCCGCCTGTCAAGATAGAGAGGTGCATCATCGCCGCCCTCTTCCACGACTACGGCAAGTTGAAGGAATATGACGAGAGTATGGAGCCGACAAAATACATGTACCTTATGGGACACATATACATCTCAGCCCACATACTCCACAACAAGCTCAACGAGTTCGGTGTGTCCAACGAGGAGACGATAAGAATCGTCCACTGCATACTGGCGCACCACGGCAAGCGCGAGTACGGCAGTCCTGTAGTTCCGTGTACACAGGAAGCTCTGGTGGTACACTACATCGACGACATCTCCGCCCACACCGCCGCATGCGACGAGACAGCCAACATGGAGAAGAACTTCGCGCTGGACACGAGGGTCATCAAAGGCTGAAGGCTTGTCTTTAGCCTTCAGCAAAACCACACGGCGATTTACCGCAAAAGTCCGTACTGAAATGCCACAAAAGTTCGTACTGAAACACCGCAAAAGTTCGTACCGAAATGCCACAAAAGTGGTTCTTCCGCTTTTCTCGTTGGTAAGACAGTGGAATGTCAACTACTAAGCAGCTCTTAGTTATGAGTATCAGTATCCCTGCCAGGACATGTGCGCCCCGAAGGGGCAGACTGCGCCTAGCCCAGGGCAAGCGAAGCGACACCCTGGGTATGTATGTAAGGTGTAATGTCGCTCTGTAAGAGCAAAAGCATAATTCATTCAGAAATGTGTATTAAAGCTTTTGCTCTTACAGAGCGCACGTCCATTTGTGTCCGTTACCCAGGGTGTCGCTTCGCTTGCCCTGGGCTAGGTGCTTATTGGGCTTTCAGCCCGAGGTTTCACACGGAGAGCTACACGTGGTGAACTTGATTGTCAGGATGGCGCTGTCTTACCAACTCGAAAAGCAGAAGAACCGCAAAAGTTCGTACCGAAACACCGCAAAAGTTCGTACTGAAACACCACAAAAGTTCGTACCGAAATGCCACAAAAGTTAGTTTTCCCTTGCATATATGATTGGATATTACTAACTTTGCGCTCAAAACAGGAAGACGGATAGAGTATGGGTAATTCACACAGGTTTATCCCTCTTACAAGTACGAAGTGTATATATTATTTTTCACAAACCGCCTTTACATTATTATAAAAAAGTAAAAATAGGCAGTGGGTGTGTTCCTTGTATTGTAATAAATTCATACCTTTGCGCCTTAATCGAACTGTATTAACAAGGAGTGGAGGCGAGAGTCTCCCAATTTCAATCCTCAAAACAGGAAACAAGATGAGAAGTAACATGAAGAATGGAGTGTTCACATTCGCGGCGGCGTGTGCCTTAGCCCTGCTGACTGGATGCGAACAGAAGCAGGAAACAGAGAAAGTGCAGTATGTCAAGACTGCGACTGCGGTAAGTGTAGGATCGTCAAGCGACATAAGTTACCCCGGCAAAACCAAGTCGGCGGACGAGGTGAACGTGTCGTTCCGTGTAAGCGGTCCTATAAGCGAGGTGTACGTGAAGGAAGGCGACAAGGTCAGCAAGGGACAGGTCATCGCCGTGATGGACCCGCGCGACTACCAGACGCAACTCAGTGCCACCGAGGCTGAGTACCAGAGCATCAAGGCGGACGCGGAGCGTATCATCGCCATGTACAAGGAAGGCAACACCACCGCAAGTAACTACGACAAGGCACGGTTCGGACTGGAGCAGATAACGCAGAAACTCAGTAACCACCGCAACCAACTCGCCGACACCAAACTGACAGCCCCCATCAGCGGCTACGTGAAGAAGGTGCTGCATGAGGGAGGCGAGACCGTCGGCGCCGGAATGCCCGTGGTCTCCATGTTCGGGAGCGGCACGGTGGAGGTGGAGATCAACGTCTCTGCCATCGACTACGCCAACCGCGACAAGCTCAACAGCATGTTCTGCACGTTCGACATCTTCCCCGACGAGGAATATCCGCTGACTATCAAGAGTGTCAGTCCGGAAGCCAACGCCAGCCAACTCTACACAGTAAGGCTCGGCTTCAAGGACAAGTACGACACCTCGAAGATAACACCCGGAATGAGTGCCATGGTGTACGTCAACTTCAGTAAGGACAGTATGGACAACAACGTGAACATACCCACCACGGCATTGCTGAACGACAACAACCGCACCACGGTGTTCGTGTACGACAGTAAGACCGGCACGGTCAACAGCCGTGAGGTGAGCGTGGCGCGCCTCCATACGGACGGCACCGCGGAAGTGAACGCGGGACTGAAAGAGGGCGAGACAGTGGTGTCCGCCGGTGTCCACAGCATTAAAGACGGGCAGAAGGTGAAGCAACTGCCCAAACCGTCAAAGACTAATGTGGGAGGGCTGTTGTGATGGATTTGAGCAAATGGGCGCTGAATAACACCAAATTGGTCAACTTCCTCATCGTAGTCCTCATCGTAGGAGGACTCGTCGGCTACTATTCGATGAGCAAGTATGAGGATCCGGTCATCACCGTCAGACAGGCGCTGGTAGTGACCACCTACCCCGGAGCGTCCGCCCACGAGGTGGAGCTTGAAGTGACCGACAAGCTAGAGAAAGCCATAAGGGAAGTGCCGACGGTGGACTACGTGCAGAGCCAGTCGATGAACGACCTGAGTATCATCACCGTGGAACTCCAGTCCACCACCAAGGACGTGGAACGCCAGTGGGACCTCGTGCGCCGCAAGATAACCAACATACAGGGGACACTGCCCTCGGGCGCGACCGCACCGATTGTGAAGGACGACTTCGGCAATGTCTACGGAATGTTCTACGCGCTCACCGGGGAAGGACTGAGCGACAAGGAACTCAACGACTATGCCGAACTGATCAAACGCAACATACTCAACATCGACGGAGTGTGCCGTGTGGACCTCTACGGCAAACGCAGCGAATGTATCAACATTGAGTTGCAACCCGACAAGATGGGCAACCTGGGGGTCATGCCCACTGAAATCATACAGACCCTCGACGGACAGAACAAGACCGTCTATTCAGGCTACTACTACAACGGAAGCAACCGCATACGGGTCACCGTGACCGACCGTTTCAACAACACCGAGGAAATCGGGAACATGCTGATTCAGGGACACGACGACGAGCAACTGCGCATCAAGGACATAGCCACCGTCACCGAGGCTTATGAAGACCCCACACGCAACGGACTGAAGTACGACGGCGAACGCGCCATCGGCATGTCCATCGCCTGTTCGTCCGACAAGGACGTGACCAAGGTGGGGGAAACGGTTGTGGAGACCCTCGCCAGTCTGGAGTCGCAACTGCCAGCCGGGGTGAACTGCCATAAGGTGTTCTTCCAGCCCGAACGCGTGAGCAGCGCGCTCAGCACCTTCATGGTCAACCTGGTGGAGTCCGTGGTCATCGTGGTACTCGTACTCATCTTCGCCATGGGCTTCAAGAGCGGACTCATCATCGGAATCAGTCTGGTGACCATCGTGTTCGGGTCACTGCTCATCCTCCACGGACTGGGCGGATCGCTCCAGCGTGTGAGTCTCGCCGCCTTCATCCTCGCCATGGGAATGCTCGTGGACAACGCCATAGTGATTGTGGACGGAGTGCTGGTGGACAAGAAACTGGGAAAACCGATGGACATCGCCCTGACGGACATAGGAAGCAAGACTGCCATGCCACTGCTCGGAGCCACCCTCATAGCCATCCTGGCGTTCTTCCCGATTTATCTCAGTCCCGACACCACAGGACTCTACGTGCGTGACCTCTTCATCGTCCTCGCCGTATCCCTGCTGCTCAGTTGGGTACTCGCCCTGGTGCAAGTGCCACTGATGTGCAGGAGTATGCTCTTCAAGAAGAAGAAAGGACAGGAGGAGAACAGGGAAGAGGAGACCTCGGACGAGATATACAAGGGTGTGTGGTACACCGCCCTGGAGAAGATACTCGTGTTCGGACTGAACCACAGGATTACTGTCGCCGTCTGTGCGGTGGTGTTACTGGTTCTGAGCGCATTCAGCTACAGGTTCGTGGACCAGGCGTTCTTCCCCGACATGGAGTACGACCAGCTCTATATGGAGTATAAGTTGCCCGAAGGCACAAGTTCCACACAGGTGGAGTCCGACCTTCAGGAGATAAGCGACTACCTGAAGTCGCGCAAGGAGGTGACCCACATAACCACCTCCATCGGAGGCACACCGAGCCGTTACAACCTCGTGCGCAGCATAGCCAGTCCGTCGCTCTCCTACGGTGAGCTTATCGTAGACTTCACCTCGCCCTCCGACCTTGTGGACAACATCAACGAGATTCAGTCGGAGTTGGCGAAACGCTATCCACAGGCGTACATCAAACTGAAGAGGTACAACCTGATGTACAAGAAATACCCTATCGAGGCGATGTTCACTGGTCCCGACCCCGAGGTGCTGCACCATCTGACCGACTCCGTGATGGACATAGTGCGCAACAACGAGTATGTCTACCTGCCCACCACCGACTGGGAACCGAGAGTGCCGGTACTCAAGGTGGAGTACAACCAGCAGAGCGCGCGTATCAGTGGACTGAGCCGCAGCGAGGTCGGCACGTCCATCCTCGCCTACACAGGCGGTATCCCCATCGGCACGTTCTACGAGGGAATCACCCCTAAGAAGATATACATGAAGTGCGTGGACGAGAACGGACAGCATATAGAGAGCCTCCTCGACGTGGAGGTGTTCGGTATGCTCCCCAACATCTCGCGCATAGCCAACAAGGAGACCATCGACAAGATAATGGCAGGGTCGTACGACAAGGAGAAACTGATTGAGGACCTCACTGGAACCACCCAGCTCCGTCAGGTCATCAAGTCCATCAACGTGGAGTGGGAAGACCCTGTGGTCGTGCGCTACAACGGTGAGCGGTCACAGCGGCTGCAGTGCAGTCCCCGTCCCGGTGTAGGCACTGAGGAGGCCCGCAAGGCACTTGCCGCGGAGATAAGCAAGATACAGTTGCCCGAAGGCTACCATCTGTCATGGGAAGGCGAGAAGAAAGCCAGCGACCAGTCGATGAGGTACCTCTTCGCCAACTTTCCCCTCGCCATCATCCTTATGATAGCCATCCTCATCATGCTGTTCAAGGACTACAAGAAACCCACCATCATCTTCTGCTGCATCCCGTTCATCCTTGTGGGAGTCATCCCCACCGTGGTATTCTCGGGCAAGCCCTTCGGGTTTGTGGCGATAGTCGGGGTTCTCGGACTCATCGGTATGATGATAAAGAACGGAATAGTACTCATCGACGAGATCACACTGGAGATAAGTAACGGTATGGAGCCGCGCAAGGCTCTCATCAACAGTTCCAAGAGTCGTCTGCGTCCGGTCATGATGGCCTCGCTCACCACGATTCTCGGAATGATTCCGCTGCTGCCCGACGCCATGTTCGGGGCATTGGCGGCGACCATCATGGGCGGTCTGTTCGTCGGGACACTCATCACCCTCATATTCATCCCGGTGCTTTACACCTTATTCTTTAAGATAAAACAATGAAACGGAACACAGCATACACATTATTACTGTTGGTTGCCACCGTACCGACCACCTGCCTTGCGCAGACGGAGACAGTGACACTTGAACAGTGCCGCCAGATGGCGGTAAGCCACAACAGGGAAATCGCCATCGCCAAGGAGCGGGACGAGCGGCAGGGCCACGAGATGAAGACATATAAGTCGAACTTCTTCCCGCGCGTCAGTCTCACAGCGTTCGACGTGTACTCCACCGCCAAGGGCGACCTCACCATCGGCGGAGGCAACCTGCCGATATACAGCTACTCGGAAGCACTCGGACAGTACGTCCCTGACGTGACGGTCAACGCCGACGGCAGCTACACCCTCAACAAGTACGCCCTCTTCCCGGAGCAGAAGATAGAATATAAGGTGAAGAACCTGTTCATGGCCGGCATCAACGTCACCCAACCCATCTACATGGGCGGCAAGGTGTCGAGCGCATACCGCATGGCGAAGATTGGGAAGGACATGGCGGCCCTCAACGTGTCGATCACCGAGTCGGATGTCATCGTCAAGACCGAGGAAGCCTATTTCCTTGCGGTGAAGGCGAAGGAGATGATTCAGGTGGCGAACAAGTACAAGGAACTGCTCCAGGAACTGATGAAGAACGTGGAGAGTGCCGTGAACCACGGACTGAAGACACGCAACGACATGATGAAGGTACGGGTGAAACTCAACGAGGCGGACCTCAGTGTCACCAAGGCGGAGAACGCCTACCGCCTGGCGTGCATGAACCTGTGCCACTACATAGGCAAGCCGCTCACCACCCCGGTAGACGTGACTGACTCGGGAATGCCCGGCGAAGGGTCGTTCGGTGCGGCGGACGGACAGATAGACATCACTGGACGCACCGAGTACGAGATTCTCAACAAGAAGGTGGAACTGGCGGGACAGCAGGTGGCACTGACACGCAGCGACTACCTGCCCAACGTGGTGTTCACCGGAGGCTACACCTACTCCAACGGAGCGGAACTGGGCGGACGCAAACTGCTTGACAGCGGATCCGCATACGCTTCAGTCGGGGTCAGTATCCCCCTCCTCAATTTCGGTGAGGGTTCGGGCAAGACAAGGGCAGCCAAGGCAAGCCAGCGGATAGCGCAACTCGAACGCGACGACCTCAACGAGAAGATGATGCTCGAACAGCAACAGGCTCTGAACAATGTGGCGGAGGCAAGGAAAGAGGTCAGTCTCACCCAAGCGGCTTTTGAACAGGCGGAGGAGAACATGAGACTCTCCAGACAACAGTACGAGGTGGGATTCGAGTCGCTCTCCGACCATCTGGAAGCACAGGCGGTATGGCAGGACAGCTACGCCGCCAAAGTTGACGCCCTCTGCCAACTCAACCTGGCATGGGTGAAGTACCTCAAGTCAAGGGGCGATCTGTGACCGTCGTACGACATCAAGAACCTTACAGAACAGCACGACCCATGCCACGCATCCTCTCGATAGACTATGGCAAGAAACGCACAGGCATCGCCGTGACCGACCCCCTACAGATGATTGCCGGGGGACTCGACACGGTGGACACACCTGCCCTCTTCGACTTCCTCGCCGACTACCTGTCACGTGAGGACGTGGAGTGTATCGTGGTGGGACAGCCCAGACAGACCAACGGGGAGGACTCGGAGAACATGAGGCGCATAACCCCGTTCGTCAACCGGTTGCGGAAACTCTACCCCGGAGTGAGGATAGAGTACTTCGACGAACGTTTCACCTCCGTACTCGCCCACCGCACCATCATCGACAGCGGCATCGGCAGGAAAGCCCGGAGGGACAAGGCGTTGGTTGACAAGGTGAGCGCCACCATCATCCTCCAGGACTATCTGGAGGCGAGACGCGTCAACCCGGGAGGACGACCAGGATAGCCACAACAGAAAAACGGAGATTATAACAGAAACAGATAACAACTAAACAGGAAAGAAATGATTTTACCAATGTACATCCTCGGACAGCCAGTCCTGAGAAAAGAAGCTGAAGAGATTGCCACCGACTACCCCAACCTGCAGGAACTCATACAGAACATGTACGAGACCATGATCAATGCTGACGGAGTGGGACTGGCGGCGCCGCAGATTGGTCTGCCCATACGTCTCTTCGTAGTCGGACTGGACGCTCTGAGCGATGACATCCCGGAATATAAGGACTACCTCCACGCGTTCATCAACCCACGCATACTGGAGACAGGCGAAGACACCGAGGTCATCGAGGAGGGTTGTCTCAGTGTGCCTGGAATCCACGAGAACGTGCGCCGGCCCAAGTCCGTACACGTAGCCTACACCGACGAGAACCTGCAACCCCACGACGAGTGGATTGACGGCTACGCCGCACGTGTGTTCCAGCACGAGTACGACCACCTCGACGGAAAACTGTTCATCGACCATATCTCCAACCTGCGCAAGCAGATTATCAAGAAGAAACTGCAGGCGATGGCAAAGGGACACGTGTCGTGCGGATACAAGACCAAGGCATGACGACCAGACACCTCATATTGCTGTTTCTGCTGAAGGCAGTGTCCGCCGCCGCCCAGATAAACACCGGGCAGATGACCATCATTGCCCGCAACGCGCTCTATTACGACGACTACGCCCTGTCCATTCAGTACCTCAACCAAGTCATCTCGGCAAAGCCCCACCTCTACGAGCCTTACTTCTACCGTGGACTCGCCAAGTTCTACCTTGAGGACTTCTACGGGGCGGAGAGCGACTGCTCCAAGGCCATCAGCCTCAACCCCTACTACGGCAGTTCCTACGAGGTGCGCGGACTATCGCGCATCAACCGCCACGACTATACAGGGGCGGCGGCAGACTACGAGAAGGCGGTGGAGATAAGCGGCGACAACAAGAACCTCTGGCACAACCTCATACTCTGCTATCTGGAGACCGACAGTCTCGACAGGGCGGAGACCGCACTCGAACAGCTCATCCGCAAATGGCCAACCCACGCCGACGGCTACCTCTTCAAGGCGGAGGTACTGCTGAAGCGGGGAGACACCCTCACCGCGGAGGCCTACGCCGACAAGGCACTCGAAGTGGAGCGGTACAGCATACAGGCGAACGCCATGAAAGCGGGCTTCCTCATGAACAGGGAGAAGTACGGCGAGGCGGAGACCTTCCTCGACGAGGCGATACGCCTACAGCCCAAGAACGCCTCCCACTTCGTCAACAGGGCATTGTGCCGCTACCAGACCAACAATTTCCGGGGAGCCATGCGCGACTACGACACCGCACTCGACATAGACCCTTCCAACTTCACAGGACACTACAACCGGGGACTCCTGCGGGCCTCCGTCGGAGAGGACAACAAGGCGATAGAGGACTTCAACTTCATTCTCTCGGTCGATTCCACGGACATAATGACACTGTTCAACCGCGCGCGGCTCTACGACCAGACAGGCGACTACGCCTCCGCCATCCGTGACTACACCAAGGTCATCAACGAGTTCCCCAAGTTTCTCTACGGCTACCAGCTACGGGCTGCGGCTCGGCGTAAGGTGGGCGACACCAAGGGAGCCATGCAGGACGAGGAACACGTACTGCGCGAGAACGTGGCGCACCGCTACGGTTACTCCACACCCACCAGCAGACAGAAGAACAAGACTCGCAAGAAATCCGACATCGACCCCAACGACTACCAGCAGCTCGTGGAGGAAGAGGACACCAAGGTGTATCAGGACGAGTTCCGTGGCAAGATACAGAACAGGAAGACCGAGACCCGCCTCCTGCCCGTCATCGTGCTGGCAGACGACGGACAGACAGCCTCACAGAGTATCCTCAAGGACTATACCCTCGCGGCGTACGGCATCAGTCCTACTGCCATCGAGACCTTCCGCAGGGGAATCGACAACTGTGTAGAGGCGGACAAGATACGGCTCAACGTGGACGAGACCAAAGGGACTGACACTAAGTCGGGCGTGATCTCCACACCAAGCACAACAAGCAATCCTATACTTGCGGCCACATTCCGCAAGGCGGAGGAGGCGTTCACCGAATGTATCGGTATGGCTCCACAGTTCACCGAGGCCTACTACAACCGCGCCTACACACTGGCCATGCAAGGCAAGTATGCGGAAGCCATCAGCGACCTCGACACCGCCATCGGCATGAAGCCCGGTTTCGCCCTCGCCTACTACAACCGCGGCATCGTCCGCCTGTTCACCGGCGACTCCGCAGCCGCCTTCAACGACCTCAGCAAGGCAGGTGAACTGGGGATATTCCAGGCGTACAGTATAATCAAACAACACAGGAAATAACGAACCACAGACATACAGATATGAAATCAACAGCAATCCTCCTGCTCCACTGTCCCGACAAGCAGGGCATCATCACAGAGATAACAAAGTTCATCACCGACAACAACGGCAACGTGGTATACCTCGACCAGTACGTGGACCACATCGAGGAACACTTCTTCATGCGTGTCGAATGGACACTCGACGGTTTCCTCATCCCGTCCGAGAAGATAGAGGACATACTGACCACCCTCTACGTACAACGCTACGACATGCAGTTCAGCCTGTACTTCGGCAATGCCCGTCCACGCATGGCGCTGTTCGTCTCCAAGATGAACCACTGCCTCTACGACCTGTTGGCGAGATACCAGGCTGGCGAACTCAACGTGGACATACCCTGCATCGTATCCAACCACGAGGACCTGCGCCCCGTGGCGGACCAGTTCGGTATCCCCTACCACGTGTGGCAGATTTCCAAGGACTGGTCGAACAAGCGCGACGTGGAGAACGCCGAGATGGAGCTGCTCCGGGAGATGAAGGTGGACTTCATCGTGCTGGCGCGCTACATGCAGATTATCTCCGACGAGATGATAAAGGCGTACCCTAACAAAATCATCAACATCCACCACTCCTTCCTCCCGGCGTTCATCGGGGCGCGCCCCTACCATCAGGCCTACCAACGTGGAGTGAAGATTATCGGCGCCACCAGCCACTACGTAACCGCCGAACTTGACGCGGGCCCCATCATCGAGCAGGACGTGGTGCGCATCACCCACAAGGACACCCCCGAGACCCTCGTTCTGAAAGGCAAGGACCTGGAGAAGATAGTACTCTCCAGAGCGGTGGAGAAACACGTGGAGCGCAAGATTCTCACCTACAAGAACAAGACCATCATCTTCAGCTGATGCCCCAACCACAGGGTTCTACAGCCCCTGTCAACAAAAAACTTCAGTGACACGCACACCGTTACCGATTATTTTTACTACCTTTGCACCCACAATCCCCATGAGGATGCCGAAATGGTGGAATGGTAGACACGAGGGACTTAAAATCCCTTGGCCATAACGGCTGTGTGGGTTCGAGTCCCACTTTCGGTACAACCAATAGCGAAAGGCACTGAGTCATCCCGACCCAGTGCCTTTCGTTTTGTGTTTGTACCAACTGATTCGTCAGCATTTCCTGTTTTCTTTTGCCATATATCCCTTACTTCTTACCCTTCGGGTTGTGGAAGAAATTATACTGGAGTCCCAGCATCACGTAGCGTCCCAGACGTTCGGTAGATTCGTAAGAGAACGTGGAGTTGCCATAAATGTAATTATAGCTCGACACGTTGCCCAGGATGTCAAAGG
This sequence comes from Candidatus Methanomethylophilaceae archaeon, assembly GCA_963594655.1. Taxonomy (GTDB): domain Bacteria; phylum Bacteroidota; class Bacteroidia; order Bacteroidales; family Bacteroidaceae; genus Colivivens. The sequence continues at coordinate 16,358 of CAVBFD010000027.1, forward strand.
CCGTCAGCTTGGCAACCAACCGCCTGTTTTTCAGGAAGGCACGGCTTACTGAAGCGTTCCATACGAACGATGACTTCAGCGGAATGGCATCCACCGTCTTCAACTCACGGTCCCAGTCGGCGCTGGTTGCCAACTGTATGTCCACACCCGGTATGGTGTAGCGCGCGCTCATCTCCATATACAGACTGCGGCTCCGGTAGTCGTCGTCGCGCTGCGTACCGTAGTTCACCTTCGAGAAGTAAAGCATGCCACGGACCTCTGCGGCAAACAAACCCTTCTGATAGACTACTGCAAGACGTGGATTTATGGTCATTCCTTTGGCGGCATACAACCGGTCCGGCGTCGTCTCCGTTCCCATTTCCAGAATCTGTCCCCGGTTGGCATTCAGCGACGCGGCCAACCCGAGCTGCCACGGACCCAACTGCGACAGCAACTGTAAGTACGTCCCGAAAGACCACTCGTCCTTGCCGTTCCGCTTCTGATATACGTAGCCACCAGTCTCCGTGTCGTAACGGTAACCTGTCAGAATCTGGTTGGTGGAATACGTATAGTTGGCACTGCCCGAAAACGCGAGTTTCGAACCTATCAAGGCAAGCTGTGTGGCGGCTTCGGTATGCCACGACCCACCATTCTTCAGCGAAGGATTGGCAAGCCAGATGGCGAGCGGATTGGTCGTACTGAAGTAAACGTAATCCAGCATGTCAGGCAATATAGTCAGGTGGTTGACATGGAGTTCCACAGAATTACGGAGTCTGTTCCACTGATGTTTGAAGTTGATGTTGCCGTCCACCGTCCAGCGTGTGCGCGCGTCGGCCGTGTTTACATCGTCCTTCACATAATGTATGCGGTCGCGGTTGTACAGTACCGGCAGATGGAAACGCAGCCATGTGTAGGTGGCGTCGGAACTCTTCTCATAATAGATGTTGAATCCCGGATTCCATCTCCTGTGCATGAGGTTGTAATTGTAGCTGTCGGCTGAAGAGACAGCCAGCAGCAACGAGTCGGCAGCCGGGATCTTGCCGAAAGGATGCAGTCCGGGCATCCATCCCGACAGACGGTCCAGACGGTAGTACGGCTGATTCTCCTCCTTGTTGTTCTGCTCGTAGAGCGAGTAGAAACGACAGGTCCAGTTGTTGAGCAGGTTGAGGTAATACTCCGCCCTGCCATAGTAGTTGTAGTACGTTGACGGCATACTGGCATGGACCAGACGGTTGTCTGCGGGAAGACTGCGGTAGTTCTGGCGGTAGTCCTGGTCGGTGGTGGTGCAGTGATGCTGGTAGGTGCCGTTGACAGCCAGTTCAAGGTTGTCACCCCATGGGAGTTTCTTGTTGTACTCGAACCCCTGGTAGACACTCAGTTCGCGGTTGTTGTTGCGCAGCCGGTTATAAGTGCTGTTCAGTAAATCACCGGCAGGACGCAAGGCATCCGTGAATATACTGTCGAGCAACTGGGTCGGTTCTCCGAACAGGCTGGGCTGCCTATCGAGCGTAGCCTGACGTATGAGCTGCGACGCGCGGCCGTCGGAGATTTTGACACTCGTACGGCTGAACAGCCAGACAGGGAGCTTCAGACGGAACGTGTTGTCGAACGAGATGGACCGGGCGCGCTGGTTCATGCGGCTGCCGGAGGCTGCATAGGAATTCATGTCTGTCAGGAAGTGCTGCGTCATCGTTGCCGTGTTCTGCCGATCGTCGTTCCAACTGGCCTCAAGGTCGGCAGTATTGTCAAACCACTTGTCTTTGCCGTCCGTGCGGTAACTGAGTCCAGCGGTGCGGACGGTTGTTTCTCCTTCAGGAGCGTAACTGGGTTCCCAGTTGCCCTGTCCGTCGGGACTGCGCGTCTCGTTGATGTTGTTTACGTTGCCATAGACCGTGAGGCGGTTGAGGTCGGAAAAAGCCGTGGCGAAGACACGCGCCATGTAGTGGTCCTCCGTCGCCCCTGCGGCCTCTCCGTTCCCCATGAGTCCGATACTGTACTCCCGCTTGAGGTTCACGTCCATCACGTATTCCTTCCGGTCGATGTTCTTGCCCATGTAACGGCTCTTGTCCGTCATGCGGTCATACACCTTGACATCGCTGACCGAATAATAAGGCAGGTTGTCGAGCATCACCTTGTTGTTGCCCTTGAAGAAGTCCTTGCCGTTGAGCATCAGATAGTCCACGGTACGTCCGTTGACCTTGATGACCCCATCGGCACTCATCTCCACACCCGGCATCTGACGTATCAGGGCATCGAGCATACTGCCGTCGGGCAACTGGAAGGCCGAGGCGTCAAACACAATCGTATCGCCGCGGTAGGCCATCTTCACACGTGTGGCCCTTACCGTCACCTCGCCCAGCTCCACGTCGAGGTCGGCCTGTGTCTTCATCCTCCGCTTCATGTAATGCCAGGGAGCGTCGAAGAAACGGTTGCGGGCTACATATTGTATATGGTAGTTCACGTAGCAGTCCTCATAGTCGGGATGGGAGGCGCGGATGAGGAAGCGTCCCGTCTTGGCCGGCAAGAGGAAGCGGAAGTTGGCGTCAGGGCTACCATTGCCGGTATAGTAACTGGCCATACACGAGTCTATCACGGTACTGTCGGCATCCATCAGCGTGATTTTCACGTCCTTTATCGCAGCTTTGGTAAACGAATCGCGCACATGTCCCCACAGCACAAGCGTGTGTTCCTTCTTAGCCGACTGGGCAACTGCCGTTTGAGAAACGGCAGAGACGACAAACAGCAGCGCAATGACACAACGGATGAGACGGTTCCCGCAGATTATGATTGGGTGTTGGAGTTGTTTCATAAATGTAAAAAGTATCTGTTCAGCTATAGATCTTGAATTCAGAAAAAAGGGCGCAAAGGTACGACATTTTTGCGACGAAGCGCTCTTCCCATGCATTTTTCCGTATTTCATATACTTTTTTCCTTAATATATATAAGTCTTATGTCGGAGAAGTATTGTAATTTTGCAACCGATGACAAACATTATGGACTTATTCAATATCTGAAAATGATGCTTAGAAAAATCAGACTCACCTTGGCCATCATCTTCTTCGGCCTTGTCACGCTGCTGTTCCTCGACTTCACAGGAACTCTGCACGGCTGGCTCTCCTGGATGGCCTCCATTCAGTTCATGCCGGCGCTGTTGGCGCTTAACCTTGTGGTGATTGCCGTCTGGATAGCGGTTACCCTAGCGCTCGGACGTGTCTACTGCTCCGTGGTCTGTCCGCTAGGCGTGATGCAGGACGTGGTGTCGTGGATCAGTGGCAGGAGGAACAGGAAACGCAAGCGGTTACGCTTCTCTTATTCCCCAGCCAAGCGATGGCTGAGATACACGATGCTCGTACTGTTCATCGTGACATTGGTGGCCGGCATCGGGGCGATACCGGCACTGCTGGATCCTTACAGCAGCTACGGACGCATCGCACAGAACCTTTTCCAACCCATCTACCTTATCGGCAACAACGCCCTGGCCTACCTCTCGGAACACATGGATAGTTACACGTTCTACGGGCGTGAGGTATGGATTCGCAGTATGCCCACCTTCATCATCGCCGCCGCCACCTTCGCGATACTGGTGGTGCTGGCGTGGCGCAACGGACGCACCTATTGCAACACCGTATGCCCCGTAGGCACCCTACTGAGTTTCCTTGCCCGGTTCTCATGGATGAAGGTGCGTATAGATGATCGGAAGTGCGTCGGCTGCGGACTCTGCGCCAAGGGATGCAAGTCCGCCTGTATCGACGTGAAGAACCACAAGATAGACTATTCGAGATGCGTGGTCTGCGGCGACTGTCTCGACAACTGCCATAAGGATGCCCTGCGTTTCGGGAAAGCATTGACGAACAATTCCTCCCGGACAGGCAAGGCTGACGGAAATTCCGACAACAAGGTAGACTCCTCACGCAGGAACTTCCTCCTCGCCGCTGCCACCGTTACGGCATCAGCCGCCTTGGCGCAGGAGAAGAAGAAGGTGGACGGCGGACTTGCGGCCGTCACCCGGAAAGACCCTTTCAAACGAAGCACCCCGATTACGCCTCCCGGTTCAATCTCGGCACAAAACATGACGCGGCACTGCACGGCTTGCCAACTCTGCGTGGCTGAATGTCCCAACGACGTGCTGCGTCCCTCCACCGACCTGAAGACACTGATGCAGCCCACGATGTCGTACGAGCGCGGATTCTGCCGTCCCGAGTGTCACCGGTGCAGTGAGGTCTGTCCCACTGGAGCCATCAAGCCCATCAGGCGTGAGGACAAGTCGAGCATACAGATAGGCCACGCCGTGTGGTCGAAGAAGAACTGCATCGTCTTCACCGACGGGGTGGAGTGCGGCAACTGCGCGCGCCACTGTCCAGCAGGCGCCATCATGATGATTCCCATGGACGGGACAGACGCGGACTCGCCCAAGTTCCCCGCCGTCAACCAGAGCCGCTGCATCGGTTGCGGGGCCTGTGAGAACCTCTGTCCGGCAAAGCCGTTCAGCGCCATCCACGTGGAGGGACACGAAGTGCATAAGTACATATAGACATAAGCGACTATGAAGCAAGAACTCAACAGAAGGGACTTCCTCAAGACCCTCGGCACCGGAGTCGTGGCAAGCTCCGCCCTACTCTCGGCATGTAAGGGCAGGGGCGGCGACCTGACCGCCAAGGGCAACTACCTGGATCCTCCCATAGGGAAGATGACCTACCGTGTCAATCCCAACACAAAAGACAAGGTGAGCATCCTCGGCTACGGCATGATGCGACTGCCCGTAGTTGGCGGCGGGACGGGTCGGGAGAATCCCGACGCGGAACTCGACCAGGAGATGATCAACCGACAGGTGGACTACGCACTGGAGCATGGTGTCAACTACTTCGACACCTCTCCGGCCTACTGCCAGGGCAAGTCGGAGGCAGCCACCGGCACCGCACTCCACCGCCATAACCGCAAGGACTACTTCATCGCCACCAAGCTCTCCAACTTCGCCCCTGCCACATGGACGGCGGAGGCGTCGAAGGAGATGTTCGAGAACTCACTAAAGTACCTGCAGACCGACTATGTGGACTATCTCCTGCTCCACGCCATCGGTATGGGCGATGACGGCATGAGTGATTTTTACAGCAGATACATCGACAACGGCATCCTCGACTGGCTTGTGGAACAGAAGAAGAAAGGGCGCATACGCAACCTGGGCTTCTCCTACCACGGAGACATCAAGGTGTTCGACCTCGCCCTGAAATGGCACGATGAGGGGAAGTACCACTGGGATTTCGTACAGATAGAGTTGAACTACCTCGACTGGAACTATGCCGACGAAATCAATCCACGCAACACCGATGCCGTCTACCTCTACGGCGAGCTGAAGAAGCGCGGCATCCCTGCCGTCATCATGGAGCCGCTGTTGGGCGGACGACTCGCCAATGTGCCTGACACCATCATCGCCAAGATGAAAGCCCGCGAGCCGGAGAAGAGTGTGGCAAGTTGGGCTTTCCGCTTCGCCGGCACTCCCGACGGTGTGCTTTGTGTGTTGAGCGGCATGAGCTATATGGAGAACCTGAAGGAAAACCTCTGCACCTACAGTCCGCTGAAGCCGCTGACCAAGGAAGAGGAAGGCTTCCTGATGGAGATAGCCAACGACATCTACAATCTGAACACCATACCCTGCAACGAATGCAGCTACTGCATGCCCTGCCCTTACGGCATCAACATCCCCGCAGTATTCTCACACTACAACAAGTGTATCAAGGAGGGGAACATGCCCAACAAGGGAGACCAAGACCCCGACTACCGCAGAGCCCGCCGAGCCTTCCTCATAGGCTACGACCGCAGTGTACCTAAGCTCCGTCAGGCGAGCCACTGCGTGAGGTGCGGAGAGTGCGTACCCCACTGTCCCCAGCGCATCCAGATACCGGACGAGTTGGCGAGGATTGACCAGTTCGTGGAGGGACTGAGACTCAGCAGCGACAAACTGTAGGCTGCGGATGGGACACATCACGAAACTTCAAATATTAACTCTCAATTACAATAGGTTATGTTAGGAATGCAAGAAATCTTACTTATCGCCCTCATTATCCTGCTCCTCTTCGGAGGCAAGAAAATCCCCGAGTTGATGAAGGGTCTGGGCAAGGGCGTTAAGAGTTTCAAGGACGGAATGAACGGTATAGAATCGTCTGAAACCGAGGGGAAGAAAGACTCCGGGGAAAAGGAATGAACGGAGAACTCATGTCCTTTTGGGACCATCTCGAAGTGCTGCGGGGAACTATCTGGAAGATAGCCCTCGCAAGCATTGTCTGTGGGGTTGCGGCCTTCTTCTTCAAGGATGAGATATTCAACGTGATACTTGCCCCGAAGGACAGCCACTTCGTCACCTACCTCCTCTTCGACCGTCTGGGCAGTTGGGTTCCGGGCAACGAAGGAGTCGGGACTTTCTCCGTGAACCTGATGAATACCGGCATGACCGGACAGTTCACCGTTCATCTGAAGGTGGCGCTCTGCACCGGTATCGTCGTAGCCTCTCCCTACATCCTCTACCTCCTGCTGCGCTTCATCACCCCCGCCCTTTACGAGAGCGAGCGCCGCTACACCTACCGCCTGGTGATGGGCGGCTACTTGATGTTCGCGCTGGGCATATTAATCAACTACTTCCTCATCTTCCCCTTCACTGTCCGCTTCCTCGGCACTTACCAGGTGAACTCGGAGGTGCCGAACATGATAACCCTGGAGTCGTACATGGACACGCTGCTGACACTGAGTCTGATGATGGGCATCCTCTTTGAGTTGCCGATGGTGTGCTGGTTGCTCGGCAAGACAGGTATCCTCACCAAGGGCTTCATGCGCCACTATCGCCGACACGCCATAGTGGCGATATTGGTCATCGCCGCCGTAATCACCCCTACGAGCGACATATTCACCCTCACCCTCGTCTCACTCCCCATTTGGTTGCTCTACGAGGCAAGCATTTTCTTCGTTCCGGGGGAACCGCACCGGAGGTGAACCCCAATTTTCGGGACTCATATGAATAACATTTTGAAGAGATAAAAAATCAAAGCGATGAATCTTACAAAGACCATATTTAGCATGATGTGCCTCGTAGCCATGCCTTCCCTCGCCATGGAGCTGACAGAAGACTCCGTGAGGGTGAGACCGCGCGAGAAACTGCGTGAGGTCACCCGGAAGGTGGACAGTCTGCGGACGCAGTTCCGACAGTCAGCAGACAGAGGGGAGACACTCCAGTGGGGCGACTCCATCCTGACCGCGAGATACAACAAGAAGACGTTCGACACCACCTACATCGCCCGCCCCGACACACGGTGGACGGTTAAGTTGCGCGAGAACGTGTCGAGTTCAGCCCTCTATGCCGACACCCGGGATGAGGGATTGGATTACAACACAGAGTTAAAGAGCGAGGTGCGCAGCACCGTCAGCTTGGCAGTGGCTTACCGTGGTGTGGGACTGGCTCTGTCCATGAACCCCTCCAAACTGGCGGGCAGGAGCCAGGACTATGAGTTCAACATCAACTCCTACAGCAACCGCTTCGGCTTCGATGTGGTGTACCTTTCCTCCAAGACCTACCAGGGGTACACCGAGCAGGGCGGCGTCCGCATGGACATCCCCAAGGGACTGATTGCGCAGCATGCCCTCAACCTCAACGTCTATTATGCCTTCAACCACCGCAAGTTCTCCTTCCCGGCCGCCTTCAGCCAGAGCTACATCCAGAAACGGAGTGCGGGCAGTTGGCTGGTGGGCGCCAGCTTCGAGGGTTCAAAGACCGAGGTGAACTCCGACGATGACCATCCCTTCCTCTATCCCATCACCATCCGACTCAACGAGTTGGCCATCGGCGGCGGCTATGGCTACAATCTGGTGCTGGGCAAGCACTGGCTCTTCCATCTGTCCGCCATCCCCACCATCACGGTCTATTCCCACGACTACACCAAGACACAGACGGTGGGCGACGACGGTGAGACCCGAACCGTCAGGAACAACATGAAATACCATTTTCCTTCTCCCATCATCACCGTCCGGGGAGCCGCCCTGTACTCGTGGCGCAACAAGTTTGCCGGAGCCACGATGGTATACAATTACTCCGTGGTAGGCAGCGACGACCTGCTGCAGGTGAGGCGGTTCAAGTGGCGCGTGCGACTGTTCTTCGGATTCAGGATATAAGCCCGGGACTTTGGTTCTTCCGCTTTTTGATAATAGGATGCGATAGAGCCGTTGTTCCATTCATTCCCCAAAGTAAATAATCACACGTTTCATTCCATGTTAGAAGGAAACTTCGTACCTTTGCACAGGATATACAAGTACCAAATGATCATTCAGGCAAACATGGAACATATACGCCCAGTCACGTTAGATGACGCAAGGGCCATCGTGGAAATCTACAATTATTTCGTTACAGACACCACAGTGTCGTTTGAGACTCAGCCACTCACAGTGGAGGAGATGGCAGACCGCATACGTGAGATTTCCGCCCACTTCCCTTATTTCGTTTATGAGGAGGACGGCAAGATACTGGGCTACTGCTGCGCTCACCTATGGAAGGAACGCGCCGCCTACGCGAAGACGCTGGAGACAACCATCTATATCCATAATGACGCCAGGCGCCGGGGCATAGGCACTCTGATGGTAAACCATCTCGTGGACCTGTGCCGCAAGCAGGGCTACCGCGCCCTCATCGCCTGTATCACTGCAGAGAACGAGGCGAGCATAAGGATGCACGAGAAGATTGGGTTTAGCCGAGTGTCGGAATTCCGGCAAGTCGGCCGTAAGTTCGGCAGGTGGCTCGATGTTGTGGATATGGAACTCCTGTTGGATTAGCGGACTTATGCCATAACCGTAGTCGTTAACGTCAACAACATACAAGGAGGTTCGCCACACACCCAAAGACGAACTTTACATATCAGCAACCCCACTTGCACAATATGTAAAAAAAACACGAAATAACAAAAAGACGTGCGACACCCCCAATTACGCCACATTTTAACAAATTACAAGAAGACCGCCTACAGATACCTACAACGCCTCTTTTTTTTCACTCGAGTGAATCGATCAAAACACTCGAGTGAAATGACCAAACCTCTCGAGTGAATCGATCAAATCACTCGAGTGAATTTATCCCCTCTCCAGAGCCACTTTTCAAAGTGTCAGAAAACGTAGGGAATTGTCCAGAATCCCACCCACCCAAACAATTTCATGAGTTAACACAACCAGAGTTAATTGATTAACGTTTTCTATCAAGTGGAATAAAAGCGGCTCTTCCGCTTTTCGAGTTGGTAAGACTGCGTAATCGTAACAAATCAGTTCACTGTGGGCGGCACTCCGAGTGAAACCTCGGGCTGAAAGCCCATAAAGCACCGAGTATCGGGGCGGAACAAATATTTCCCTCATTTTTGCAAGACTTACCGAAAAACTTTTGTATCTTTGCAAAGTGATGGCAGTCGCTGTCGTACGATTCATCAAAAGCTGAGGTTATGGCACTGAAATTATATCCGATAGGAATACAGACGTTCGAACGAATCCGCAAGGAAGACAAACTCTACATCGACAAGACGGAGTACATATACCGCATGTCCCACACCAGCGGTAAGTTTTTCTTCTTGGGGCGGCCGCGCCGCTTCGGCAAGTCGCTCCTGGTGTCCACCATGCAGAGCTACTTCGAGGGCAAGAAGGAACTCTTCCAAGGACTTGCCATCGAGCAGTTGGAGAAGGAATGGACGGAATACCCCGTGATACACCTTGACATGAGCGGAGGCAAGCATATGGAAAAGGAAGACTTGAAGGATTACCTCTGCGACATGTTGGAAGAACAGGAAAGCCTGCTGGGGGTGACCGGCAAGGACAAGGCTCCCAACCTGCGCTTCAAGGACCTGATTCTGCAAATGTACAGGAAGACGGGCAAGCAGGTGGTGGTACTCATCGACGAGTACGACGCACCGCTGTTGGACGTGGCCCACGAGACGGACAAACTGGACGAACTGCGCCAAGTGATGCGCAATTTCTACAGTCCGCTGAAGAAATACGAGGAATATCTCCGTTTCGTCTTCCTCACCGGCATCACCAAGTTCTCGCAACTCAGCATCTTCAGCGAGCTGAACAACATCACCAATATCTCCATGGATGATGATTACGCCGGTATCTGCGGAATCACCAAGGAGGAACTGTTGGGGGATATGTCGGAAGACATCGACATGCTCGCCAAGGCATTAGGTTATTCAAGGGATGTAACTGTCGCCAAACTCAAGGAACATTATGACGGCTATCATTTCTCAAAGTCATCGCCAGATGTATTCAATCCATACAGTCTGCTCAATTGCTTCGCCAAACGAGAATTAGGAGCCTATTGGTTCTCGTCAGGCACGCCCACCTACCTCATCAACATGATGAGGAAGTTTGACACGCTTCCTACGGACATCGGGCAGGTGGATGCTGACGAGAGCGAGTTTGACGCACCTACGGAAAATATGACCACCATCATGCCGTTGCTCTACCAGAGTGGCTACATCACCATCAAGGACTACAACCGTGACTACAATTATTATACCCTCGACCTGCCCAACAAAGAGGTAAAGGTGGGATTGACGAAAGCCCTCATCCCGTCGTATGTCACGCAGAACACCCTTGCCACAACAACGACGGCCCGCCGCATCGCCCAGGCTCTCGACAAGCAGGATATGGATGGAGCCTTGCATCTCCTGCAGGACTTCCTCGGCACCGTACCCTACTGCAACGTGACCAACTACGAGGGTCACTACCAGCAGATGCTCTTCATCATCTTCTCCCTCCTCACCGATTATCTGGTGGACGTGGAGGTTCACACCCCAAAAGGCAGGGTGGACATCGTGCTGCTCACCAGGACCGACCTCTACATCGTCGAACTGAAGCTCAACAAGAGTGCGCAGGCTGCGATGCAGCAGATCAATCTCAAGAACTATCGCCAGCGTTTCGCCCTCTCGGGCAAACCCATTACCAAGGTGGGCATCAACTTCGACTCCACCAAGGGCAACATCGAGGACTGGGTGATTTGTTAGTCATATCAGAATATTGTCACATTACAAGAAGACCGTCTACAGATACCTACAACGCCTCCTTTTTTTTCACTCGAGTGAATCAATAAAAACACTCGAGTGAATCGATTATTTCACTCGAGTGAATTGTCCCCCCTCTTCAGAGTCTGTTTTCCGAAGTGCCTCAGAATCCCACTTTCACCATGACTCCCACTACGCTTCGGCTGCCGCCTACATACGTAGGGAATCCTATCTGGCGACCTGAGTTGCCGGCATCCACGATGTATTTCTCGTCGAGCACGTTCTTGCCGAATGCTCCAATCTCATAATATACCGTGCCTGGTTGGAAACGATAACCAGCAGTGAAGTTCAAGAGACCGTAGGCATCCTGAGTGTATTCAGGCTCGTTGCTCTCCTCGAAGAACACCTTCGATTTCCAGGAATAGGTTGGACGGAAATAGACGTTTCCCTTCTTACCTGTGGGGACATTGAGGTCGAGGCCTACCGCAAAGCTGTTCTTTGGAGTCAGACGGAATCGGTTGCCAGCATAGGTTTGCCGGTTGCCATTGTCGTCTGTATCGTTGAACTTTCCGTCGATGAACGACCAATTGCCGAAGATGTTCAGATAGCGACAGGGAGAATAACTCAGGCTTGCCTCCAAACCAAAGGAATGCGCACGACCGGCATCATCATACTCATACTTGGAAGTGGTCTGGTTGAACACCGATGTCTGATAATTGTACCAGTCATAATAATAGGTACAGAAATCATAGTTGATCTTGCCGTCCAGTACGCTACCCTTCACACCTGCCTCATAGCTGTAGATGATCTCCGGGCTCAAGGTCTCGAAGTCCTCCGGGTCGTTGTTGAAGTAGAGCACACCAGGACGGCGACCACGAGAAACGCTCACATAGATATTGTTTCTGCCTATCATATAATTGAGGGCGGCACGACCCACCCACGACCAATAACTGCTGGAGGCAGCGACCTTATTCCCACCGTCTGTAGGATGATAGAGCACGGCACCAAACAGGCTGGGCACGGTAGATGACGAATAACCCGTCTCCTGATGCTCATAACTTCCACGGAGTCCCAAGGTAAAATGCAGGTTCTTGGTAATCTTGAAGGTTCCGTCGGCAAACACCTCAGCGGCCTGGTTTGTGCCATAGTTCTTGCCCTGCTCGGTGTAGTTGGCATCGAGATTCTGATTGGAGATGCCTTGCAAGGTCGCCTGAATGGTCTTGCCACTCTCGCCCATGCCAAGAAGCGCCTGGTCTAAGTCCATGCCCAACTGGGCCAGACTTGCCTTGAGGTCGCCATAGATGTCGGGGGTAGCTGTTTGCAGGGCAGGCTTGCCGTTGGCATCCACGGCTGGGGTATCGGGAAACCATTTCCGCATCAACTGTGCCAAGGTTGTCTCCACCATCGGCTGATAAGCGGCTGGCAGCATCTGGCTGAGCAATGCCTTCACGTTGTCTATCTGACCGTCGAGAGTGGCCTTCATGCTCTTCTGGATATAAACTGGATAGAGATATTGCAGATTCGCCTTGGCATTCACGTCCTGAGATGAGTTTTCATAGAAATAGCTGGCACCCACGAAACCGGAAAAACGACGGTGGTCATCATAGTTGAAGCGGAACTCCTGGCTCAACTGAGTGCCTTTCCCCTTTTCCTCACAGAGGAGCAGGGGCAGATAGGTGCCGTCGGCATCGAAGTGCTCGTCACTGTCGAAGGCACGGAAACCGGAAATCGATGTGAAAGCCCACTTTGGGTTGATCTTATGCTCGATGTCGAGCATGGCGCCGCCCACGTTGCGCTTGATGCCAAGTGCCTTGCCTGCCTCCAGGTTGGCAGGACTGTTGGGGTCGGCGTTGCCGTAGAGGGGATTGATGCTGTGGAAAGAGGTGCCTGGGTAGTCATCGTGCTGATAATCGAGTACCAGAGAGATTGGCGTGTCATCGCCTGCCCACCACCGAGTAGAGTTTCTGAAAGCCAGAGTATTCTTGCCGTTGAGTCTGCCACCAGCCTCGTTCTTGACAAAACCGTCCCGGGCTTCGTAATCGAAGGCGAAGCGGTTGGCAAGCTTGTCCTTGACGATGGGGGTATTGATGAAACCTGTAACCTGTCGTTGGTTGTAAGAGCCATAGTTGACCGACAACTCACCTGTCAGGTAATTCACTGGCTTATGACGGATGATGCTGATGCCACCAATCTCCGCACCGCGACCGAAGAGCGTTCCCTGAGGACCCTTGACCACTTCCAGACGCTCCAAGTCAAACAGTTCCACGGCTGATCCGCGGCTTCGGGAGGTAGACACACCGTCCATGAAGACGGACACACGGGGTTGGGCATAGGATGCACCGTCATCCGAGGTAACGCCACGAATCACATAGCCGGGGTTGTTAGGGCTTTGCAGCTGTATCTGCACTCCTGGGGTAAACTGTGCCACGTCATCCAACTGATGGAGGTTCAGTTTCTCCATCACACTGCCAGTCACTGCACTCACAGCCACTGGCACTTCCAGAGAACTCTGCGATTTCTTCTGTGTGGTCACGATTACCTCGCCAAGGGTATGCGAGTCTTCCTTCATCACCACATTCAAGCTAGTGTTGTTGTCGACACTCTTGCTTACGGTAACATAACCCACATAAGTAAAAGTGAGTTGCTCGCCACGGGAAGCACTCACATGATATTCGCCGTTTACATCAGTCAGCACGTTCACTTTGCCACCACGCACGATAACACCGGGCAAGGCCTCGCCCTGCTCATTGGTTACCTTACCGTTCACCTCGTTAACGCCCAAAGATTTCTCGCCAAGTACATCGCCATCGGGCAGACCTGCTGCCTGCGTCTGGCTAAAGAATGCTCCCTGTGCCAAAAGGCTTGCCACGGTGAGAGCCACTACGTTTTTCTTCATACAATCTTTTATTTGTTTATTGCCTTTAGATGATTACCAGTCATTTTTGGTCTTTGTAAAAGATGGTGACATCGTTGTCTGCCACTCCAGTGTCGGTACTGAGATACTTACCAATCTTCTTCATGATGAAAGCCCACTTCCATGAGTAGTGCTTCAGATGCTTGGCGGCAGCCTTGAGGCGATTCTTGAAGTCGTCGGAAGGATGCTCATCGCCAGCCAAGTGCATGGCGTAAGCCTCACCCAGTACCTTGCCACATTCTTGCTTCACCTCGGCTGGCACTTTCTTCGGAACCAACTGATCCATCACACTGCTAAGGGCAGAGTTGGCGAAACGCTCGCTCTTCTGCTGCAAGGTTTCTGCAGAGTCCCTCATAGAGGTTAGTTCCTTTACCCGTTCTGTCCTTACGGTAAGCGTTCCCTTGTCCTCATCCACCTCTATCAGTCGATAAGGGTGAGGGTAACTCACGGTCGAGCCCGTCTCCATATCTACGAGACCATACTTCCGGGAGGCATCCTGTGCATGGAAATGCCCTGTGAAACATACCTTGATGCCCATCTTGGCTATCTTCCTGGCTTGCTTGCGCCAGTGGTCTACGAGATATTCCTTCATCACCTTGTCCTGCCAATTGAAGTGGCTCACTATGCCATGGTGCATCATCATCAATACATCCATGCCCAGACGGTGAGCCTCTTCTGCCTGATGCTTGATGAAGTCCATCGTCTCGGGTTTGATTCTTCCGGCTGTCACACAGATATCCTTGTCGAAGTCGTTGCCTTCATATTCACAGGCATCCACGGCGATGAGTCTGATTTTGGAGTCCAACTGCACCACATAAGAAAGAGAATATGAATCTCTGGCTATGGCCTCGCCATAACCATACTCCTTATATATATCGGCAAAATCGGCTGTGGAGACGGTGGTGGCGCGTCTCGTATTGTCGCCATCATAAACCTTGGCATGAGGATTGTTCACATCATGATTGCCCGGGATAACAAAAACCCTTATCCCCTGATCCTCCATTGGTTTGAGATAGCTACTTACCAAGAGTTCGTGCGAAACTCGTTCCCCGTCCTTGGTTAAGTCTCCTGTAATAAGAACCACTTGTGGGCGGTATTCCTTCACGTGCATGGTTACAGAATCCAGAAGTTCAGGACTCTGAGCAAGCATCTTTCTGTCATTGGAAATGTAATCGTCAAAAGCCCTTCCTTCATGCATCAACAACTGGGGAGACATGAGATGCACATCCGACATGATGGCCATACGCTGCAAGGGTTGACTTTGAGCAAAAGTTGCGGCACTATATAAAAAGGATGCCAGCAACATACAACTTGTTTTCTTCATAACTTCTTGTCGTCTTACTACTTTTCTTAAATCCGATGCAAAAGTAGACTGAGCTTGTTACATATGGGTTGCTATCGTATGAATAAGACGTGAAGGGGAAATTTTCGGTTCTTCCGCTTTTCGAGTTGGTAAGACTGCGTAATCGTAACAATTCAGTTCACAACGTGTGGCACTTCGAGTGAAACCTCGGGCTGAAAGCCCAGTAAGCACCGAGCAGCGGTGCAGGCTGCCCCTTCGGGGCGCACATGTCCTGACAGGGACACTGACACTCATAACTAAGAGCAACTTAGTAGTTGACATTCCACTGTCACACCAACGAGAAAAGCGGAAGAACCATTTTTTTCAACCAAAACAAAACAACCAGGCAGAACAAATATTTCCCTCATTCCTGCAAGACTTACCGAAAAACTTTTGTATCTTTGCAAAGTGATGGCAGTCGCTGTCGTACGATTCATCAAAAGCTGAGGTTATG
>CAVBFD010000028.1:0-31776 GCA_963594655.1 Candidatus Methanomethylophilaceae archaeon
CCTGCCATGGAAAACCTGTCTACACTGATGGGCAAGTACGGTGAGGAGGGCGACAAGCTCCTGTTCAAGATACAGAACTCAGGCGACTACTTCAAGGGGCTGACCGACGAGGAACTGTTGAGTCGCAATGCCGGTAAACTGGCAAGCAAGTTCTGCGAGAAGGGACTGAGGTACGACCTTACAGTGCCGTTCGCCCGGTACGTGGTCATGCACCGCGACGAACTGGCGCTGCCGTTCAAGCGGTTCCAGATACAGCCTGTATGGCGTGCCGACAGGCCACAGAAAGGACGCTACCGTGAGTTCTACCAGTGTGACGCCGATGTGGTCGGATCAGACTCACTGTTGAACGAGGTGGAACTGATGCAGATTGTGGACACGGTATTCACAAAGTTCGGCATACGTGTGTGCATCAAGATAAACAACCGCAAGATACTCACCGGCATCGCCGAGATGATAGGACAGGCGGACAAGATAGTGGACATAACGGTGGCCATCGACAAACTGGACAAGATAGGTATCGACAACGTGAACGCAGAACTGGCTGAGGACGGAATCCCTGCCGACGCCATCGCGCGTCTCCAGCCTATCATCAACCTGAGCGGAAGCAACCGTGACAAGTTGCAGACGATGAAGGAGGTACTCAAGGACAGTGAGACCGGCATGAAGGGCATCGGGGAGACAGAGTTCATACTGGACACCCTCGACGGACTGGGACTCAACAACGAGGTGGAGCTTGACCTGACACTTGCCCGGGGACTCAATTACTACACAGGAGCCATCTTTGAGGTGAAGGCACTGGACGTTCAGATTGGAAGCATCACAGGAGGCGGACGCTACGACAACCTCACAGGCATATTCGGTATGCCGGGACTGTCGGGAGTGGGCATCTCGTTCGGGGCCGACCGTATCTTCGACGTGCTGAACCAACTCGACCTCTACCCCAAGGAATCCGTGGAGTCAACACAGGTGCTGTTCGTCAACTTCGGTGAGGCGGAGACACGCTACTGCCTGCCTGTCATCGCCGACATGCGCAAGGCTGGAATCCGTACGGAGATGTTCCCCGACCCGGTGAAACTGAAGAAACAGATGAGCTACGCCAACACCAAGGACATTCCGTTCGTGGCAATCGTGGGAGAGACGGAGATGCGGGAAAACACTGTCATGATAAAAGACATGGCAACCGGCACACAGACACCTGTAGCCAAGGATGCGATAGCCACTTTCTTCAAATAAGCAAGTAAGCGAAAGACCTACACCAGGCACAACCGTCACGTTTCCTCATTCAGGAAACCGGGGTTGTGCCTGATGTATTCATGACCGAACCGGCAACGGAGACAGTCTTTAGGCTGACAATAGCGGTTGACCAACTGAATGACGGCTTGCGAGTCAGCCGCGCACCTACATTCGATTCCAGCCGCCCACCAGTCCTCCACTATACGGTTCCTCTCCGGTTTCAGTTCCCCGAGCCAGTCCAACGCCTTCTCACAGAGGGACTCGTCCGACTTGTACTTCCCGTATGCGAAGAGAAGTGGAACAAGGGTGTTGATGATTATCAGGTTCTTCGACGAAGGGGTAAGCACCTTGTCAACGGTCTTGGACTCGCCCGACCTGAATGAATAATGGGTCGTCCAGAAGTCACTCACGTGAGTCTGCAACAGTTTGTGCAGATCCGCCACCGTCTCCGCATTGACTACCCTCGACATGTTAAGTGTCCCTGTGTGGTACATCGTGGACAACTGTGCGATACGTATATGCGGAAAGTTCTGCGGACGGAGACGGAGGAAACGCCACAGGTGCGGATCCATACTTTGCAGGTCGAACTTCCTCTTCAGATAACGGTATTCAGCGGCCAACTTACGGTAGTACTCCGGCAATGAGTCATTAGTACTCTCGTCCAGCATACCGGCTACACCGAAGAACATAGCCTCAATCTGAAACAGGTTGTCCCTGTGCTTGCCAAGGGCGTTCACCGGAAGGAGCCGTGCCAACCGCTCAAAGGCGTCACCGTTCTTGCCAAAGCCGAAGTTACGGCAAAGGGACACGAAGAGGGTCACTTCCCAGTCGTTGTCGAGCCGGCTCCGCCTGTCCATTATCAAGGCGGTACGTTGCTCAAGCCGTTCCACATACAATGACGAGAACCACGAGGAGATGACGATGCGGGGCGTCGAAACGAGTATGTCCCTACACCGCGGGTTCTTGTCGGACTCAATGAGTCTCGTATAATTCTCGCGCACACTCCGTGGTATGTCCATCTGCAACTGTGGTATGACACGTCCGTCCACAGCCATGACAGCGCAATTGACCTCCTGTGCCACGTGCAGGATGACGTTGCCGTACACCGGGTCGTTGTCGTGCTTGTGCTGATACCAGTCACTGGATTTGAGATGCACCTCCACGCCACCGCTCCAAAGCACACCGTCCAACTTGATGGTGGATCCCACGAAATCCGGTCCCGCGTCTGTGTTCTGTATTCCGGGACTGATAACCTCAATCACAGTGCCTGTTGTCGTACGCAACTCTCCCAAAGGGAACATACGGTGCAACCAAGCATACTGAAGCATTAATTCCATAATAATTGTCGTTTGCAGCAAAGTTACCGTTTTTTCATCAAACAATCAGTATGGAGAGCGAAACTTTTAGTATCTTTGCATGACAAACAGACAAAAGAAATGAGAATTGCACTGATAGGATATGGCAAGATGGGCAGGATGATAGAACAGATTGCCAAGAGCCGAGGACACGAGATTGTAAGCATAATAGACATGGACAACCAGCAGGACTACGACACCGACGCGTTCCGTTCGGCTGACGTGGCGATTGAATTCACCGCCCCGATGGTGGCGTACGGGAACTACCTGAAGGCATGGGAGCAGAACGTGAAGGTCGTGTCGGGCAGTACCGGATGGTTGAAGGAACACGGAGACGACGTGCGGAAGGCCTGCACTGAAGGTGGGAAGACCCTGTTTTGGGCATCCAACTTCAGTCTGGGAGTAGCCATCTTCTCCGCGGTCAACAAATACCTGGCAAAGATAATGAACGGTTTTCCCGACTATGAGGTGAGCATGAAGGAGGTACACCACGTACATAAGATCGACGCGCCCAGTGGCACTGCCATCACACTCGCGGAGCAGATCAAGGAAAACATGCCAAGGCTCAAGGGCGACGTGAAGATTGAGTCTGTCAGGGAAGGCGAGGTGCCGGGCATCCACAGCATAACATACGACAGTGAGGCGGACCAGATAACCATCACGCATGACGCGCACAACCGTAAGGGGTTCGCACTTGGAGCGGTACTGGCAGCTGAATACACCGCCAAGCATCAGGGACTGCTCACCACCAGTGACCTCTTCCAGTTCTAAGAGACTTCAGAAACAACAGACAACAACGAAAAACAGACATCCGGTTCTATGGTAAAGTATAAAGGCACAAGACAGATAAAGGCGGAGAGGGAAAACGCCGAGGCAAACAGGAAAGCGGAGAAGAGACGCAACCTTGTGATGTTCGTCATCGTCACGGTTCTCTACCTCGCCTTCCTCTATTGGGTCGGCAGCTGGTGGGGACTCCTTGTAGTCCCTTTCATCTTCGATGTCTACATAACGAAGAAGATAAAATGGACATGGTGGAAGAACATCGAGAGTCCAGTGGGACGTACCGTCATGAGTTGGATCGACGCTCTCGTGTTCGCCCTCGTGGCAGTGTACTTCGTCAACCAGTTCTTCTTCCAGAACTACCAGATTCCGAGCAGTTCACTGGAGAAGTCACTCATGACAGGCGACTACCTGCTGGTAAGTAAGTTGAGTTACGGACCGCGTATCCCACAGACACCGCTCACCATGCCGCTCACGCAGCACACACTGCCTGTAATCAACACCAAGTCATATATCGAGTGGCCACACTGGGAATACCGTAGGGTGAAAGGACTGGGCAAGGTGGAGTATAACGACATCGTTGTCTTCAACTACCCTGCCGGCGACACCGTTGCGGTGAATTACCCGAACGACTTCTATGAACTGTGCTACATGTACGGACTGGACGCGGTGAGACAACAGGGGGTGCAGGTACCGGAGATGGGAAGCCTCTCCACAGAAGGACAGATGCAGTTGTTCGACTTCCTCTATGCCAAGGGAAGGACCATTATCGAACAGAACAAGAACTTGTACGGGGAGATAACCAGCAGACCTGTGGACAGACGCGAGAACTACGTGAAACGGTGTGTGGGACTGCCTGGACAGACTCTCGAGATAAAGGACAAGATCATATACATCGACGGCAAGCCGCAGAAGACACCTACCGAGGCGCAGTTCAACTACTATATCTACGCAAAGGGTGAACCAAGTGACGCCATACGCGCAGAGCTGCAGATTACGGACGAGGACTACAAGCGTTGGAACGACCGTCCCGACCATCCGTTTGAGGACCACCGTATGGGTATGCCGCTCACCGCCCAAGCCAAGCGTGCGTTGGAAAACCACACGGAACTGATTGACAGTATCGTGGAAATCATAGACTCCAACTCAGGCAGGGTATATCCGTTGAACCATGACTATGGATGGACACGCGACAACTACGGACCAGTGTACCTCCCGAAGAAGGGCGACAAGGTGAAACTGGACATGGACAACATCGCGGTATACGACCGTCCGATACGTGTGTATGAGGGGAATGACCTGAAGGTGGAGAACGGCAAGATATATATCAACGGCAAGGAGACGGACGGGTATGAGTTCAAGATGGACTACTACTGGATGATGGGAGACAACCGCCACAACTCAGCAGACAGCCGCTACTGGGGCTTCGTTCCGGAAGACCATATAGTAGGCAAGCCACTGTTCATCTGGTGGTCTGTATGCCACGACCAGAACCCTGAAGCCTCAAAGATCCGTTGGAACAGACTCTTCCGGTGGGTTGACAACATAAAGTAACAACCACAAGTGACGCGCGGTGGATATGAGGTTATCAATATCCACCGCGCGTCGTTTTATGTAATCCCTATATATTATAATAGGTGTCAGCTCACCTGACTTCCCGCTTTCACGTCATGCTCGACGGTAGTCACACTGATGGTGCCGTCATAGTTCTCCGCACTCAGTATCATTCCCTGGCTTACCAGTCCGTTCTTGAACTCACGCGGAGCGAGGTTGGCGATGAAAAGCACCTGCTTTCCCTTGAGCTGGTCAGGCTCGTACCACTGTGATATGCCCGACACGATGGTGCGCTTTTCCATACCGTCGTCGATAAGGAACTTCAGCAGCTTCTTCATCTTAGGCACTTTCTCACATTCGAGGACCGTACCCACACGGATGTCCAGTTTCTGGAAGTCGTCAAACGTGACGGTGTCCTTCACCGGCGCCGCCTTGGCGTGTGCAGCCTCGTTGGCCTTGATGGTCGCTTCGAGTTTATCCGTCTGGAACTTGATTGCCTCATCCTCAATCTTCGAGAACAGCAGACTCGGCTTGTTCAGTTGCTTTCCCGCCGGAAGCATGTCTGTGCGTCCGAGGTCATCCCAATTGGCCTTGTCGAGCGCCAGCATCTGGCGCAGACGTGCTGAGGAGAACGGAAGGAACGGCTCAAACACGACAGACAGGTTGGCTGTCAACTGCAAAGAGATATAGATGACCGTCTTGACACGTTCGGGGTCTGTCTTGATGACCTTCCACGGTTCCTCGTCGGCAATATACTTGTTGCCTATGCGGGCGAGGTTCATAGCCTCCTTCTGTGCGTCACGGAAACGGAAATTGTCGAGAAGAGCCTCCACCTTGTCCTTGACCTGGGAGAACTCCTCAAGCGTAGCCTTGTCGGTCTCCGTGAGTTCACCGCACTCAGGCACGATACCGTCATAGTATTTCTGTGCCAGCTGCAACGCCCTGTTGACGAAGTTGCCGTAGATGGCGACCAACTCATTGTTGCAACGCGCCTGGAAGTCACTCCACGTGAAGTCATTGTCCTTGGTCTCCGGTGCGTTGGCCGTAAGCACGTAACGCAGTTCGTCCTGACGGCCAGGCATCTCCTCAAGATACTCGTTGAGCCATACCGCATAGTTACGTGACGTGGATATCTTGTTTCCCTCCAAATTAAGGAACTCGTTTGCCGGCACGTTGTCGGGCAGCACATAGTCGCCGTGCGCCTTCAGCATTGAAGGGAACACGATACAGTGGAACACGATATTGTCCTTGCCTATGAAATGGATGAGTCGACTGTCCTCGTCCTGCCACCACTGCTGCCACGTGCCGTACTTCCCGGGATTGGCGTCACACAGTTCCTTGGTGTTGCTGATATAACCGATAGGCGCGTCAAACCACACGTAAAGAACCTTTCCTTCAGCACCCTTTACCGGTACAGGTATACCCCAGTCGAGGTCACGCGTCACGGCACGTGGCTTGAGTCCGCCGTCGAGCCAGCTCTTGCACTGTCCGTACACGTTGGGCCGCCACTCCTTATGGTCCTGGAGAATCCACTTCTCCAGCCACGGCTGATAGTCATCGAGAGGCAGATACCAGTGTTTGGTCTTCCTCTTCACCAACGGATTGCCCGTCATCATGTTATAGGGGTTTATCAGTTCCTCGGGCGAGAGGGTACTGCCACAAGCCTCGCACTGGTCGCCATAGGCTCCCTGAGCGTGACACCGTGGACACTCACCCCTTATGTTACGGTCCGTAAGGAACTCCCCAGCCTGTTCGTCATAATACTGCTCACTCTCTATCTCCACGAACTTACCGTCGTCGTAGAGTTTCTTGAAGAAGTCAGAGGCAAACTGATGGTGGGTCTTAGAGGTAGTCCTCGAGTATATGTCGAACGATATACCGAAGTCGTCGAACGACTTCCGTATGATGTTGTGGTAATAGTCAACCACGTCCTGCGGAGTGCATCCGTCCTTACGGGCGCGAATGGTCACAGGCACTCCATGCTCATCACTTCCGCCAACAAACAAGACACTCTTTCCCCTTAGTCTCTGATAGCGCACATATATGTCCGCCGGTACATACACACCTGCGAGATGGCCGATATGGACCGGTCCGTTCGCATAGGGAAGAGCGGCTGTAACAAGTGTTCTCTTGAATTGTTTCATATTTCTTTATTCGTGTACTAATGTTCCTATATCCTCTCCGTCGATGACCTTCTTCAGGTTGCCTACCACATCCATGTTGAACACATAGATGGGAAGTCCGTTCTCCTTACACATGGTTGTGGCTGTCAGGTCCATCACACGCAGGTTCCTGTTGTATATCTCGTCAAACGTAATCTCACTGAACTTGGTGGCCGTCGGGTCTTTCTCCGGGTCTGCCGTATACACTCCGTCCACCCTGGTTCCCTTCAGCATGATGTCCGCCTCTATCTCTATACCGCGCAGACTACTGCCGGTGTCGGTAGTGAAGTAGGGATTGCCAGTACCTGCCGAGAAGATTGCGACCTCGCCCCGTTCCATCGCCTCGATGGCCTTCCACTTGGTATAGAACTCGCCTATCGGTTCCATCCGTATGGCGGTAAGCACACGGTTCTTGCAGCCTATGGCACCCAAGGCACTGCTCAGTGCCAGTGAGTTGATGACCGTGGCGCACATGCCCATCTGGTCACCCTTCACCCTGTCGAATCCCTTGCCGGCTCCACTGAGTCCACGGAAGATGTTACCGCCTCCAATCACGATACCTATCTGCACACCCATGTCGCTCACCTCCTTAATCTGTTTGGCATAGTCGTTCAAACGGTTGATGTCTATACCATAATTCTGCTTGCCCATAAGGCTCTCGCCGCTCAGTTTCAGAAGTATTCTCTTGAATCTTACCATTGATATTTATGCTTTTTATTTAACCTAAAGACAGACCGCACCGTATTGAACCATGCAGTCTGCCCATATCATGTCACTCAATCTCAGTTGGACTGTCCGTCCCTCGTTCCTCCTGTCCAGGAGTCTGTACCCGCCTTTATCTTACCGGCGTCACCCGACACTGTAACGGTGATGTCACCTGCCGTCTGGCTCAGTGTCTTGTCCACCTTTATTCCGTAGCACTCCATAGAGCTTGTAGACGTACCGCCACTGACAGTCAGGTCCACGTCAGTTCCGGCGAAAGTCACGTTACCGCCGCTGAGCACAGTGCCTGTCACCTTCGTGACCGTCTTGCCACGGATGCCTCGCGCTCCGTCGGCGGTCACACTGCCCTTGACCGTTCCACCGTTGAAGAAGGCGTTGTACGAGCAACGTATACCTTCTGACTCCTCACCCGCTACGGTGAGGTTCACAGTGCCGCCTGTCATCGTGAAGATACTGTCCGCCTTGAGTCCGGCACCGTCAGTCTGCTTCAGGTCCAGTGTCAGCTCACCTCCCTTGATACTGATGCAACCGTAATCGTCCGAGTCTATGCAGTCGCTTCCGCAACCTGATATATTCACCGTGCCACCGTTCATCTGGAAGTAGTTATGTTCGTTCGCCGCCTCGCCCTTGCCGCAGTGGATACCGTCGCTCACCGCTCCCAGCACGTTGATTGTTCCTACGGAAGCCTTGATGACGAGGTACTCCTTGGCGCAGATGGCATGTTTTACCAGTCCAGTGACGTTCAGGGTTCCACCGCCCTTGAGCTCCACATGCCCTTTGGTGTAGAACGCGCCTTTCTGACTTCCACCGGCATAGTCGGTCAGGGTGTTGGTCGTGCCGTCCTTCAGAATCACGTCAATACGCTTGCCGCACTCTATGTCAATGGCAGCTCCCTTGTCGCTTGTCAGGGTCACACCTGCCAGTTGCAGGGACAGCTTGTACTGTCCGTTGATTGTCAGTGAACCTGCGGTGGACGTACCGCTGACACGGTACAGATACTCTGTGGACGTGTTGGTGGAGGTGAGTACCACATGTGAGCTAGTGCCACTCGAACAGG
Source organism: Candidatus Methanomethylophilaceae archaeon (assembly GCA_963594655.1). Taxonomy (GTDB): domain Bacteria; phylum Bacteroidota; class Bacteroidia; order Bacteroidales; family Bacteroidaceae; genus Colivivens. The sequence goes on from CAVBFD010000028.1 coordinate 8,865, forward strand.
TCACGCCACTTACCGACGACGGTATGGTCACCGTGGCTGCCGTTCCGTCGTACACGATGTCTACCGCCGGGAAGTTGGGTTCGGCGAACGTGATACTGTCCACATCATCCATGTCGTAAGTCTCGCCACAGACACTCATGCTTGACGCGTCGGACGAGAAAGTTATGTCGCCCACCGAAGCCATGTCATACTTGTCATACGAGAAAGCGTCACAGACATACACCTGCGCATAAGCCTGGCAGGTCAGTGCCATCGCACCTATAAGCGTTATGATATTTCTCTTCATACTCTTCTGTCGTTTAATTAGTGAAACACCCTTTTCAGTTTTCCTTCATGTAATCATACACCTCGAGGACATCCTGTGTATCCACAGTCCCGTCCCCGTTGACATCCAGTCCGTCAGAATCACCGCTCTCCATTCCGTCGTATATGGACTGCGCGTCCTTGTCGTCCACAGTGCCGTCGTTGTTGACATCCTGGGCTATCGCCGAGGCTATTCCGAAATATATCCTGCTGACGGCACTGATAGCCGTCGATTCAGTCGTTCCGTCCTTGAAGTTCACAACCACGTTGCCGTTCTCGAACGTCAGTTTCTGAACTGTGGACACCTTGTGGCTCGAAGTCTGTTCCGCCGCGATATAGAGACTGTAGTCCCCGTCAGCTAACATAACAGCGCTCACCATAAGAGCGATAGACATTGTGACAATACGTTTCATATTCATTCAATCATTTTGATGGCTGTATAATAATATTATGTCTAAAAATCGAATTTGTAACCCAGGCCCACCAGATGGCCGTTCCCCTCGTCATCGTCGCCGTCAGTGCTGTAACGGTAGGAGAGAGTCAGTTTGTTGCACTTGTTTATCTTGTAGTCAACGCCACCGGTAAACTTCCACTTGGATGCGTGTTTGGTGAGTCCCCTGCCATAGTCAGCCGATACGAACAGGTCAACCGGACACTTCCTTATGTCGTAGTTCACCGTCAACTTGGAGTAGAGGAACGTCCTGTCCTTGCCCTTGTTTACCGTCTCCCGGTTCAACGACTTCCCTATGACGTTGCCGTCCTCATCGAGGTTGTCCTCCCCTACATAATCGTCACTGTAAGTATAAGGAGACGTAATCCAGTCTATGCTTCCGTCCTCATTCACCACACTGTTGTTCTCATCCACCCTGTACTTCGTCCGTGTGGTGGTCGCCTTACAGTAATGGTTGTACCGGAGTGTCTCCCTCAGCGACACAGACCACCTCTTGTTGATGTCGTAGCTCACCTGCACACCTGCATTGACACGGTAGCGGTTCTGCCAGTAGCCGTCCGTGAGGTTATATCCCTTCACGTCACCCACGTTGAAGTGTTCCTCCTCCACCAGACCGTCGTTCTCGTCAAAGTACTTGATGTTTTTCTCCTGTAGTTTATTTATCCTCAGATAGTCGAATCCACCGTTCACCTTGACACTGAACGTCTTCTCCTTGTTGGAGAACAACTTGTACGACAGTCCCGCGCCTACCATATAACGGTCGATTCGCTGTGCGTTGTCCTGCGTCCTCATCTCCGCCGCCAGTTCCAGTTTGAGGTTGTCGACTATCTTCGTCTCGCCCTCCAGTCCCACTTCATATCCGAAGTCATCGGACTGCGCGTACGTCACCTGCGCCACCAGTGCGGCGGCGGCCAGCACGAACGCCTTCTTGAACACCGAGTTCATGGACTTCATGGACTTGAGTGTCTCGTCGGACTCCACCTGTCCATTCTCCGTGTAATAGACCTTGAGGAGAGCCACATCCTTCAGGAAGTCGAGCGGACCCACCGTCACCTCCTGTATGTTGAGTCCGGTGCGCTTCTTCAGGTCCTCAATCAGTTCCTCACGCCTCTCAGGCACGATCAGTTCTATCTTGTCGTACTTTATGTACTTGCTGCTGCGCTGGCGCGCCCACTTGCCGCCCTCGGCAATCCATATCACCGCCACAAAAAGTATGTTGGTGACGGTCAGTTCGATGATAGCGGTCAGTTCCGGGGCGAAGAACTCCGGATGCTTGTCGGATATGTCAGCCACCCAAGCCAGACCGTTTATCGCCGCCATGGCTATAATAAGGAAGAGGTAGGTCATCTCACGGATAGGCACTGACTCCGTACGGTAACGCATGATACAGAATATGGCGAAGAGTCCCATGGCTATGCCCGTCTTCAGTTTGGCGTCGCCCATCAGGTGTATGAGCATGAAGATGCCGAACCCCACCAGGATGTAAGTGAAGAGGAAGTCCGTCCTCCTGCTTTTGGGGAAGTAGAACCAACGCGCTATAATCACGGTAAACACCGTGTTTATCACCAGTCGGAAAAGCAGGTCCAGTATCCTGCTTGAATCACTCGATATTAGCGAAAAAAAATCATAAAAAGATTCCATCAGTATGTACAGTTAGTTTTATTGGTTTTTAGTTTCTTCCATTCAGTCTCTCATGTTGCCGGCACATAAACTCCGTCGTTGTTTATCTTGGCCAGTTTGCGCAGTTTCGCCTTGAAGTTGTTCTGTTTCAGTCCCGGGTCAGTCCACACCATGCCTATGCAGCACTTGCTGAAGCCAGTCGGGTTGATATGTAGACTGCGCAGCAACGAGCATATCGGGGAGAACATGTTTCCGTCCCTCTTCAGTTCGATCACCACCAGTTGGTCGCTGTCCGCGTCCCTGTCCGTCTCGTAATTATGGAAACGGATATTGTAGTCGATGGTAAGCCGCTCGGTCTTTCCCTTGTTCACCAGTGTAATCCGGTCGAACAGGTTCTGCACCACCATGTGCAGCGAGGACATGTACATCCCTGCCTTCAGTTCCACCAGCTGCTCCGCTCCGGTGTCCACCTGCGACTCCTCAAGCGACTCCACCTGCACGCGTTCCTTCTTTGTCCTGCCGTGGTTGTTCTTGCGCTTCACCTCCAGGAACGTCAGTCCGCTGCTCGCCAGATATGTCCGCACCCTCACCTTCGTCCTCACCTTCCTCTTGTTGTGGTGCATCATGTACATCGCATGGTCGGGGGTGTCGAAATAGGTAGTACGGTACGGGCAGACAGTAGTCGTTCCTATCGTCTGCACATAATACTTGTCCTTGACCATCTGCAACAGCTCAATCAACTTCTTCTTCGTGGTGACATACTTGGTGTCAAGACGGTTCATAAGCTTTATCGCACTCATCTGCTCCAAGGTGATTGGAGGCAGGGCATCAAGCAAGGATTGGATTTTACTGTCTTTCTCGTCCATATCGCATACATGTCTCCGTCCGCGGTGATTTGATTCGGACTTTGACATGCAAATATACTCTTTTTATCTGTAAGTGGCGGTGTCCCTACCGTTATTTTCAACAAAACAGCGGAATTAATCAGTTAATAGACCATTTATTTTTATCTTTGTTGCAAAATTGTAAAGAACGGATGAAGGAATTTGTAATATCGGAGGCTAAAGTGGAGACTGCCGCCATCGTGGGACTCGTCACCCCCTACCAGGGGGAACGGAAGACCAAGGAGTACCTCGATGAGCTGGAGTTCCTTGCCGAGACAGCCGGAGCGAAAATAATCAAGCGGTTCACCCAGAAAGTGAACGGTCCCAACAGTGTCACCTACGTGGGCAGCGGAAAGCTCGCCGAGATAAGGGATTTCATCAAGGCGGAGGAAGACGAGGACAGGGAAGTGGGCATGGTCATCTTCGACGACGAGTTGAGCGCGAAGCAGATCCGCAATATAGAGAAGGAGCTGCAGGTGAAGATACTCGACCGCACGTCGCTCATCCTCGACATCTTCGCCATGAGGGCGCAGACCGCCACCGCCAAGACTCAGGTGGAACTGGCGCAGTACAAGTACATGTTGCCGAGACTGACACGTCTGTGGACCCACCTTGAACGGCAGAGGGGAGGCAGTGTGGGACTGCGCGGACCGGGTGAAACCCAGTTGGAGATGGACCAGCGCATCATACGTGGGCGCATGGCCCTGCTCAAACAGAGGTTGAAGGAGATAGACACGCAGAAGACGACCCAGCGGAAGAACCGGGGACGGCTCATCCGTGTAGCCCTGGTAGGGTACACCAATGTGGGGAAGTCCACGTTGATGAACCTGTTGTCCAAGAGTGACGTGTTCGCCGAGAACAAGCTCTTCGCCACACTCGACACCACCGTCCGCAAGGTGATTATCGACAACCTCCCCTTCCTCCTGAGCGACACCGTAGGATTCATCCGTAAGTTGCCCACCGACTTGGTGGACTCTTTCAAGTCAACACTCGACGAGGTGAGGGAGGCAGACCTGCTGGTACACCTCGTGGACATCTCCCATCCCGACTTCGAGGAACAGATCCGTGTGGTGGAGTCCACACTGGGCGACCTCGGGGCGAGCGACAAACCGACACTGCTGGTGTTCAACAAGATCGACGCCTACACATGGGTGCCTAAGGACGAGGACGACCTGACACCCAAGACAAAGGAGAACATCACGCTCGATGAGCTGAAGGCCACGTGGATGGCGAAGATGAACGACAGTTGCTTCTTCATCTCCGCAAAGACAGGCGAGAACATAAAGGAGTTCAAGGAACTGGCGTACAAGAAGATTCGTGAGCTGCACGTGCAGAAGTACCCTTACAACGACTTCCTGTTCCAGCATTACGAGAACGAAGAACAAGACAACACACCATCATGAAAAGAGAACTGACTGACAGGGAGATAGCCATCCTCGAAGACCAGGGATGCACTGCCGTGAACTGGACTGACGTACTGGTGGAGGAGGACTTCATGCCGGCGTATGTGCGCGGCGTGAGTTTCTACGGTAAGGTGGAACTCGGTAGCCTGAACGGCATGGTGAATGTGGAGGAGGAGTTTCAGCGGCACGCACTGATCCGCAACTGCACACTGAACAATGTGACTGTGGGCGACGAGTGTTTCATCGAGAACGTGCGCGGTTACATATCCAACTACGACATTGCCGACCGCTGTTACATCTCCGACGTGGGGGTACTGAGTACGCAGGGGACTTCGTCCTTCGGCAACGGCAACGTCATCGCCGTACTCAACGAGGGCGGTGACGGCAACGTGGTGGTCTACGATAAGTTGACCGCCCAACTGGCATGGCTCATGATACATTACCCCCCGATAAGGGAACTGGCTGTAAGGGAAGCGGAGAAGTGCGGAAACCGTACCCGCGGATTGGTAGGGGAAGGTTGCCGTATCGTGGGTGTCAACGAGATAAGTAACGTGGTCATACAGCCCTATTGCGAGGTTCAGGGGGCGAGCCGCATAGCCAACGCCACCCTCCTTAGCAGCAGTGACGCGCCCACCCTCATCGGTCCGGACGTGATTGTCGAGAACACCGTGGTGGCGATGGGATCCACGGTCACCGACGGCGCAAAGGTGGACAACTGTTTTGTAGGCGAGTCGGTACATATAGGCAAGGGGTTCTCCGCCGAGTCGTCCCTCTTCTTCGCCAACAGTTATATGGACAACGGTGAGGCGTGCGCCGCCCTCTGCGGCCCGTTCTCATGCTCACACCACAAGTCAACCCTACTCATCGGAGGCGAGTTCTCGTTCTTCAACGCGGGGTCAGGCACCAACCAGAGCAACCACGCGTACAAGATGGGACCCATCCACTGGGGCGTACTCGGACGGGGGGCGAAGACCGCTTCGGGAAGCCATATCCTCTGGCCGGCTCATATCGGTGTGTTCTCCATGGTGATGGGCAAACTCACGTCACACCCGCGCATCCAGAACCTGCCGTTCTCTTATGTCATTGCCTCGGGGGAGAAGACTTACATCGTGCCGGGTGTCAATATAAGGACGGTCGGCACGTGGAGGGACATCGACAAATGGGCCAAGCGCGACCGCAGACCGCAGTCGGCGCGCAGGGACATCATCAACTTCGCCTTTCCCAATCCTTACATCATTCAGTTTGTGCTTGCGGGGAAGGAGTTGCTCGAATCACTTCAGGAACGGCAGGGATACGACGCGGAGGAGTACCGGTTCGAGGGTTGCCTCATCAGGCACAAGGCACTCGTGGACGGACTGAGGTACTACGACCTTATCATGCGTCTGTACGGTGGTGATCGGCCCAAGGACGAGTGGCTCGACCTGTGCGGTATGATTACCCCCAAGAAGTCGGTGGAAGACCTCGTGTCGGATGTCGAGGACGGAGAAATCACCTCGTCTGACGAAATCATCGAATACCTGAAGGCACTGTACAGCCACAACAAGATCCTGTACTCTTACCCACAGACCACGGACAGTATGGCGGCGCACGAGGAGTGGATCGGCATGGTCAGGGACGATGCGGAGAAGGAGTACCAGATGGGCGATGTGGACGACACATTCCTTCAGGCATTTTTGGAGAAACTGGAATAAAAGGTTTCCGATATGATTAAAATTATGTGTCAGTGACAAGACATAAGGAATTATTTTGTACCTTTGCCAAAATAATCAGAATCAGATGAACGAGAACAACGGTGACTTCACGGTGGATGTCGACCAGATAATAAGGGCCAAGGCAGGAAGCAAGTACAAGTACTTCCCCCGGTTCGTCATAAGCTGGTTGAAGAAGACACTGCACCAGGACGAGGTAAACGAGTTCCTTACCGGTAGGGGCAATGGCAAATACGGGCAGGACTTTCTGGACGAGTGTGTGAGGTATCTGGAGATGGACCTGAAGGTGGTGGGACTCGACCGTCTGCCAAGCAACGAGGGCGGCAGGTACTACACCATCGTGTCCAACCATCCGCTCGGAGGAGAGGACGGAGTGGCGCTGGGCAGCATCCTCTGCCATAAGTACGACAGCCGGATCAAGTATCTGGTGAACGACGTGCTTATGAACCTCAAGGGACTGGCGCCGCTGTGCATCCCCATCAACAAGACAGGCAGCCAGAGCCGCAACTTCCCCAAGATGGTGGAGACCGCCTTCCAGTCGGACAACAACGTGCTGATGTTTCCGGCAGGACTGTGTTCACGGAAGCAAGGCGGAGTGATAAGGGACCTCGACTGGAAGAAGACCTTCATCACCAAAAGCATAGAGTACCGGCGTGATGTCATACCGGTCCATTTCTCCGGACAAAACTCAGAACGCTTCTACCGCATAGCCAACCTGTGCAAGGCACTTCACATCAAGGTGAACCTCGCCATGCTGTTTCTCGTGGACGAGATGTACAAGAACGTAGGCAAATCATTTACCGTCACCTTTGGCGAACCCATCCCGTGGCAGACATTCGACAAGTCTAAGACACATGCGGAGTGGGCTCAGTGGGTGAAAGAAAAAGTATACGAACTATAACTATTATGGAAGAAATAATCGCACCAATCGACCGTCAGGTACTGAAGTCGGAATTGACCGAAGACAAGCGGCTCAGATTCACTAACCGCAGCAACAACGAGATTTACATCATAGACTGGAAGGACGCGCCCAACGTGATTCAGGAGATAGGGCGACTGCGTGAGATAGCGTTCCGTACCGCCGGAGGAGGCACTGGCAAAAGTACAGACCTCGACGAGTTTGACCTGTGCGAGAACCCATACAAGCAACTCATAGTGTGGAATCCCGAAGCGGAGGAGATTATAGGTGGCTACAGGTACATACTGGGTACTGACGTGCAGTTTGACGACAAGGGGCAACCTATCCTCGCCACATCCCACATGTTCCACTTCTCCGACAAGTTCATCAAGGAGTACCTGCCCTACACGGTGGAACTCGGCCGTTCGTTCGTCACACTCGAATACCAGGCCACACGCAGTGACTCCAAGGGACTGTTCGCGCTCGACAACCTGTGGGACGGACTGGGAGCGTTGTCTGTGGTCATGCCCAACTGCAAGTACTTCTTCGGCAAGATGACGATGTACCCGTCCTACAACAGACGTTGCCGCGACATGATACTCTACTTCCTCAACAAGCACTTCCCCGACAGGGACAAGCTCATCGTGCCGATGGAACCGCTGCAACTGGAGACATCACCCAAGGAGTTCGAGTCCATCTTCTGCTACGACGACTTCAAGGACGACTATAAGGTACTGAGCCGTATCATCAGGAGTTTCGGACTGTCCATACCCCCACTGGTCAACGCGTACATGAGTCTGTCGCCCACGATGAAGATGTTCGGTACCGCCATCAACGACGGGTTCGGAGATGTGGAGGAGACAGGCATACTCATCGCCATCGACGAGATTACGGAGGAGAAGCGCATGCGCCACATCGACAAGTTCGCACAGGAGCATCCGGAACTGGTGGCACAATCCATCAAGGCGATCTCACGAATCACATCCGGAGTGAACAAAGTGAAGAAAACAAGCAAGAAAGATTAGGTACAACAGATATTTTTTCATATCTAACTAAACTATTATTACTTTACCAAGTCAAATAGACAATTTAGTAATTAATAGGTGTTTATCATTTGCAAGGAGTGTAGTTGCACGGGAGTGCCACTACACTCATCTTTTATATAGGGTATGTCGCTCTGTGTCTATTTCCTCTGTCAATATTTGTTCAGGTGAAATATTCTTTGTACTTTTGCCAGACGTATAGCAACATTTAAATATATTGTATATGGAGGCATTAAAATACACATCATTGAGTGCGGGGCAACTTCATGTTTTGGAAATGCTTAACCGCTGCAAGACCCCAGAGTCCTTGAAGGCACTAAAAAAAGTCCTGTGTGACTTCTATGCTAATGAGGCACAAAAGGAAATGGACAGATTGTGGGATGCCGGCATGGTAAATGAGCAGACCATTGAGGATTGGGGAAAAGAACACATGCGCACAACATATAATCACGCATGATGCGGAGGATAGTACTCGACACCAATTGTCTTTTGATGTCCATTGCATCAAGAAGTGGTAATGCGGAACTTATTGTTTCCAATGATTCGCATTTCAACATTCTCAACCAAATAGACTTCCCTCGGGTCAGAATCTCCCGAATTGAGGAGTTTATAAAGATGTAGAATATAACGATCCTCCTTTCCTGTGACAATAACTTGACATACTTTGCGCCATGTCATCCACTTCTTTATAAATCCCTATCTCATGCTGTGTCATATTCCTAATATATTGCGATTTTGGCGCAAAGATAACACATTATTTCCAAAATCAACGGAGAAATCCCAATAAAATGGTATTTCTCCGTTGGCATATAGTTGACTTTTCAGGTACTATCACTTCTTTATAGGACGACCGTCACTGTCGAATGACAGTCTGCCTGGCTTGCGGTCCGTTCGTCTATCCTGTTTGTCAAACGGTTTCCTGCCACGTCCCTTGTCAAACTTGCCCGAATCACGGTGTCTACCGTCATCGTCACGTCTTTTCGGTCTGAAACCGTCCCTCGCAGGACGTTCACCGTCATTGTCTCGCTTAGGTCTGAAACCGTCTTTTGCAGGACGCTCGCCGTCATTGTCGCGTCTCGGTCTGAACGGACGTTCAGGTCTTTCGCGGTCGTCACGTTTGTCCTTTCCGTAGGGTCTGGAGAACGGCTTGGACTTGAAGTAATGGTCGTCATCCCTCTCGTAGCCGGGCTTACGGTCACCCCACTTGAAGTTATGCCGTCCCAGTTGCGGTTCCTTACTGTATACACCGTCATCCTTATCCTCTTCACCGTCAGTCTGTTCCTGCACACGTTTGTGGCCCTTGAACTTCGAGTTGCGGAGTCTGTCCTCATCAGTCTTGATATCCAGTCCCTCACGTCGGCGGTCACCGAGTTTTCCCTCAAACACCTGGTACTTCCTGAACTCACATTCGAGAGATCCGTTATAAAGGATAATGCGTGTGGACGGACGGAACCCAATCCTCATGAAACACTCCTCATGATAACTGAGAATCCATGCGTCGTTGCCCACAAACGAGTGCTTGAGTACCGTACCTATGTCACCGTACAGTCCGAGTATATCGTCTGTGGTGATACGCTCGCCATACGGAGGGTTGGTTATCATCACCGCCTTCTCCGCCGGTTGCTGGAAGTCACGCACATCCTGTTGACCTACAGTCACCACGTCACCCACACCCGCCGACTTGGAGTTCTCCTGTGCCGTGAACACAGCCGCGCGGTTGATGTCGTAACCGTAAATCTTATGGTTGAACTCACGCTCCTGCGAGTCATCGTTGTATATCGCCTCAAACAGGTCGGAGTCAAAGTCCTTCCAGCGTTCAAAGGCAAATTCCTTACGGAACACACCGGGATATATATTACGCGCTATCAGAGCCGCCTCCACAAGTATCGTCCCCGATCCGCACATAGGGTCAATCAGGTCACACTCGCCGTCCCAGCCTGTAAGCATGATCATGCCGGCGGCAAGAACCTCGTTGATCGGAGCCTTCACCGACCCCACACGGTAGCCCCTCTGGTGCAGACTCTCGCCCGAGCTGTCAAGGGAAATCGTCACGTCGTTCTCCGCTATGTGTATGTTTATCCGTATGTCCGGATTGGATATACTGACATTAGGCCGTTTACCTGTCTTCTCACGGAAGTAGTCCGCAATGGCGTCCTTCACCCTGTAGGCTGCGAAGCGGGAGTGTCTGAACTCATCGGAAAACACCACCGCCTCGACGATGAACGAGGAGTCATTGTCCATGTACTCGCTCCATTCAATACCCTTCACCTCACTGTACACCTCGTCCGCGTTCTTCGCCTTGAACTCCTTTATCGGCATGAGAACCTTGACCGCGGTGCGCAGACAGAAGTTGGCGCGGTAAAGCATCGCCTTGTCTCCCGAGAACGACACCATACGAATGCCCTTCTCAATATCCTCAGCACCGAGCCGTTCCAGTTCCTTTGCCAGAACATCCTCAAGACCGGCAAATGTTTTAGCTATTAGCTTGCGTTTCATCTATTCTGATTCTTTATTTTCTGTACTGAATTATCTTTGCGCCGGCAGGCACATCCTGTGTCACCCACACGTTGCCGCCTATCACAGCTCCCCGGCCTATAGTCACACGCCCGAGGATACTGGAGTTGGAGTAGACAATCACGTCGTCCTCCAGAATCGGGTGTCTCGGTATACCCTTTATCGGGTTACCGTCCGCATCCAGCGGAAAACTCTTGGCGCCGAGGGTCACACCCTGGTAGAGCTTCACGTTGTTGCCTATGACACTGGTCTCGCCGATGACCACACCCGTACCGTGGTCGATGGTGAAATAGTCGCCTATCCGCGCCCCCGGATGGATGTCGATACCCGTCTCCGAGTGCGCCATCTCCGTAAGCATACGCGGCACCAGCCGCACACCCATCACCAGCAGTTCATGCGCCACACGGTAGTTCATCAGGACCTTTATGATAGGGTAACAGCATATTATCTCCTCATAGCTGTTGGCAGCCGGGTCTCCGTTGTATGCCGCCACCACATCGGTGTGCAGACTCTGCCGTATGGCCGGCAACTTGCCTATAAACTCATCCGCCTTGGTCTCCTCCAGCAGTTGCGGACAAATCAGACTTTTCAATCTGTCCAGTTTCTCCGTATCACTCATATCGCAGTCGCCGTAGTAGTCGGGAAAGAGGATGGACCTTGACAAGTCCGATATTTCCTTGGCGGTGTTCGTCAGTCGCGCGTAATTCATGTGTGTGCTATTTAATGTAATCCTTCATCAACTCCTTTGAAATCCCGTCACCCAGATCAATGGCTTTCTGCAAGTTCTTCCTGCCAGCCTCGGTGTCGCCCTTCTGTATCTGTGCATAACCCATGATGCGGTAAGCGTCCGCATTGTCGGGCGACAGCTCCAACGCCTTTGTGGCGGTGGCGATACAACCGTCTATATCGCTGACACGCAACAGGAGTCCACTCTTCTCCACATAATACAGAGCCGTACCGGGTGACATCCCTATGGCGGTATTCAGGTCATCGAGAGCCTGCTGGTACATGCGCGCGCTCACCTCCAACTTAGACTTGTCGTAGTAGAACTTGGCGTTCACCTTACTGTTACTGAGGTAGGCGTACTGGTTGTAGTCCAACACCGCCTCCCGGTACTGGCCGGTACCGGCAAGCAACTGACCGCGGCGCAGCACGTAACTGGCCGCCTCAGCCGGCAGTGGGGTCGGAAACAGGGCGATGGCACTGTCCAGCAGTTCTATCTGTACCGCCGCACTGTCACCCAGTCCCTCATGGGCGAGAGACGCGGCGTAAAGGATAGCGGGACTGCGCGACTCACCGGCGTTCAGTTCGTCATATATCGCCAAAGCGCCCCTATAGTCCTTCTTCGACATCAGGATACGAGTCCTCAACAGTTTGTAGGACAGTTCCGCAGGAGACACCGCGATGGCTTTGTCGATATACTCCAGAGCCACATCATAGTTCCACTTGTCGTACTCCGGTGCCGGTTGGTAAAGCAATTTGGTATAGATGACATCGGCAATCCGGGAATTGGCTACCGCCTTGTCCCCACTCAACCTGTAATACTCCTGCAAGTCCATCTCCGCCTCCTCGAACCGTGTGAGGTCAATCAACGGAGTGGCACGCCTGTAATAGCCCTCCGCATTGTCGGGCCAGGTCTGCACGAAGAGGTTCAGCAGGTCGAGATACTCCTCGTCGTTCATCGAGGCGGACTTCATGTACAGGTACACGAGACTCTCCTCCATATTGTCGGGCAGTCCCTTGGGCATGTGTATGTTGTCGAGCGCAAGCGTACTCACCTGCGATGAGATAGCCTGTATCTTCAGTGTGTCGATAAACTGTATTCCCAGTCCGTAGCCGTTCAGACCGATTGACGGCTGCACCGTAGCCACCACCTGTCCCTTGGCGTTCAACAGCGGCGCGCCCAGACAGGACTTGTCTACCGCATACGAGAGGGTATAGAACGGAAAGGGCGGGTCGCCGGCCGCCTTGACCTCGTTCACAAGTGCCGTCGGACAGGTCTTCATCTTCTCCTTGGAGTATGTCATCGTGAAGAGAACCGCTCCCTCCTGGGCCTTGACCGGGGCGCACTCCAGAGCCGTGGTCTTCTCCGCATCCACCTTGAAACGCACCAGCGAATAGGTGTCGTTGGCCCCCAGTATGCGCACCACCTTTTTCTTCCTGCCCGACATGTCCTCCACGACGGCACTGTACGCGCCGTAGAATATCTCATAGTCGGCGATGGCCACACCGTCGGAAGTGACATAAAAACCCGTGCCTGACTTCAGTGGGTTGCCGTCCTTGTCGTACGACACCACCGACACTATCCCTTTCTGCACCTTACTGCCCCACTTAGGCACAGCCGCCTCCTGGGCGACGGTGCTGAGTGACCACAGGACCAACAGCCCTACAGTCAGCAGACATGTCCTCATCCAGTTCCGCCCGATGTAATGGATATACTTGCAGTTCATGATTTCAACAGTTCTCTTGCGTTATTCATCGCAGCCTCACTCAGAGTGGACCCACTCAACATGTGGGCTATCTCCTCCACACGCTGTGACGCTGACAGTTCTACTATATGTGTTGATGTGGAGAACAGGCTCTCCTCCTTGTATACCTTGTAATGGTAACGTCCCGAGGCGGCTATCTGCGGCAGGTGGGTTATACTGATAACCTGCCGTCCGTTGTCTCCCATATCCCTCATTATGTCAGCCATCTTCTCGGCGATACTGCCCGACACACCCGTGTCGATCTCGTCGAAGATGATTGTAGGCAGGTTTACCGCCCCAGCCATCAGGGCCTTCAGACAGAGCATCACCCTGGCGATCTCACCTCCCGACGCTATCTGCGAGAGGGGTTGTACCGGCACGTTCTTGTTGGCCGAGAACAGGAAAGCCACCCTGTCCATCCCACTCGCGTCGGGTTCGTCACGTCCTGTTAGCGCAGCCTCGAACCTCACGTTGGGCATACCGAGCGAGGAGAGCAACCGTACGATGTCCGTCTCCAACCGCAGCTTCGCCTTTCCGCGCATGGATGTAAGCGCGGCAGCCTGACTCACCACCTCACCGTAGGTCTCCTCCTTCTCCTTGCGTATCGCCTCTATATGTCCGTCGCTGTTGTCAATCAGCGACAGTTTGTCCTCCAGTTCCTTCTGGATATCCAGCAGTTCCTCCACGCTATCCACGTGATACCGCTTCTCAAGCGAATAGATTGCGCTCAGACGGTCGTTCACCTGATCCAACCGCTGCGGGTCATACTCCACTCCGTCCGCCCTGCTCTCCAGTTCATCGGATATGTCCTTGAGTTCGATGTAACAGCTGTCGATTCGCTGCACGAGTTCATCGACCTGCGGCAACATTCCGGCGATGCCCTTCAGTGCGGCGCTTCCCTGCCTCAGATTCTGCAAGGTGTCGTTCGATTCGTCCGATATGATACTGCGGCAAGCCATGTACAACGCCTGTTTTATCTCCTCCGCATGACTGAGCATACTCTGTTCTCCCTCCAGTTCCTCCTGCTCGCCTTTCTGTAAGTGGGCCTCGGCAAACTGGCCTGCCTGATAGCGCAGGTAGTCCTCCTCCTCGCGGCTCTGCCGTGAACTCCGCTCTGCCTCATCGAGCCGCGCGCACAGTTCCCTGTAACGGCGGTACGTCTCCTTATACAGGTCCAGTGCCTCCGCATCTCCGGCGAGGATATCCAGGATATTCAACTGAAAGTCCTCCTTCCCGAGCAGCAGGTTCTTGTGTTGCGAATGGATGTCGATGAGTTGGCCGCCCAACTCCTTCAGTTGCGCCAGACTCACCGGCGTGTCGTTGATGAAGGCGCGGCTCCTGCCCGATGACGCAATCTCCCTTCTGATGATGCACTCGCCCCCGTCGACGTCGAGTTCATTGTCCGAGAAGAAACTGTCGAGTCCCGCTCCCGAAAGGTCGAACACAGCCTCGATGAGACAACGTTTCTCCCCTGCCTTGATAGCCTTGGTGTCGATCCTCTCGCCGAGCAGCAGTCCGATTGCGCCGAGGATGATGGACTTACCGGCTCCGGTCTCACCGGTGATGACCGAGAACCCGGGATGCAGGTCGATGTCCAGTTGGTCTATCAGCGCATAATGTTCTATATGTAATGATTGTATCATAGAGAGGGCCACTTACAACAGTTAATCCTGTTCAGACTGCAAAATTACGACTTTTTCCCTATATTTTATGTAAGGTAAGGGCAAAAAGGACGTGGGGACACCTATTTTGCCGTGGCGGAAGAGGGAAAGCCGTCACATCTGTCCGGATTCTATCAGCAGTATGCAGCGTTCGGTAAGCCGGTCGTCCACGTCCGGGTCGTACTGTTTCTTCAGACTTGCGCCGAAGAGGGTGGCGAAGGCGTTGGAGACACCTGCCTTGAACTTACCCATATAGGTCTTAATCAGTTGGTAGCTTGTCATTCCGCACTGCCTGTCAATGAGTTTTATCAGTAGCTTGCCCTGTGCGAACGTCAGTTTCTTCAGTCGGGGAGTGTATTGTTTGCGCAGTTCCTTCTCTATACTTTTCATGTACTCGTCCTTCTCCTCCTTGGTCTGGAGTGAGTCGAGGCGCGACACACACGAGTTGATTGTCGCCTGAATCTCCACCGCTATGGGGTACACCTTCTTAATGTTGTACGCAATCTTGTAGTATTTCTTTGCCTGCCGCTTGTTCTTGAACTTCAACTTATTGTAGACATACACGTCCGAGAGTACAAACCACGGTATCTCCTCGCCCTCGTACTCCACCATACCGGCATAGCCCACCTGATGCTGGAATATGGGACTGCCCGTCATCTGACTGATGCTGGCGTCGTCTACCACGATGTCCTGCGCCTTGGTCTCCGTGATGCCCGCAACCTGACAGAGAATTACCGCCAATATGTATACCGACCGTCTAATCATGCCACAAATATAACAAGAAAGGAAGTAAACCCTCGGGAAATTCCGCAACTTTAATAATCTTTATTCTTCATTAGTTAAGGCAATTGAAAAGGAGCGGGTGGAAACCCGCTCCCCTCTGTCGTCTTACTTCTCTATATCCAACAGTTCCACTGTGAATATCAAGGCCGAGTAAGGTTTTATCTGTCCAGAGTCACGGTCACCGTACGCAAGTGTGTAAGGGATGTATACCTCCCACTTGCTGCCTACAGGCATCATGCACAGGGCCTCTGTCCATCCTTTTATCACCTGGCTCACACCGAACGTGGACGGTTGGTTGCGCTTGTAGGAACTGTCGAACACCGTACCGTCAATCAACTTTCCTTCATAGTTGACCTTCACCTTCTGTGTCGGTGTAGGCACTTCCCCATTGCCTTTGACCAGCACCTTGTACTGCAGTCCCGAAGGCAGTGTCACCACGCCCTCCTTCGACGCGTTGTCGGTCAACCATTTCTCTCCCGCCTCACGGTTGGCTCTGTAAAGCCGTTCCTTGTTTTCCGCCTGTCGTGCGGTCATCCTCTCCATAAACAGAGTCCTGGCCTGTTCAATCGTATATTCGCTCTGCCCGTTCAAGGCACTCAATATAGCCTTTGCCACAATCTCCGTGGACAGTCGCTTGTCACTGTCCGCCGCATAGTAGTCGTTGGACAGGCTACCTGTCATCGTCTCTATCTGTGTACCAATCTGCGCCCCTGCCTGATATGCGGCGGCGGCCTTGTCGTTCGGGTCTACCGCGATATGGTCGAGAACACCGTTACAGAAATCGCCGAGGTTACTTACCGTGTCTATCTTCAACTGTACGGCGAGGTGGTTCTTCAGTCCGTCCGCCTGGAAGACACCGAAGAGGTATGCGATGGTGTCCGCAGCGTCGACGAGTACCGGTTTGTCAATTGACACCGACTGGTTTGCAGGCTCCTGGTTTTCCCATTTCGCCTTGTACTCCTCTATCTCCGCCTTATGCTTGGCTTTCAGTTCCTTGAGACCTGCCTTCAGTTGTGCTTTGGATGCCTTGAGTTCAGCCTTCAACTGCGCCTTGGAGGCCTTGCTGTCTACAGTTTGTGCAGTTACGGACATACTTGCCATAACTGCACAAACCACAAGAATAATCGACTTCTTGCTCATATTCGTATTCGATTACTGCAATACCTCGATAGTGAACACCAGGGTTGAGAACGGCTTGATCTGTCCCATGTCCTGTGAACCGTATCCCAAGTTCTGTGGGATATACACCTCCCACTTGCTTCCTGCCGGCATCATTTTAAGAGCCTCAACCCATCCCGGGATGACACGTGGGTTTGCCATATCAACCTCAAACGGATTGCCTTCCTTCAGGCTGTCGAACACAGTACCGTCAATCAGTCGTCCTTCATAATAGCACTTGACAACAGTAGAGTCTGTAGGAAGCGCGCCCTTACCTTCAGCGATTACCTTGTACTGCAGACCTGAAGGGAGAATCTTCACTCCTTCCTTCTTGGCGTTTTCAGCGAGGAACTTCTCGTTGGCTGACTTTGCCTCACCGTATTTCTTCTCCAGATTGGCGTTCTGGATAGGAGTCAACAGACGCTGGAACGCCTGGTAAGCGCTGTCACTGGTCATGCCGGCCTCGTTTTTCAGACCTGAGATGATACCTGCGAGCAGGTTATTCACAGACACCTGCTTTGTCGTGTCGTCCTCAAAGACCTCCTTGCTGAGGCTCTCGCCCATGCCCTTAATCTGCTTTCCTACCTGCAGACCCTTCATGTAAGCATCCTGCTTGGGGTCTTCCTTGGCTGTCGCGCCTTCTATCATACCCTTGATGAATTCATCGGTATAGGTGGAGTCCACCATAAGCTGCATCTTCATGTACTGCTTCAGACCCTCCGCCTGAGCGATACCGAGATAATTGGTCAATGAGTCCACGTTGTCCTTCAAGTCCGCCTTGACATTGGAATTGTCACATGAAGCGCACATGATTGCAGCAAGAGAAACTGCTGCCAAAAGAATCTTTTTCATTACTGTATCTGTTTTGTTTGTTATACCTTATTATATATAGGAGGTCTTTCCGTCCCGACTCCTACTGTCAGAGTACCTCAATCAGTTCCACGTCAAACACAAGGGTGGCGAACGGTGGAATCATCTCTCCGGCTCCGCTCTCCCCATAGCCCAAGAGGTAAGGGATGTAGAAACGGAATTTCGCGCCCTCGCCCATCAGTTGCAGACCCTCAGTCCATCCGGGGATGACCTGGTTGAGTCCGAACACCGCCGGTTCGTTACGCTTATATGAACTGTCGAACACTGTATCGTCGATGAGACGGCCCTCATAATGGCAACGCACCTTGTCGGTCGCCTTCGGGTGCTTGCCTGTACCCTCACGCAGCACCTCATACTGAAGTCCGCTCTTGGTGGTGACCACTCCCTCGCGCTTGCCGTTGCCCTCAAGGAACACACGGCCGCGGTCAAGTTCCGCCTTGCCCTTCTTGGCGCGCTCCTCCTGCATAACCTTCTCCTGTTTCTGGAAGAAAGACTGCACTAAATCCTGCGCCTCTGTGTTCGACACCTTCAATTCATTTCCCTGCAGCACGTCTGTTATCGAAGCGGCAAAGTCGTCAATACTCAGCACGTCTTTCAGCCCCATCTGTCTGAGCTGCTGTCCGATGCCCAAACCAAGGGCATAACTCAATTTGTCCATTTATATACTTTTGTCTGATTCTGCGAATTCGGGCGCAAATATACTATAAATCAAGCTAAGTACAATGACAAAAGACACTTTTTCATGATTTGTACCTATATTGTTTGTCCATTCGGATTGTTTTGACTACTTTTGGATGTCGAAAACAAAAATGACACGATTATGAAGAAAATGGTTTTCCTGACAGGCGCGGGTATAAGTGCCGAGAGCGGCATCACCACGTTCCGCTATTCGGGCGGACTCTGGGAACAGTACCCTGTGGAGGCGGTGGCAAGTATCAACGGCTATTACCGCGACCCGGAACTCGTGATAAACTTCTACAATGACCGCAGACGCCAGCTGGTGGACGTTCAGCCCAACGAGGCTCACCGTCTGGTGGCGAAACTGGAGGACATGTACGACGTGTGTGTGGTGACACAGAACGTGGACAACCTGCACGAGCGGGCTGGGTCACACAACGTGATTCACCTTCATGGAGAACTGATGAAAGCCACATCCACCTCCAACCCCAACGACCCCAAGTGTATCGTGACCCTGCCGTCCGCCGACGCCGACATCAAGATGGGCGACAAGGCGGCTGACGGAAGTCAGTTGCGCCCTTTCATCGTATGGTTCGGGGAGTCCGTGCCTATGATTGAACCGGCTGCGGACGAAGTGGCGAAGGCGGACATCGTGGTTGTCATCGGCACGTCCCTCAATGTATACCCCGCGGCGGGACTGCTTGGTTACGCTCGCAGGGATGCCGAGATTTACCTCATCGACCCACACCCCAACAACGTGCCGGGCGACATGGGCATCCATGTCATCGCGAAGAAAGCCACAGAGGGCATGCGTGACTTGTACGGTATACTGACGGCGTAATCGGTGGCAAAAGTGAAAAAAAACAGGATTAGGCATTGCCCATTCTGATTTATTTCTTACCTTTGCACTCGCTTTAGGCCCAGATGGCGGAATCGGTAGACGCGCTGGTCTCAAACACCAGTGGGGCAACCCGTGCCGGTTCGACCCCGGCTCTGGGTACAAAAATAGGCTGTTAATCACTCGATTTTCAGCCTATTTTTTCGGTGATTTGTCCCGTCTTGTTTATTGCGCACTGTTCACTTCCTTCCAGTCAACGAGTCCCTTGCCTTGATCGTCCAGCTCTACGGCGAGGGCGATGACCTTTCGCCTGTCCGCCTTGAACGGTTCAGTGTAATTGTGGGACTTGATTTGCGCCTCAGCAGCGGCGAGGCCGCCATTATTGGAGAGTTTCAGCTCCAGGACGTAGATGTAGTTGGTGACTCCCACCACCATGTCTATCCTGCCAGTGGCCATCATCTTCTCCACCTCCACGCGGCAACCAATGGCGTTGAAAATCGTGCTTATGATGAGGCGGTAACGCTCCTCCATATCCATCGACTGCAACTTCTTGTTGCTGTAGGGTACATCAGCAATGAGGGCCTTCAGACATTTCATCGCTTCGGGGAGGTTACCAAACTGTAGTGCGAGTATCAAACTAGACTGCACTGATTGTATCTCCGCATTTCTCTTCATGGTGAGTGTCGGCAATACAATCTCATAGAGCGCCTGACGAACCTCATGGTTGGGGAAGCCTAAGATATATACGCCCATCTGGTAGTCCTTGATGGTAAGGTAACCGGATTGATAGAGGAACAGTTCCGGTCCTCCACCAGTCACGTCGGATGTCTCGGCTATGGTTGCCGACAAGGCGCAAGGGTCGAAGCTCTTCAAGTGAAGCTCCATATCGTCCACAAATTTAGGGAGCAGGGAGGTGGAACCCGACGATGCCCAGTAATTCCTGATTTTCTTATCGTTCAAGGAATTGACGAGACTGAACGGATTGAAGACATCCACCATATTGTCCGCACAGAAGTGATAGCCGTCATAGTTGGCCTTCAACTGCATTATGGTTTCCTCTGTCGTCCAACCGTTCGCAGCACCCATCTCCTCTATCTCCGGCATGAAGTTATCTGTAATCTCCTGCATCGTGATGCCACATATAGCGGCATAAGGGGCATCAAAACTGATGTTGCTGAGATTGTTGAGCGCGGAGAACAACGAGATCTGCGTAAACTTCGTGATGCCGGTGATGAAGACGAATTTCTCATAGCGGTCTTCCGACTTGAGAACGGCGAAAACATCCCGGTACACGTCCCTGCACGCCTCGTGGAGTGGTGTCTTCCATGAGTGTTGTAACGGACAGTCGTACTCGTCTATCAGTACCGCCACCTGTTGGCCGGTCTTGTTGAAGGCAGTCCTAATGATGTTCTTGAGACGCACCGTGAGGGTGGCTCCGGGACGCACCGTGATACCATAATCCGTCTCATAGTCGTAGAACACATCGTCCAAGTAAGACTTGATACCTTCCGGTGTGGCGTTGGCGTTGCTCATATCAAGCCGTACAACCGGACGTTTCGCCCAGTCCCTCTCATAATCCATGATTCTCAGTCCCTCGAAGAGTTCCTTCCGTCCTTCGAAATAGGACTGAAGTGTATCAACGAGTACCGTCTTACCGAAGCGTCGCGGACGGCTTAGGTAATTGTATTTCCTCCCCTTGTTGACAAGATTCCATACGATGTCGGTCTTGTCAACATACAAATAGCCCTGTTCCCTTATCTCATAGAACGACTGTATGCCGACTGGTAGTCTTCTTTCTGTCACCACTTCCATCATACTGTATGTCTTTTATGCATTGCGGTGCAAATATACAGATTTTATTTCAATAAGTCAGTATCCTCTTAAATATATGATAGCACATAACGTGGTGACTGATAGAACAGTCCTGTTCGCACATCACTCAGTTTGTCATATATCGGTGAGGTGTAGACACGCTCGAAGGCTTCTTCCAGAGAGTAGCCCTGTTCTTCTGCAAGTATCTGTATCATGCGAGACGTAAGATGCTCCTTCAGATACTTGAATTCCTGTTGTGATACATTAAGCCCTGTCATACCTTTCGTAGTTTTGAGACGGCACGTTCAGTTCCAAAGAAATATTGAAATGTGACGCCCTTCATGTATTTCAGATTATGAAGAAACTGATCGAGAGTAATGTCGCCAGCCTCATACTTACCTATTTGGACACCCACACGGTCGTTGGCAATCGGACCATAAACAATATCAAAGTCATGTGCGGGCTTGTTGGTCTTATTGTTGCGGTTGAGAAAGATGAAGTCAGCCCACTCACTGGTATATCCCTCAAATGTCAGAACCCGCAACTCGTCAGATGAAAGCAGGGCTTCGTCAAACACATACTCATTCATCACTGGCTCTCCTCCTTCCGTCAAGGCTTTGAACTCGCCCATGCGCCATGCTTGCTGGAGGTCTGCAGACAGGTAAAAGCCACGTCCGAAGTCCTTGTTGGGGCGAGATTTACTCAGGTCTATGTGGTCTATGCAGACAGTGGAACCATGATATAGATGTATCATAATGCGCCCCCTTTCCTTTTACAATAACTTGACATACTTTGCACCATGTCATCCATTGGCTGCGTGTGCATCACATCATAAAAGTCATGCGCCACGTTGATGGCTCCGTACTGACGGAGGTACTTATACGCTTCCATGTCAGTCATTCCGTAACGACTGGCAAAAGCTGCGATAAGAGCTACAATATACTCAGATATATCCTTGGTGCTGAACATTATTCCGTTTGATTCTGGCACAAAGTTACAACTATTATTTGAGAACAAGCGCAACTACCTTGTCAAATAAAGCCTACAGGCATTAAAATTGGTTCTTCCGCTTCTCGAGTTGGTAAGACAATGGAATGTCAACTACTAAGTTGCTCTTAGTTATGAGTATCAGAGTCCCCGTCAGGACATGTGCTACCCGAAGGGGCTTTCAGCCCGATGAAGTTACCATGGGAGGCTGTCTGTATGGTGCAAACGAAAGGGTGTCGTGTCTCACACCGCAATTGGCAATGCGCCAATCCCTCTGATGCGGTGAGACACGACACCCCTATGTGTTATTGTTCTATGTATTATTGTTCTTTGGTGGGGCGGATGGAGGAGCCGTAGCTTCTCCCTGTGCCGGAGTGTGCCGTAACTAAGGAATATGCGCTAAAGTTCAAGAGTCCACCCTGCCATTTGGCACTACTTTCACCAGTAACCGTAGGTACCGCTGTCCAGTACCTGCCATCGTCTTGCCAAGAACCATCGTAGTAACGATAGCCCAAATAACCGAAAAAGATAGTGCTGGTCCATGTAGATGTACCGCTGGTACCAAAATCCATACCGTAGTGATCTGCGGATGAACTCCATTTGCCGTAGATGTCTGTACCTGAAGCAGAATTCGTATCTCCGTCTTTTGTGAATCCTGTGAACGCTCTGCCTGGCGGCACGGTGAAGCCTACTGGACACGGGTCATATATGGTCTTAACCACGGTCTTGTCGTGGGAACCAATAATATCCGTTGTGTTGTCAGCACTCCACAGGTTGTAGTAGGCATTGTCGCCAACCCCGGAATAGTCATCAACAGTATAAGTATATGTGC
>CAVBFD010000029.1:0-31746 GCA_963594655.1 Candidatus Methanomethylophilaceae archaeon
ACTTTGACAATAACGAATAAATATGGAGATAATTGTCAAAAGCATTGCGTTTTTCATCAATTTCTTTTGAATTAGTCCCGATTTGAGGGTTTCAAAGGGCGATAAATACGGAGTTCTCCCCTGCGCCCTCCATTCATGCTGAAATATCTGTCCATTGGGAATGGCTTCTCGGATTTTATTCGCAACTTTGTGACCGAGTTGCAATTTCGACAATAACAAGGGAACAGCTATGACACAGGAAGATCCGGACGCAATCAGTGAGGATAATATTATGGAGGAGAAAGACAATATACCAGAGATGCGTTCCACGTTTGAAGAGATACGCCGGACTGACGAGAATGGGAATGAGTATTGGAGTTCCCGAGACTTATGCTCTGCCATGGGCTATTCTGCAAACTGGAAATTCCAAAGGGTTATAAACAAGGCTATAGAAGTAGCCAATGCCAAAGGGATGAATATCGACGACCATTTCAACCAAACGGTTGAAATGGTCAAGCTGGGCAGTGGGTCGTTCAGAAAGGTGGAAGTATTGCGTCTTTCACGCATGGCGTGCATAATAATAGCGGAGAATGCAGACGGCAAGAAAGCATTGGTACAACATGCAAGGAAGTACTTCTCTCTATCCGTCCCAACCACCGAACTTATACAGAACTCTCTGGAATCCAACATATTGCTATACAAGACAGCGCAAGGCGACACTCGTATTGAGGTCATCTTCAATAACGAAACGTTTTGGATGTCACAAAAACGTATGACTGATTTGTTTGGCGTGGATGTCCGAACAATAAACTATCATTTGGGACAGATCTATGAGGCAGGTGAGTTGCAGAAAGAGGCAACTATCCGAAAAATTGGGATAGTTCAGACGACACCCAATTGCTTCCATTTGACCTCAATCCAAAGAAAAAATAAAATTTGTCCACCAAGTTGGTAGACAATTATAATCGATGAGTCCTGCATGTTTTCATGACACTGATTGCACAATTCATCTTTATTTCGTAACTTTGCACAGAACATTCAAAAGCAGCGGATATGAAATACCCTATAGGAATACAAAGTTTCGAGCAAATCATTGGCGGAGGCTACACCTATGTTGACAAGACTGACATGGTTTATGATTTGGTCCATAATGGGAACATCTATTTCCTGTGCCGTCCAAGACGGTTCGGAAAGTCCTTACTTGTCTCCACCCTGAAATGCTATTTCGAGGGGAGGAAGGAGCTGTTCAAGGGACTTGCGATTGACAGATTGGAGACGGAATGGAAGCAATATCCGGTATTTCACATCGACTTCAATGGAAAGGATTTCACACAGGCTGGAGAGTTGGAAAAGACATTGGTTGCCTTTGTGGAAAGACATGAGAACATTTATGGGGCGGATCCGTTTGCCAAAACTTTGGGAGACCGTTTTGCAGGTGTACTTAGGAACGCGCATGAAAGAACCAAATTACGAGCAGTTGTTCTGATAGACGAATACGACAAGCCTTTGCTTGATGTTCTGGATCAGGAACTGTATGTAACAGTAGACGGGCAGAAAAGGAGAATGGAAGACAGGAATAGAGAGATTCTCAAGGGATTCTATTCTGTATTCAAGGAAGCCGACGAGGACCTGCAGTTTGTGCTGCTCACAGGTGTCACCAAGTTCTCGCAGGTGAGTGTGTTCAGCGGCTTCAACCAGCCCGACGACATCAGTATGGATGAACGCTACGAGGCACTGTGCGGCATCACGGAGGAGGAGCTTTATACTGTCTTCGACGAACCCATCAAGGCCATGGCGCAGAGATACAAGGTGTCGGAGGACGAGATGAAGTACAAGTTGAAGCGTAAGTTCGACGGTTACCACTTCAGTCCCAACATGCTCGACATATACAACCCGTTCAGTATTCTGAACTCACTGAGCAAGAAGATTCTGAGCGACTTCTGGTTCCGCACCGGCATCCCCACCTACCTCATCCGTCTGCTTTCCCACTGCAAGGAGAACCTGAACGAGCTTACGGGCAAGTATTACCCCACCAGCAGTTTTGTGGACTACCGTGCTGACGTGGAAGCTCCGTTGCCGATGATTTACCAGAGCGGTTACCTCACCATCAAGGACTGGAACATGAATCATGACTCGTATCTGCTGGATTTCCCGAACGACGAGGTGAAGAACGGATTCCAAACAATAGTCCAACATGCCAAAGAGTATGCGGCGAGCGGAAAAATAGAAATCAGCGACTAACTTGAAATCTTGAAGAACCTTATTTGTCCTTCTCCAGTTTGTTCAGTTGCTTTCCCATGTTGAGTTTGAAATACACCTCACGCAGTCCCTCATACCATAGGGTCGGGGTGTTCGGGGCGAATGACCTCGCCTTCTCGTAGTTCTCCAACGCTTTCTTGTAGTACTCAGTCTCCTGCCGTTTCAACTTGGCGTATGAACTGGTGCCGGCCTTGAAATTGTTGGTGCGGTATGTCTGTTGCGCCTTGATGACATAGATGTCGCCCATACTGCTGTACGACAGGGTGTCGTCATTCTGGATGGCCACGGCGCGCTCGTAGCTCGACACAGCCGCATCGAGACTGTCCATACACTGCAGACACTTGCCCTTGATGTACCACAGGCGGCGGTTCAATGGTGTCTTCTCCAGTTGCGCGCTTACGGTCTGGTATGCCTGGCCGTACTGCTTGCGGTCAATCTGACACTCCACCAGGGTGATATAGAAATACTCGCATGTGGAATCCGCGTCCCAGCCCTTGTACAGGTAATCGATCGCCTTCAGTGTGTCACCCAACGCCAACATGGTATTGCCCCCTATCTGGCAGAAGGAGGTGTAGGAGACCGTGTCCTCCATCACCGTCGGGATGTACTTCAACACACCTGGGTACTCCGACGCGTTGTACGCCGAATAGACCGCCAACCGCATCATGTTGAGACTGTCTGTGGCGGGCTTCGCGTCCTTCACGTCACACACCAAGGGATTGTGCATGGTACTGAGGTAAAGGTCGAAGAAACGGTACGCGTCCGAATACTTGCCCTTCTTGTAGAAGTACTTTCCCGCACTTTTTATATTGTTGCGGTAGAACAGCAGACGTGAGGAGATACCTGCGGAATAATGCGGTTTCACACGTCCCTTATGGTCGGGCAGACGGTCGAGACTGTCACACGAGAGTCCGTACTTATACACCTTATATATATAGGAGAACAACTTTGCCGTATCTGGATTGCTCTTCAAGTAGATCTTCCGGTTCTCGGCGTCGGCAAGTCCATGTTCCACATTCATCAGCATGAAGTGGACGGCAGCGTCCTTCCTTGCCTCATCAGACTCCCCCATCGCCTTTTCCAGCAACGACTCCGCCTGTGAGAAGTTGGACGACTTCACGGCGGCGCGCGCCTCCTTCATCGTCTTCTTCATGTTGACCTCCGGTTTCTTGTCCTTGTCACCCTCCTGCTTGTCCTGCGCATAGACACCGGTAAAGCAAGAGACAGCCATCACTACAGCCATCATAAGGGTTCTCAACCATGTTTGTTCCTTACACCTTTTCATAAACGTCAATATTTACCTACTTGACGCCGCAATCAGAACGTGACCCTCACCATACCACGTATACCCCACTTGTTGATGTCGGGGTCGTTGAGATAAGTGAGACGTCTCACATATTCCACATGCAGCAACTTGAATATATTATGAATGCCCAACCGCAACTCCACGTACGGTGTCTGCTTGTCCATCACGACCGTATTGTCCACATACGATCCGTCGGCATTGAAATGGCCGGGGAAATAAAAGAGCCTGTTGTCGGAATAACCGATAGCCGCCGGGTTGTTCTTGTCAGTCAGTGACCCCCACAGCACATTCACGCCCACAATCTCACGCCACTTCAGTTTCCTCAGCAGAGGGATACGGTTGAAGAGTTTACCGTTGAGGTCCCACTGGTACATGACCGACAAGTACCGGTCGTTGAGGAACTCCAGGTTGCCAATCAACGAGAACGTGAAGTCCTCAAGGATGTACGACTGGTTGGCTGCAGGATGGATGAGCAGGGGGAACGGCACGATGTTCCACTGGATTCCAGCCTTCACGTCGAAGTCCATCTTACCCCAACTGCCCGGAATCCAGAACCGCTTGTAGATGCCCGCCTCCGTCACGTTGTACTCGTACTGGCCTCCCAGGAAGTTGTTGAGACCGACGGTGTGCGAGACGGTGACTACAGGCGCCTCACGGTTGACCTTCACCCTCCGTTGCTTGGTGTTGATGTACGACGCACCCGGCTCAAAGGTAATCTTCGCCTTGAACTCACTGGTAGTCATCTTCTTCAGGTAACTGGCAGCGTCCCGCGAAGGAGTCCCCACCCCATCGAGCGGTTGGTAGAACAACGCGTCCACCGCCTTGTTGTCCGTATGCGTGTACGTAAGTCCGTAGCGGAAACCGTTCTCGAACTCACGCTCATAGTCCACCTTCACCTCCTTCGAGTGGTTGTACTGGTCCACCTTACCTGCCTTCAGCGACAGGAACACGTTGTCCTTGTCCGTCGGCACGAACTTGTCGAACGGACTCACGATGTCGTTGAGGTAAGACACCGAAAGGTTATGCACAGGGAACTCCCGGGGAAGGTAAGCCTTCTTGTTGAACGAGTAAGTCAACTGGGCCTTTCCGTACACGTTGCGTGTCGCCGTTCCGTAGGCCACATAACCGCTGGCAAAGAGATGGGGAGAGAGGTTGGCGTTGGTAAGCGCGGACAGGCGGAAACGCAAACCATCATAGTGGTTGCCCGAAATCATGGTGTTCACCGGCCCTATGTCCACGTAGTTGGGGTGAGTGGAGTCGCCCGTCTCCACGAAATTCTCAATCAGAGCCCTCAGTCCGAAGATGATGTACTTGAAGCCCTTTATCTGTTGGAGGCGGCTCAGGAACGAACCCATCTCGCTCTCGCTCTTGGACAGTTCCACATCACGGTACTGGTTCCAGAAATCCTCGTCGTGCATCTCCGCGTCAGCCTCCTTGAACACAGCCCCTTTTATCCGCTTGAACACCTTCGGGGAGATGGGGTCGAACGAGAAGTCCTTGTTGCGGATGGTGCGCTTCACCATGAACTTGCGCAGGTACAGGTTTATCTCCACAAGCATGTCGTTGCTCACCACCACCCTCTCGCCGGTAGGCAGACTCTTGAAGTCCTGCGAGATAATCATGTTGTCGACGAAGTTCACGTCACTGCGCTTGGGTATGTGCAGTTCCGCTCGCCTCACCTGATAGGTGGAGTCGTCCATTATATAGATGAGACCCGAGAAGCCGAAATCTTGCTGGTTGTTCGGCAGGAAACCGAGTTCGATAACCCTGTCACCGTCAATATACGTGGTGTCCTGTATGTAGTAGCGGTAGAACGAGACGGCGCTGTTGGATATGGGACTCTTGAAAGGATACTGCAACAGACGGCACTCGTTCTGGTAGATGTCCACGTCAGTGAACACATCCTTCAACATGGTAGTGAGAATGTCGCCGGTATTGAAGAAGTCGTTAACCCCGGTGCTGTTCTGCGCCTTCACGATAGTCTTCTCGCTCTTGGGACTTTTCCTGTAGATAATCTCGGATATAGTCTCGTCCACGGTCAACGGCAGAATCAGTTTTCCTGTCTCCGGGCAACGCTCCACGTGGTCCCTGAGGAAGGCGAACTGTTTCATCTCCTTCTCCTCGAACACCTTCTCCGTGAACTCGTTGAGGGAGAACACCATCTTCTCGTACTTGGAGAAACTGACAAAGTCCTTCTCGCGCAGGTCGTTCACCTTCTTGTGTTCAATCACCTTACGCATGAGTTCCACGGCCGGGTTGTTCTTGCGGCTGTACTTGCCCTTTCTGGCATTGACCGTCACGGTGTCAATCTGGCGCGGCTTACT
Organism: Candidatus Methanomethylophilaceae archaeon; assembly: GCA_963594655.1. Classification (GTDB taxonomy): domain Bacteria; phylum Bacteroidota; class Bacteroidia; order Bacteroidales; family Bacteroidaceae; genus Colivivens. The sequence continues at coordinate 5,869 of CAVBFD010000029.1, forward strand.
GACGAGCTTTATACGCAGGTTCTTTGTCTTCCCAGGTACAAGCACTATGGTCTGAGGATCGTAACCCATGGTGGAGACAGTAAGGCTCGTCCATTTCGGTTCTTCCCTCAGTTCGAACCGGCCCTCACTGTCGGTAAGCACACCCACATTATGTCCCTGGTAATACACATTGACATAATCGAGCGGCTGCCGTGTCTTCGAGTCGACCACGACACCCGTCACCTGCGCCCGCATGACGAGCGACACGACGAACAAAAGAATTATACAGAGAAATCTATTCATCCTAAAAACAACAAGCCCCTCTACACCTTGATGAAGAGGGGTTTTATACTGAAATGCCATTAATCCATCTCCTCATCCGCCTCGTAGCCACCCATCTCGCGGAGGGCGTTCTTCAGCATGACATACTGCTGGAAGAGGTGGTTCACAGGCACCTCGTCCTTCGTGTAGTCGTGCATAGGGCTCTTGAGGTAGAAGCTGAGGAAACGCTGGATGCCGTAACGTCCGGCACGCGCAGCCAAGTCGCTCAACAGGCAGAGGTCGAGGAGCAACGGAGCGGCGAGGATGGAGTCGCGGCAGAGGAAGTTGATCTTGATCTGCATAGGGTAGCCCATCCATCCGAAGATGTCGATGTTGTCCCATCCCTCCTTGTTGTCGTTGCGTGGAGGATAGTAGTTGATGCGCACCTTGTGGAAATAGTCGTTGTAGAGGTCCGGCTGGTTGTCAGCCACGAGTATGGACTCCAGTGTGGACAGTTTGCTGACCTCCTTGGTACGGAAGTTGGCCGGCTCGTCAAGCACCAGTCCGTCCCTGTTGCCGAGTATGTTTGTGGAGAACCATCCGCTGAGACCGAGACATCTTGTACCGATGATTGGAGCGAAACCGCTCTTGACCAGAGTCTGACCGGTCTTGAAGTCCTTTCCTGCGATAGGCATCCTGGTCTTCTCCGCCAGTTCCCACATGGCAGGTATGTCAACCGTGGTGTTCGGCGCGCCCATGATGAACGGCGCGCCCTCCGACAGGGCGGCATAGGCGTAACACATGGACGGAGCCACATGTTCCTTGTCGTCCGCCTTCATCGCAGCCTCCAGAGCCGCGAGGGATCCGTGTACAGGTTCGTATACCGGGACGTAGATCTCAGTGGAAGCCGCCCACGCCACAACCACACGGTCGCAACCGTTGGCTTTCTTGAAGTTGCGGATGTCCTCACGGATCTGCTCCATCATCTCCCAGCGGGTCTTTCCCTCCATGATGTTGTCACCGTCAAGACGCTTGGCGAAGTTCTTGTCGAAGGCGGCCTTCATAGGCACAATCTTCTGAAGCTCGTCCTTCACCGGTTCTATATCCTTTTCTTTCAATACCTCAGCGTACATGGCACTCCTGTAAGCGTCCGCCGGATAAACGTCCCATGCCCCGAACACGATGTCGTTGAGTTGGGCTATAGGTACTATGTCGCGGTAGTGAAGGTACTTCTTGTCCGCACCCTTACCCACACGAATCTTGTCGTATTCTACCATTGAACCTACAGGCTTTGTCAAGCCCTTACGTGCCATAAGCACACCTGTCATGAAGGTGGAGGTCACCGCTCCCAGTCCGACAACCATGATGCCCAACTTCCCTTCAGCAGGTTTTACATTCGAATTAGCCATTTCGTTATATTATGTTTATACTTTAATCAAATTACTGTCCTACGGTTGTACCGATACAATCAACTGCAAAGATACACAAAATATCAGTTACGGTAACCACACATAAACAAAAATTCTCGCAAATAACATTGCGAGAATTTTCGTTAAGAGTAAGACTGAGTAATTCAGATGTTATTTTGAGAACTACCGAACCGCAAACATTCACTTCCACTCGGGGCAGAACGGCGACTCGATAGTGCCGAGCGACTTATCGAAAAAAAACATCAGACTTATATCTCAGCACGCTATCGCACAAAATGACATATTGGGAGCGAGCAGTTATCGGAGTTCCTCTGTCAGTCCGGCTATGTCGGTAAGAATCAGGGACGGTACAGTCTCATCTACACTCTCGTCACTCCACCCCTTGCCTTTCATCCATATAGTCTGGCATCCGAGTGAACTGGCGGGAACAATGTCCTTGGAGAAGGAGTCGCCCACCACCACGGTCTCCTCCGGGCGAAGTCCCAGGGCTTCTATGCCCAACCGGAATATCTGTGGGTCGGGCTTGCGCACGCCAACCACCGATGACTCTATAACGTCCTTGAAGAAATCGATGTCGAAGTCCTTCAATATGGTGTGGATATTGCCGTAGAAGTTGCTCACCAGCACCAGCGGATACTTTTCCGCCAGTGTCCTCACCACCTCACGGCTCACCTTCATCACATCAACCACATGCTGGTAGCACCTCAGCGCCACATGCTCGTGCGATGCCCTGCGGCACACATCTGCGGTCACCCAGAGTCCATTCTCCGTGAGATACCGGGTCTCCAAGTCCGTCTTTATCCTGAGCAGTTCCAGGAAGTTGTGTTCTGGCTTGATGAGCGGAGTCTTCGCCAATGTCCGTTCCGCATACACATAACAATCACGGAACTGTCGCTTGCTCACAGGAATGTCCTCCTTCACGAATGCGTCCCAAAGCACTTCCGACCAGTGGACACTGTTGGTGTCCAGTGTCCCTCCATAGTCGAATATTATCCCCTTAACGGCTTCCTTTCTCAACATCTTCGGTAAAGTTCTTGCTCATGCGCTCGTGAGTGAGTCGCATGTGGATATAAATGACTGACATCACGGTTATCTCAAACAAAGGGTACAGACAGGGTTGGTCTGCCAGACAACTGACATAAAGCACGATGGCGCGTGTGTTGAATGTCAGAATATTGGTCCATTTCATCAGCGGCAGACTCTTCGCCCTGAACGCGTCACGGAAGTCCTGGGGGATGTCGCCGCCATACTTGCGCCGCAACAGTGACATGAGCCGCTGGAACTGCGGTGTCTGTGCCTCCTGCCTCTTGGTGTACCTCACATAGAAAAAGAGGAAACCCTTCCACAACAGGTTTCCCTTCCATGCGGTCTGGTCGTACAGTTCCTTTTGCTGACGGTAGTTGTCGAGTTCACTCCCCTTCTGTCCCTTCAGGAAGTAGAGGTGTACCTGACGGTAGTAGTCGGCAAGTCCCGACTGCGTGCCGTGGCAGAACAAGCCGGCTACAGCGCAAAGCACAAACGCCCACAAGCCCCAGTCGGTACCGCCTGTGAAAGGGATGGGCTGACCAAACATCCGGAACGCCAACGCCACATAGATACAGATGAACCACACGTCGCCAGCCGCACCGTCGAGTATGCGTCCGAGCCGTGTGGTCTTTCCTGTCATGCGCGCCAGTTGTCCGTCAGCACTGTCGTAGAAGTTGGCTATCATCAGCAGAGCCACTCCAACTATGTTCAGTACCAGTCCCCGAGGCGTGTCTGCCCTGTGGCAGAAGAACAACGCGGACATCGCCCCCAGTACCATTGAGATGACAGTCACCGTGTTGGGGTGTATGTCGAAGTGGTTGAAGAAGACCGCCCAACGGTAACCTATCGGTCGGGTGAACACCACGTCGAGCCACTCCTCCGTGTCTGCCGACTTCAGTGTCGATTGCACTTTCTTTTTACTTGCCATGATATTTCTCTGATTAGTAGTTTTAATTTTCCTTCTCGTCAACCAATGCCCCTATCGCCCCGGCGGCTTCCAGTCTGCACCTGGAGAAACTGGGCCAGTCGTTGAGGTCTATGAGGAAGACACCACCGTCCTTGACCACTATGCAGTCGCCTCCGTAGACGCTGAGTCCCACCGCCCTTGCTGCCGACTCACATACAGACCGCAGGTAATCCTTGTCGAAACCGTAGCCCTGTGCCGTTCCGTTTCTCTGCTCCAGTCCGAACTTACTGTGTCCGTCTGCGGCGTAGTAGCAGTAGAAGAACGGTTGCTGTCCGCCTACCACCCCGTAGAACTTCAACAGGTCTCCGTCAAGATGACGTGAACAGACCACGGTCTTGTAGCCCTGCCGTCTCATCCAGTCGAGATGTTCCGCAGCCTCATCCGTAGTGTCAATGTACGACACATCATGGGGACTTTGTGAGAAACCGTCACCACGCTTCATCCATAAGGGGAAACCGGGAAACGGCACGTCACTGTCCAAGTCAGCTACCGTAGTCGGCGGCACAGGAACACCACACTTCATCAGCAGCCTTGTCTGCTCCGCCCTGTCCCTACTCAGACCAACGGACGCAGGACTGTTGAACACCTTGACTCCGGTGCGTTCCATCTCCCCAAGTATTCTGACCGTTGACTCTCGTCGTCCCATGGAGAAGACCGTGCTCACGCCCGTCTGCGGGCATGTCAGTTCCGTCTCCTTCATGAAACGCACCTCATGTCCCATGGACTTCACCCGGTCAGCCACCGCCTCCAGTATGGCTGCGTCCTTGTCCTCCATATTAGGAGAAAACTCCAGCGCGCGAAGTACGAACAGCACGTTCATCTCAGAAACTCCTCCGCTTTTTGTATGTCAGCCGCATGGTCCACATCCAGTATCTTGGAGAAGACACAAGCCCGGAGACGGAAGCCGTCCGCCACAAGCTGACGCTGGAAATTGCGCATACGCGACTGTCCCTCCTCAATGCAACGCCTGAGTGTGGCGAACACCTTGGAGTCGAGACAATAGATGCCCCCGGATATGTAATGGGTGTCCGTCCGCCTCTTGTCGTAGAACCCTGTGATGTTAAGTCCGCTGTCGGTCGCCACATACAGCGGTTTCTCGTCGTCAATGAAGTCCGTCACCGCCATCAGTCCGTCGTCCTCCGACACCCTGAATGCGTCGATGTACCTCCGGAACTCATCCTCACGGAATATGGTGTCCACGGTAGTGAGACAGAACTTGCCCTCTCCCAAGTAGGGGTAAAGCTCATAGAAGCTGTGCATAGAGCTTGGAGTGGTCTTTACCACCAGCCGTATGGGTCTGCCCTCCGTCTGGAGGTCACGTATATGTTGTTGGGTAAGTGGCGTAAGGTTGTTGGTGATGACCACAATCTCTTCCGCACCGTTGTCAGTGAAGATACGCACGAGCCGGTCAATCATAGCCTCACCGTTCAACCGAACGAGCGGCTTCGGGAGTTCCACTCCCTCCTGTGCCAGTCTCGACCCTTCCCCTGCTGCCAGTATCGCAAATTTCATATCTTGTATTTCTTGTTTCCCTACTCTGTTCCACTCTCCTCGCTGTCACAGACATCCTTGGCACGGACACCAGTCCCCACCTTCATCAGCAGCATACCCACGGCCGTCCAGAACAGTTCACGTATCCTCACGATGATGGAGATGAACACCGCCACGGTCATCGCCTGTTTCAGGGTGAGCAGCACCCCACTGCCTCCGGTCATCTTCAACTGTACTGTGGACATCGCGAAGCCGCCCTCCCTTCCGCCTATCTGCAGCGGCATGAAGAAGAGGAGGTTGGCAAAGAGGGAGGTGAACGCCAGAATTATCAGCGCGTACATGAAGAGCTGCGGCATAGAACCCCACACATCCACGAGCCTCAACATGAAGAAGACCTCCAGCGACTGCAGTATCCTGCCCACATACTCCAACAGGAACGAGGCGAAGAAATTGACCTTCTTCTGCGACTGCAACTGAGCTATCTGCCGGTCGATGGTACACAGTTCCCCGGAGTGCTTGTCTATGAAGCTCTGTCCCCACTTGCGGCAACCGGGTATCTTGGCCACCAACTTCAGGATTTTCACCACCATACCGTTGCGGTAACCGCGCACAAAGAGGTAGATGCCGGCAAGGGAGAAAAGCGCTACCAGCGGTAGGACCACTGCCATCCTGGTGTCGACTGGGAAGAAGATGACGTACAGTACCGTAGCCGTGAGCCAGTACCAGAAATGCGAGAAGATGTGCATCATGGCAAAAAGCAGTACGGACGATGTGGCGCGCTCACGTCCGATGTAAGGCGTGAGTTCCATTATCTTGTAAGGCTCACCGCCCATCAGTCCCGCCGGAGTGGCGTAGTTGAGGGCGAAGCCGGTGACAGTGACCTTATAGAGTTTCCAGAGCGGCACATTACACTTGCCGCTGCCTTTGATGATGATGCGCCAAGTGAAGGTGTTCATCAGGTAGAGCAGCATCCACAGCAGCAGGATGGCTATGAGCCAATAGCCGGCGTGGCGGAGATGATTCCACATCTCCACAAAACTGACTTTGAAGGTCAGTATCATCACCACTATGGCCGCAATGCCAAAGAGGAAGAAGATGTTTCTTGTCCTGGACTTCAATGTGCGCCTCTCTTTTATCAGTCCCTCATTAAACTGCCATATATATAATAAGGTGTGGTTGTCACAGCGTGTCCTCGTCGTTCACCTGGTCGAGCTTCAGCCTGTCGCTGTCGTCCCGCTTGTCGTAGTACTGTCTGCGCAGCGGATGGGCGTGCGCTGAGTCGTATGTCGCCCTGTTACGCACGATGTCGAGAGCGGTGTATACCGCATGGCGGAACGACTCCTCGTCAGCCTGTCCCTTGCCGGCTATGTCGTAGGCAGTGCCGTGGTCGGGCGAGGTGCGCACGATGGGCAGTCCCGCAGTGTAGTTGACCCCGTCGTTCATCGCAAGCAACTTGAACGGAGCCAGTCCCTGGTCGTGGTACATCGCCAGTATGGCGTCGAACTGCACGTAGTTGCCCGACCCGAAGAAACCGTCTGCCGCATAAGGGCCGAAGCAACGGATGCCCTTGTTGAACATCTCGTTGATTGCCGGGGTTATCGTCTCCTGCTCCTCCGTACCTATCAGACCGCCGTCACCGCAGTGGGGGTTGAGCGACAGGACAGCTATGCGCGGGTTGTCGATGAGGAAGTCGCGCTTGAGCGAACGGTTGAGTATCGTCAGTTTCTCCTCTATCAGTTCCTTGGTAATCGCCGGAGCCACCTTACTAATGGGCAGGTGGGTAGTCGCAAGCGCCACCTTCATAGCCCCGTTCATCAGAATCATCAGAGCCTTGGCGCCGTTGCCGGCCTTCTCCTCGATGTACTCCGTATGGCCAGGAAAATGGAACTTGTCGCCCTGTATGGTGTTCTTGTTTATCGGAGCGGTCACCAGCACGTCGATGAGTCCCTCACGGTAGTCGGCAAGGGCATGTTCGAGGGCCACCAGTGCGGCGGTGCCTGCCTCTGCGGCGGGTTTTCCGAACTCAATCTTTATCTCCTCCTCACCGAAGCAGTTGACAAGGTTGAGTACATTGTCCTCCGCCTTCCCTGCATTGTCCTTCACCACGAAGTTGGTCGTGAGTTCCAGAGACTTCTTGTGGAATGTCGCCATCTTGGGCGATCCGTACACGACGGGAGTGCAGAGTTCCAGCATCTCGGGGTTCTCGAAGGTCTTGAGAATCACCTCATAGCCTACTCCGTTGATGTCTCCGTGTGTTATTCCTACTTTTATCTTTCGCATATATCGAGTCTATTGGTTTTGGTTTTCTTTTTGTTCATTTCCCTCCGCCGGCCGCACAGCCGTAGCCTGGGGCAGACGCAGGGTGTAGAGTGCGGCTTCAAGTCTCCGTATCATCGTGCGCTTCATCTTCTCGGGGGCGTATACGAAGCCCTCGACCACAATCACACGGTTGTTTACCGTGTCCACTGTGGAGTGAGACACGAACGGACCGCCCATCATGTCGTTCTCCATGTGCCACAGTCCCCTTGCCTCAAACACGTAGCGTCCCCTCACGCTCATCGGTTTCACCTGCACATAATCGTGGTTGGTCGCCATGTACTGTCCCGGTTCCGCCCCCGGTATGTTGCGCCGCATGAAGGTGTCGCGCAGGGCGATGTACGCATGACGCGTGAACACCTTCTCCGACACGTAAGGATAACTGTAGACACAGATGTTCTGGATGGTCGCGAGTCCGTCGTTGGACGCCCATATAAAGTCGTCCCCCACCTTCATCTTCAACAGGTCGTTGGGGATGAACAGCTCGCATCCGAACATCTTCTTGCACTGGCGGTAGAACTTGATGTTGTAGTCCTCCTCCAGTCTCGCCGCGTTGCGGTTGATCTCCTCCGCCGAGAGGTTCTGGATGAATTGTTTTGTCTGCTCGGTGATGTAGGTGGAGATACTGTTGCCGTCCGGTCCCTTCACCGTGATTATGATCTGTGGGTCGGAGAACACGTTGCGCTCATACCGCATCTTAGGCATGGTTGTCTGCCTGTCCACCTCAATCTTTATGATGTTGCGGAAGATATTGGTTATGCGGTTGTAGCGGGCCGGAGTGATATGGCTCACGTGGAACATCGGCTCGGGCTGCGGCAACATCGGCACTTCTTTCTCCAGTACGGCGCGCATGGCCATACCCGCATAGCCCTGCCACAGGGAGTCCTCGCACACCACCATCACCTCATAGGGGTTTCCGCTCGACACGGGGGTGAGCAATGACCTGTGGTGCTTCTTCCTTGGCACGTCGGGATTGGTGGTGCAGGAGCATACCAGACAGACCGCCGCAAGACAAACGACGGTGAGTGTCATGTGTAAGGCGCGCAGGGGTGACAGTTTCCAGTTGTAGTGGGTGATGGGTCTCATGGTGTGGGTGAACTATTGGTTTTGTCGCTTGGTCGTAAGCAGTCCGCACGCGGCGTCGATGTCCTGTCCGCGTGAGGCGCGTATGGTAGTGTACAGTCCGTGGCGTGTCAGGTAGTCACGGAAGGCGGTCATCTTGGTCTGCGGTGACTCGTCGAGTTCCAAGTCCGGGATACGGTGGTAACGGATGAGGTTCACACGGCAGTCCAGTCCGGTGAGCAGACGCACGATTTCCTTGGCAAACAGAGTGGAGTCGTTCACACCGTCGAACATGGTGTACTCGAACGACAACCGCCGCTGATGGCTCCAGTCGTACCGTCTCAGCAACGCCACGATCTCCTCTATGGGGAACTGCCGTTCCGCCGGCATGTAACGCGACCGCTGCTCGTGTATCGGGAAGTGCATGCTCACCGCAAGGTGGCACTCGCTCTCCCGGAGGAACCGTTCGAGGTTTTTCTTCAGTCCCACAGTGGACACGGTGATTCGCCTGGGACTCCACGCCCAACCATAGTCGGCGGTGATGACACTTATCGCCTTCATCATGTTGTCGTAGTTGTCGAGCGGCTCGCCCTGTCCCATGAACACGATGTTGGTCAGTGTCTCAGGCTTTTCGATGGAATATATCTGGTTGAGGATGTCGGTGACGGTGAGGCTGCCCTCGAATCCCTGTCTGCCTGTCTGGCAGAACATGCAGCCCATCTTGCACCCCACCTGGGTGGACACACAGAGCGTGGCGCGGTCGTGTTCGGGTATGTAGACAGTCTCCACATACTTGCCGTCTTCCGTAGGGAAGAGGTATTTCACCGTGCCGTCACCGGATGTCTGTGTCTCCACAGGGTCTACAGTCCCTATGGAGCAGTTCTCCTCCAGCAGTTCACGGTGGCGTTTGGATATGTTGGTCATGCCGTCGAAACTGCGTACGTTCTTCTGGTAGACCCACTGCGCTATCTGCTTGGCGGTAAACTTAGGCATGCCGAGTTCCAGAACCATGTCCTGAAGCTCGGCAATGTCCTTTCCCAATATGTTCCGCATCCCGTCTGTCACCATGCAAAGATAGGATAGTCCTTCATTATGTCGTTGACATGGCCGCGCACCTTGGCGATTACAGCCTCGTCCTCAGGAGCGTTGAGTACAGTCTCAATCATGTCGGCAATCTCCAGCATGAGGTCTTCCTTGGCTCCACGGGTCGTGATGGCAGGTGTTCCCAGACGGATTCCTGAAGTCTGGAACGCGCTTCGCGTGTCGAACGGCACCATGTTCTTGTTGGCTGTGATGTCGGCTGCCACGAGAGCCTTCTCCGCCACCTTACCGGTGAGGTCTGGATACTTGGTACGGAGGTCTACGAGCATACTGTGGTTGTCCGTACCGCCGGAGCAGATGTAGAAGCCCTTGTCAATAAGAGCCTTCGCCAGTGCGGCGGCGTTCTTCTTAACCTGCTGCTGGTACACCTTGAACTCGGGCTGCAAAGCCTCACCGAACGCCACTGCCTTGGCGGCTATCACGTGTTCGAGCGGACCGCCCTGCTGTCCAGGGAATACAGCGGAGTTGAGCAACTGCGACATCATCTTCACCTGTCCCTTAGGAGTGGTGAGTCCCCATGGGTTCTCGAAGTCCTTGCCCATAAGGATGATACCACCGCGCGGACCGCGCAGGGTCTTGTGGGTGGTGGAGGTCACGATATGCGCGTATTTGAGAGGGTTGTCGAGAAGTCCCGCAGCGATGAGTCCGGCCGGATGAGCCATGTCTATCATCAGGAGCGCGCCCACCTCGTCGGCTATCTTGCGCATACGGGCATAGTCCCATTCACGGCTATAGGCGGAACCGCCACCGATGATGAGTTTCGGCTTGTGCTGGAGAGCCAGCTTCTCCATCTCGTCGTAATCCACGCAGCATGTATCCGGATTGAGGTTGTAGCCTACAGGGTTGTAGAGGATACCGCTGGTGTTCACGTGGCTTCCGTGGGAGAGGTGTCCTCCCTGTTCGAGGTTGAGTCCCATGAAGGTGTCGCCGGGTTTGAGTACGGTAAGCAACACGGCGGCGTTGGCCTGTGCGCCCGAGTGGGGCTGCACGTTGGCGTATTCCGCGCCGAAGAGTTTGCACACACGGTCGATGGCTGTCTGTTCCACGATGTCCACCACCTCGCATCCGCCGTAGTAGCGTTTGCCCGGATAGCCCTCAGCGTACTTGTTTGTCAGGCATGAACCCATGGCCTGCATCACCTGGTCACTCACGAAGTTTTCAGACGCTATCAGTTCGATGCCCTTCAACTGGCGCTGATGCTCCCGTTCAATCAAGGAGAAGATTTCGTTGTCTCTTTCCATTTGTTCTATCGAATTACTTTGTTTGTTATTCCTTTTTATTCCTTTCAAACGACAAATTTAGAGAATTCTTTCCGCACGGCAAAATTTACCGCCGCAAAATGCGTTCCACGCACCTCAATTCACCTTATATTACAGTACTATGCGCTCCTGCGCTTGCAACCCTCCGTTTTTTCTCTCTGACTGGAGAAATATTTTTCCAAGGTCAGGGAAATAATTTTCTCCAACCGGGGAAAATACGCACCGGAAGAAAAGACACCATGCGAACGTACGATTTCTGTCGGAATCGGCGACAAAGAAGCGGCTAACAGCAAAAAAGTGCGACAAGGTAAGTACACCTACAATAATTTTCCGTAACTTTGTGACCGTACAGACACAAAGTTGTCCGTAATCTTTACTTACTGAATAAAAACAGTCTTAAATAATTATGAGCAATCAACCAACTAAAATGTCCCAGTTCCGCTGGGTTATGTGCGCAATGCTTTTCTTTGCCACAACAGTCAACTATCTGGACCGGCAGGTCCTCTCACTCACCTGGAAAGACTTCATAGCCCCCGAGTTCCACTGGAACGACGACGACTACGGAACGATAACCGCCTACTTCTCACTCATCTACGCCATATGTATGCTCTTCGCCGGCAAGTTCGTCGACTGGATGGGCACCAAGAAAGGATACCTCTGGAGCATCGGTGTGTGGAGTGCCGGCGCATGCCTTCACGCCGCTTGCGGATGGGCCACCATGCACATCGAGGGACTGGGTTCGATAGAAGCCATGAGAGCTGTGGAATCGGGCAGTGCCATGGCGCTCGCTGTGGCTTCCACCAGCGTATGGCTCTTCCTCTTCTGCCGTTGCGTACTGGCGCTGGGTGAGGCGGGCAACTTCCCGGCAGCCATCAAGGTGACAGCCGAATACAACCCTAAGAAGGACCGCGCCTTCTCCACCAGTATCTTCAACAGCGGCGCGTCCATAGGCGCGCTCGTGGCCCCGGCATGTATCCCACTGCTCGCCGAGGCTTACGGATGGGAGATGGCTTTCATCATCATAGGCGGACTCGGATTCGTGTGGATGTTCTTCTGGATATGGCTCTACCAGAAACCCGAAAAGAGCAGGTTCGTCAACAAGGAGGAGCTTGAGTACATCCAGCAGGACGACAAGGAGGACACGACTGCCGTCAAGGCACAGGACGAGGGCAAGGCCATATCACTCGCCAAGTGCTTCACCTACAGACAGACATGGTCGTTCATCGTGGGCAAGCTCTTCACCGACGGAGTGTGGTGGTTCTTCCTGTTCTGGGCGCCGGCTTACTTCTCCGACCAGTTCGGCTACAAGAGTTCGTCAACAATGGGAATACTGCTCATCATCGTGCTGTACACCATTGTGACCATCATATCCATCTACGGCGGTTACCTGCCCAAACTGTTTGTCGAGAAGAAAGGCATGCAACCGTACAACGGACGAATGTTGGCGATGCTCATCTTCGCCTTCTTCCCTCTGGTAGCCCTCTTCGCACAGCCGCTCGGCACTTACTCGGCATGGTGGCCCGCAATACTCATCGGTCTGGCCGGAGCCGGACACCAGGCTTGGTCGGCCAACCTGTTCTCCACCATCGGTGACATGTTCCCCAAGAAAGCCATCGCCACCATCACTGGTATCGGAGGAATGGCAGGTGGCGTGGGTTCGTACTTCATACAGAAAGGCGCGGGCAAACTGTTCACCTATACCGACGACATGGGCGACGCGTTCCAGTTCCTCGGGTTCAACGGCAAGGAGGGCGGTTACTTCATCATGTTCTGCATCTGCGCTGTGGCTTACCTGCTGGCATGGTGCATCATGAAGGCTCTTGTACCTAAGTACAAACCTATCACGGATTGATCGGGATAAATGGAATTTTGTGAAAATACGGTGGGAAAACACATGGAATTTTGTGATTTTCCACCGTATTTTCTTTGGAATTTTGTGATAAACCGACTGATAAAAGCCTTTATCCCTCTGATTATAAGACTATAATAAAAAAAAACGTTCACGACACTAACTCCGCTGGGCGTGGCAGAGGTACTGTCCCTTGTGCTTGGTGAACACGCCCCACTCTATGGCGTGTGACGGACAGACATGGTAGCAGCGCATGCACTGCACACAGTGGTTGTCCCACACGGGACGCTTCGCCTCGTCAAGACGGATGTTATGGAACGGACAGGCGTTCACGCACTTCCCGCAGCCGACACACTTCTCCGAACTCTTGAAGTACTTAGGGGTGACAAGGAACTTGTTGAAGAACGGACGCACCACACGACTCTTCACCCACGGCATCTTGCCGGGGATGGTGTCGAAACCGCCACGTCCGTCAATGATGTCCTCGATGACCTGCAGAAGGCGTTCATGCGCCCTGAGGTATTTCTCCCGCTCACGACTGATGGAGTCCACGTCGAAACCGGGCAGACAGACGTACGACTCCGGCATCTGGACGGCACGTCCCAACATGCAGTCCCACCCTTTCGCCGCCACGTCGGCACAGAAGATACGGTCGGTCTGTCCGGTGTCGTCGCCACAGGTGACGATAAAATACACGTACGAGACGTTCTCGACCTCCATATGGCGGATGAAATGCTCCACGAACAGTGGAACTCCCCAACCGTAGCAGGGAAAGACAAAACCGAGCCGCTCCCCTTTCCTCAGACAGTAATACATGTCGCCCGTCAGTTCATCGGGCATGAACCGCAGCTCGTCATTCAACTCCCTCGCGACAAACTTGGCAACCCACTCCGAATTGCCTGTACCGGAAAAATAAAATATCATACAATCTTGTCCTTAACCCTCTGTCGTCTCAAACCTCCAAACACCCGACTACAACCATTTCTTGCTTCTGAAGAACAGCCAACCGAGAACGGTGATGACCACGGAGATGAAGATGGCGATGGCAAAGCCCCACTTGCTGTTCTCCATACCGTTGACGAGATTCATTCCGAAGAGGCTCGCCACCAAGGTAGGCAACATGATGATCATGTTCAGGCCCGTCAGCAATCGCATCACACGGTTCATACTGTTGTTGATAAGGTTGGCGTAAGTGTCCATCGTGGAGTCAAGGATGTTGGCGTAGATGGTCGTCATCTCCCTCGCCTGCTGCATCTCGATATTCACGTCCTCAATCAGTTCCGCGTCCAGGTCGTCCACAGGCAAGCGGAACTTCAACTTGCTAAGGAGTGTCTCGTTGCCACGGATGGAGGTGGCGAAATAGGTCAGACTGTCCTGCAGGCGCGACAAGCCTGTCAAGTCCTTGTTGTCCACGTCACGGTCGAGATTGCGCTTTGCCTTCTCAATCAAGCCGTTCACCTGCTTCAGGTATTTCAAGTACCACACACTGGCACTGAGGAAGAGACGGAACACAAGGTCGGTGGCGTCGATGAATCCCTCCTTCCTGCGCTGTTGGTGACTGATGAAGTCGAGCATCATCTTGGTCTCCTGGTTACACACCGTGATTATCTTGTCGTCCTTAATCAGCACACCAAGCGGAATGGTGGTGTACGGACTACGGCTCATGATGGTCTTCTGGTGGGGAATACGGATGATAATCATCAGCCAACCCTCATCATAGTCGTAACGGGCGCGCTCGTCCGTATCCGAGATGTCCTCAAGGAAATAGTCGGGAATCTTCAGGTCGCCCACAAGATACTTCACATCATCCTCCACAGGACAAGTCACTTGAATCCAACAGCCGGACTCCCATTTGTCCAGCAGAGTGATGTCCTTATTAAAATTCCAATAAGTACGCATAAGTTTATACTCTTCTAAATCCAGTAATCGACCGCTGACGGCAACGCCGCCACAGCCTGTTTACAAGTAAAGGCGGAAAGAGTCTAAACCTACTGTTCTTCTGTCAAGACCCCATCCTTTGGCTACTCAAACTATTCGCCGGATAATCGTCCATAATTTTATAAATTGAGTTTCGGGTGCAAAGGTAAGGAAAAATCAAAGACAATGTAACTCCACACAGACTTTTTTGCGCCTTAGGCATGGAATGTCCTCAAACCGTCCATGGGCGAACGTTCAACATTGCCCACACGGAAGCCGAGCGACTCCGCCGCCTCAGTCAGTTCGTCACGGTAGCCCCACGCCACCGAACCCACGAAATGCACAGGCAGCGACGGACGCCGGTAGTTGGACACGTTACGGATAAAGAACTGCCGGAAACAGTCCACAAGGAAGCGGTGTATCTCCTCATTGTCACGGTGACCGCTACAGAACCGCGCCACTCCGCCGAGGAAACGGTTGGCCATGGGCTGGCGGTACACCTTATCTATAATGGCAGGGGCATCCAGACCCGTCTCCTCATGGAACAGGTCACACACACTACTGGAAAACTGCCGCTTCAGCACGTCCCCAACAAGCCGTTTTCCGATGTAAGCCCCACTGCCCTCGTCGCCCAGTATGTAACCGAGGGGCGACACGTTCTCCCGGACAGCCGTACCGTCGTAATAGCACGAGTTGGCGCCCGTGCCGAGTATACATGCGATTCCCTCCTCATGGCCGCACAGCGCGCGCGCCGCTCCGGTCATGTCGCCGCTGACCTCCACTGTCGCACTGTTCCCGAAGAAACCGCGCAGACAAGCGACCAACACAGGAGAGGCCTCCGCAGTACATCCAGCGCCATAGAAGAAGAGCTTATGCCCACCGGCCTCAACCTGAGACAAGTGGGGCATAAGCTCGTCCTTTATAATTCCGTTTATCGTCTCAACAGACTGATGGTAAGGGTTGATGCCCTGAGTCGTCACCAACCGGTGTCCGTCCCCGTCCGTCACATCCCAGTCTGTCTTGGTAGACCCACTGTCGGCAATCAGTCTCATTCGGCACTGAACTCTTTTATCCGCTGCTCTTCAGACAGTTTGCAGATGAGGAGCGTGTCGCCCTTCTCCGCCACGATGTAACCGTCGAGTCCCTGCACCACCACACGCCGCTCCTCCGTGGTGTGGATGATACAGTTCTTGGAGTCGTACAGTTCCACCCTCTGCCCTATCTTGGCGTTACCAGCCTCGTCCTTGTTGGCCAAGGTCATCAGAGAGCCCCATGTGCCCACGTCGCTCCATCCGAAATCGGCTGGATAGACATAAATCTCCTCAGCCTTCTCCATGACAGCGTAGTCGATGGAGATGCTCTTGCACTTAGGATAAGTCTCGTCAATCATCTCCTGCTCCTTGTCCGTCCCGTAGTAAGGGAGCAGACCCTCGAACATCTGTGACACCTCCGGCTCGTAGTAGCGCAGAGCCTGCACTATGGTCTCCACGTTCCACACGAAGATACCGGAGTTCCAGAAGTACTCAGCCTGACGGATGTACTGCCCGGCGGTCGCCAAGTCGGGCTTCTCACGGAACTGGTCCACCCTGTAGATCGACTTCACACGCGACGACGGAGTGGAAAGGTCCGCCTGGATGTATCCGTATCCTGTCTCGGGACGGGTGGGATGCATTCCGAGGGTCACAATGGCGTCGGTCTCCGCCGTGAAATCGAGGGCGGAGGAGATGACACGTCTGAACTCCTCCTGGTCGGTCACCATATGGTCGCTCGGGGTAATCACGAGATTGGCTTTCGGATTCTTCTTCTTTATCCTCCAGCTCACGTAAGCGATACACGGAGCGGTATTCCGGCGGCAAGGCTCAAGCAGGATATTGGCCTCCGGCACTTCCGGCAACTGCCGCTTCACGATGTCGGCATACTGTTTGGAAGTGACGACCCACACGTTCTCCGGAGCCACCACACCCTTGAACCTGTCAAAAGTCAACTGGATGAATGTCCTGCCGCACCCCATCACGTCGATGAACTGCTTAGGACATTCAGGAGTACTCATCGGCCAAAAACGGCTGCCTACACCGCCAGCCATTATGACTAAGTTGTTGTTATTGTTCATACATCAATCGGATTAACGGGGCAAAGGTATAAAAAAACTGGCTAACCTCCAAACGGGTCAGCCAGTAAATTACAATCTTTGTCCAATTAAGCCTCTGCGGGAGCTTCCTCAGCGGGAGTCTCTTCAGTTGCCTCCTCTGCGGGAGCGGCTGCTGCCTCTGCGGCTGCGACAGCTGCGGCCTTCTTCTCTGCCACCTTCTTTGCGATCTCAGCGTTCACCTGCTTCTCGGCTGCGATACGGGCCTCGTAAGCGGCTTTCCTTGAAGCCTCAGTCTTGTTCTCCTGAGCCAAAGTCTTCTTCTCCTTGTCAGCCTTCCACGCGTCGAACTTGACTTGTGCGGCAGCCTCATCGAAGGCTCCCTTCTTGACACCTCCAAGGAGATGCTTCATGAGGTACACGCCTTCTGAGGAAAGGATGTTGCGCACTGTGTCAGTCGGCTGAGCGCCGGTCTGCACCCAGTAGAGCGCGCGATCAAAGTTCAAATCAATTGTTGCAGGGTTGGTGTTCGGGTTGTAAGTTCCGATCTTCTCAACGAAGCGACCATCACGTGGTGCGTCTGCATGAGCGATCACGATAGCATAGAACGCGTATCCTTTGCGTCCGTGACGCTGCAATCTAATCTTAGTTGCCATTCTTTTTTGTTTCTGTTTTTGATATTAATAATGATTTGAATGTGCCACTAACTCGTAGTAGCGGCGCAAAGGTACGAATAAAATCCGGAACGCGGGGCATCGGCAACATATTTTTATTCGTCCGCCCCGTAAATCCGGTGCCACGGCTTCCGTTTTGCAACACTGGCTGTCAAACGACAAACTGGCACTCGACACTTGATTTTACCGCTGTCAATCATAAAAAAAAATGTGTCCAAGACTTGCAGGTATAAACTTTTTATTACCTTTGCATGGTGAAAGAACGAATCGAACACAGCGGTATGGTAGAGCGTGTCGCAGGGGACAAAGTGGAGGTGAAAATCCTACAGTCGTCCGCCTGTGGGGCTTGTGCCGCCCGTGGGCTGTGCAGCACTGCCGAAAGCAAGGAAAAGATTATCGAATGTCGCCGCTACGGTACGGATTACCGTGTCGGCGAGAGGGTCATGGTCTATGGATCGATGGAGATGGGGCGCAATGCCGTCATCCTGGCCTTTGTCGTGCCGCTTGTCCTAATGGTGGCGTGGCTGTTCACCGCGGTGGGTGTCATCTGCATGGACGAGCTTGCGGCGGTGGGTGTCATGGTCGCCGTCCTCGCGGTCTACTATCTGGCCCTGCACCTCCTCAACGGAAGGATTAGCAGGACGTTCGAGTTCCGAATCGAGAAAATTGTATAAAAACTTATTATATTATGGTAAACGTTATTCTAATTGCCGTGGGTGTTCTTGGAGCCATAGCACTCATATCAGCCGTAGTGCTGTGGGGTGTGGCCAAGAAGTTCACGGTAAAGGAAGACCCTCGCATAAATCAGGTGCTTGAAGTGTTGCCTGGAGCGAACTGTGGAGGATGTGGATTCCCGGGATGTGGCGGTATGGCCGCCGCCTGTGTCAAGGGAGCTGACAACGGCTCTATTGACGGACTCTTCTGCCCTGTGGGCGGACAGGAGTGCATGGGCGAAGTGGCGGCGCTGCTCGGGATGGAAGCCGAGCGGGGAGCCACCAAGGTGGCGGTAGTCCGTTGCAACGGCACATGCGAGTTCCGTCCCCGGGTCGTTGAGTACGACGGTGTGAGAAATTGCCGTATCGCCAACACCACTTGTCAAGGCGAGACCGAGTGTCAGTACGGATGCCTCGGCTGTGGCGACTGTGTGGCGGCGTGTCAGTTCGACGCCATCAGGATGAACCCGGCGACCGGACTGCCTGAGGTGGACAGGGAGAAATGTACGTCCTGCGGCGCGTGCGCCAAGGCTTGTCCCCGCAACATCATCGAGATCCGGGAGGTCGACAAGAACCGCCAGGGAGTGGTCGTGCAGTGCGTCAACAAGGACAAGGGGGCGCAGGCGAACAAGGTGTGCGCCGTGGCATGTATCGGATGCGGCAAGTGTCAGCAGGTGTGCGGGTTCGACGCCATCACGATTGCGGACAACCTGTCACACATCGACGCCGGCAAGTGTACCGCATGCCGGTCATGTATCGAGGCGTGTCCCAAGTCATCCATCATCATGCTTGGCGAACCGCTCAAGCCAGTGGCTAAGAAGGCAGCGGCAAAACCTGCTGCAGGCAATGCCACGGCAAGTGTGGGTAACGCCACTGCGGAAAAGGCGAAAACCGCCAACACCAACACCCTGCCCTACGGAAAGCAGATTGACGTGAAGTACGGCGCGGCGCTGTTGCCTTCACAGCAATACATGCTCGCCGGGTCTGTAGACCTTGTTCAGGGAGAGAAAGAGAACGCTACTGTCAAGGACACGGAGTACAGCTACAACGCCCCGCTCCTTCCGTCGCAGCAGATATTATTGGGACTTAAAAACGAGGAGAAAGCATGAAGACATTCAAGATAGGTGGAGTTCATCCGGCAGAAAACAAACTGTCAGCCGCCGAACCGATAAAAGTCGCGGAACTGCCAAAGACCGCGGTCTTCCCTTTGGGACAGCACATCGGAGCCCCTGCCAAACCCGTCGTGAAGAAAGGCGACAAGGTGAAGGTGGGACAGATGATTGCCGAAGCCGGCGGCTTCGTGTCCGCGCCAATCTATTCGTCCGTTTCCGGTACTGTCAAGAGCATCGACACTGCCGTCGACGCGAGCGGATACAGGAAACCGGCGATTACCGTCACCGTGGAAGGCGACGAGTGGGAAGAGGGCATCGACCGGTCTGCGGATCTTGTCAAACTAAAGGACAGACCGGAACTCACTGGTAAGGACATCATCACGAAGATACAGAAGGCAGGTGTGGTAGGTATGGGTGGCGCGTGCTTCCCTACCCACGTGAAACTGTCTCCCCCACCCGGAAGCAAACCCGAGTGGGTCATCATCAACGGTGTGGAGTGCGAGCCGTACCTCACCGCCGACCATCGGCTCATGCTTGAACATGCTGACGAGATTCTCGTGGGACTCACACTGATCATGAAGGCGGTGGACGTACACAAGGGTTTCATAGCCATCGAGAACAACAAGCCCGACGCCATCAGTCTGATGCAGGGCAAGGCGGCTGAATACCCGGAGATAGAGATCGTTCCCCTCCAGGTCAAATACCCGCAGGGAGGCGAGAAGCAACTCATCGACGCTGTGGTGGGCCGTCAGGTACCTGCACCGCCGGCACTGCCTGTAAGTGTGGGCGCCATCATACAGAACGTGGGTACTGCCTTCGCCGTGTACGAGGCTGTGATGAAGAACAAACCGCTGTTCGAGCGTGTGGTTACCGTCACAGGCAAGAGTCTGGCGCGCCCAAGCAATTTCCTCACACGAATGGGTACTCCGATGAGTCAGCTCATCGACGCGTGCGGCGGACTTCCCGAGGACACGGGTAAGGTAATCGGAGGCGGTCCGATGATGGGAAAAGCCCTCATCACCACCGAAGTGCCTATCTGCAAGGGTTCGTCGGGCGTACTCATCATGAACGCCAGTGAAGCCAAGCGCAACGAGGCGATGAACTGCATACGGTGCGGCAAGTGCGTGTCCGCCTGTCCTATGGGCCTGGAGCCGTACCTGCTTGGCATGTGTGCGGAGAAACAGATGTGGGACCGTCTGGAGAAAGAGGATGTCACCCTCTGCATCGAGTGCGGTTCGTGCCAGTTCACCTGTCCCGCCAACCGTCCGCTGCTGGACTTCATCCGTCTGGGCAAATCAACCGTGATGGGCATCATCAAGGCCCGTTCCGCCAAATAGTCAACAACAGTCAAACAACAGATAAAATGAATAAACTAACAGTATCATTGTCACCGCACGTGCATGGAGGCGATAGCGTGAAGAAGAACATGTACGGAGTGTGCGTCGCGCTCATTCCCGCCCTTCTTTGTTCATTCTATTTCTTCGGACTTGGCGCGATTGCAGTGACAGCCGTCTCTGTCGCCTCGTGCGTCTTCTTCGAGTGGGCTATCGGAAAGTACATGTTGAAGGACCCGAAGCCGACAGTAACCGACGGGTCAGCCATAATAACAGGTGTCCTGCTTGCGTTCAACCTCCCCTCCAACATCCCCCTCTGGATGGTTGTGGTCGGGGCCCTCTTCGCCATCGGTGTCGTGAAGATGACCTTCGGCGGTCTCGGATGCAACATCTTCAACCCTGCCCTGGCCGGACGCGCGTTCCTGCTCATCTCCTTCCCGGTTCAGATGACCACATGGCCCGATCCGGGACAAGGGTTCCTGACTGTAGACGGAGAGACCGGGGCCACTCCCCTCGCGCTGATAAGCCAGATATTGAAGGGCGACGCCGGCAAGATAAACGAACTGCCTTCATCCTTAGACATGATCATCGGCAACACCGGCGGATGTCTCGGTGAGGTCAGCGCCATCGCCATCATCATAGGTCTGGTCTACATGCTTGCCAAGAAAATCATCACATGGCACATACCGGTGTCAATACTGGCGACTGTGTTCGTGTTCTCCGGTCTGATGCACCTTGTAAACCCCACCACTTATGTGTCACCCGAATATGAACTGCTCACTGGAGGACTGCTCCTCGGATCTGTCTTCATGGCAACCGACTACGTGACGTCTCCGATGACAAAGAAAGGGCAACTCATCTACGGTGTGGCGATAGGCTTCCTGACGGTGGTCATCAGAAACTGGGGCGCATATCCTGAAGGAATGTCGTTCGCGATACTTATCATGAACGCGTTCACCCCTCTTATAAACAATTATTGCAAACCAAGGAGATTCGGGGAGGTAGTCAAGAAATGAAAAAGCTAAAGTCATCACTTTCAAACATGGTGATTGTCCTCACGGTAATCACCGTAGTGGCGAGTGCGGCACTCGCATACGTCAATTACGCCACATCCGCACGGATTGAGGCGATAAAGGCAGAGAACCTCGCCAAAGGCATCAAGCAGGTGATGGGAGTGGACCCCACAGCCGACTTCCGGTACGAGACGGAGGAGACCGCTGACGGTTTCACCCTGTACAAGTCGGACAGGGGTACTGCCATCCAGAGCGTGACCAACGGATTCGGAGGCAAACTGAAAGTACTCGTGGGATTCGACAAGGAAGGGACTGTCCTCGGTTACACCATACTTGAACACGCCGAGACTCCGGGACTCGGGGCTAAGGCGGACGAGTGGTTCCAGAAAGGCAACAAGGGCGACATCACCGGCAAGAACCCGGGTACGGTAAGGTTCGGGGTCACCAAGGGCGGCGAGGGCGACATCGACGCCATCACAGCGTCAACCATAACGTCACGCGCCTTCCTGCTTGCGGTGCAGAACGCCTACGACAAACTCATGAACAAGACTGACGGGGCCACTGGCGCTACCGGTCAGAGTAAATCCACAGACACTAAGGAAGGAGGAAACAATGAATAACTTCAAGGTCATATTAAACGGCATAGTAAAGGAGAACCCCACGTTCGTGCTTCTCCTTGGCATGTGTCCTACCATCGGTACTACGTCAAGTGCCGTCAATGGTATGTCGATGGGACTGGCAACCACGTTTGTCCTCATCCTGTCCAATTTCTTCATCTCAGTCATCAAGAACCTCGTGCCTGACATGGTGCGCATACCGTGCTACATCGTGGTCATCGCGTCACTGACAACCATCCTGCAGTTGTTCATGGAGGCATACGTGCCTGAAATATACGCCACCCTTGGCCTGTTCATCCCGCTCATCGTGGTCAACTGCATCATCCTCGGCCGCGCCGAGGCGTTCGCGGCGAAGAACGGCCCTGTGGCAAGTATCTGCGACGGTATCGGCATCGGTCTCGGTTTCACCATCGCCCTCACCCTTCTGGGTGCGGTTCGCGAGTTCCTCGGCGCCGGGTCGGTCTTCGGAGTGACACTCCAAGGCGAGAACTACGGTATGCTCATGTTCGTACTCGCGCCGGGCGGATTCATGGTACTGGGCTACCTCATAGCTATCATTAACAAATTAAGAAAGGCATGATTATGGAATATGTATTGATTTTCATCACGGCTATATTCGTAAACAATGTAGTCCTGTCACAGTTCTTGGGAATATGTCCTTTTCTGGGAGTGTCAAAGAAGGTTTCCACAGCCTCAGGCATGGGAGCCGCCGTCACTTTCGTGCTGGTACTCTCCACCGTCGCCACCTATCTTGTACAGAAGTACGTGCTTGACCCCTGCGGGCTTGCATACCTCCAGACCATCGCGTTCATCCTCATCATTGCCGCCCTGGTGCAGATGGTGGAGATTATACTGAAGAAAGTGTCACCTTCGCTCTATCAGGCTCTCGGAGTGTTCCTCCCGCTGATTACCACCAACTGCTGCGTTCTCGGTGTGGCGATACTCGTAATACAGCAAGACTTCAGTCTGCTCTCTGGTGTCGTCTACGCCTTCTCCACCGCACTTGGCTTCGCACTGGCGCTGATACTGTTTGCCGGACTACGCGAGCAACTGGAGTTCTCCAAAGTGCCGAAGGCCGTCAGCGGTATGCCTATAGCCCTGATCACAGCGAGTCTGCTCGCCATGGCGTTCATGGGCTTCAGTGGAGTGGACAACGGTCTCAAGAGACTGTTCGGACTGGAATAACAACTACATACTTACTGATAACCGGAAGAGGGCTGTCTTCGTGGCAGTCCTCTTCCACCTTTTTACAGGCAGCGGTCTGTTGGTCATGTAACACTGTTTTTACGGAATGAAACATGTGAATGCCCGTCTGCATCATACTTCACGAAAGTTGGCGCGCGATCGGAATAATATGCGTACATTTGCATCCGTAATCAATAACCAATAACTACATACAGAAATGAAACAATTCGCTTTCACAATCCTACTGAGCCTGTTTGCGCTGACCGTCAACGCTCAGAAACCGGACCCCAACTTCTACATCTACCTTTGTTTCGGACAGTCGAACATGGAAGGGGCTGCGCAGCCCGAAGCGCAGGACACGGCAAGTCCCGGTCCCCGGTTCCTGCTCATGCCGGCGGTCGACTTCCCTCAGCAAGGACGCAAGATGGGCGAGTGGTGCGAGGCGTCCGCCCCACTCTGCCGTCCCAACACCGGACTGACCCCTGCCGACTGGTTCGGCCGCACGCTCGTGAATTCACTGCCCGACAACATCAAGGTAGGAGTCATCCACGTGGCAATCGGTGGTATAGACATCCGCGGCTTCCTTCCCGACAGCGTGAAGAGTTACGTGAAAAGGGCGCCGCAGTGGATGAAGGGAATGTTGGCTGAATACGGCAACAACCCTTACGATCGCATGGTGACTCTGGCGAAGAAAGCGCAGAAGGACGGAGTGATCAAGGGAATCCTAATGCACCAGGGCGAGACCAATACCGGTGACCCCAAATGGGCGGACATGGTGAGGCAGGTGTACGACAACCTCTGCGGCGACTTGAAACTGAAACCGGAGGACGCGCCTCTGTTTGCCGGCAACATCGTACAGGCCAACGGCGAGGGTGTCTGCATCGGCTGCAAGAAACAGATTGACGACCTGCCCAAGACACTCCACACGGCACAGGTGATTTCATCCGACGGATGCACCAACGCGTCCGACAAGCTCCATTTCGACGCGGCGGGCTACCGTGAGTTGGGCTGCCGCTACGGTGAGGCCGCCGTCCGCTTCCTCGGGTTCACACCCAAGCGTCCATATATTGAGTCGGCTGTCAAGAAGATGGAGGTGCCGGCTGACGCCTTCATAGCCGAGACCACCATCCCGGGCAACCAGTTCCCGAAACTCGACAGTCAGCACCGCAGTTACTTCTACGTGAAAGCCCCCGACGCGCCTAAGGTGGTACTCGACATCTGTGGCAAGAAGTATGACATGCAGAGCGACGGCGAGGGCGGATGGACTGTGGTCACCGACCCGCTGGAAGAAGGTTTCCACTATTACTTCATGAACATAGGTGGCGTGAACTTCATCGACCCTGCCACAGAGACCTTCTTCGGATGCAGCCGCGAGTCCGGCGGCATCGAGGTGCCTGAAGGTGAGGAGGGCGACTATTACCGTCCGCAGCATCGCGTTCCGACAGGAAAGGTGAGCAGCATCTACTACTACAGCAATGAGCAGCAGACATGGCGGCACGCCATGGTGTACACCCCTGCCGGGTATGACCTGAAAGCCAACCAGAAGACACGCTACCCGGTACTCTACCTGCAACACGGAATGGGCGAGGACGAGACTGGATGGAGCAAGCAGGGACGCATGCAGCACATCATGGACAACGCCATCGCAAAGGGCGAGGCAGTGCCTATGATTGTCGTCATGGAGAGCGGCGACATCAAGGCGTCAATCAGAGAAGGACAGAGCAGGGACACCTACGGCAACTCGTTCTACCCGGTGCTGCTGAACGACCTGATTCCGTATATCGACTCCAACTACCGCACCAAGACCGACCGTGAC
This sequence comes from Candidatus Methanomethylophilaceae archaeon, assembly GCA_963594655.1. Taxonomy (GTDB): domain Bacteria; phylum Bacteroidota; class Bacteroidia; order Bacteroidales; family Bacteroidaceae; genus Colivivens. Next base: position 31,077 of record CAVBFD010000029.1, read on the forward strand.
AACCGCGCGATGGCAGGTCTGTCGTGGGGCGGCCACCAGTCACTCGACATCGTGTTCAACAACCTCGACAAGTTCTCCTACCTCGGCACATTCAGCGGCGCCATCTTCGGTGTTGACCTGAAGACAGCCTACGACGGCATATTCACCCGTCCCGACGAGGTGAACGGGAAGCTGCACTATTTCTTCATGATGAGCGGCACGGAAGGCATGGACAAGATGTTCGCCACAAGCAATATGGTGGAAAACCTCCGTGAACTGGGCGTGGAGGCCCACTACTACGAGAGTACCGGCACAGGACACGAGTGGCTCACATGGCGCAGGGGACTCAAGCAGTTCATTCCGCACCTGTTTAGGAAGTAAACCATTACAGATACGACAAAGGAGGATATGCCGCTTCGGCATATCCTCCTTTGTCGTATCTGTTTATACCCAAAACTGCACAGATTTCATGCAATTTATGGCGAAAACTGCACAGATTTCATGCAAAATCCATATCTTTGCAGTCGTTAATAATGTGTATTTACACAAAATGAACGAATACAAATATGGAAATCCGTAGAGACAAGTATCTGAATCAACTAATCCACAGTTGCGGAAATGGGTTGATAAAAGTGGTAACAGGAATGCGCAGATGCGGCAAGTCATACCTGTTGTTCACACTTTTCAAGAA
>CAVBFD010000030.1:0-31221 GCA_963594655.1 Candidatus Methanomethylophilaceae archaeon
AGTAATGTTCAAAGAATAACTTGCGCAACTTTTATTTGCGAATTGCGCCAAAGACGGGCTGAAAGCCCAGTAAGCTCCTAGCCCAGGGCAAGCGAAGCGACACCCTGGGTAACAGACACAAATGGACGTGCGCCCTGTAAGGGCAAAAGCGTTAAAACGCACGTTATGAATGAATTGTGCTTTTGTTCTTACAGAGCGACATTCCATACATAAATCTAACCCAGGGTGTCGCTTCGCTTGCCCTGGGCTCGGTGCAGGCTGCCCCTTCGGGGCGCACATGTCCTGACAGGTACACTGATACTCATAACTAAGAGCAGCTTAGTAGTTGCCATTGGACTGTCTTACCAACTCGAAAAGCGGAAGAACCCCCCAAAAAAAATAGTCTCTACCCCCTCTATTGTCGTAAACGACAACAATCAGTTGGTGTAAAAACTGAAACAGCAATCACGTCCTTGCAAGAGCCGGTTTGTTGACATTTTGTCATTTCACGGAGGACACCCGGGAAAGCCTCCAACTCCCCCTTTAATTTCACTCGAGTGATTTGATCGATTCACTCGAGTGATTTAATCAATTCACTCGAGTGAAATGACCCCACCAGCCGAGACCCCTCTACAGGGGTGTCTACAGGGGTCTGACAAAAAGTCAAGGAAAACCTCACATTTTGAACACAGAAAGCTCATATTCCGCGCAATTTGATATTTGTGGTTCATCCGCTTTTGTTGGTATGCAGGTTCAATCACGTGGTTCAATTCACGGTTTACCGGAATTGTCGGCTGGTGTTGAGTTGAACATGGACTAAAAAAAAAGAGAAACGCTTTGCGGTTACGGAACAAAACCGTAAATTTGCAAACAAGTAAAGACAAGACGAGAAAGTGCTACGCAGCGTTGCACTTTTGCTCTGGTCGCACAATATGTTGCTATTGAACGAAGTACTTGCCGACGGGATAAAGGCGTATGGCGAGGAGAAAGGGAATTTGAACAAAACGGAATGAAGAAAGAAGATAATGGCAAAGAAACAATATAACATAATAGATCTATTTTGTGGGTGTGGCGGCTTGTCAAAAGGTTTTGAAGAGGCAGGCTACAAGACTTTGCTTGGTGTGGATATTGAACAGAGTGCATTAAACACTTTTGAGAAGAACCATAATGGAGCGGTAGGTTTGAAATTAGACTTGTCTGCTTCAGACTCATTTGACAAAATAGACAAAGTTGTCAATAGCCGGACTATAGACGTGATTGTTGGAGGGCCTCCTTGCCAAGGTTTCAGTCTGACAGGGCCACGTAATTTTGAAGATGAGAGAAACAAGTTATATCTCGCAATGATAGAGACTGTCCGCCGCTATCATCCTCAAGCATTTCTTATAGAGAACGTGCCAGGCATGGCAAATCTTTATAAAGGAGCGGTAAAAGACGAAATCGTAAAACGGTTTACCCAAATGGGGTATAATGTAAATTGCAAGATAGTCTGCGCGGCAGATTACGGAGTTCCCCAAATCCGCAAAAGATTAGTTTTTGTCGGTTTAAGAAACAGTGATGTTAAATATGAATTCCCTAAGCCTATTTTGGAAGAAACAGACTACATCACATGCAAACAGGCAATATCAGACTTGCCTCCCCTTGTTGATGAACTTGGTGAAGAAGTTTCTTCATACACACATGCTCCTGTAACAGAGTTTCAGAAAAAAATGCGCGGTAATTGCAACGTCTTATACAATCATGTTGCAGTAAACCACAAAGATTTTGTCAAGAAAGTGATAGCACAAGTTCCTGACGGAGGAAACTATAAAGACCTGCCAAAAGGAGTTGGCGAAAGCAGGACTTTTCATATGGCATGGACTCGTTATGCCAGCAACAAGCCTTCAAGGACTATCGACACAGGACACAGAAACAATTTCCACTACGAATGGAACAGATGTCCAACAGTAAGGGAAAGTGCAAGACTCCAATCTTTTCCGGATGATTTTGTGTTTACCGGAAATAAGACACAGCAGAACAAACAAGTAGGCAATGCTGTACCCGTACTTCTGGCTTATGCTTTGGCAAAACAGATATTAGATTACCTTGACTAAATGAAAAAGAAATTACATACAATAGAATTGTTTGCAGGTTGTGGAGGGCTTCTTGAAGGCTTTCTACAAGAAGGACATTTTGACACTTTAGCCTGTGTAGAGTGGGATCAATACCCATGCTTGACTTTAGCTAATAGGCTTGAACAAAAATGGCATCATGAAAATGCAAGCAAAGAGGTGATTCGGTTTGACATACAAAGAACAGAAGAGCTTATTAATGGTTTTGATGACGCAGAATACGGCAAGCATCAAGGGTTGGCGGCATTGATTGGGGACAAAACAGTCGATGCAATAGTCGGCGGTCCTCCCTGTCAAGCATACTCCCTGGCCGGACGAATCCGTGATGCGCATGGCATGAAAGAGGATTATCGCAACTATCTATTTGAAAGTTACATTAAAATTGTAGATTATTTCAAGCCAAAATTCTTTGTCTTTGAAAATGTTATAGGAATTTTGAGTGCGGCTCCAGATGGAACTCCTATCGTAAAACGCATACGTAATGCCTTTATGGCTGCAGGGTATAAAGTTGCTGAAGATTTCAGGGACACGCTATTTGAAGTAGCCGATTTTGGCATACCGCAACATAGGCGCAGGGTTATTATAATCGGTGTCAGAATAGATGCCTTTGACAAAGAAAATGCCGCCAATAGTATCAGCGACAAGATGATTACAGAATTCTATAAAGAAATCATGCCATCCATGAAGAGAAAACAAAGAACGGTTTTTGACGCAATTGGTGATTTGCCCAAAATATTCCCAATCGCAGAACCTATCCGTGAAAATGGCAAAAAGTATTCGCATGTCCCTATAATGTCAAAGGTCGTCTCAAATCATGTCCCACGCTTTCACAGCAAAAGAGACATTGATGTTTTTCGCCTTTTAGCAGAAGATATTCAATCGGGCAGAAAAGAATATGTCAGTATTGACAGATTAAAGGAATTGTATACTGAAGTTACAGGAAAGAAGAGCAATATACACAAGTACTATGTTCTGAGAAAAGATGAGCCAAGTAACACAATACCAGCCCATCTATACAAGGATGGCATGAGGCATATTCATCCCGATCCGGAACAAGCGAGGAGTATCACCGTAAGGGAAGCTGCAAGACTTCAAACTTTCCCGGATGATTTTGAGTTCCTTGGACCGAATATGGCTCAATTCAAAATGATAGGGAATGCTGTCCCCGTCGATTTCGCAAAAATCGTGGCGTCAGCATTATATAAATTAATGGAAAAATATTGTTGATATGCTTTACTATAAGAATCTTAGAGAAACCATAATCGGGATGCAAGAGGGTCTTGCGTGTTCAAACAACATCATCATCGTCTCAGGTTATGTAGGCTATCAGCCTATAAAGGATTTATGTGAGCAGTGTAAGGATATAAACATAACCATCATTTACGGTATGTATGGATGCGAAAGAATTAAACAGCCATTGCATAATGCCCTTGTAGAGATTCAAGAGACATACTCAAATGTAACCATACTTTACTCTACCATACCCGTACATTCCAAAATCTACTCCTGGAATTGTGATGACAACATAAAACGCGCCTTGATTGGTTCTGCGAATTTCTCAGTCAATGGACTAATGAATGATTATAAGGAGGTTTTGTCTGATGTAGAGAATTCGACATTCTTTAGCTTAAAAGAATATTGCGAATATATCAAGGCAAGTTCAATAAACTGCAATAGTTCAAGAGTGGAAGTAAACCAAGTGTCAAAAGCTCCAGGAAGATGTAAACAAGAGCAACCTTTACTTGCGAAAAATATTTGTCGCATCTCACTTACGGACAAGAATGGATTGGTAAGCAAGAAGTCTGGTTTGAACTGGGGTCTTAGTAGTGGACATGTATCAGAAGGAGATGCCTACATACGTATCACATCAAATTATATCAAACAATTCCCTACTTTGTTTCCACCTAAGAAATACATTGGTATAGAAAATCTGGATTCAAAGGGGAAAAGAAACAGGGAAAATGATGAAATCGAATTGATTTGGGATGACGGTGAAAAAATGATGGGATTATTAGAAGGTCAATCGAGTCCAATAAATGGACTTATATATCCCAAACAACTCAGCAGCAGCCCGAGTAAATCTATTTTAGGGAAATATATCAGAAAGCGGTTAGGAGTGGATATTAACCACACCATAACAATGGCTGACCTAAAACGTTATGGGCGTAGTAGTATTGACATTTCTCTTATCGGAGAGGGGATATATTATTTGGATTTTTCGGCAAAAAGATAACAGAAACAAAGCTAAAGGGATGGACACAAACTCATTCTCAAACAGCAAGACAGTTAGCCCTATACTATGAGTAAATGGTTGACATTGGGAGTGTTCTGTGTTCTGCTGTGCGTCGTGGGGTGCGGAGGAAACCAGACAGGGAAGGACAGCGCGCAGACTCACACGGACTCTACTGGAAAGGCCGTAAAGGCAAGAATAAAGATTATCCGCGAGGAGTGCTGGAACTACTCGCGCGGCGGCTACAGGGAACTGAGCTACAGGGAGGTGGTGGAGTACCTGGAGAACGGACTGGAGAAGAGTCTGAAAATCAAGGACGGCAACGGCGCTTCGTCGGTCACCACGTTCACCTACAAGGACGGAAGACTGGCGACGCGCAGACAGGCGACGGCGGACGGACAGGCCTACTCCGTGAGTTACGCCTACGACAAGGACGGACGGGTCAAGCATGTGTCGGACGTGTCACGGCCCAAGCCGATTGAGCGGTATGAGTACAACGACGAGGGACAGGTCACGTGGAAATACTCCTACGACGGGGAGTCGGACAACCCGATGTACGCCAACCGCTATGAGTACGACAAAGACGGGCACCTGTCGCTGGAGACGCAGTACAACGAGAACGGAGAGGAACTGCAGGAGAGGCACACCCTCCAGTACGGCAGCGACGGGCTGCTGCACAAGGAGGAGTTTATAGGACGCTTCGACGGCGACATATCAGTCACTTACGAGTACACGGAGTTTGACGGCGAGGGCAACTGGACGGAGTGCCTGAAGGCGGAAAAACACGACAACGGAGACGAGTACAAGTCGCGGACGACAAGGGAGTATGTTTATTACTGAGTTTCAGTTCCGGTTGCAGTGCCGACCGGCGCATTATGCCGTCAGAGCCGCGCAAACACAGGAAAAACGCATAATGTACGGAATCTATTTTGCACAAGCGAAAATTTTATAGTACCTTTGCAAACAAATTTGAAAGTAAGAAGAATCAGGATAGGATATTCATACCAATTAGACATTATGGATTTAGCTACGAAATACGACCCTTCCGAAGTGGAAGGCAAGTGGTACCGGCATTGGATGGACCACAAATTGTTTTCAAGTAAGCCCGACGGACGTCAGCCATACACAATAGTCATTCCCCCTCCAAACGTTACCGGAGTACTGCACATGGGGCATATGCTCAACAACACCATTCAGGACATACTCGTGCGCAAGGCCAGGCTTGACGGCAAGAACGCCTGTTGGGTACCGGGAACGGACCACGCCAGTATCGCCACTGAGGCGAAGGTGGTGAACAAACTTGCGGAGCAGGGAATAAAGAAGCGTGACCTGACACGTGAGGAGTTCCTCAAACACGCGTGGGCTTGGACCGACGAGCATGGGGGCATCATCCTCAAGCAACTGCGCAGGTTGGGCGCGTCGTGCGACTGGGACCGCACCGCATTCACTATGGACGAGACACGCAGCGAGAGTGTGCTGAAGGTGTTCGTGGACCTCTACGAGAAGGGACTCATCTACAGGGGACTGCGTATGGTCAACTGGGACCCGAAGGCGCAGACCGTGTTGTCTACCGAGGAGGTCATCTACCGTGACGAGAAATCGAAACTGTTCTATCTGCGTTACTATGTGGCTGACTCCGACACCAACCCTGTCGTTCCCACAGGCAACGAGGGGGAGGTACCTCACAGGGACGCTGACGGAAAGTATTACGCCGTGGTGGCGACCACTCGTCCGGAGACCATCATGGGCGACACCGCCATGTGCATAAACCCGAAAGACCCGAAGAACCAGTGGCTGCGCGGACATAAGGTGACCGTTCCGTTGGTAGGCAGGGTCATCCCTGTGATTGAGGACCGCTACGTGGACATAGAGTTCGGTACTGGCTGTCTGAAGGTGACTCCGGCGCACGACATCAACGACTATGCCCTCGGCAAGACACATAATCTGGAGACGATAGACATATTCAACCCCGACGGAACCATATCGGACGCGGCGGAACTGTATGTGGGCATGGACCGCATGGACGTGCGCAAGCAGATTGCGGAAGACCTCCGGGAAGCGGGACTGATGGAGAAGATTGAGGACTACGAGAACAAGGTGGGCTACAGCGAGCGCAACCAGGACACGGCCGTGGAGCCGAGGCTCTGCAAGCAGTGGTTCCTCTCGATGAAACATTTCGCCGACATCGCCCTTCCTCCGGTACTCGAAGGCAGGATAAAGTTCTACCCCTCCAAGTACGTGACCACCTACCGCAACTGGCTGGAGAACATACAGGACTGGTGTATCTCGCGCCAACTGTGGTGGGGACACCGCATACCCGCCTATTTCCTGCCGACAGCCGAAGGCGAGGAAGAGAAGTTTGTGGTAGCCCTGACTCCGGAGGAGGCTCTGGAGAAAGCGCGCAAAATGGAAGGCTACGGGGACATCACGATAGACCAGATCACACACGACGAGGACGCGCTGGACACTTGGTTCTCCTCATGGCTTTGGCCCGTGAGCCTGTTCGACGGCATCAACCGTCCGGGCAACGAGGAGATAAAGTACTACTACCCTACCGACACTCTGGTCACCGGACCGGACATCATCTTCTTCTGGGTGGCGCGCATGATTATGGCAGGAGAGGAATACATGAAGGACGTGCCGTTCCGCAACGTGTACTTCACAGGAATCGTGCGCGACGAGCTTGGACGCAAGATGTCCAAGAGCCTCGGCAACTCCCCCGACCCTATCGGACTTATCGACAAGTACGGCGCTGACGGTGTGCGTATGGGTATGCTGCTGGCGGCTCCTGCGGGAAACGACATCCTGTTCTCCGAAAGTCTGTGCGAGCAGGGACGCAACTTCTGCAACAAGATATGGAACGCGTTCCGTCTGGTCAAGGGGTGGGAAGTGTCGGACACTCTGGCACAACCGGAAAGCAACGCCAAGACCATCGGGTGGATGAACGCCAAGATAAGGACAGCCGCAGCCGAAGTGGACGAGCTGTACGGCAAGTTCCGTCTGAACGAGGCTCTGATGACTGTCTTCCGCCTCTTCACGGACGAGTTCTCGGGTTGGTATCTCGAGATGATAAAGCCGGCGTACCAGCAGCCTATCGACTCAGCCACACTCAACGCCACACTGGACTTCTTTGAGCTGCTGATGAAAATCATACATCCGTTCATGCCGTTCATCACCGAGGAACTGTACCAGAACATAAAGGAACGCAAGGACGGAGACAGCATCATGGTGGCACTCCTCAACGTGGACGCGCCTACGGAGGCGGACAGACAGGTCATAGCCCGGTACGAGGAGGCGAAGCAAATAATCTCAGGTGTGCGCGCGGCCCGGCAGAGCAAGAACATATCTCCCAGGGAGCAACTCACCCTTGAGGTGGTGCTTGCCTCCGGGGAGGACCGCAACATCACCAAATGTCCGGCCATAGGGCCTGTAATAAGGAAGATGGCGGGACTGTCGGAGATACAGTACGTGCAGGCAAAGAGCGAGGCGACCTCAGCGTTCCTCGTAGGGACTACCGAATACGCAGTGCAGCTTGGCAGTCTGATTGATGTCGAGGCGGAAGTAGCCAAGATGGAAGCCGAGATGAAACGGCTGGAGGGCTTCCTTACAGGAGTCAGGAAGAAACTGTCAAACGAGAGATTTGTGGCGAACGCGCCGGCCCAGGTGGTGGAACTGGAGAGGAAGAAACAGGCTGATGCGGAGACGAAGATAGCCACTCTGAAAGAAAGTATCGCATCACTAAAAAAATAACTATATGGCAAAAGAGGAACTTGCGCCCAAATACATCTTTGCCGCCTCGTGGGAGGTATGCAACAAGGTTGGAGGCATCTACACGGTACTCTCCACCCAGGCGAAGACATTGCAGGAGAAATTCCCCAACAGGATTATTTACATCGGGCCGGACTTCTGGATCGGCAAGGAGAACCCACTGTTCAAGGAAAGCAAAAGACTGCTTGCCAAATGGAGACAGGCGGCGCGGAACGAGGGTCTGGACATACGTGTGGGACACTGGGACATACCGGGAGAACCGATTGCCGTCCTTCTGGACTTCACCCCGTTCTTCCACGAAAAGGACAGGATTTACGGATGGGCATGGGAGAACTTCCAGGTGGACTCGCTGCACGGCTATGGCGACTACGACGAGGCATCCATGTTCGCCTACGGTGCGGGACGTGTGGCGGAGAGCTACTACAGGTTCTTCGGTCTGACAGCCGAGGACAATGTGGTGTTCCAGGCACATGAGTGGATGACCTGCCTCGGCGCGCTCTACCTTCAGAAGGCTGTGCCGGAAATAGCCACGGTCTTCACCACGCACGCCACAAGCATCGGACGCAGTATCGCCGGCAACAACAAGCCGCTGTACGACCATCTGTGGGACTACAACGGAGACCAGATGGCGGAGGAACTCAACATGAGGTCCAAGCACTCGATTGAAAAGCAGACAGCGCACTACATAGACTGTTTCACCACAGTAAGCGACATCACGGCTACCGAATGTAAGGCTCTGCTGGAGAAAGAGCCTGACGTGATACTGACCAACGGGTTTGAGAACGACTTCGTGCCTGCCAAGGGCCAGCCGTTCAATCAGGCCCGCAAGAAAGCGCGCAAGATAATGCTCAACGTGGCCAACCAGCTGCTTGGGACAGACCTCTCGGACGACACCATCATCATCGGCACCGGAGGACGTTACGAATACAAGAACAAAGGCATAGACCTTTTAATAGATTCTCTCAATCGTCTGCGTCTTGACGACACTTTCAAAAAAGACGCGATCGTGTTTATCAATGTACCCGCATGGACTAAGGGGCCACGGACTGACCTACAGAAACGGATTGAAGAAAAGCGGAAAGAGACAGTCCCATGCGGCAACCCGCGCATTACCCATAACCTGTACGACCAGGAGCAGGACTCCATCCTCAACCAGATGAACTGGCTCGGTATGCACAACCGTAAGGAGGACCGTGTGAAGGTGATATTCGTGCCGTGCTATCTCGACGGCAAGGACGGCATCTTCAACAAGCACTACTACGACCTGCTGGTGGGCAATGACCTCTGTATTTACCCTTCCTATTATGAGCCATGGGGCTACACTCCGACAGAGAGTGTGGCGTTCCATGTACCTTGTATCACCACCGACCTCGCCGGCTTCGGACTGTGGGCCAACTCACTCAAAGGCTCTGACAGTGAACTCTGCGACGGGGTGAAGACCATCCACAGGACAGACAGCAACTTTGTGGAAGCCGCCGAGGCAATCAAGGAGACCATCGTCGAGTTCTCCGGACTTGACAGGAAACAGGTCGCCAAGGTTTGCGGAAAAGCCGCCGGCATCGCGGAGAAAGCACTGTGGGTTCACTTTATAGAGAACTACTATAAAGCGTATGAAATAGCTATTAATAACAGAAACAAAAGACTGTAAAAATGAAAATCAAAGCCAGTAATGCCAACACTCCAAACTGGAGGGACATTGTAGTAAACACCTCACTGCCTACTGAGCTGCAGCCACTCGACGAGATGGCGCACAACATGTGGTGGGCATGGAGCCACGAAGCCAAGGAACTCTACAAAGCCATGGATGCCGACTTGTGGCATGACGTGCAGCAGAACCCTGTGCTGATGCTCTCACGTATGAATTACAAGAAACTGCAGGAACTCGCGGGCGACAAGAAGTTCCTCGCGCAGATGGATTCAGTGTACAAGGAGTTCCGTTCATACATGGACGTGAAACCCGACACGACTCGTCCGTCGGTAGCCTACCTGTGTATGGAGTATGGTCTGAACCACGTGCTGAAAATCTATTCAGGCGGTCTCGGTATCCTTGCGGGCGACTTCATCAAGGAAGCGTCTGACTCCAACGTGCGCATGTGCGCCGTGGGATTCCTCTACCGTTTCGGTTATTTCACGCAAACCCTCTCCATGGACGGCCAGCAGGTTGCCAACTACGAGGCGCAGAACTTCTCGCAGCTCCCTATCGTACGCCAGATGGACAAGGACGGCAGCCCGATGGTAGTGGATGTGCCGTACAACAACTATACTGTACACGCTTACGTATGGCGTGTCAATGTGGGACGTGTCAACCTGTATCTCCTCGATACGGACAATGAACTCAACAGCGAGTTCGACCGTCCTATCACGCACAGTCTCTACGGAGGCGACTGGGAGAACCGCATCAAGCAGGAGATTCTGCTTGGAATCGGTGGTGTACTCACTCTGAAGAAGCTGGGCATCGAACCTGACATCTACCACTGCAACGAGGGACACGCGGCTCTGTGCAACGTGCAGCGTCTGGTGGATTACGTAAGCCAAGGACTCACATTCAACCAGGCTCTCGAACTGGTGCGCACATCGTCGCTCTACACGGTACACACACCTGTGCCGGCGGGACACGACTACTTCGACGAGGGTCTCTTCGGCAAGTACATGTCGAACTACCCGTCACAGCTCGGCATCTCATGGGATGAGTTCATGGGCATGGGACGCGTGAATCCGGACGACAAGGGCGAACGCTTCTGTATGTCAACCTTCGCCTGCAACACCTGCTCATGGGTGAACGGAGTCAGCTGGCTCCACGGAAAGGTGTCAAGGGAGATGTTCTCAAATATATGGAAAGGCTATTTCCCCGAGGAGCTGGACAATGTGGGCTATGTGACCAACGGAGTACACTTCCCTACTTGGTGCGCTACCGAATGGCGTGATCTTTACGCTAAATACCTTCCCAAGACTTACTACACCGACCAGAGCAACGAGGAACTGTGGCAGTCTATCTACAACGTGCCGGACAGCGAGATATGGAACACACGCAAGGCACTCAAGGTGAAACTGTTCGACTACATCAAGGAGCAGTTCCGCGAGGACTGGCTGAAGCACCAGGGCGACCCGTCACGCATCGTCTCTATCCTGGAGAAGATCAACCCGAACGCGCTGACCATCGGTTTCGCGCGCCGCTTCGCCACATACAAGCGCGCCCACCTGCTCTTCTCCGACCTCGACCGTCTCGCGCGTATCGTCAACAACCCCGAGTACCCCGTACAGTTCCTGTTCGCGGGCAAGGCTCACCCACACGACGGTGCGGGCCAGGGTCTGATAAAGAAGATTTACGAGATAAGCCGTCGTCCGGAGTTCCTTGGCAAGATCATCTTCCTGGAGAACTACGACATGAAACTCGCTCGCCGTCTGGTGACTGGTGTGGACATCTGGATGAACACTCCGACACGTCCGCTGGAGGCTTCAGGCACATCTGGAGAGAAGGCTATCATGAACGGTGTGCTGAACCTGTCGGTACTAGACGGATGGTGGCTCGAGGGCTACCGCGAAGGTGCAGGATGGGCGTTGACAGACAAACGCACCTACCAGAACCAGGACCAGCAGGACCAACTGGACGCAGCCACTATCTACAGTCTGCTTGAGAACGAGATTCTGCCTCTCTACTATGCGAGCGGCAACGGTTACAGTGAGGGATGGATCAAGACCATCAAGAACTCCATCGCACACATCGCTCCTCGCTTCACCATGAAGCGTCAGCTCGACGACTACTACAGCAAGTTCTACCATAAGTTGGCTGACCGCCGCAAGGTCCTCTTTGCGGACAACTACGCAAAGGCAAAGGAAATCGCCCAGTGGAAGGAGACCGTGGCAGAGCGTTGGGACAGCATCAAGGTAGTCTCCACAGAGAAGGCTCCGGAGATGATTGCCGGCAACGTTGAGAGCGGAAAGACCTACAAGGTAAGTGTCAGTGTGGACGAGCAGGGACTCGACGATGTTGTCGGCATTGAACTCGTCACCTTGTGCAATGACGTGGACGGAAAACAGCACGTGGCCAAGGTAGAGCCGTTCAATGTGGTGAAGCGCGAAGGCAACGTCTTCGTCTTCGAGGCACAGCACTCACTGGAAGTGGCCGGAGACTTCAAGGTGGCATACCGCATGTACCCCAAGAACGCCGACCTGCCTCACCGTCAGGACTTCTGCTATGTGAAATGGTTCAACTGACAACCATACACGTAACTATGACAAAGGCACTGCATCATTGCAGTGCCTTTGTCGTTTCATAGGGGCAACTGTCAGTTGCCTGTCTCTCACCGTCTCGGGCTACTTGAACCTACTGTAGATGACATCCAGTTTCACCGGACTGTTCTTCCCTCCCACCAGTTTCGCGCTCGACATGGAGAAACTGTGGCTGAGTTTCACCAGTGTCTTCTTGGAACTGGAACTGGTGGCTGTCTCGTATGTCGGCTCGACCGGAATGAACAGCACCTTATTATAGTTCTCCGTAGCCGTACCGTTGCGCACCTCCTGGTTGATGGTGTTCATGAGCCGCGCTATATTGCTGAACGTATAGGTGTTGTTCTTGCTGCTGAATGACGCAAGGTACGAGGTGATGTCGTCCGCCACCTTATACTGCTCGAAGAAGCCGTCATTGTAGTCATCGAGCCTTACCATCAGGATAGTCTTTGGTATGTCGAGCTTGAAACTGCTGTCCACCTTGTCGTTGTAGCGTGTCAGCACCAGCTTCGCCTGATTGATGGTGTCGTTATAGTCAAGTTCCGACACTGGGAGTGTAGCCATTGTGAATATCCCGGCGGGACTTTTCAGATAGGTGGCCTCATCGTCACCGATAAGTTCAGTGAGACTGGAGTTCTCGAAACGTGTGGCCTGGACAACCTCCTCGGTGGCGGCGAACTGGCACGTGCCGGTAGTGTCGGTGTCGTACGTGGAGTCGTGGTAACGGTAGTTTATGTTGAACTGCGCGATGTCTATATAAGCCATCGCACCGTCACCGCTCTCCAACTTGAAGTAGAAGCCCTTGCAGCCGGGAAGTCCACTGTTGATCCAGCTCTCCGAATCCTTGAAGTACTCCGGGTGTGTCTTCCACGCGCTGTATATCTCCTTCCCTATCTCGTTGGGCAGGGGGATGACAATCCTGTTGACGTAACTGGAGCTGGTGCGCTCGCTCTCTTCAATCGTCCTGTCGGAGAGGGTGTACCACTTCACGGTCAGCGGTTCGGAACTTACGTCACAGTATTTTGTCGGGTCAATGTTTGTATAGTAGTCCGCATCTGGGTCCAGCACCGTGGTCAACGGATACACGCTCACCTTGAACGTGGCGAGCGAGTCGCCAATGAAGTCGTCCACGAACAGGCGCAACTGGGTTGACAGGATACTGTCGTCCACTATGGAGTCGGGGAAACTGAAGTCCTCTATGCAGTGGAACTGCGCGAGGAAGTCGGACTTTATGACTGTCCCTGTCTCCGGGTCGGTGAACTGTCCGAGGTACGACATGCTGGAGCGCGCGAGTACTGAGTCACCGGCCGAATAGGACTGGGTGTAGACATCATACGACTTGCTTTCCTTCGTTATCAAGTCTTCGTAAGGCATCATGTCGCTGCCCAAGGTGTCGGTATTGTCGTCACACGACATGAACGCCGTCGCAAACGCAAACGCCGCAATGGCTGGGTACAAGACTTTCGCTTTCATTGTTAATGCTTATTTCCGTGGATTGTGCTTGAATGGATTTCGGTAATTGCTGACTGTGCGGGGAATCACGGCATCAGCGTCGCATAGAAGTCACTGTACGACTGGGCATAGTCCTCTTCCGGACTCATCAGCAACGGTTTGCCGATTGATTTCGCATAGTCGATTACGCCCTGTGACACCTGTCCGTTCTCTATGATGACCCCATCAGCGAATTTGGTGGCTATCTTCATGAGCTCTTCGTGGGTACAGTTGCCTGTACATATATCCGAGATGTCGTCCGCAGTGATGTTCTTGAACGGTATGCTGGCCTGGAAGGTCGGTCCGAGGTCGGTCTCAAATTCGGGGGACGAAACGGAGAACACCACCTTGGAGTCGCAGAATGACGGCTCGTCCTCGTATGCCTTCTTGATGAAGAGCGGAGCGAGGGCTGCGGTCCATCCGTGGCAGTGGATGATGTCCGGCACCCACCTCAGTTTCTTGACTGTCTCCAGAACGCCGCGCACGTAGAACACCGAGCGTTCACCGTTGTAGGTGTATTCATTGCCTGCCTCGTCCTTTACGATTCCCTTGCGTGTGAAGAACTCGTCATTGTCGATAAAGTAAATCTGCATACGCGCGGACTGTATCGACGCCACCTTGATTATGAGCGGATGGTCGGTGTCATTGACGATGATGTTCATGCCTGAAAGACGTATCACTTCATGGAGTTGGTTTCTCCGCTCATTGATTATACCCCAGTTGGGGGCGAACGAACGTATCTCATGCCCTAACGACTGTATTGACTCTGGCATGAAACGGCCTTTAATAGAACAAGGGGTCTCCGGCACGAAGGGTGCCATTTCGGAAGTGATGAATAGTACTTTCTTAGCTTTCATGTATGTCTCATTTTCTTTATAACGTGCAAAGGTACAGCTATAAACGCAGAAAAACAAATCTTTCACGTTAATTAAGTCGCCCCAGAGGCGTTTCCACACGGTCTTCCACCGTTTTTGAGTCCGCCAGTTGCAAATGCCGCACCTCCATAAACGATGACGGTCACGGGTTTCCCAACCAGTGACCGTCTGAGATAATTCTTACATTATTCTCACTTACCAAAAAGAAATTAAAATGTGCTTAAACTTAGCTGATGTATGCGCGGCTTGCGCCGCACATATTATTGAGCATAGAGCAACCACGCGTCTGGGTAAGTGGCGCGGAGCTTGTCGCGTGTCGCGACTGCCGCTGCCCTTGTTGTGGCAGACTCTGCTATTACACGATACATACCAGTCTCCGGGTTCTGTGCCACAATCGCGCTGTAACCCTTGTTCTTCAGAGTGCTGCACAGGTTGTTGGCGTTGTCAAGACTCTTGAACGATCCGCAAACCACATTGAACGGACTGAGGGATCCGCCGCTTACGGCTGTGATTGACTCCCTTCTCAAGTCTGAGTTGTCCTCCACTACTTTCGCAGTCTCCACTGGTGTAACCACCGGCACTGGAGTGGCGGTGACAGGCTCAGTGGCCTGTTGTGTCTGCTCCTGTGCTTTCGCTTTCTCGTACGCTTTCTTGTAGCTGCTTTCGCTTGACTTACAAGAGACAATCGCCAAGGCTGATACTACGGCCAAGCCGAGAATAACTGTTTTCTTCATTGTTCTTTTCCTTTGTTTGTTTATTTGTTTATTGATAAATATCACCTCGTTTGTTAATGCACACGAATGGACGCAAAGTTACTGCTTTTTATTGTAACACGCCTAATGTTAACGGAGAAAAATGCTTAATCACAACGAATTTTATCCTTCCGTCCCCGAATAGATGAAGCGAAAGCCACGTTACTGAGGTTTTTCTCCAGTATCTGCCTGCCTTTAATAAAAAAATCACTACCTTTGCACGTCAAAACACAATGTCTACAGAAACTGAATGGATCAGCATTATTCGTCGGAGTTGTTTGAGAGGGCTGTAGATGAGTTCTCCAAGTTGCCTGGGATAGGCCGCAAGACGGCTCTACGTCTGGTGCTGCATACGTTGAGAATGGACACAGGATCAGTTGACTGTTTCTGCGGCGCGGTAAAGGATCTGCGGCACAAGGTGCGTTACTGTAACGTCTGCCACAACATATCGGACACCGACATCTGCCAGATTTGCGGAAACACGTCCAGAGACACCGCGACGGTCTGCGTAGTGGAGAACATACAGGACGTGATGGCGATAGAGGCCACGACCCTCTACCACGGACTGTATCATGTCCTTGGCGGAGTCATCAGTCCGATGGACGGAATCGCCCCGTCCGACCTGGAGATACAGAGTCTCGTGGACAGGGTGGCGAAGGGAGGAATAGACGAAGTGATCCTCGCCCTGAGTTCCACCATGGAAGGCGACACGACAAACTTCTACATAGCCAGGAAGCTTGCGCCCTACAAGACGGTGCGGCTGACGGTACTGGCGAGGGGACTGTCGGTAAACGACGAACTGCAGTACACCGACGAGGTGACACTCGGGCGGTCAATAACCAACAGGGTGGACTTCAACACCGGTATATAGAACTGAACGATTATGGATAAAATGATAAAGCGCCTGATGCGCTGGCTGATAATAGAGTTTTGTCTGGTATGGCTTATCGCCATACTCACATTCATCCTTGGCGAAGCCAATGTCATCCCGAACGGAGCGTTGACCGACGAGGGACACGAGACCGAGTTCTACATGAACTTGGTCAACATTGCCTTGGTCATCGTATGCATCCCACTGTCACTCAAGTTGTTCTCACTGAACACGGAACGGAGTCTGAGGCGCATGGACAAGGACGAGGCCCTTGGGTCGTACCACCTCTGGAGCGGCATCAGACTCGGAATGCTCTGCCTGTGCATCGAGTTCGGACTTGTCTCTTACTTCCTTTTGATGAACTCCACAGGCGCGCTGTGCGCTTGCATCGCACTGGTGACGACACTCTTCTGTTTCCCCTCAAGGAAAAAGACCAACAGTTTCCTTTCATCGAAAGAGGAGGAAGTGGTGGAAGACCTGCCGGATGTGAACGAGACAAAGGAAGAATAATCCGGACTGGTTCTCTTTATATATAATAAGGTGTAGGAAGGTATTGATGAAAGTCTCCGTTGTCATAGTCAATTACAAGGTACGGTACTATCTGGCACAGTGTATCCACTCCGTATTGAAAGCCATGGAAGGGATAGACGGTGAGGTTATCATTGTGGACAATGACAGCAGGGACGGTTCTGTGGAATTTCTGAAAGCCCTTTACCCCCAGGTACACTTCATAGAGAGCAAGAAGAACCTCGGGTTCTCGCGGGCCAACAACATCGCCATCAGACAAGTGCGAGGAGAGTACATACTGGTACTCAATCCGGACACCATCATCAACGAGGAACTGATCAAGGACTGCACCGGACTGTTGGACAGCAACCCGCAGATAGGAGCTACAGGCGTGCGGATGCTCAACCCCGACGGCACTTTCGCGCCGGAGTCACGCAGGGGAATACCCACACCCTTCACAGCCTTCTGCAAAATGTCCGGACTCAACGCGGCGTTCCCCACAAGCCGGATATTCGGACGCTACTACATGAAGTTCCTCGACGAGAGGTCAACAACCCCCATAGAAATCATATCAGGAGCATGCATGTTCATAAGGAAGTCCGTGCTGGATGAGTGCGGTCTGTTCGACGAAGACTTCTTCATGTACGGTGAGGACATAGACCTGTCATACAGGATACTCCAGACAGGCAAGCAGAACTACTACCTGCCGTCACGCATCATACACTATAAAGGCGAGAGTTCACGCAAAAACACGTTCAGATACGTCTACGTGTTCTACGAGGCGATGTACATCTTCTTCAAGAAACACTACAGCTCGTACAACTGGATTCTGTCCATCCCCATCCGGTCCGCCATCTACCTGAGGGGTTCTTCCGTATACGTGTCACGGAAACTACGGGGACTGCTGGCCAAGCGCACCGGGGTATTGAGCCAGATGAAGAAACGCCACTTCCTGCTCAAGGGAACCAACAAGTCACTTGAGCCGATGGCAGACATCTGCGACAAGTACGACCTGATGTACGAGACCGAAGAGAGCGAGACTGCCACCCCGGACTTCATCGTATACGACACGGACTCTTTCTCATACTCTCAGATCATATCCGACCTTGAACGGCGTGCCGGAGACGGGAAGACAAAGGTAAACCTCGCCACGTACTCACACAAATTGGGCTGTATAATCACGGCAAACTACGTGTTCAAACGGTAAAAACAGTCGACTCCGCAAACGGACGGGAAGGATAGGATTTTGTGTAAAAACAGCACGTTTGCGATTACATAGTTTGACCACAGTCAACAATTCCGACTTTTTCAAACATTTTCCCCTACAATTCGTACTCCACATCCGCAAACAGCCGTAACTTTGCAGCGTCAAAAAGAAAAGGACATGTAAATCGACACGAGACCACACTGACAAGATCAGGTGAGAAAGCAAGATGCATAGAATTGGATGAGATGGCAAATGATAAACAAACAATATAATATTTAGAATCATTAATTTAGAGGCGGGGGAAAACGTCCCCCGGTTATTGAAGTTGAACAACAAAAAAAAGAATGAACTATGGAAACTATGGAAACTATTAAACTCGTGATGTTGGCTATGATGGTTGTAGCCTTGATTATCTGCAACATTTCAGCATTGAAATGATGCTTTTGAAAAGAACAAACTAAATTTTGCATACAAGAAGGTGTCCGCAAGTCGGACACCTTTATTTTTTTCCCTATCTTTGCGGTGTGTAATCAAATACGACCGACAATGAAACGATTTATTATTGCTACGACGACCATGGCGCTGATGTGGACAAGCGCCATTGCGCAAAGGACGGAAACGGTCCTGCATGACGGATGGAAATTCACCAGGCAGGACAGTCCAGAGTATTCCACCACCCGATTCGACGACTCCGGATGGGAGGAAGTGACAGTGCCGCACGACTGGGCTATCAGCGGACCGTTCAACAGCGAGCACGACAAGCAGGTGGTCGCCATCCAGCAGAATGGGGAAAAGGAGGCTACAGAACACACTGGCAGGACTGGCAGTCTGCCTTGGATTGGCGCAGGATGGTACCGTCTGCAATTCAAGACGGACAAAGACTGCGGACGAGCCATACTCAACTTCGACGGTGCGATGGCGGAACCTGTCGTCTACGTCAACGGCCACGAGGCAGGTGGATGGAAGTACGGCTACAACACCTTCAACGTGGACATCACGCCCTACATCAACCGAAAGACAGGCGACAACCAACTCGCTGTAAGGCTACAGAACGTGCCGGAGAGCAGCAGATGGTATCCTGGAGCCGGCATCTACAGACCTGTGACCCTCATCCAGACCCAAAAGACAGCCATTGACCTTTGGGGTGTCAATTTTGTGACTGAGGAAATCAGCAAGGAGGCAGCCAGTGTGACCGCGTCCGCATCTGTCACAGGACATGAGGGCAAGCGCGTGAAGGTGGGATTCAGTCTGACTCCGCGGACAACTCAGAAACGTTCCGCAGCAGGAGGCGCGCAGACGGAGACCGAGATGGATTCCGACGGACAGGCGAAAGTTTCGATAAAAGTGCCGACCCCCAACCTGTGGTCTCCGGAATCCCCCAACCTCTACGACCTCACGGTGTCCGTGTATGAAGTGGCGGCTGACGGACAGCGGACACTGTTGGACAAGACAGTGAAACAAGTGGGGATACGCACCGTATCGGTAAGCAAGGAACACGGATTCCAACTGAACGGTGTGACAAGGAAGATAAAGGGAGTGTGTCTGCACCATGACCTCGGAATGATCGGAAGTGCTGTCAACAAAGCGGCCCTCGTCCGTCAGATAAAGTTGCTCAAGACGATGGGCTGCGACGCCATACGCACCTCACACAACATGCCGTCGCAGATGCAGATGAACCTGTGCGACTCTCTCGGCATGATGGTGATGGCCGAGTCGTTCGACATGTGGGTCTACCCTAAGTGCAAGAACGGTTACAGCCGGTTCTACAATGACTGGTGGCAGCGCGACCTCACCAACCTCGTCATGGCGAACAGACTTCATCCGTCCATCGTCATGTGGAGCCTGGGCAACGAGATTCCAGAGCAGAGCAACGCCAACGGCACCGCACTCCTGGTGAAGATGAAGGACTTGATGCACGGCCTCGACAGCACACGTCTGTGTACGGTCGGGATGAACAACGTGGACAGGGCGATACGGTCGGGCTTTGCCGGACTGACGGACATACCCGGACTGAACTACGGCACACACTGGTACGCTGAGGCGCACAACAAACTGCACCACGGATTCATCTTGGGAAGTGAGACCGCATCCACGGTCAGCAGCCGTGGCACATACAAGTTCCCGGTGGTGCGCACACACAACAAGAAATACAGCGACGGACAATGCACAGGCTACGACATGGAGGCATGCAGCTGGAGCAACATACCCGAGGACGACTGGCTCCTGCAGGACGACAACGACTGGGTTATAGGAGAGTTCGTGTGGACTGGCTTCGACTACTTGGGCGAACCGACACCGTACGACGACTACAAGGCGGCGCGCAGCAGTTATTTCGGAATCTTCGACCTGGCGGGTCTGCCGAAAGACCGTTACTGGCTCTACCGCAGCCACTGGAACAAGGAAGCGGAGACGGTACACCTGCTGCCCCACTGGACATGGGACGGACGTGAAGGTGAGGTGACACCAGTGTACTGCTACACCAACTACCCTTCCGCCGAACTGTTCGTGAACGGTAAAAGTCAGGGACGGAAGACCAAACGGACAGAACTGAAGAAACAGGGGAACGACAAGATAAAGTCAGCCGACGACCCGCTAATCGACAGGTACCGTCTGCGCTGGAACGATGTGAAGTACGAACCGGGAGAAATCCGGGTGGTGGTATACGACGAGAACGGAGTGAGGAAAGGGGAGGCTGTGCGACGCACCGCAGGGAAGGCCGACCATCTGGAGATAACGCAACAGGCCCTTGACGAGTATGCAGGCAACGGCACACTGCGGAACGACGGGGAAGACATGGCGTTCTTCGTGGTCAGTGTGGTTGACAAGGACGGCAACCTCTGTCCGTTTGCCGACAACAGGATTACGGTAGACGTGAAGGGCGCGGCTGACTTCAAGGGAATATGCAACGGAGACGCCACCTCCTTCGAGGTTTTCACCGAACCCACAATGAAAGTGTTCAACGGACAACTGGTGGTCGGCATCATGTCAAACGGAAGGAAAGGCAAGGCGAAAGTGACTGTGGCAGCCGACGGACTCGGGACAACCACAGCCTCCATCGTTGCCAAATAACAAGGTGTTTTCACCGTCATTGGCGTTCTATCGGTGGAAAAGACAATAAAAACAGGCTGCAAAAGTACCGCATAATCATTTATTTCGTACCTTTGCAGCCGATTTATGCCGTTTGTGGCTCAAACAAGTGACCGGAGGCAGTGATGCCGTCCGTCCGCCCGGCGGTCCAAACCCGTTTTATAATATAAATAATGTACGTAATCGTAGAAATTAACGGTCAGCAGTTCAAGGCGGAAGAAGGAAAGAAACTCTTCGTCCACCACATCCAGAACGCTGAAGCTCAGCAGACAGTTGAGTTTGAGAAAGTATTATTGGTAGACAATGACGGTGCCGTTACTGTGGGTACTCCTACAGTAGAGGGTGCGAAGGTTGTGTGCGAGGTTGTCACTCCACTCGTAAAGGGCGACAAGGTTCTCGTGTTCCACAAGCGTCGCCGCAAGGGCTACAAGAAGCTCCGTGGCCATCGCCAGCAGTTTACAGAACTGACAATCAAGAGTGTTGTCGCTTAAGTGTTTAACCCATTAAAAAGAGAACAGAAACATGGCACATAAGAAAGGTGTAGGTAGTTCCAAGAACGGCCGTGAGTCACACAGCAAACGACTCGGTGTTAAATTGTTTGGTGGAGAATTCGCTAAGGCAGGTAATATTCTTGTACGCCAGCGTGGCAACAAGCACTTCCCTGGCAAGAACGTGGGACAGGGCAAGGACGACACACTGTACGCCCTTGTAGACGGATTCGTATCTTTCAGCAGAGGATACAAGAACCGCTCCACTATCTCAGTCACTCCAGCTGAAGCGTAAAGCCAAACCGTAAAGGTTGAAAAAAAAGCAGACCCTCACAGGTCTGCTTTTTTTGTTGCCCTTGCTGAACACACTCACTTCCGTATCTTCAGCACCGGCATGATATTGTTGAGGTTCTTCTCAGGCAGTGTGACAACCAACGCGTCCTTTGTGCGATCGAACGCCACCTTGCCGTAGCCCAACAGATCAACCCTACTTATCTTCTCCGGGAAGTACCCGCTGCCGTCCGCCAATGCCTTGACGGTTATCTTATGGTTCTCCGGCCAGGCCAACGCGCTCACGTACAGATATTTCTCGGTCTGCGTGAAACGGATCTCATCTGCCCCGGCTTTAGTGTAATTGCCGTCATTGAATCCCTGTGCATTGATACTGATGGCACTGCCGGCAATCGGGCCTTCCCCGAATATCTTCCACGGACGGGTCTTCACGATACTCTCGCTGTTGATTTTCATCCACGCCCCGAATTCCTTGAGTATGGCAATCTCCTTCTCGTCGGGAGTACCGTCGGCACGCAGAGGCACACTCAGCAGCATATTGCCGTTCTTCGAAACGATGTCAACCAACAGTTTCGCCACTACAGCGGCACTCTTGTACCAGCCGTTCTCGTAAGTCGCCGTATTGTAATGCCAGTCGCCCAGACAGTTGCAGCACTGCCACGGCTCAGATATTATATGGTTGGGCGCGCCCCTCTCCACGTCCCACACCAAAGCCTTGCGCTGCTGCTCGTCGAGTATCTTGCCCAAAAGCACCGCGGTAGTCTTCTCCCCCTTCCGTCGCAAGTCCGGGTTGTTGGTCTTGTTGTACATGTGTGCGGCGATTTTCAGTCCCGCGTCACTGACAGGATACAGGGGCAGTACCGTAGCGTCGAAGTAGATGACATCCGGACGGTAACGGTTGATGGCGTCAAGCGTACGGTTGTAGAAGTTGGTCGCGAACTCCTGTGACGGCACACTTGCGCCGTTGCCCCAAGCCCACTGGCTATGGATAGACCCGTTGTCCCATGTCTTGTCGGAGAAGTCATGGTTCTGTGCGTAGAGATTCTGCGGGTCCAGTCCTTTCCACCATTTCTCCGATCCGTCGGCATTGGGCTTATAACCGTCCTCCTTGGTCAGCCATCCGTCATACTTCACCCCTATCATCTTTCCCTTCAGGTCAAACCGGCGGCTCGGCTCGAACCAAGTCCAGGCGTGTTCGGCATGGAAGGAGATACCGAAAGGAAGACCTGCCTTCTCAGCCGCCTTACGCCATCCCTCAAGTATGTCTTTGTGCGGCCCTATGTTCCGCGAGTTCCATTCCTGGTACTTGCTGTCCCACAGGTCGTAGTTATCGTGGTGATTGCCGAGGGCGAAGAAATACTGCGCCCCCACTTCTTCCTTATAGAACTTGACCAGTTGATCCGGATTCCAGTTCTCCGCCTTGAACAGCGGCAGCAGGTCCTTATAGCCGAACTCCGATGGGTGTCCGTAATGTTCCCTGTGGAAATTGGCCTTGCCCGACCCTTCCAGATACAGTTCACGCGCCATCCAGTCGCCCGACCCTTCGACACACTGCGCGCCCCAATGCGCCCATATTCCGAACTTGGCGTCACGGAACCATTCCGGCACTTCATAAGCAGAGAGTGAAGTCCACTCGGGTGCGAACTCTCCGGTCTGCATCGGTTCGTCCGCCTCCGACACCTTCACCTGAAAGTCCTGTGCGGATGCGGTGCCGCCAACCAGCAGCGCCGCCAATAGTAAAGAGGATTTAATCATTTCGTTTGTATTAAGTGTTTCACGACACAAAGGTAACATTTTTTTTCGGAACATCTATGTCATTCCATTGTCATTCTCTTTCAACATGGATGTAACAGTGTTGAAACATGCCCCCACTAACTTTGCAACCGTATTCAAAAGGTTTTAAAAGTAATGGAATTAAACAAGAGAATCATTATCGGGATGTGCCTTACAGTATGCACTATGCAGGTATGGGCGCAACAGATTAAGGGAGTCGTGAGTGACTCGAAGACAAACGAGACATTGATTGGTGCGTTGATAGCCGTGGAGGGGTCAGACCGCAAGGCGGTGACCGACATCGAAGGTGCGTTCACAATTGACGGTCTCAAGCCGGGGATGCACACCTTATCTATTAGTTATATAGGGTACAAGTCCATGCAGTTGCAGGTGGAGACGCAGAAAGGCGACGTGCAGGTGGTGAAGATAGCGCTCAACCCCGACGACCAACAGCTCGACGAGGTTACGGTGACTGCCTCTGAGGTCAAGAACAATGACGCGGCCATGATACGCATGACCAAACAGAGCGCACTGGTGACCACCAGTGTGTCGGCACAGGAAATCGGCCGCACGCAGGACACCAACGCCGGGGAGGTCATCCGCCGCGTGTCGGGCATCAGTCTGATTGACGACAAGTTCGTGATGGTGCGCGGACTGTCACAACGCTACAACAACGTATGGGTGAACGGCGGGGCCGTACCGAGCAGCGAGGCAGACTCCCGCGCGTTCTCCTTCGACATCATACCGAGTTCACAGATAGACAACCTCACCATCGTGAAGTCTCCGTCGGCTGAATATCCTGCGGACTATTCCGGTGGTTTCATCATAGTCAACACCAAGGAGGTTCCCGACGAGAACTCGTTCTCCTTGTCAGTAGGCGGCAACTGGAACACCGGATCCGCTTTCAAGGATTTCTCCTATTCAAAGGGGTCTTCCACCGACTTCCTCGGGTTCGACAATGGGATGAGAAGTCTCAGCGGTGGCATCAACACGTCACTGGCGCCACAACTCAACGCAAGTGGCGAGAAGGTGGGCGACTATGCGACATCGCTCCTCGGCAACGGGTTCAACAACGACTGGACCGTGAAATCCAAGAAGCCGTTAGGCGACCTCAAGCTCGCAGCCAGCCTCAACCGCCGTTACACCATCGGCGACAGGACTCTCGGACTGCTTGCAGCGGTCAACTACACCAACGAATACCGTACCTACACCGACATGGAGAACAATCTCTACGGTATCTACGACGCGGTGAACGACCAACCGAACTACCTGCGCCACTCCGTCGACAACCAGTACAACAACAATGTGAGGCTCGGAGCGATGCTCAACCTCACCCTCATCTCCAAGGACAGCAACCACAAGTATCAGTTGAAAAACATCTTCAACCAGCTCGCCAACAGCCGTTACACATGGCGTGACGGTGTGAGCGCGCAGTCCAACCTGGAGCGGAGCGCGGAGTACTACTACCGCAGCCGCACCACATACAACGGTCAGCTCACCGGCAAGCACACGTTCACCGACGACAATCTCGACTGGAGCTTCGGCTATGCGTACGCCAACCGCCACATGCCCGACCGCCGCAGGTATCTCATTGACGACGCGCTCGAATCCGGCACTTACGCGCTGAGTACAGGCAACGACATATCACGTGAATGGACACAGCTCGACGAGCATATCCTCTCACTCGGAGCCAACGACAAGCACCACTTCCGTTTCGGTTCGTTTGAGCCAGACCTGCAGGTGGGAGCCTATGGCGAATACCGGAGCAGGGAGTACACCACACGCAACTTCATATACAACTGGAACGTGGCGGACAACAACATGCCGTCAGGATTCCGTCACAGCGACATACCGACACTGATCTCCGACGAGGCCAACATGGGATACGACAAGCTGTACCTGCTGGAGGAGAAGCAGATGCGCAACAACTACCGTGGACACAACTCTCTGGGAGCCGGTTACATGACACTGACACTCCCCCTCGGCAAGGTCAATGTCCATGCCGGACTCCGCTTCGAACATAACGACATGGAACTCATCTCCAACACACGTGACTACGAGAAGAGTGAGACCAGCCGCCACTACCGCACCAACGACCTCTTTCCGTCCCTCAATACCACTTACAAAATCAACGACCGGCATCAGGTGCGCCTCTCCTACGGACGCAGCATCAACCGCCCGGAGTTCCGCGAGGTGTCATCATCGGTGTACTACGACTTCGACCTCGCCAGCAACGTGCAGGGTAACACCGAACTCAAGAGCTGCTACATCGACAATATCGACCTGAGATACGAATGGTATCCGACCAACGGGGAACTCATCTCACTGGCGGCGTTCTACAAGCACTTCGACTCACCTATCGAATGGACCTATACCGTAGCCGGGGGAACAGACCTCATCTATTCATACATGAACGCCAAGAGCGCGAACAACTTCGGATTGGAGCTGGATATAAGGAAGAGTCTGGACTTCGTGGGACTCAAGGACTTCAGTCTGTCATTCAACGGCGCGCTCATCAAGAGCAAGGTTCAGTTCGAGCCTGGCACGAAGGACGAGAACCGTCCGATGCAAGGACAGTCGCCTTACCTCATCAACACCGGTATCATGTACAAGAACAGACCTCTGCAGATGGACATCGCCCTACTCTACAACCGCATAGGCAAACGTATCATCGGTGTGGGCAGAAGCGAAGGTACTACAGGCGACGACTCCAACTCACGTGTGCCTCACAGCTACGAGATGCCGCGCAACAGTATCGACTTCTCTTTTGCCAAGAAGTTCGGTGATCATCTGGAACTGAAGTTCAACGTGAAAGACCTTCTGGCGGAGAAAGTATACTACAAGCAGTTCGCCGACGTGACCTACAGCGACGGAAGCGAGAAGCAGGTGGAGGAAATCGTAAGATGCTACAAGCCCGGAAGGAACATCGGACTGCAGGTGATATACAAGTTCTGAGACATAAAAAACAAGAAACAGAATAAACGCAATTGTTTAACCAATTAAACAAACAAAGATGAACAAGATTTATTTATTCGGATGCATGGGCATCCTCGCAGCGTCAGCCATGCTGGGCAGCTGCAGCAGTGACAATGACGATGATGACAAGAAGGACGGCACAGATGTCTACACATGGACTACAGACGGAGGTCTGAAAGCCTGTGACCACATACGCTTCAGTGAGGATGGCACGGAGAACGTCAACGGCACTCAGATCGGTAACGGAGACCAGGAATTTGTCTTCACCGGCAAGCAGACTCTGAAGAAAGGCACTTACCTCCTCAAGGGATGGGTGTACATCGCAAACGGAGCGGAACTCACCATCGAGCCGGGTACTGTCATCAAGGGTGACAAGCAGACCAAGGCGGCTCTCATCGCAGAGCGTGGCGGCAAGCTCATCGCACAAGGCACCGCATCAGCTCCAATCGTATTCACATCCGAAGAGGCTGCCGGCAGCAGAAAGCCGGGCGACTGGGGTGGCATCATCCTCTGCGGTAAGGCAAAGAACAACCAGAGCGAGCAGCAGATTGAGGGTGGTCCGCGCACCAAGCACGGAGGCAATGACGATGCCGACAACTCCGGTATCCTGAGTTACGTGCGTATCGAGTTCGCGGGTTATCCGTTCCAGAAGGACAAGGAAATCAACGGTCTGACACTCGGATCTATCGGAACCGGCACACAGATTGACCACATCCAGGTATCCTACTCCAACGACGACTCCTTCGAGTGGTTCGGCGGAACAGTGAACTGCAAGTACCTCGTGGCATACAAGGGATGGGATGACGACTTCGATACCGACAACGGATTCTCCGGTAAGGTTCAGTACGGTCTGGCTCTCCGGGACAGCAAGATTGCCGACACGTCACAGAGCAACGGATTCGAGAGCGACAACTGTGCGGACGGCGCTGCCATAGAGCCTTACACAACCGCCACATTCTCCAACATCACCTTCGTAGGTCCTAAGGTATTGGACAGCCAGTTCCAGAACACTACGGACTATATCACTGGTGGCGCATACAACCCGAACAACGGTTCTGCCCTCGGCAAGTTCCAGGCTGCCATGCAGATCCGTCGTTCTTCACGCCTCAACTGCATCAACTCAGTGGCTCTCGGTTGGCCTATCGGTCTGATTGTAGACGGTGAGAAGGGCGGCACGGTACAGGCTGCCAAGGACGGCAAGTTCAAACTGCAGAACGTATACTTCGCCGGAATGGACGCTGTAGGCAGTGATGCCAACAAGATTTACACCGACTGTCTCTACGACGCTACAGCCAAGGCTGTCATCGACGAGAACCAGAAGTCATACAGCAACACCTTCTTCTTCTCCGGCGAGGGCAACAAGTACTTCGACTCTTGGTCAACCCTCGTAGGCAGCGACGGTTACACACCGGTTGTAGGAAGCCCACTGCTCAATTCAGCGTCATTCACCGACTGGACAGGCTTCGACCACGTATCCTACATCGGAGCGTTCGACGGAACAAACAACTGGATGACCGGTTGGACAAACTTCGACCCACAGAACACCGCATACTAACATCGGCTACAGACACACCTGATTGCAGTCAGCTGCAATCGAGGGAGTCAGAACCGCATCAATCAGTAAAGCCAGTCTGCGCAACCGCAGACTGGCTTTACGTATGATTTTGAGTCAAACCCGGAAGACGACTGTTGCGTGGTTTTTATGAAAACTTTTTTATCTCAGTGATATCATGCTGAGAAACATAGTGACGTGACTGCTCTTGGGCTATATTTTTTTTCTCGCCAGTCCCTTGCCGTCCCATGATTTTATCCTATCTTTGCAACGGAAAGTCCCTTGGAAAACGTGGATGAAATCCAAAAAAGTCCCTTGGAATACGTGCGGACACAGCACCAAAACCCAAGCAATCCACTAACAAGCAGATGTTTAGAAGAAAAATCGACAATGGCAAGCAAGAATAGCGTTGACAGCAACCAGGAGGAAAAGGCAAGTAAGCCAGTTTCAGACAAGTCAGTCAAGAAGAAAACCGCAAAGAAGAAGAAACCTACCGTCTCACACATAACCAAACCGGACAAGATGAGTCTGGAGCAGTGGCAAATCCGCTTGCGCCAACAAGTGTCCAAGACGGAACGCTTCGTAATAAGCAGTGTTGACGAGCAACTTTGTCCCGGAGAATACATTGTCCGCAACCCCGTTACGCACAACGAGTACAAGGTGGTGTACCGTGGCGCGCACAGCGAATGGAACTACTGCTCGTGCATGGACTTCAAGACATCCAGACTTGGCACTTGCAAGCACATCGAGGCGGTGAAGAACTGTTACATCGGGAAGAAAGGAACCCGTGTACACCGTGAGATTCCGCCCTACACTTCCGTCTACCTCTCCTATAAGGATGACCGGTGTGTGAAAATACGTATCGGGTCAGAGAACAGGGAGGCGTACGAGTCACTTGCCAGCGACTATTTTGACGAACACGGGGTACTGAAGGAGTCCGCGTACTCCCGCATCGGGACATTCCTCACCAAGGCAAGGCAGATAAGCGACAACTTCAGGTGCTACAAGGACGCGCTTGACTTCATTGTGGACATCCGCGAGAAAGCGGCACGCGCGAAAGTGGTAGGCAACTATGACGACACCAAACTGGACGGACTGCTCAAGGCCAAGCTCTACCCCTACCAGAAAGAGGGCATCCGCTTCGCAGCCAAGGCGGGCAAGGCAATCATTGCCGACGAGATGGGTCTCGGTAAAACCATCCAGGCGATAGGCACGGCGGAACTGCTGCGCAGGGAAGGCTACATCGGTTCCGTGCTTATCATCTGTCCCACATCACTGAAATACCAGTGGCGCAGCGAGATAAGGAAATTCACCAATGCCGAAGTCCATGTGATTGAAGGCAGCCACCTCAAAAGGAAAGAGGCGTACAACCGGCCCGAACCGTACAAAATCATATCCTACAACAGTGCCGCCAATGACATCAAGATTTTGGGAGGTCTGCACACGGACATGCTTATCATGGACGAGGTGCAGCGGCTCAAGAACTGGAACACCCAAATTTCACGCGCGGCGAGAAAGATTGAGTCCGACTATTCGGTGATACTGTCCGGCACGCCACTGGAAAACAAACTGGACGAGCTGTATTCCGTGGTCGAGTTTGTGGACAATTTCCGTCTCGCCCCTTATTACCAGTTCAAGGAGAGGCACGTCATCGTGGACGAGACCGGACGGGTGATGGGCTACAAGAACCTGAATGACATAGGAAAGCGACTCAGCGACGTGCTGATACGCCGGAGGAAGAAGGACGTGAAGTTGCAGATGCCCCAACGGATGGACAAGAACCTCTTCGTCCCGATGACCCCAGAGCAGATGGGAATGCATCAGGAATGGAAGGAGCAGGTCAGCATCCTTGTAAACCGGTGGAGGCAGTACCATTTCCTCTCTGACAAGGACAGGAATCGGCTGCTGCTCAACCTCTCGCAGATGCGCATGGTCTGCGACAGCAGTTTCATCCTTGACCAGAAGACAAGGTTCGACACCAAGGTGGACGAGTGTGTCAACATCATAAGCGACATCATAAGCGTGGAAGGCGAGAAGGTGGTGGTGTTCAGTCAGTGGGAACGCATGACACGCCTTATCGCACAGGAACTGGACAAGAAGGAAATAGGTTTCGAGTATCTTAACGGAGGAGTGCCGTCAGAGAAACGAAAGAACCTGGTAGACAACTTCACCAACGACCCGTCGAGCCGGGTTTTCCTCTCTACGGACGCCGGCAGCACTGGTCTGAACCTGCAGGTGGCTGCCACCATCATCAATGTGGACCTGCCTTGGAATCCCGCGGTTCTCGAACAGCGCGTCGGGCGCATATACCGCCTGGGACAGCAGAACAACATACAAGTGATAAACCTCGTCACCCCCAAATCCATAGAAGAGGACATGGTGGGCAAACTGCGTTTCAAGACATCCATGTTCGAGGGTGTGCTGGACAATGGCGAAGACTCCATCTTCATCACAGGCGACAAGCTCAAGAACCTCATGGAAACAGTCTGCGACATGATGGAGGAGGACAAGGAAGACGAGGAGGACAACTCCCTGGCTACAGATGCGGCAGCCGACGAAGAGACGGCAGCCTCAACCATATCAATCGACGAGACAGAGCAGCCCAGGAGTGGTTCCACTGACAATCACACCGATGCGGCTGAAAAAGAAACAGGTACGGAAGATGCAGGAGAGGCGGCAAGGGAAAGGGACGTGGCGACCGGCACACCTGCTGAAACCCAACCCAAAGACCTCATTGCCCAGGGCATGACATTCCTCTCAGGACTGGCAGAGACACTGAAGTCACCGGAAGCCACCGCCCGGTTGGTTGACTCAATAGTACAGAAAGACGAGGAGACTGGCGAGACCAGCATCCGGATTCCTGTGGAGAACCGTGAGACAGTAGCCAACCTGTTCGGACTCATCGGCAAGCTGTTCGCAAAATAAAGAGAGCCAGTTACGACATTTTTATAAGCGGGCACCAAAATATGTCCCCGACATTTGGAAGTCAGAAAGAGTTTGCTTAACTTTGCCGAAAAGTAGAATCGGATATGGCAGACA
>CAVBFD010000031.1:0-30141 GCA_963594655.1 Candidatus Methanomethylophilaceae archaeon
CAAAAGCGTTAAAACACACGTTATGAATGAATTGTGCTTTTGCTCTTACAGAGCGTCATTTCACACATAAACATTACCCAGGGTGTCGCTTCGCTTGCCCTGGGCTAGGCGCAGTCTGCCCCTTCGGGGCGTACATGTCCTAAATGGATTACCGATACTCAAAACTATGAGCGGCTCAGTAGTTGCCATTGGACTGTCTTGCCAACTCGAAAAGCGGAAGAACGAAAAATAGCCACAAGTCTGCGGAAACCGGTAAAATTTTTGAGTTTCCGCAGACTTGTGGCTATTTCAAGTGTCATTAAGGGTAGGGTATTACCAGCGTCCGGGTCCTCCCCAGCCGCCTCCCCAGCCGCTGGACCGTTCGTTGTCCGTACCCATGGCGTTCTTGCCTCCGAAGACGCTGAACTTGTAGATGACCCTGAGCATACCGTACTGGTAGATGGCGTTGTACTTGGAGTCGCTGCGCATCAAGGCACTGATTGTACGGCTTATGTTGGACTGCTCACCCAGGATGTCGTTCACCTCAAGGGCGACGGTAAGTGCGTTGCCTCTGAGGAACGACTGTGAAATCTGGGCGTTCCAGAGCAGTTCGTTGGTGTTCATGGTTGACTGCGAGTAGCCTCGGCGACTGTTCATGCCGATGTCGCTTGAGACGGACATGCCCCATGGAGCGGTCCATTCCACCTCGGCTCCGTAAGAGAAGTCGTAGGTACTCTGGTTGGCGCTCTCGTTCATGTTGTTCTTTGCGTGCGAGTAGTCCAGACGGCCGTTGAGCGACACGTAGAGGGCGTCGCTGCGGTAGGAGAAGTCCAAGCCGCAGTCGGCTGACAGGTCCTTGGTGATGGACTTCAGGTCAGTGTCGTCGGTATCGCTGCCTGTGGCGTTGTTGTAGAACGCCACGTTGTGGCTGAAACCGAACCCGGCGTCCACACCGATGTCGAACAGTTTCTTCTTGCCGAGACCAGTGTTGAAGCCGGCTCCCGTACCCACGTTCCAGTTTCCGTTGATGTTCATCGGCTGTGTCGTGCGCACACCGGTCTCACTGTCGTAGGTGGTCTTGTTGCTGATACTGTTGTGGGTGGTGGAGAAGTAGGCGTGGGCGAAGATGCCGCGCTGCGCGTCGGTGTCGTACGTGTTGAAGAACGTGTTGACGTTCTGGCTGAACGACGGTTTCAAGTGGGTGTTGCCCTTGGTTATGTAGAGCGGGTTTGAGTCGTCCACAATATCCAGAAGGTTGGTCATGCTCGGCTGGCTCGTCCGTCCGTTGTACCTGAAGTGCAGACTGGTGCGCTTGTCCTTGGAGTTGAACCGCAGGTTGATTCGTGGTGCTATGTCGAACACGTCACGTGTCACTTCAGGGTATTCATGACCCATGTACTTGTAGTTGAGGACTGAATGTTGAGGGATGGCGTCCACACCGATGCTCGCGTTGTAGGTGTCGCGCACCTGGCGCAGACTCACCCCGATGCGGTGGGTGTAGTTCTTGTACTCGGAGAACTGGCTCAGTGCGGCTGTGTCGCGCATCTCATAATGGGAGTCCTCCATGAAGCGGAGTATCGCCTTTATGTTGTACCTGTATTGTGACAGTGCCTGTGCGAGGTCCTGATAAGCCTGGGAGTCGTAGACCTGCGCCCTGCGGTCGTTCTTGCTGTAGCTGTAGTCGAACCTGTAGCTCACCTGTGCGTATGTCTTGTTGGCTATCGGCTCACTGTATGTGAGCT
This sequence comes from Candidatus Methanomethylophilaceae archaeon, assembly GCA_963594655.1. GTDB lineage: Bacteria > Bacteroidota > Bacteroidia > Bacteroidales > Bacteroidaceae > Colivivens. Next base: position 1,722 of record CAVBFD010000031.1, read on the forward strand.
GGGTGGACAGGTTGTCGCTCCTCGACGGAGTATAGTAGTAACGGTTGTTCTGCTGGTTCGTTCCCAGAGTGTTGTAGGTTATGTTGGCCGCCGACAGTTGTTTGCTGTTTCCGTCGGAGAATCCGCCGGTGACACGCAGCGTGAGGTTGCGCCCCTCGCTGTTGAGCTTGCGGTTGGCCTGCAGCTCTCCGTCCATATTGAAGCTCGTGCTGTACGACTGGCTTCTGCTGGTGTTGGTCGTAGCCACGATGTCCACCAGCCGCTGGAGAATCTCATCGCCCGACGCGTCCGACGCGCCCGTACTGACTCTGGATATGGCGTCATTGTAGCTCAACGCGTTCTCCGTGACATCGTTCGGGTCCTCGTCGTACGACCCGGAACTGCTGTTGCTGAATCCCCTGTTGCGTGAGTACGACAGGTTGGGGCGGAATATGATGTTGGTCATCGTGTCGGGTTTCCATTCCAAGCGGAAGTTACCCCTTACACTGGAGTTGCTGCCGAGACTCTTGCTCCTGCTCTCGCTGAACTTACCCTTGGTGGCGTTGAAGTCCTCGCTTGACGACTCGTTGTAGTTGTCCGACCCGTCGTAACGGAAGCGGAGGCTACCGCCTGTCTCGAGTTTGGTGTTGGTAGTGGCGAAGTTGGCTCCTATCTCCTTGCTGTTGCGCAGGCCACCGCCTCCCCAACCCCAGCCACGGCCGCCGCCACCACCGAAGCCCATGTCGTTCGTGTTGTTGGCGTTGCCTATGAGTGTCGCCTGGAAGTTGTCGTTGAACCTGTTGACGTTCATACGCTCCGCATAGCGGTTTTCCGTTCCCGCTCCCAGATTGACGTTACCGAACCAGCCGTTCATCATGCCCTTCTTCACGGACAGGTCGAGTACGGTCTCCTCCTCACCGTCGTCGATGCCGGTGACACGTGAGAGGTCGCTTTTCCTGTCGTATGACTTTATCTTGTCAATCATCTCCGTAGGTATGTTCTTCATGGCCACAGACTTGTCGTTGAGGAAGAACTCCTTGCCGTCAACGAGAATCTTGTTGACCGTCTTGCCGTTGATGGTGATGTTGCCCTCGCTGTCCACCTTGGCTCCAGGCAGTTGTTTCACCAGGGCTTCCAGTGTGGACCCTTCGGGTACACGGTAGGCTGAGGCGTTATACACCATGGAGTCGCCCGACACCGTGACCTTCGCCGCATGTCCTGTCACCTCCGCTGCCTGGAGCTGTATGGCGTCGGACACAAGCGTGATGTACCCCATGTCCACCTTCTTGTCCTTCTTGGTCGTCAGGTCAAGGTCAACGTACTTGGTGGTGAAACCTATATATGATATTTTCAGGGTGTACTTCGCCTTCTTCACGTTCTTGAACTCAAACGCGCCCATGGCGTTTGTCACCGTGCCTGTAACGAATGTGCTGTCGGGGAGTGACAGTAACTGGGTGGTTGCGGAAATGACCGCTTCGTTGGTCTCCTTCTCGATTACCGTTCCGCCCACTTCAAACTTGCTTTGCGCAAGTGTGGTCACACATGCCATAAAGGCGGCGGCAGCCAACAGAGCTGACTTCTTCATTGTTCTTTGCTTGTCTATTTGTTTATAACTATTTTGTTAAGATTCTGGATTCATTCCGACACTTGTCTTAGTAGGTGTCACCGTATTCGAGTACAAATTTATGAATTAGTTTAATGGCAAACCGCCTGTTTAAGCAAAATTATTATTCGTCAGTCCACTTTTAGCGGTGATAAATGCCCGGAGTCAGTATTTATCCGTATTTTTGCATATCAAAAAAGAAAGAAGCAAGGTGAAAAAGATGAGTATGAAAAAGACTGTTGTGGGTGTGGCGTTGGCAGCCCTGTCGTTCGGTTGTCCGCAGGACTCCCATGCCCAGTTCGTGAAGTTGGACAAGTACCCCAACATACCGGTGGAATACGAAGCTGCCTTTATCGACCAGGTGTCGGGTTTCGTGTCGGGTGTCGTGAAGTCGCTGTACGGCCAGTACTTCGGCCAGTTGTCCCCACAGGGCAACATCTACGGATTCGGTTCTTTCTATACGGACATGGACGGTGAGGTGTACGGTCTTTACCGCAACGGTGACCTGGCGTTCGGTATAAAGAAGGGACAGGACATCGCCAAGGTAGGGACCAACGACCATTATGTGGCGTACGACCTGCATACCGGCTATCCTGTGTATATAATGAAGGACAACCAGAAGTACAATCCGTCTACCGAGATGCGCGAGAAGAACCGTTTCCTCATACTGACCTACGCCAATGGGGACAGGTATGTGGGGGAGTCTTCAAACAACAAGCGTGAGGGCTATGGCTTGTATTTCTATACCAACGGTGACTTCTTCTACGGGAAATACAAGGACAACAGGCAGTCGGGCTACGGAGCGTTGTTCAAACAGGCGAACAACAACGTGACCATCCAGTACTGGGACGGACTGTCCGACGGAGAGTGATTGCCGGGAAGGTCAGGGGTAGAGTGGGGGGACAGGGTGTCAGTGTGACTTCTCTATCAGGGCCACCGCATACGCGCTCATTCCCTCTTCCCTTCCCGTAAACCCCAGTTTTTCTGTGGTGGTCGCCTTGATGCTCACGTCATCGGCATCGATACCCATACATTCCGCCAGCACCTCCCGCATCTCCGGGATATGCGGATTGATCTTGGGACGTTCGGCGCACACGGTAGCGTCGATGTTGCAGACGGCGTAGCCTTTGGTGGCTATAATCTCCACGGTACGGCGGAGCAGAATCTTACTGTCTATGTTCTCGAACTCATTGCCCTTCTTGGGAGGGAAATGGTAACCTATGTCCCTCATGTTGGCGGCGCCGAGCAGCGCGTCGCAGATGGCATGTATCAGCACGTCTGCGTCACTGTGGCCAAGCAGTCCCTTGCAATGGTCAATCTTTATTCCCCCAAGCCACAGGTCACGTCCTTCCACCAACTGATGGACATCATAGCCCATGCCTACCCTCAACTTGACAGCTTTCTCCATATATACATATATATAGTAGGTGTGTCAGCGTCTTTTCCTGCCCAGCAAGTCACCTATGCCGTCCATGTCGAAGGCAAGGGAGAAACGCAGGGTCTGGTCGAGCGGGTTGGTCTGTGCCGACGAGATGATGTAGCCGGCGTCGATGGAGAAGATGTTCATCTTGAATCCGGCACCGAGGGTGAAGTACTTCAGGTTTCCCTTGTTAGGGTGCTGGTAGTGGTAGCCTGCACGCAGGAAAAACTGGTTGTTGTACGAGTATTCGGCACCGATACCCAGTTCCACCTCCTGCAACTCCTCCTTGAATCCGCCCGGAGCGTCGTTGAACGACTTGAAGATTCCAGATATGGGCGATATGTTGTAGTAGCCCTCGTCCATGAGCCAGCTGGTGTAGCCCGAGTAGTCCTGGTCGTCAGCTCCGGTCTCCTCGATGTACTGCTCCATCGTGGGTCGGGTAGGGACGAGGTACTTGTTGGCGTCCACACTGACACTGAACGTGTTGTACTCGTCTATCGGCACCATCAGCGACAGTCCCAACCGCAGGTTGGTAGGCAGGAACTCACTGGTGTTGCCCTCGTCGTATGAAATCTTGCTTCCGATATTGCTTATGTTCAGTCCCCAGCCCAACTGACACTCTCTGTTGCCGAGGTTGATGTATCCGTTGTGGTACATGGCGATGTCTGCCGCAAAGGCGGAACCGGGAGTGAGGTCGTCGGTCTGTCCCATGCTTGAGTGGATATAGCGCAGGGCCACCGCCGCGGAGAAGGTCTCCGACAGCATACGTGAATAAGCCACGTCCAACGCCATCTCGAAAGGCTTTATGGTGACACCGTTGCTGACATCGATGACTTCACCCAAGGAGAAATAACGGAGTGAACCGCTGAGCGCGTCATAGTTGCCTATGCGGTAGTAGCCTGTCACGTTAGCCAGGTCGATGTCGCTCACAATCTGGCGCAACCATGGAGTGTAGTTGATTGACACCCCGGCGCGACTGATGGTGAACGGATACTTGGCAGGGTTCCAGTACTGTGAGTTCACGTCGGGGTCTGTAGCCGCACCCACGTTACCCATCGCGCCGCCACGCGCGTCGGGGGCGATGGCGAGGGAGGTCACTCCATAGTACACAGGGTTGAACTGTTGCTTCACGTCCTGTGCGCGGGATGCGGTGCAGAACGCCATTTGCGCTAAACAGAACGTCATGTATGTCTTCTTTATCATATCGGTGTGTGATTCTTTGATTGTACTTTACGCGGGGACAGCCTGTAGTGTGACCACCCTCGTATATATAACTCAGATACAACTGTTTTATTGTGCTTTGACAAGGAACTTTTTGGACTTGGACGCAGACGATCCGTCGGCTGTGGCGATGCTCGCCTTGCAGATGTAGACACCTGGTGTGAGGTGACTGCCAGTGGCGTTCAGGTTGCACGTGAAGGTGTAGTAGATCGTGGCGCTTGAACTGGTCTCGCCCACGTGACACACCTGTCTGCCCGACATGTCGTATATCTGTACATCCATGTCGAGTACTGACTGTGGCCTGTCGTTCTCTATGACGAGAGTAAGTACTCCGTCCGTCGGTCCCAGAATGTTGAGGTCAAGGATGTTGGGCTTCAGTCCTTCCTGCACATTGAACAGCACGGTCATGGTAGACGGGTTGTTCAGAATGTCCCATGCCCTGAAGAGGAGTGCGTGCGGACCTGTCTCCAGTTCCGGCAGACTGTAACTGACAGTTCCCTGAGTCCACGAACCTGTGGCATACTCGAACGTGTTGTTGAGGTTATAGGTCATCGACTCCTCGTTGTCCACCATCAGTGTGATGTCATGTCCAATTCCACTGCCTGTGATGTTGATGCCGTTCTCGTCCTCTATCAGTCCGGAGAAGAACGGAGTCTCGTGCATCAGTTGGGTGGTGGTCAGCTCGATGTCCTCGTCTACTGTCCCGTCCTCGCTCCTGTTGGTGAACTCCACACCGTTGACCGTTATGGTCAGAGCCGGACCGTTGGTGTCATCGGGCATGTCGGGGTCAGTGCCTCCGATGGCGAAGTCAGTGAAACTGCCGTTAGCCTCAATGGTGTTGTCGGAGTTGACTGCGTACATGTTGACGAGTCCAGTCTCGTCGGAGTAATTGATGTCGAGCGGCACAGGGAAGGTGAAGGTGAAGTAACCCTCCCTCACCGAGTCGCGCCCCTCGTAAAGTTTCCTTGTACGGTCGTAGAACGTGTAGGGCGTGATGTCGTCACCGGCATTGTTGAGACAGGTGATGAGTTCCTCACTGTCGAACACCGCAGGTGATACCGTTCCCTTGAATCCCGGCACCACATTGCCGTCCTCGTCCTCTATATGTCCGCTCACGCTCACCACCGCTCCGGCACCAATCGTGTCGATGTCTTCCGCAGGTATCGACTTGCCGTTGAAACTGTCCACCATGACCTTGTACGTCGGGATGGCGAGTGAGATGGCAGGGTCGCCTATAAGCACGTAATGGCATTTGTTGAGAGAGTCGCGCTTGGAGTATGAGGTGCGGTCGTTCACGATGTCCGCCTTTGCCAGCGACAAAGCCTCACCGATGGTGTACTGCCGTCCTGTGTCGTCGTTGGCCAGCACGTGTCTCAGGAACGCCAGATTGAGTTTCCTGTTTTGTGACGAGTAGACCGCCCGTGTGGTGCCGATGGTTCCCACGGCGGCTCCGTTCCCGTTCAGCAACGCCGTCGTGCCGATGTTCTCCTCGTTCATGTCGAACGGAGTCACGTCGCATGCGGCGAAGAACCACAGTGGGATGTTGGGTGAGTCCCACGACTCGAAGTCAGCCCTCTTGATTACCTGCTCGTGCGACAGTGTGTAGGCAGAACCGTGTCCTGTATAGTTCATGATGAGCGCGCCCTTCTCCATCTGCTGCAATATGTCCTCCCTCGCGTTGGAGTATGAGTGTCCCGCTCCGCTCTCCTCTCTCTTGTAGGTGTCCCAGTAGATTTTCCTTATCCTGTAACTTGGACTGTTCTCCTCCACAACAGCTGCCACCGCCTCTGCATCCTGCATGTGTATGTTGGCGTTGCCGTCGTCCGCCATCATGCAGACGGTGTTCTTCCATGTCCCTGTATGGTCGTTGTTGATGTATGATATGAGTTTGTTGACAACCCCCTTAGCCTGTTCGGCGGTGGTCACCGTGATTCGTCCCACCCCACAGTCGGGCGTTTCCTTCAGTGGCGACACCCCCTTGCCGTCAGCAAGCAGCGTGTAGTACTCTTCAAGGACATAACTGTCGGTCTGGCTCAGTGAGTTTTCCGACTCGTAGCACAGCAGGTAGTCGTCGGGGTCGTTATTCGACATGGATGACGTGACCATACGGTTGTCCCATACACCGTCACCGAACAGACACACGTTCTTGGGTCTGTCCTCCTCAGTCTCCGCCTTGTCGTAGAGCATCTTCATGAACCGTCTGTAGGCGGTCGCGTCGGGAGTGCCGGAGGAGAACTCGTTGTATATCTCGTCAGCCCTGACCACGACACACCTCATCCCTTCCTTGGCGGTGTGCGCGTCAGCGAGCCGCTGCGCCTGTTCCCTCAGTTTTCCGCTGGCAGGCACGATAATCACGTAGTCGATGTTCGCCAGTGCGTGCAGGTCCTGGTTGTCTATCGCCCCTACAATCTCGGGACTCGGATAGGTGGCTGTCACATCCACCGCCACATATTCGTTCAGTTTGGTGTCCGCGTCTGTCGTGACCGTATAGGTAGTCCCACTCAGACTTCCCTTCATCTCGCATGTGGTCTGAGGGGTGGTGACCCTCCATACCCTTGTGTTCGCGTCAGCCCCACTTATCTCATACTGTGTGGCATCAGTGTACATGGGACGGAACGCCAGACTGTTCAACCCTGTCAGGTCGATCGACCGGGTGTAACAGACCTGTATGTAGTTGAGGTGGCCGGCGGTACCCGACTGTCTGTTGTGCGTGAGGGTGATGGTGGACGATTCGGTCAAGTCCTTGTTCCATGTGACCGACTTCTTCCCCTCGTAGCCATATTCGTATTCCACCAGACTGCGCAGGGTGAGGTTACTGAAGGTGGTGTCGTCGGCTGTGACGGTCAGTGTGGACGCGGATCCCCCGCCTATGAAGTCCACCGTCAACGCTACTTCAGATTCCACTATGCCCGGGGTGGCCAGACTGTAGCTTTTCCTGTTTCCGTTGGCGTAGTTGTAGTTCTCGAAGAAGTTGCGCCCTGACCGGAGCAGGCTCACCTCGTCCTTCTCAATCAGAGCGTGTTCGGGGAAGGTGGACGCTACGGTGTAGGATGCTGACGTGGATGACTCTACAGTCATCTCCGCAGGGTCTCCGTTCTCTTTCTCCGTGACGAAGTAATAGATGTAAAGCGAATAGGGATTGTTGGTGTGGTTGAAATCAGACGAATACGCGCTTTTCCTTGTCCACCTCACTGTCCCCAAGGAATAGAACAGCAGTGAACCGTCACTGCGGCGGCAGACCGGTATCTCCGTCATGTCGTCACTCATGTCTTCCAGTCCGGTTTCCGGCAGTATGGGGGTGTTGTAGCCGTAGAGGCATACCTTAGCGGGATCGGTGAACCCCATCCGGGTCAGTTGGCTTCTGGTAATCTGATACACGCCTTCACCGCCCACGCGTATCTTCACCCATCTGCCCGAAGCGAGTAGTGAATGGTCGGCATAGCGGTCGGCATTAGCGCTTTGGGCATAGGAACCCAACACCGTCATGAGGCAGACCGCCAATGTGAGTATTCGTCTTGTCATTGTCATTTTACTTTGCAGTCCAACACCTTCCTTCCCTCAAGGAACCCTTCCAGACGCTGGTTCTCGTGTACAGGTCCCACTCCCACTGGTGTGCCTGTATAGATGAGGTCGCCTGTCTTGAGCGTGAAGAACTGGCTGGCATACGCTATTATCTGGTCTACCGTGTGAATCATGTCACCCGAATAGCCCCGCTGCACGGTCGTACCGTCGATGTCCAGACTGAAATGCAGCTGGTCCATAGGCGGCAACTCGTCCTTGTTGATGAACTCTCCGATGACAGCCGACCCGTCGAACCCCTTGCATATGTCCCATGGCAGTCCTTGTTCCCTGAGCCGAGTCTGCAGGTCCCGCGCCGTGAAGTCGATGCCTACGGTAAGCGCGTCGTAGTAGCGGTGTGCGAACCGTTCCGCGATGTTCTTTCCCAAGTGGCATATCCTGACGACAATCTCGGTCTCGTAGTCGAACCGTCCGTCGAAGTCAGGTATGAAGAACGGTTTCCCGTTCTTTACGATCGCCGATTCCGGTTTCGAGAAGATTACAGGCTCTTTGAGTAATAACGTGTTGTGTAGCTCTTTATTGTGTTCGGCATAGTTCATGCCCACTGCAAGTATCTTCATACGTGTCCGTTTTTCCCTGTCCTGTCCGTCAGAGACCGAACAGTCTGGTTATGTCGTTCCATGTGGCGAATATCAGTAGTGCTATGATGAACATGAACCCTACGTACTGCGCGCGTTCCAACACCTTGTCGCTCGGTTTGCGTCGGGTGATGATCTCATATATGGCGAACACGGCATGACCGCCGTCGAGCGCAGGTATCGGCAGCACGTTCATCACTCCGAGGGCGATGGATAGCAGGGCGGTGAGCAACCAGAACTTTTGCCAGTTCCATGTCTCCGGGAAGATGTTGGTTATACCGATGACTCCCGAGACACTCTTTGCTCCCTGTGAGGTGAAGATGTATTTCAGGTCGTTGACGTAACTGGTCAACTTGTCCCATCCTGACGCTATGCCGGCAGGGATACTCTCCAACAGTCCGTATTCACGGTTCGTTATCTTGTAGTCGGGCATCTTGTTCATGAAGCCGAGCGTGAAGTCCTTTGTCAGTGTGGCGTTCAGTGTGTCGCTTCCGTTCACCAGAAGTGTTATCGTCCGTTGCCTCAAGCTGTCAGCCGCCGTGGAGTTGGCGTCGAGATTCCCTTTCAGCGACGCTATGTAGTAGATGACATCGTTGTAGCAACTGATTTTCTCACCGTTTATCTCGTTTATCACGTCGTGGGGTTTCATCCCTATCTTGTCGGCAGGTGAACCGTCCACGATACTGTCGATGTCGAGCGGGATGAACAGGTCGGCGTAGGGTGGGGTACTCTGCACCATTTCGAGCATGTTCATGTCCTGCGGCATGTTGACAGCCACCTCCTCGCCCTCTCTCAGTACCGTGACCTCACTGGCGTTGGATATGTCCCTCAGCACGTTCATGTCCCATGTCCTGACGTCCTCGCCGTCGGTCTTTACGATGATGTCCCCGTCACGGAAGCCGTGCGACTGCGCATCCTCGTTGAACTTCATTCCGTAGGTTATGTCAGCTGGCTTCACGTAGTTCTCGCCCCATGTGTACAGCACACCCATGTAGATGACGAAGGCGGTGATGAAGTTCATGATGATACCTCCGAGCATCACGATGAGCCGCTGCCATGCCGGCTTGGTGCGGAACTCCCATGACTTGGGGTCAGCTGAGAGCTGCTGCTTAGATTCATCAATCATACCGGTAATGTTCACGTAACCTCCGAGCGGAAGCCATCCGATACCGTATTCGGTGGCGTATGTGGGTTGCTTCATCTCTTCCTCCTGGATCTTCTCCAGGTTATGCTCCCACTTACAGAACCCGATACGTCCCTTGTCTATGAGTACTACGGAGAACGCACTGACGGTATAGTCCGGGTCCTTGCTCTTGTTCTCCTGGTTCAGTTCCCTGATTCGGGTGTATTTCAGTATCGACCATTTCCCCTTCCTGTATGTAAGGAAGGCGAACTGCGGCCGTGGCACTACTATCGGAAAGTCGAAGAAGAGGTAGAACTTCTCCACTCTTATCTTGAACAACTTGGCGCACAGAAAATGTCCGCCTTCATGCAACACGATGAGTAAGCTGAAGGCAGCTATCACCTGTGCTATTTTTATAAGTACTACTTCCATGTGGTATGTGTGTGGGTTATATTAATGTTTTTGCGTATTCGCGTGTATCCTTGTCGGTCAACAGATAGGTGTCGAGTGACGAGTCGTCGGAGAAGGGTATGTGTCCCATCGCCTGTTCTATGACCTCACTTATCCTGTGGTAGGAAATCCTGTCGTCGATGAACGCGCGGTTGGCTATCTCGTTGGCTGCGTTGAGTATGCACGGCATGTTGCCTCCCCGGTGCAGGGCCTCGTAAGCCAGGGCCAGACAACGGAACCGGGCGGTGTCAGGCTCTTCGAAGGTGAGGCCCTTCACCTTGAAGAAGTCCAGACGGTCGAACGACGACTTGAGACGGTAGGGATAACTGAAGGCGTACTGTATGGGCAACCGCATGTCAGGCACTCCCAGTTGGGCTTTCACCGCCCCGTCCTCGAACTGCACCATGGAGTGGATGACCGACTGTGGGTGTACGATGACCTGTATCTGGTCGGGACTGACCCCGAAGAGCCATTTCGCCTCTATCACCTCAAAGCCCTTGTTCATGAGGGTGGCTGAGTCGATGGTAATCTTCGCCCCCATGTTCCATGTGGGATGCGCCAGGGCGTGTGTCTTGGTCGCGCCCTCCAGTTGTTCGGCGGTGAACGTGCGGAACGGTCCTCCACTGCATGTGAGCAGTATCTTCTCTATCTTGTTGTTGGGTTCGAGACACTGGAATATGGCTGAGTGTTCACTGTCCACAGGCAGTATCGGCACTTGGTACTCCGCAGCCAACCGTATTATCAGTTCACCTGCCACCACGAGTGTCTCCTTGTTCGCCAGTGCAATCTGTTTCCTCGCCTTGATGGCACTGATGGTAGGCTTGAGACCGGCGAACCCCACCATAGAGGCAAGCACGATGTCCACGTTGGTGTCCTGCACCACCTGGCACAGGGCGTCAGCCCCGGCGTACACCTTCACCGGCAAGTCAGCCAGCGCATCCCTCACCTTATTATAATATGTCTCGTTGGCTATGACCACAGCGGCTGGGACAAACTTGCGCGCCTGACTGATGAGCAGGTCGGCGTTGCTGCCAGCCGTGAGTACATACGCCTCATAGAGGTGGCTTTGTTCCTCAATCACCTGCAGGGCCTGCGCCCCTATAGACCCGGTAGACCCGAGTATGGCTATTTTCTTTCTTCCGTTCATAAGTCGAGTAGACCTGTAGGCAGGTCCATTTCTATGTTTTTACCCTCTTGGTTGATGTCTGTGATAAACTCCTCGCTGGCAGGGATGAGTACCTCACTTTCCGTGCCGTCGGTATGCCGCCGGCTCACGACGAAGAGCCAGTTGTCCGTCTGGTCGTCTATGTCCGTGACCGTGCCGATGAGTCCCTCCGTCCTGTCGGTGACGGTGAACCCGATGAAATAGTTGAGCGACACCTCCTCACGCGCGCCGTCCTCCACAAACCTCTTCTCGAAGTAGACGTCGGCCCCCACCAACTGTTGTGTCTGGTTCACATTGTCTATCCCCTCGAACTTGATGATGGCTGACGAGTCGGTCTTGAACCGGTACTGCTCTATGAAGAACGGTACGAGGATGCCCTCCACCTCACAGATGAGGTAGGGACAGTCGGCGGAGTCGAAGATGTCGTCGGTGAAGGTGAACGTCAGTTCCCCTTTCAGTCCGTGCGCCTTGCCGATACGCCCGATCTTGTATGTGTCGTCTTTCCTTATCATACAGTCATTCCACTCGTGTTATTCTCGCTCCAAGGGCGTTCAACCGTCCTTCTATGTCCTCGTAGCCGCGGTCTATCTGCTCTATGTTGCTTATGTGGCTTACCCCGTCCGCGCTCATGGCGGCTATAAGCAGGGCGATGCCGGCGCGGATGTCGGGCGAGGACATTCGCGACCCCTTCATCGTGAACTTCCTGTCGTGTCCGATGACCACAGCCCTGTGGGGGTCACACAGTATGATTTGCGCGCCCATGTCGATGAGCTTGTCCACGAAGAAGAGTCTGCTCTCGAACATCTTCTGGTGGATGAGTACAGATCCCTTCGCCTGTGTCGCCACCACCAGCAGCACACTCAGCAGGTCGGGCGTGAGTCCCGGCCAAGGAGCGTCAGCGAGTGACATGATGCCACCGTCCATGTAGGTGCATACCTCATAGTGGTCCTGGTGGGGTATATGCAGGTCGTCCCCTCTCTCCTCAATCCTGACCCCGAGTTTGCGGAACGCGTCGGGTATGACCCCGAGGTTGGCGTGTGCGGCGTTCCTGATGGTTATGTCGCTTCCTGTCATGGCAGCCATGCCGATGAACGATCCCACCTCTATCATGTCGGGCAGGATGGTGTGGACGGTTCCGTGCAGTTCACTCACTCCCTCTATGGTCAGGAGGTTGGACGAGATACCGGAAATCCTGGCTCCCATACTGTTGAGCATGGAGCAGAGCTGCTGTATGTAAGGCTCACAGGCGGCATTGTATATCTGTGTCGTTCCTTCCGCCATCACAGCCGCCATGATGATGTTCGCCGTACCTGTCACTGACGCTTCCTCCAACAGCATGTACGCGCCGCGCAGCCGTTGCGCCTCTATCTCGTAGATGTTCCTCTTCTCGTTGTGGGTGAAGGTGGCTCCCAACTCTTTTATGCCCACGAAATGGGTGTCGAGCCGTCTGCGTCCTATCTGGTCGCCTCCCGGTTTGGCTATATAGGCCTTGTGGTAGCGTCCGAGCAGCGGGCCGAGCAGCATCACCGACCCTCTGAGCCGTGAACTCCTCTGTATGAACTCGTCACTCTGGAGGTAGTCCATGTCCAACTGCCGTGTCTGGAAAGTCCAGGTGTGGTCTCCTTCATGTCTCACGTCCACCCCCATCTTCATCATCAGACGGATGAGGTTGTTGACATCGAGGATGTCGGGGACGTTGGCTATCCTGACGGGATCACTCGTGAGCAGTGTGGCGCAAATCACCTCCAGAGCCTCGTTCTTGGCTCCCTGGGGGGTGATGTCGCCGCTGAGGGTGTGTCCGCCTTCGATAATGAATGATGACATCTCTTCCCGGTTATTTCTTTTTCTTCCTCTTTCCCTGATTGACGTTGGCCATGACAGGCTGCGCTTCGGCGAGAGCCTGACGGTCGCTTATCAGATTCACCTCGGAAGGGAGGACCGACACCTTCTTGTCCGTATAGTCGGCAAGGTCTTCCATCACCTTCTCGTCGTCCATCGCGTTGGGGTTCCAACTGGCGAGTGACCGCTTCATCTGGTTGGCCACGAACTCAATCAGATCGTCCCTGTCCTTGCCTGGATCCATGTCAGCCAACCGCTTGGTGAACCGCTCTATGATGAGACCGTAGTGGCGGCGTTTGATGTTCTTCTGCGGGTAAGGCACCATCTCGCGTTTCTCCTGCATCTCGTCAGCCCTCTGAATCTCCACAGGGTAGTCGATGTCGAGCTTGTAGCCGGATATGAGAGCGAGGTGATTCCACAGCTTCTGGTAGAAGTCGTTCTCGTCACCGCTGAATTTCTGTATGTTCGACATGAGGTCGATGATGGTGAAGGCACACCGCTGGCGTTCATTCCTGTCTTCTATGGTCATGGCGTATTCCACCATGTCTTGAATGCATCGTCCGTATTCGGGCAGTACCAGTTTCGTGCGTTGGGTATTGTAGTCCATTTTAGTATTGTTCTTATTATTGTAGTGGAACGGTCCGTCCCTCTTTATTGTTGCAATGGGTTGCGGCTCTTGGTCGCTATGAATTCCTTGAGGTAGAACGGCTCGAAGTAAGCCACGTCCTCGAACTGACCACGGGCGTGCGCTTTCTCAGCCAGTGGCGACATCCACTTTGCCGTCGGGGTGATGCCGCCGACGAAGTGCGCGTTGGGGTGAGTGATGACATCCTTACACTTGTCGGACCCGTTGCCGAAGAAATAGACAGGGTGTTCGTTGAGCTGTGCCTCGAAGGCGGAGGAGTCGATGACCTTGGCCTCAGTGGGACTGACATGCTGTAAGCCCCGTGTGTAGAGTGCGGTGTATACTTCCATGCGTCTGGCGTCAATCATGGGACAGAGCAGCGCGTCTTCCGGCAGTTCGTCGCCCAGAAGCAGTGGCACGCACATCAGTTCGAGGGTGGGTATGGCGATGAGGCGCAGGTCACGGGCGTAGCACACGCCCTTGGCTATACTCGCGCCGATACGCAGACCGGTGTAACTCCCCGGTCCCGAACTCACAGCCACCGCGTCGAACGGTATGGCATGGTTGTCCGTGAACGAGAGGGCTTCGTCCACCATCCCTCCTATGACTTTCGCATGTGAGTGGGCTTCCGCTTCTTCCTGATGGAAGATGACCTGCCCGTCCTGGCTTACCGCCACTGAACAGGTGTCAGTTGACGTGTCGATATGTAGTATACAAGACATATTAATCCAATTTACCGTGCAAAGATACTACAAAAAGTTGAGTCGGCGCACAGACAAGCGGTATTATTGTACCCACGCATTTTTTTTGGCACAATAAATTCACCTGTAATGCGTTTTAATTGTTGTGAAGTGGTTTGAACACATACGGAATATAAGGATAGTCCTGATTGTGGCGGCAATCGTGATTGCCGTAGCGTCCCTGCTCACCTCCAAATTTCTTACGGATGACCTGAAGAAAGAGGAAATCAACAAGATGGAGGTGTGGGCGGAGGCCATGCGGTCGCTCGACCAGGCTGACGAGAATACGGACATCAATCTGGTACTGAAGGTGATAAACGGCAACAACACCATACCGGTAGTGGTTCTCGACAGGAACGGTGAGGTGCAGACCTCGCGCAACTTGGGACGTTCGTTCGACCCTGACGTTGATTCCGTCAGTGTCATCAAATGCATGGCGGACGACATGAAACGGGCGGGACAGACAATAAGGATTGACTTGGGCAACGATGACGGACCGAACTATATTGAGGTGTGCTACGGCAACTCGCTGATGCTGAAGCGACTGGCGGTGTTTCCTTACGCGCAACTGGGGGTTGTCGCCCTGTTCGTGATTATAGCCCTGTTCGCCCTCTTCTCCTCTATGAAAGCGGAACAGAACAAGGTGTGGGTGGGACTGTCGAAGGAGACCGCCCATCAGTTGGGTACACCCATATCCTCGCTCATGGCGTGGACGCAGGTCATCCGTGAGACTTATCCCGATGACGATCTGCTGCCCGAGATGGAGAAGGACGTGAGACGGTTGGAGCGTATCGCCGAACGGTTCTCCAAAATCGGAAGTATACCTGAACCAAGGCCAGAGGATGTGACAGGCATCATAGACAGGGTGGTGGAGTACATCGACAGGCGCACGTCGAGCAAGGTGGTCATCACCACTCATCTTCCCTCCCGTCACGTGGAGGTAAAGCTGGTGGCGTCACTCTTTGAATGGGTGGTGGAGAACCTGTGCAAGAATGCGGTGGACGCGATGAACGGATCGGGACATATCGACATCCGTCTTGAGGAGACTCCAGGGGGAGTGTCTATCGAAGTGAGCGACAACGGCAAGGGTATCGCGAAGGGCAATTTCAAGTCGGTGTTCAAACCTGGTTTCACTACCAAGACCCGGGGGTGGGGTCTCGGTCTGTCCCTTGCCAAACGTATTGTTGAGGAGTACCACAAGGGCAAGATCTACGTGAAGTCGTCGGAGGTGGGCAAGGGCACTACTTTCCGCATCGAACTGCCCAGAGGCCTGTGAACGTAAGCATACCGTTGAACATCAGCATCTCGTAACCGAACTTATAGCCAGTCGTGTGAAGGGTGGCATAATCGATGATGTAGCACACGATAGGGGAGGCTATGGCTATGTAGGGTACAAGTCCTCCGCGCACCTGCCACCTTGTGAACATTCCGAAGGCGAACAGTCCGAGCAGCGGTCCGTAGGTGTAACTGACCAGCGTGTAGATAAGGTCCATCACACTTCCGCTTCCCAGTTCGTTGAACGCCAGTGTGCATACAAGGAACGCTACCGCCATGCCAAGATGCACGCGCCTTCTCAGTCTCTCGTCCTTCTCCCTCTGCATTATGTCCACACAGAACGATGTGGTGAGGGCTGTCATCGCCGAGTCGGCGCTGGAGAAGGCACTCGCCACGACACCGATACCGAACACGGCTACTACCGTGTCGCCCAGAACGCCCGAAAGGACAATGCCCGGGAGCAGGTCGTCGCCCTTCTCCGGCAACGGCATGCCCAGGTGCGCGTAGAGGTGGATCAGCAGGATGCCCAGTGAGAGAAACAGCAGGTTGACCGGCACGAACATGAGTCCGTAGGAACACATGTCCTTCTGTGCCGCGCGCAGGTTCTTGCATGTAAGGTTCTTCTGCATCATGTCCTGGTCGAGTCCTGTCATTACGATGACCACGAAGATTCCACTGAGGAACTGTTTCCAGAAGTTCTGCTTTGAGGCGGGGTCTCCGAACTCGAATATGCGTGAGTGGGGGTCGTTCCATACAGTAGCCACCGCTTCGGTCAGGTTCATGTGCAGCGCCGAACACACCTTTATTATAATGAGTAGCAGGGCAAGCAGCAAGACCGCAGTCTGTAGCGTGTCGGTCCACACCAGCGTGCGTATGCCACTGCGGCGTGTGTACATCCATATAAACACAAGGGTGATGAGGGCGGTGGCGGCATAGGGGATGCCGTAGCGGTCGGCTACGCATACCTGCAGTATCTGTACCACGACATAGAACTTGGCGGCGGATCCAAGCAATTTGGACAGGATGAAGAACGACGCGCCTGTCTTGTAGCTCGTCTTGCCGAAACGGTGGTCGAGGTATGTGTATATCGACGTGAGGTTATGCCTGTAGTATATCGGCAGCAGCACGAACGCCACGATGAGATAGCCCACGACAAAACCCAGGCACATCTGTATGTAGGTCATGCAGGTGGTGGTCACCCATCCCGGCACACCGATGAAGGTGAGTCCACTGATGGAGGCTCCTATCATGCCGAAGGCTACCAGTTGCCACGGCGACTTGCGGTCGCCACGGAAGAAGGCGTTGTTGCCCCCTCTCTTTCCGGTAACTAAGGAAACGAAGTAGAGTAGGGCGAAATAGACGATGAATGAGAGGAACATGGGGGGAATTAGAAATGAGGAATGGGGAATTAGGAATGAGGAATTAGGAATTGGGGGTTGTGCTTTGGTACATCTTCTTGAGAAACTCCACACACTCGTCGTGGTCGTTCCTTATCACTCCTTCCAGTATGGCTTCCTTCATGGCGGACTTGAGTTCCCCCACCTGCCGGCCCGGTGCCAGACCGAACATCCGCATGATTTCGTCACCGTCCACCGCCATTTTCATGTTGCGTATCCTGTCTTTCTCCTCGATGGCCTTCAGTTTCTCCTTTACGAGGATGAAGTTCTGTCGGAACTGGTTCTTCCTCGCCTCGTTCTTCGAGGTGATGTCGGCATTGCAGAGAATCATGAGGTCGTCGATGTCGTCCCCGGCGTCGAACAGCAACCGCCGTATGGCGGAGTCGGTCACCTCATCGTCGGCTATGGCAATGGGGCGCATATGGAGTCCCACGAGTTTCTCCACGTACTTCATCTTCTCGTTCATCGGCAGTTTCATCCTTCGGAACACCTGCGGCACCATCTTCGAACCTACATAGTCGTGGTTGTGGAACGTCCAGCCCAACAGGTTGTCCCAGCGTTTGCTCTTGGGTTTCCCTATGTCGTGCATGATGGCGGCCCAGCGGATCCACAGTGCCTTCTCCTTGCCTTCGGGACTGGAAGTCCAGTCAGCCGTCGCTTTCGCCACATTGTCGAGTACTTCGAGAGTGTGGTAGAAGTTGTCCTTGTGCTTCCGTCCGTTCTTGGTCTCCACTCCCTCCAGAGCGTACAGCTCGGGGAAGATTATCTCCAGCAGTCCGCACCGTTCAAGGTCGATGAAGCCGCGTGACGGTGATTCAGACAGTATTATCTTGTTGAGTTCCTCTATCACGCGCTCACCAGATATGATACGTATCCTCTCCTTGTTGCGCTCCAAGGCGCTGAAGGTCTCGTCCTCGATATAGAAGTTGAGTTGGGTGGCGAACCGTACGCACCGCATCATGCGGAGAGGGTCGTCGCTGAACGTGATGTCGGGGTCGAGCGGCGTGCGTATAATCCTGTCTTCGAGGTCATACAGTCCGTCGAAGGGGTCGATGAGTTCCCCGAAACGGTCACTGTTGAGGCACAGAGCCATGGCGTTGATGGTGAAGTCCCTGCGGTTCTGGTCGTCCTCCAGACTACCGTCCTCCACCACAGGCTTGCGTGAGTCGTGGCTGTAGCTTTCCTTCCTCGCGCCCACGAACTCCAGTTCCATGTGGTTGTACTTCAACTGTGCCGTACCGAAGTTCTTGAAGACTGACAGTCCCGCTTTCCGCCCCAGTCTCTCCTTCAACTTCTCCGCAATAAGTATGGAGTTGCGGGTGTTCCCCTCGTTGGTATGTTTTCCGCCTCCGTCCAGTAGCTGGCTCGTCACCACAATGTCGATGTCATTGCCCGGGCGTTCCAGAAACAGGTCGCGCACATATCCTCCTATGACATAACACTCCAACCCCAGTTCGTCGGCGGTGTCGGAGACGAGGTGGAACACGGGAGTGTCAATCGCACTTGCCAGTTCTTCGTTTGTGAGTATTTTCATGGTGCAAATTTACGCATGTGCGGATTATGCGTTCGCCGCCAATGAAATCCAGTCGAAGACGAACGAGCAGATGCCGAAAGCGATGATTCCTATGGTGCAGATGGCGAGAGCCAACTTAGTGGAACCGGCGCTTTTGAATGTGGGCAACGGATTGTCGTTCTGATTGATGAACATGGCCTTCACGATGAGCAGGTAGTAGTACAGGCTGACCACCGTGTTGACCAAGGCGATGAACACTACTCCGTAAGCCCAGGCCCCGAGGGTGGTGTGGATGTCGTGCGTGCCGACAGCCGCCATGAACACGAAGAACTTGGAGAACATTCCGGAGAACGGCGGAATACCGCCGAGCGAGAACAGAGCCAAGGTCATCAGGAACGCCAGGCGCGGGTTGGTCTTGTAGAATCCGTCGTAGCTGTCCATCTCCACAGTGCCGTTGTTATGCTCCTCCACGGCGGAGATGATGGCGAAGACACTCATGTTGGCCACCACATAGATAAGCACGTAGTATGTCAGGGCAGTAACGCTCATCGTGGAGTTGCCCACCACCGCCAACATTATGTAACCTGCCTGTGAGATGGACGAGAATGCCATGAACCGCTTCAAGTTGCTCTGACGGATGGCAAAGAGGTTGGCTATGGTGATGGAAAGCACGATGACTATGTACAGCAGTACGGTCCAGTAGGTCACCAGTGGTGCGAACACCCTTATCAGGATGGCGCAGAGCGTGAACGCCGCGGAACCCTTGGAAACCACAGAGAGGTAACCTGTGACTGTGGTAGGCGCGCCTTGGTAGGTGTCGGCTGTCCAGAAGTGGAACGGCACCAAGGAAATCTTGAAGCCCAGGCCACTGAAGAACAACATCAGACCTGCGATGCTCAGTGCCGACGGTTTCACGATTGCCGCCATGTCGTCGAAGTACAGTGTACCGCAAGCGGCATAGAGCAGTGAGATGCCGTAAATCATCACACCACTGGAGAATGCGGATGTAAGGATGAACTTGGCCCCTGCCTCGGCTGAGTCGTGGCGGTACTTGTTGAACGCCACCATACACGCCATCGGGATGGACGCCATCTCCAGACTGAGGAAGAACAGGAGAAAGTGGTTGGCGCTGACCATCATGTTCATGCCAAGTAGGGTGGAGACGGTGAGCATATAGAACTCACCCTGCTTGAAGGCGGTGTCCTTGCGGCTCAACCACTCCTTCGACTGTATAAGCACGATGAGTGTACCGAGTGCCAGGATGGTCTTCAGCACCCCGGTAACGGGACTGGTGATGTACATGCCGCCGAAGGCCTCGGCTGTATTGGGGGGACAGATATTGATGGCGATGTGTGCTACCATCAGGAGGCATACCAAAGGATGGAACCATTTACGGTCCGCTTTCCTGTGACTGCAGAAGTCAGCTACGAAAGTGATGATAAGGACAGCCACCAAGGTAGCCTCCGGAATTAGATGTAAGAATTGACTGTAATCCATTATAGTATATATTTATTACAGATTAATCACACTGAGAATTGGACCCATAGCGTCGTTGATGACATCGCGTACCCAAAGTGGCGCCATTCCGAGACCTGCCACGCAGAAGATGAGGCAGCACACTGCGATACGCTCGTCCCAAGTAGCGTCGGAGAGTTTCTCGAATTCGGGGTTCGCCACCTTCTGATAGAGTATCTTGCCTACCACACGGAGGATGTAGACCGCCGTGATGACAATGGCGGTACAGGCTATGATGGTGCAGGTGCGGTGGAACAGGTCGTCGTTTGCGAACGATCCCACGAAGATGGTCATCTCAGCCACGAAACCGGAGAAACCGGGTAAGCCGAGGTTGGCGAGACCTGCAATCAGGTAGCCCACAGAAAGGAAGGGCATAATCTTCATCAGACCGCCCAACTGGCGCACGTCACGTGTGTGGGTGCGGCCGTAAATCATTCCGATAAGGGCGAAGAAGAGTGCGGTCATCAGGCCGTGGGACAACATCTGGAGGACAGCTCCTGTGCATGCGGTACGTGTCATCATACAGAGGGCGAAGAGAACCATGCCGCAGTGGGACACTGACGAGTAGGCGTTGATGTATTTCAAGTCGGTCTGTACACAGGCGGACAACGCCCCGTAAACGATGGAGATGGTGGTGAGTACCAGGAACACCTTAATCCAGAAACCGTGGGTAGCCGCCGGCAGGAGGAACATGGCGATGCGGAAGCAACCGTAACCGCCCAGTTTCATCAGCACTCCGGCGTGCAGCATGGACACGGCTGTAGGCGCGCTGGCGTGACCGTCAGGAGACCATGTGTGGAACGGAAACAAGGCTCCGAGGATACCGAAACCGATGAAGAGCATAGGGAAGAACACGTTCTGCACGCTCTCCGGTATGGCATGCGCCCCATTGGTGTGGTGGGCTATGTCCATAATCTCAAAGGTCTGCGCACCACTGTAGAAGTAGATACCCAAGATACCTACAATCACGAGGGCTGAACCGCCCATCAGCATCAGTGTCAGTTTCATGGCGGCGTACTCTTTCCTGCCACTGCCCCATACGCCAATCAACAGGTACATCGGTATCAGCGCCACCTCGTAGAACATGAACATGGTGAACATGTCCACGGAAATGAAGAAGCCGTAAACACCTGTGGAAAGTAGGGTGAACCAAAGGAAATACTCCTTGGTCATCGGTTTCAACCGCCAGGAGGCGAAGGTACCCGTAAATACAATGATGCTTGAAAGAAGCAGCATCACTACAGAGATGCCGTCGACACCGAGACTGTAGTTGATGTGCAGTGGCTTGAACCACGGCACACTGTAGGTGAAGACCATCGGGGCTTGGTCGGCCGGCATTGTCTCACGGACTTCGAGAAACGCAAAGACAAGATAGACGGAGAGACCCAACAGTACGGTGGATCCCGCTGCCATCACACCGCGCACCTGCTTGTCGTTGCGGGCCAACCAGAGACCGAGCAGCATCAGGACCGGTACTATGACGAATATACTTAAATTCATTTCTTTTCTGATTTACTTAGTTGTGAGACATTATACGAATGCAATCAAGATGAGGGTCAGTGCCACGGCGCCGGTGAGGAACCATACCGCGTAACCGCGCACGTCACCGCTCTGCCAAGGACGGAAGGACTCTCCCGCCTCGTTGGCGCTCCATGCCATGAAGTTGAACGTTCCGTCCACGATATGGCGGTCAAACCATGCGATAGGTGTGGAAAAGCAACGGAAAATGATCTTGTGGGTGATGAACATCCATACCTCGTCGAGATAGAAACGGCGGTAGGCCGCCTTATGCAGACGTGGGAATTTCTTGGCGAGACAATCAGCCAAAGGAGTCTCCTCGCCCTTATACATATAGGTGGCGAGACCAATACCGAGAAGGGCGAGCAGTGTACTTGTACCTGCGACCACCCAATCGGTGTGTGTGCTGAAGGCGAGACCGTTGGCGGAAACCAGACTGCCGAACTCAAAGATATGGAGTGTGCCGAGTACACCTACCACCACCGTGATGACACTCAGTACAATCAGTGGGACGGTCATTACCGCCGGCGCCTCATGAGGCTCGTGTGCGCCGTTCGCCTTGTTTGCCTCATAATAACTCCTGCCCCAGAATATCACGTAGTAGAGACGGAACATGTAGAATGCCGTCATCGTGGCGATACCGCTCATGATGACTCCCATCACAGGCGAGAAGTTATAACATGCCACCAGAATCTCGTCCTTCGAGCAGAAACCGGAGAAGAACGGGATGCCGGAGATGGCGAGACAACTGATAAGGAAGGTCCAGTGGGTCACGGGCATGTACTTGCGCAGACCGCCCATATACATCTTCTCATTGGAATGTACGGCATGTATGATGCAACCGGCCCCGAGGAACAGGCACGCCTTGAACATGGCGTGTGTGAAAAGATGGAACATTCCTGCCATATAACCCAAGCCATTGCCGTCGGCATATTCAGCTGTGGTCTTGGCTACAATGGTCGCAGATTCGCCGGCCTCTGGCATACATACACCGAGGGCCACAAGCATGAAGCCGATTTGGGAAATGGTGGAGAAGGCCAGGACACGCTTGATGTCGCTCTGGCAACATGCCACCACAGCCGCATAGAACGAGGTGAACGCCGCCACATAAGCCACATAATGCAGGGTGTCGGGGGCGTACTGAATCCAGATGGGGAACAGACACGCCACCTGATATACTCCGGCGACAACCATCGTCGCGGCGTGGATGAGCGCGGACACCGGTGTCGGGCCTTCCATGGCGTCGGGCAACCAGATGTGCAGCGGGAACATCGCGCTCTTGCCGGCGCCGCCTATGAACATCAGGAACAGGGCGGCAGGGAGCAGCCAACTGGCATTATGCAGTCGGGCCACCTGTTCCGGTTCCATCTGGGAGATGTCGAACTCGAATGTCCCTATATAGAAGCTGTAGAACAGGATTCCTATCAGGAAGAAGAGGTCGGCAAAGCGGGTCACGATAAACGCCTTCTTCGATGCCGCCACCGCAGCGTGCTGAGGATAATAGAATCCGATGAGCAGGTAAGAGCAGACACCCACAAGTTCCCAGAAGAGATACATCTGGAAGATGTTGGTGGCGACAACCAGTCCAAGCATACTCATGGTGAAGAGGGAAAGGAAGGCATAGTAGCGCTGAAACCCTTTCTCGCCGTGCATATAGCCGAACGAGTATATGTGTACCATGAAACTGACTGTGGTAATCACCACGAGCATCATGGCGGATATTGGCGTGAGGCGGAAACCCATGTCGAACACCAGGTGCGCGCCCAGGACATCACCGAAGTCGAGCCACGTGAAATGCCATGCCGTCACAATGGGATAAAGCCCGTCGGCGCCGCGTCCCTGTCCCGAAAAATATTCGTAGGCGGTATAGACCGACAAAGCGAACACCACACCCATGAGGGCGGTGCCGGTCAGTCCCGCTGCCTTGTGCGACAATTTCGTGTCAGCCAGTCCGAGTATCAGGAAACTCAGGAAGGGCAGCACAAGTATCAAAAATGAATAAGTGTAATCCATCGTCTTTCGTTTTGTGGAATGAATTAAAATCTCATGTTCCCGATACTGTCCACTTTGTCGCTGTTGAAGTGACGGTAAACATTCAGGATGATGACAATCGCCACGGCTGTCTCCGCCGCGCTCACGCAGATGGAGAACAGGGTGAAGAAGAAGCCTTCAAGCTGACCGGGGTAGAGAATACGGTTGAATGCGGCGAAATTGATGTCAACCGCGTTTAGTATCAGCTCAATGGAGATGAGCATCGCGATAAGACTCCGGCGTGTGATGAAACCGAACACGCCAATGAAGAACAGAAGTGCGCTAAGCACGAAATAACATTCTACTGGAACCATATTACTTTTCCTCCTCTTGTTTGCGTGCCATCACAATGCCACCGATGATACATGCCAGAAGAAGCAACGAGACAAACTCGAACGGAAGCACATACTGGTACTTGTCCGCACCGACCAGGGCCTTGCCTATCGTGGACATCCCCACTTCCTTGTCCGCCATCTGGCACGACATGTCTATAAACTCGTTCTTCAGCATCACGAAAACCATTGTGGCGAGTCCGGTCAGGGAAGCCAGCACACCGATAACGGCGCGGCGGCCTTTCATCCTCTCCACCAACCCTTGGAGCGTGTGCTTGCTTACCAACTGGATGGCGAACACATAGAGTATCGCGATGCCGCCGGCATAGACGCTTATCTGGGCCGCCCCAAGGTAAGTGTAGTCGAGCAGGAAGTAAATCCCCGCCACTCCCAGGAGTACAAACAGCAGGAACGTGACCGCCCGCATGATTCGTGTCGTGACCACGCACATGATGGCAGAACCGAGAATGACGGCCGCCAAGATGCAAAACATTACTAAATTAGCCATATCTCCTACTTCCTTTTATTTTGTTTTTGTATTGAACTTGCCGATTTCCAGTGGCGCGCCTCCGTCGAGGATGTTGGGCAGTGAACTCCCGTACTGCTCCTTGTCAAGATGCAGTACCAGTTTGTCGCGGTCAAACACGGCGTTCTCGAAATCGTTGGTAAACCTGATGGCGTTGAAGTTGCATGCGTTCACGCACAACTCGCAGAACATGCAGTCGCCGAGGTCATACCGGTAGTCCACAAGCTGACGTTTCTTCTTGCCGTCCTCGGTGGTCACCATCTGGGACGTTATCTTGATGGTGTCGTTGGGACAAGCCTTCTCACACAGGGTACACGCGACGCACTTCACGTTTCCCTCCCCGTCACGGTTCATGACCAGACGGCCACGGTGACGCGCTGACACGTGCAGGGTCGTCTTGCGGTTTTCCGGGTACTGCTCAGTACTCTTTGCCGTGAAGTACTCCTTGAGGGTGGTCTTCATGCCGACAGCGAGTGTCTTGACAGCAACGCCTATTTCTCCGAAATATGATTTGTCGTTTTCCATTTCCATAATCAATTAAAAGTGCCAGCCCAAAGCCGCGACCACAGTCATCAGGACAAGGTTGATCAGACAGAGCGGCATAAGATACTTCCATTCAAGTTTCAATATCTGGTCGATACGGAGACGGGGGAAAGTCCAGCGTACCCACATCAACAACCACACGACAGCGAAGGCCTTACACAAGAACCATACAATGCCGGGAATCATGTTCATCACACCGTCGAAGGCTTCAATGCCGATATTGACTGGCGCCCAACCGCCAAGGAAGACGGTTGTGGCGACACCGGCGATGACAAAGAGATTGAGGTATTCGGCAAGATAAAAGAAACCGAATCCCATACCGCTGTACTCCGTGTGGTAACCTGCGGTCAACTCGCTCTCCGCCTCCGCCAAGTCGAACGGACCACGGTTCGCCTCCGCGTTACCGGCAACGAGGTATACGAGGAACGCGATGACGGCTGGAACGTGTCCACGGAAGATGAGCCAGTTCCAAGGGCCTGTCTGGTAGTCCACAATCTGGGACAACTGCATGGATCCCACAAGTACCACGGCTGTTGTCAGACAAAGCGCAAGGGATATCTCATAGGAGATGAGCTGCACTGCCCCGCGCATGGCGGACACTACCGAATACTTGTTGTTACTGCCCCAACCGGCCAGGAAGATACCGACGATTCCGATACTGGAAATGGCGGTGAGGAGGAACACTCCCACGTTGAAGTCGAGTATCTCCGCGCCCTTGTTCCACGGAAGGAACGAGAAGGTGCCTACAGACGCTATGATTACAAGGAGCGGTGCGATGAAAAACAGGAGCTTGTCGGCCTTGTCTACGGTGAATATCTCCTTGATGAGCATCTTCAACACGTCGGCGAATACCTGTAATGTACCCCAGGGTCCCACACGCATCGGACCGATACGGCACTGGAAATAAGCGCAGACCTTGCGTTCCATGAATATCAAGGCGATAGCAAGCAGCGTGTAGCCTATCAGAATGAGTACGCCTACCAGTATGCACTCAATAAGGGTCGACGCGAAATCCCCCAAGCCCAGTGTCTGGCGGAGAAGCGAGTCAAACCATGTTGTCACTATACTGAAATCAAACATTTGTCTAATGTATTTGAACCGTAAATTAGAAATACTATCTGTCGATGTCCGGGATCACGAAGTCGATGGCGGCGCCTGTGGTGATAAGGTCCGCAATCTTCTGTCCGCTACACATCTTGTCGAGAGCCCCAGTCAGGGACAGTCCCATCGGGCGCATCTTCATCCTGTAAGGACTTGCCTCGCCTCTGGAGTCGAGGTAAACGCCGAACTCGCCGCTGGCTCCCTCCACAGAGAAGTACCACTGTCCTTCGGGAACCTTGATGACGGGTTTCTGCTTGATGTAGAACTCGCCCTCGGGGATATTGTCGATGAGAGCCTCGATGATATTGAGACTCTGGTACAATTCCCGGATATGCACATGATAGCGGGCCATGGAGTCGCACCCTGTCAGGGTGATTTCCTGCCAGTCCACCTTGTCGTACATGTCGTAGGGGTGACGCTTACGGGTGTCGTTGTGCCAACCGGCCGCGCGTCCCGCTGGTCCGGTCACTCCATAGTTGATACAGTCCTCAAGTCCCATCGGACCTACGCCTTCAAGACGGTTGCGTGTGATTACGTTGTCACCGAACACGTCAAGGTATTCCTGTATCACAGGACGGAGATACTTGCACAGTTTCTTTGTGTTCGCCACGAAATTGGGGTCGATGTCGGCCTGACAGCCGCCGATACGGTAGTAGTTCTGTATCAGCCGTCCACCCGTGGTCTCCTCCATCACGTTAAGCACATGCTCACGGTCACGCATACAGTAGAGGAATGCGGTGAGCGCGCCCAGGTCCTGTGCGGTACAACCGAGGTACAACAGGTGGGAGTCGAGTCGCTGAAGTTCGTCCATGATGGTACGGATGTAGTGGATGCGGTCCGACAGTTCGATGCCCATGCCCTCCTCGATGACTCCCACCAGGGCGTGGCGGTGCATCATGGCGGAGAGGTAGTTCAGACGGTCGGTCAGAGCCAGTGTCTGGGGATAGGTCATGCCCTCCCACATCTTCTCTATGCCACGGTGGATATAACCGAGGTGAGGGTAGATGCGCTTCACCGTCTCGCCGTCGATGAGTGTCTGAAGACGCAGCACTCCGTGGGTGGAAGGGTGGGTGGGACCGATGTTTATCACATAGTCATTGTCGTCGAAAAGACGCTTGCGGTTGGCTACCAGGCGACCGTCCCTGTCCAAGGTGTATTCCACCGTGTAGTCGTCCTCCGGCTCGTCGGTGCAGGGAAACCTGTTGGCCTCGGGACTCATGTCGAAGTCCTTGCGCAAGGGGTAGCCCTTGAAGTCTGTGCGGAGGAAGAGATGGCGCATGTCAGGGTGTCCCAGGAACTTGACGCCTACAAAGTCGAACACCTCGCGCTCCAACAGGTCCGCGCCCTTCCAAAGTCCGGTGACCGTGGGAATCACGTCTGAGTCGTCCACCTTCTTCGCGATGGTCTTCACGGAACACCGTTCGTTGGTCTGTGTGTTCTCCAGGATGTAGACACAGCCGAGACCCTCCTCGCCGAAGTCCTCACCGATGATGGTAACAAGGTAGTCGAAATGCTTCCCGTCCTTCAACTTCGCCATCTCTGCGGCAAAGTTGTCAAAACTCAATTCAATATTGTCCAGTCTCATGTTCTTATACCTTATTATATTATTCTGTCAGTCCTTTCTTGGGATCGAAGTCCTCCGGCACTTCTGTCACGATGATAGGCTCCCTGTGTCCAAGCAGTTTGGCGTCGGCGAGGTTCTCGTTGCTCAGTCCGTGCAGACCGCCCTTGGACATGGATATGTTCTTCTCCTCGGAGCTCATCTTGTGGTTGGCTCCACCGAAGAATTTCTCCACCTTCACCTTGCGCTGCAACTGCATCATGCCGTAGAGGATTGCCTCGGGGCGTGGAGGGCATCCCGGGATATACACGTCCACCGGAACTAACTCACTGATGCCGCGTACCACATTGTAGCTTTTCTTGAACGGACCGCCGGAGATGGTGCATCCTCCCACAGCCACCACATACTTGGGTTCCGCCATTTCATCATACAGACGCTTGAACACTGGAGCCATCTTGTTGGTGATGGTGCCGGCACACATGATAAGGTCCGCCTGACGGGGAGAGTTACGGGTCACCTCGAACCCGAAGCGGGAGAAGTCGTAGCGCGCGCAACCCACCGCCATGAACTCGATACCACAGCACGAGGTGCCGAAGGTAAGCGACCAGAGGGAGTTGCTGCGTCCCCAGTTGATGAGGGAGTCGAGCGAACTGACCACCACATTGGCGCCACCCTCGTTGAGTTCCCGCGCAATTTTCTCGAGGGTGTCGTTATCCTTAAACTCGTCGTAGGGAATACTCTTGATAGAGGCTCTTTTGTTTACTTCCATTCCAATGCTCCTTTCCG
>CAVBFD010000032.1:0-27968 GCA_963594655.1 Candidatus Methanomethylophilaceae archaeon
AGAATTATGCTTTTGCTCTTTCAGAGCGTCATTCCACACATAAACATTACCCAGGGTGTCGCTTCGCTTGCCCTGGGCTAGGTGCAGGCTGCCCCTTCGGGGCGCACATGTCCCGACAGGGACACTGATACTCATAACTAAGAGCAACTTAGTAGTTGACGCTCCACTGTCTTACCAACGAGAAAGGCGGAAGAACCTTGTTTTTATAGTTTCATCCGCAGTGTCCTTACGGAAATATTGAGTAACTTTGCAACGAGATAAATCCAGTAGTATGAAGCGAATCAACAGCGACAACGAGATAGTGCAGTTCCTCATCAACTTCTTCCTGATAGAGGTGATTGGACAAGCGGGCGCACTGCTGCTGCAATACCTGTTTCGGTTCTTTGGGATGCCTTGGCTGTACGTCTTCTGCCGCACCACGCCCCACTTCCATCAGCTTCTGTTCACCGTGTTGCTTGTCGTCGCAATGGGAATAAGTATCGTCAACATCCTGAAGCGGAGGAAGTGAATTTCCTTCTTACCAGTTCCACAAACTCATAGTTCTTCAGTCCCCACCCGGGTTCAGCCAACAGACTGGCTGGCGACTGGCTGACGAAACGCTCGAACACCATGTCGGGCCGGGAGTGACGGACAAACTCCACCACCAGTTCCGCATATTCGTCGGCTGTGAAACGCAGGAAATCCCCAGGACACTGACGGAACTCCTCCGCCATGCGTGTACCCTTTATCAGTTGCAGTTGGTGGAGCTTCATTGTCGTGATGGGCAGTCCGGACAGAATCTCCGCCTCACGCACCATCTCCAAGCGCGACTCCCCCGGCAGTCCGAGTATGATGTGCGTTCCCACATGTATGCCCCTGTCGGCTGTGGCACGGACAGCTCGGCGGGCGCACTCGAAGTCGTGTCCACGGTTGATACGCAGCAGAGTACGGTCGTAGACGCTCTCTATGCCATACTCCACGATAAGGAACGTCCGCCGGTTGACTTCAGCCAGATAGTCCAGCAGACGGTCGTCCACACAGTCGGGACGGGTTCCGATGACCAGTCCCACCACCCCGTCCACACTCAACGCCTCCTCGTACTTGCGCTTCAGGCCGTCCAGCGGACCGTAGGTGTTGGTGTATGCCTGGAAATAAGCGAGGTACTTCATGTCCGGGTATTTCCTGCCGAAGAAAGCCTTGCCCTCCTCGAGTTGCTGACGCACGGACTTGTCCGTCTTGCAGTAAGCGGGGTTGAACGTCTGGTTGTTGCAGTAGGTGCAGCCCTCCAGTCCCACCGTCCCGTCACGGTTGGGACAGGTGAAACCGGCGTTGATGGAAATCTTCTGTGCCTTGCAGCCCAGTCGCGCCTTGAGCCAAGTGCCGAACTCTATATACATGTCTGGTTTTATGGTTGTCAACTGTCGTCTGTCCACCGTTACCGGTAGGACTCACGTCTTTATCGGCGCAAAGTTAGACAAAAACGCAGAAACAGCCCTGATAAATTGATAAAAATAGCTAACTTTGCAATATTGTAGAACTATACAGAAATATGAAGACAATAGATTGTTTTATTCCATATAGCGATGTGGAGACCGTCACAGGCAACGTGGCGCAGTTCAGGACATCTGGTCTGACCGCACGTGTCTTCCTTTTGGCGAAGGACAACGCGCTGCCGCCAGTCGACGGATGCGAGACCCTTCTCATCGACAACCTTGAGAGTTCAGCCACACTGCGGCAGATAGCCGATGCGGCGAGTGCCGACTACGTGGCGATATACACCAAACACACGCCTCTCGACCTCGGTTATAAGGCGTTGGAACGTGCCGTAGACATCATGGAACGCAACGGATCGGGGATGGTCTACAGCGACCATTACTCGGTGAAGGGCGGCAAGACAGAGAAAGCCTGTTCCATCCCCTACCAGACGGGCAGTGTGAGGAACGACTTCGACTTCGGTTCACTCCGCATCGTCAGGACTTCCGCACTCAAAGCGTGCATGGAGAAGTATAAGGACAATAAATGGAAGGCAGCGGCTCTGTATGAGCTGACCCTTTTCATAAGCCGTATGCAGGACGGAATCTGTTACGTGAACGAGTTTCTCTACACCGAGCGCGAGACCGACATGAGGAAGAGCGGCGAGAAGCAGTTCGACTATGTGGACCCCCGCAACCGTGAGGTACAGGAAGATATGGAGATTGTGTTTGCCGACCACCTGAGACGTATCGGAGCCTACATCAGTCAGGAAGATCTGACGGACGTGGCTGTGGACGAGGGGACATTCAAGAACGAGGTGTCGGTCATCATACCAGTGAGGAACAGGGCAAAGACAATCAAGGACGCCATCATGTCCGCCACGTCACAGGAGACGGACTTCCCGTTCAACGTGATTGTGGTGGACAACCACTCGGACGACGGCACTACAGAGATTATCGACGGACTGGCAAGTTCCGACCCACGGATCATACATGTCGTTCCCACACGGACGGACCTCGGCATCGGCGGTTGTTGGGACTTGGCGGTGAACAACGCTGAGTGCGGACGCTATGCGGTGCAGCTCGACTCCGACGACCTGTACGGAAGGAAGGACACCCTACAGATGATTGTCGGGACGTTCCGCAGGGAACGGTGCGCCATGGTAATCGGGTCCTACCTCATGTGCGACTTCCAGTTGAAGGAGCTGCCGCCAGGCGTAATAGACCACAGGGAGTGGACCAACAGTAACGGACACAACAACGCCCTCAGGGTAAACGGTCTGGGCGCGCCGCGCGCGTTCTACACCCCACTGCTCCGCAAGACTGGAGTGCCAAACACATGTTACGGTGAGGACTACGCCTTAGGACTGGCTTTCTCACGCCAATACAAGATAGGACGCATCTACGATGTCGTCTACCTCTGCCGCCGTTGGGACGGCAATTCCGACGCGGCTTTGTCGCAGGAGAAGGTCAACAAGAACAACTACTACAAGGATTTCCTGCGCACCACCGAGATTGCCACCCGCCAGCGTATCAACGAATTCTGGAACGGAAAGGCGACACAGGAGGATGCGGACAGGCTCTTCGAATCGCAGATGCGGACGTGGACTGAAGCGGCGAAACGATATGCCGACCTGTCGTCAGTACAGACGAGGGAACTGACTGTGGGGGAGAAGACCGTCACCGTTCAGTTCAACCCGTCGAGGATAGTGTCTACAGGCGCGGACGTGGACAAGGAGACCATCAGGCGCAGACCCTGCTTCCTGTGTGAGGTCAACCGTCCCGACATGCAGACAGGTATAGCTCTGAACAGTCGGTTCCAACTGTTGGTCAACCCCTACCCCATACTCAACCGGCATTTCACCATCCCACTGCGCCACCACAAGCCGCAGCAAATCCTACCTTACTTCAAGGACATGCTGCAGATGACACGATCGCTGACCGACATGTTCATCTTCTACAACGGTCCGATGTGCGGTGCGTCAGCACCCGACCACATGCACTTCCAGGCGGGGCCTAAGGAGATGTTGAGGAAGGAAGGCTACGCAAGCCACAGCTTCGAGGTGAGCTGCGACAGTCTGGATGACGCATGCTGCATGTTCTATGGAATCTACGACGCTCTGCCTATTGTTAAGGGCGAGAAAGAACCGAGGATGAACGTGCTTGCATGGACGGAAGGAAAGGACTATGTATTCGTGGTCTTCCCCCGGGGCAAGCACCGTCCTGACTGCTACTATGAACAGGGAGACGGACAACTGCTTGTCAGTCCCGGCGCACTCGACATGATGGGACTTCTCATCACTCCACGTGAGGAGGACTTCCACAAGATTACGGCGGAGCAGGCTTTTAATATAATAAAGGAGTGCGGATCATGAGGGAGTCTGTAGTAAGTGTCGGCATTGTCAGTGCCGACTGCATCCATTTCACCCTCAACTCCACCTACACCGCCAAAGGGGTACGGACGGAAGGCGCGCAGGAGGTGCGGTTCGAGGAAGGCGGTGTCTCATGGAACGGCAACGTGTACCAGAAACTGTCGTTCCAGCCGGAGAACGACGGGGCTTCGTTCTCCATACAGGACGTGACCATAGGCAAGGACTTCCACTGGGAACGGAAGCGCAACCAGACCTTCCACGGGTCGATTGACTTCATAGTGAACGAGGGCAAGGTCTGCGCCATCAACACCCTGCCAGTGGAGGAGTACCTGGAGAGTGTCATCTCGTCCGAGATGAAGCCCGAGGCGTCACTGGAGTTTCTCAAGGCACACGCCGTGATTTCAAGGAGTTGGATTATCGCACAGATAAAGAAACGCAGGAGTGCGGAGAACAAGGAAAGGGACACGTTCTTCTCGTTCCGCCGCACGGAGTCGGAACTGACCCGATGGTACGACCGTGAGGACCACACCCTGTTCGACGTGTGCGCCGACGACCACTGCCAGCGTTATCAGGGAATACCGGAAGGGAGCAACGAGAATGTCGTGAAGGCTGTGGGCGAGACGAGAAATCTTGTGCTATACTACAATGGGGAAATCTGCGACACACGTTTCTCCAAGTGCTGCGGCGGCATCTCCGAGGAGTTCGAGACGTGTTGGGAAGACACCCACAAGCCTTACCTCAAACCGGTGCGCGACAGCCATTACGACCCCGACATACCCGACCTGACCAACGAGGAGAACGCCCGCCAATGGATTCTCAGTACCCCACAGGCTTTCTGCAACACACAGAACAAGAACATCCTGGGACATATACTGAACAACTACGACCAGGAGACGACCGACTTCTACAGATGGAACGTGGAGTACTCCCGGGAGGAACTGTCACGGTTGGTCAACGAGAACCTGAAGGAGGACCTGGGCGAGGTGATTGACCTGATTCCACTTGTGCGCGGCAAGTCGGGGCGCATCTACAGGCTTATGATTGTAGGCACCAAGAAGAGTCTCACCATCGGAAAGGAACTGGAGATAAGGAGGGTGCTGTCCGACTCCCACCTCTTCTCGTCCGCCTTCGTCGTGGACAAGGCGAAGGACCATTTCATACTGCACGGTGCCGGGTGGGGTCACGGAGTGGGTCTCTGCCAGATAGGAGCAGCCGTGATGGGAGAGAACGGATACGACTACAAACAGATTCTCAGCCACTACTACCCCGGCAGTTACCTTGCCAGCGCGCAGCTGAGTCTCGAAGAATAACACAGAGAAAGAAATGACTTACATAAAGGAACAAGACAAAAAGGGGCAACCGTCACGTGGATTCCATCCATGGGCATGGGTGCCAAGTCTCTATCTGGGCGAGGCGATACCCTATTCGGCTGTACTGCTCATCTCAGTCATCATGTTCAAGGAGCTGGGACTGACCGACTCTGAAATCACACTATACACCGGGTGGCTGGGCATTCCGTGGGTCATCAAACCCATCTGGAGTCCGCTCATCGACAACATGAAGACTAAACGCTGGTGGATCATCTCGATGCAGGCTGTGATGGGCTTTGCCCTGGCACTCGTGGCGTTCTGCATCCCCACCGCCCTGTGGCTGCAATGCTCACTGGCGCTGTTCATGGTCATCGCCTTCGCCAGTGCCACCCACGACATCTCAGCCGACGGGTTTTACATCATCGGACTGAGCAACCGCCAACAGGAGTACTTCGTGGGCATCCGCAACACGTTCTACCGTATCGGCATGGTACTGGGACAGGGAGGACTGGTGATGCTGTACGGCTGGATGATGAAACGCCAGATTGTGGAAAGTGTCCCGGTTGGCTGGAAGGTAATCTTTGTCATACTGGCACTGTGCATGCTTGGACTCGCGGTGTACCACATGAGGGTCCTGCCCAAGGTGGAGACATCGGTACACGACCGTTTTGTACTGACCGAACAGGTCAGGGAGTTCGGAAGAACCATCATGGTCTTCATCTCCAAGCCCCACATAGTGACAGCCCTGTGCTTCATCCTGCTCTTCCGTCTGCCCGAGGGGCTGCTGACAAAGATAGTGCCGTTGTTCCTGTTGCGGAACACAGAGGAAGGCGGACTGGCGATGGATGCGGTGGACTTCGGTATAATCTACGGCACACTCGGTGTCATCGGTCTGCTTCTCGGAGGCATCCTTGGAGGCTGGGCGGTCTCCCGATGGGGACTGAAGAAGTGCCTGTGGCCTCTCGTTCTCTGCATCACCCTACCCGACATAGTGTATGTCTACCTCAGTTTCTTCCCCACCACCTCACTCTGGCTGATAGGCAGTTGCGTGTGCGTCGAGCAGTTCGGCTACGGACTTGGCTTTGCCGCCTACACCCTGTATCTCGTCACCTTCTCACGTGGGGAGCGCAGCACAGCCGTATTCTCCATCTGCACCGCAGGACAGTATCTGGGCGGTGTGATGCTGCCCGGTATGGTATCCGGCTTCATCGCCGACAGTGTTGGCTACCAGTGGTTCTTCATCATCGTCATGGCCTTGTGTCTCGTGACGTTCCTCGTGACCGCACTCGTAAAGATTGACGAGCGGACGGAGGCGGACAAGTGACAGGACAAGACTAAGGCTGGCCATCCCCATATACACAACAACCCAGGGCAATGCCCTGGGTTAAATGTTTGTCGAGCTTTCAGCCTATTACAGTCCGAGTTTGCTCTTCACATCGTTGGCAGCCTTGTTGACCGCATCGTTAGCCTTCTTCTGCTGCTCGCTGACTGCCTCACTGGCTTTCTTCTTCTGCTCATTGACAGCGTCGCTTGCCTTCTGCTTTTGAGCCTCCACAGCATCGCTTGCCTTCTGCTTCTGAGCCTCCACAGCGTCACTTACCTGTTGCTTGCCAGCCTCAACAGTCTCGTCCACCTTTGACTTCACTGCTTCCTTGGCATCGTTCACCACACCCTCAGCCGCTTCCTCTGCGGTGTTCTTCACCTGAGACGGAACAGCCGCTATCTGGTTTACCAAATCCGACACTGTCGTGTTGGCAGCCTCAGACACAGCGGTACTGACACTGTTGATTGTCTCCTTGTTGTTCACGACATAAGAGTTCAGGTCGTCAATATACTTCTGGGCAGTGGCAGTGTCACCAGCCATAATCAATGCGGTGATTTTTTCCTTATACACCTTGATGGAGGAGATAACGGCATCAGCCTGACCTGTAGCTATTCCTTCCTCAATCTCGCCCTTGATATCCTCCAGTTCCTGATTAACCGCTGCCTCAGCAGACTCAACCGCCAATGAACCGTTCTCACTTGTGCCGGAGTTACCGCCATTGCATGAGGCAAGTGTCATCGCACATGCCACAGCAACCAAAA
The DNA here is from genome assembly GCA_963594655.1 of Candidatus Methanomethylophilaceae archaeon. GTDB lineage: Bacteria > Bacteroidota > Bacteroidia > Bacteroidales > Bacteroidaceae > Colivivens. The sequence continues at coordinate 7,219 of CAVBFD010000032.1, forward strand.
CAAATACTTTCTTCATAATGCTTCAATTTAAAACAGTTATAACCTTTTGGCTGCAAATGTAGACAATTATCCGTTTCCAAGCCAGTGCATGTACGATTAATTTTCCGAGTTTGATTATTTTTAACCGACTAACGACAAAGGGTAACTGTTCTGCCGATTTTTGCTTTATACGCACACAGTACGCAATCCGCTAATTTGGTGGCTATAGAAAAAAAATCCATGTGTGACGGATGTCACGTGGACAGAATGTGTTACCTTTGTGCATGATTGATTCAATACAAACAGTTTTAGCTCTGGTCAACGACTTCCTCTGGTCGTATATCATCATTGCAGTTCTTGTGTGCTGTGCGTTGTTCTTTACGTGGCGCACTCGTTTAGTGCAGTTCCGTTTCATCAAGGAGATGTTTAGACTGATTGCGCACCCGGACAGGACTCGGCACAAGAATTCAGGAAATTCAGTGCAGTCCGGTGGTATGAGGATAAAGCACATATCTTCCTTCGAGGCGTTCGTGGTGGCGTTGGCTAGCCGCATCGGTACAGGCAACCTTGCCGGTGTTGCCACAGCAATCAGTGTAGGTGGACCGGGAGCGGTGTTCTGGATGTGGACTATCGCTGTCCTCGGTTCGGCTTCCGCTTTCATAGAGTCTACGTTGGCACAGCTCTATAAGCGCAAAGGCGAGACATCCTTCTACGGTGGTCCCGCCTATTACATGAAGTACGGTCTTGGCAAGGGTTGGATGGGAATCCTCTTCGCTGTACTGATAACAATCACATTTGGATTTGCCTATAACTCTGTGCAGAGCAACACCATCTGTCAGGCGTGGCAGAATGCCTTCGGTGTCGATTCCACAGTCATGGGTATCATTCTCACGGCACTCACTCTACTCATCATCTTCGGTGGAATCCATCGTGTGGCTAAGTTCTCATCTATAGCGGTTCCATTTATGGCTGTTATCTACCTTCTGGTGGCGGTAGGAGTGGTGGTATGTAACATCACAAGTTTGCCACGTGTGCTTCTTACCATTGTGGAGAATGCGTTTGGATTCAACCAGGCGGCTGGCGGTATGCTTGGCGTTACAGTGATGCAAGGCATCAAACGGGGTCTGTTCAGTAATGAGGCAGGAGAGGGAAGTGCGCCCAATGCTGCCGCCACGGCAACAGTGAGCCATCCGGTAAAACAGGGTCTGATACAGTCCTTGGGCGTGTTCATTGACACGTTGGGCGTTTGTTCATGCACAGCCTTCATCATCTTGGTAAGCGGTGTGGACATAACAGCTGCAAATGGAATCCAACTCACACAAAATGCCCTGTCGCATGAGATAGGTGCCATCGGCAACCCTTTCATAGCGGTTATCATATGGCTCTTTGCCTTCAGTACCATCATCGGCAATTATTATTACGGTGAGACTAATGTAAGGTACATCAAGGACGCCAGATGGACCGTGTTTGTCTACCGTATCGCTGTCGCCGCTGTGGTGATGGTAGGGTCGGTGGTGTCACTCGATTTGGCATGGGGGTTCGCCGACATAACCATGGGACTCATCACCTTGTGCAACCTCACCGCTATTGTCCTGCTCTCGCGTCAAGCCGTGTTCCTGCTCAATGACTATCGTAGGCAGAAGAAGGAAGGCAAAGACCCTGTGTTCACCAAGGACAAGATGCCGGAAATTGCGGATAAGCTGGAGGCTTGGTAAATGCATCTGTCACCCAAAGTGTAGCTTGCCCCACTGCTCCGTGCATTATGGATGGCTTTCAGCCCGATTAATGTGTGAGCGAAGATATTCGCTCCTATAGTCACAACAAAGGAGTAGCACATTAGCACTACTCCTTTGCACTTCTCTCACCAATGTGGAATCGCTTGTCTACGCCAAGCTATTGTCCACTAACCATCAGGGTTCTAAAAATTTTGGATGGGTAGTTGGTAAATTGGTACTCTCTACCTAAAACCATACACCGCAAGTCCCCTTACAGTCAGAAGATATTTCTGACGAGGGTGACGAGGCGAGTTCGGGAATTTCATTTCCACCAACCCTTCCGCAATAGCCGGAGAAAGGGAGTACTCAAGGAAATTGGAGCGGTTTTTCAATTCATGACGCTCACCAAGCAGCAAATTACGGAAGAACTTAACAAGGAAAGACTTGTCTGGTTGTATTCCTTTTGACGGATTACAAATCCGAGAAGAAGGTTCTCTTTGTGGAATATTCCGTCAGCACCCCTTGCCGTCGATGCTGCATGAAGCGCCCTCCTCCTGTGGTCTTGCTTCCAGTCCTGCATCCTTTGAATTGAGAGTGACTGTGCCGTCCTCAAGCACATAACAAGGGATTCCAACATAGCCCAGGGTCTTGGCTTCATCGAACGCCGGGTGCGAGTCGCGGAGCTTCAGGAACTCTTTCAGGTTACGCACATGTTCACCAATGTCAATTACCTCGAACATCTGATTCCCAGCCACCTGCCATTCCACATATTCGCAATCTGGACAGGTGCGCATCACATACATCTTTATCATAGTTGTTTGTCTTTGGGTTATCTACTTTCTCCTTTGTTCCTCAGAATCTTGATTGTCAGTTGAATCTGCTGCTCCGGGTGTGCGTCTGCGTTGATCTTACTGATGCGGCACTCGAAGATGCCTGTCCAACCCATTTCCAACAGAGAGGATACCGTCCCGTTATCGTCTCGCGGGATATAGCCTACGCAATAGGACTCGTTTTCGTCTTTGTCATCGAACATCACCGCCACAGCGTCGGGATCGTGACGATTGTCGAGGTCACGCTCCAACCTGAGGACAGTACCCACTTTGAGTTTGTCCCATACTTCATCAGCGTCGTGATACTTGCGACCTGCCAGGTGACAATCCATAAAATACTTCTTTCTCGTTTCCATAATTCTTGAATTTTACAGGTTATTGAAATCTTTAAGTCACAAAGTTACGTATAGGTTGTTTCAAACCGTGGTACAACTTGGCAACATTGTCCTATGCATACAGATTCTTGGTTTCGGCACAAAGTTACGTAAAATAATCGACATAGTAGAATGAATCGCAAAAATTTTCAATGGGGTGGACTACCTCGTTGAACAATGGGTATTGTAGCTGGGAAGCACATCAAAAACCTCCTCGGAGCAAAATTTCGGCAATATTTTTGTTTATTGCCGAAATCTTGCGTACCTTTGCACCCGACAGAACAGTTGAAGAATGAAGAATTACAGTCAGGACATCATGGATTATGCAGCACAACGCCCCAATTTCGGGCTACAAGACCTGTATGCATATTTTGTCGGGGAAACTGGGATTTCCCGCCAGACGATTTCCTGGCATCTGACTAAGCTGACAGAGTCTGGGTCATTGCACCGTATCGGGCATGGGAAATATGCCTGTCAAGCCAAGCAGCAGTTTGTGATAAAACCAACTAGCGAGCATCGCAGCCTGAATAACGACCTAAAACGACACTGGCCGTTTGCCCATTTCTGCATCTACGATGGCAATGTCTTTAGCCCATTACAGCACCACCTTGCATCAAACAATATCACCTACATTGAAACAGAACGGGAAGCCACCTCTGCCGTATTCAACCACTTGCGAGATAGGGGAATCACTGCATATCTACGACCATCGAACGACTTAATCTACAAATATATAGACCTTTCGCAGCCAGCTATTTTCGTAAAGCCCCTCATCACAGAGTCTCCAGTTTTGGAGACTCAGGGTGTATTAGTGCCGACTCTGGAAAAGTTGCTGGTGGACATACAGAAGGATAAGGACTTCTTCTATCTTCAGGAAGCGGAAGGAGCAAACATCTTCCGTAATGCCCAGTCACTTTACACCATTAACAAAAGCCGACTGCTACGCTATGCCAGCCGTCGAGGTATCAGACAGGAAATAGAAACTCTCATCCAAAGCATTAGTTCAAATGATTAACAAGGACTGTTTTACGGCCGAATGGATTACTCAAAAATCCATCGAACTGAAATACAATGACAGGAACCTCATCGAGAAGGTTATCCGTGCCTTCTCACTTCTTGAAATGCTTGCGGCGTCCGGATGCCCATTCCATAAGAATTTCACACATCATCCCCACCATTTCGTACAAGTTGTGGGAAATGCTTCCGGGTGTCGGTCTTCCATTTCGGAAAGGATGAGTTGAGACATTATCAGTGAGAATAATATCCTTTGACTTGATACAGATTTGCAGTGGTTTTGGAGAAAAGTCATGGATTTATTGCTGACTTACAAATAATTTGGTTACCTTTGTCACGTTTAATGCACAATTAAAATGTAGCAAAATGAAGTCGGACGATAATTTGAACATACTCGGGCGCAAGGTGAAGAAACTAATGGTCATAGCCATCGTGCAGACCCTCTTGCTCGCATGCACCACAGACAACCCCTCTGTCGGAGAGAGGACGGCGCACATCTACACCGAATTCAATGAAAGGATGAAGCATGCGCAGTCAATCGAGGACATTGCGCAGATAGAGAACGAGTCCGACTTCTTCGACCGCCTCTCCTCGCTTCAGTCTGAATGGGACGCTCTGGTGCAGAACGGTGACTCGTCCGCCTATTATGCGGAGCAACTGAAGGTGAAGAGCGCGCGCGACTCGTTCATCCAAACCATCCGCGCCAAAATTGACTCTTTCGCCACAAACAAGACCGAATGAGCTGACACCGGATGATACCAGGCACGCCACTCCCAGTCCCCAATTACACGGCTGTTGGACTGAATTCCACTCCTTATTATATATAAAACGCCCGATAGATTTGCTTATTCAGCCATCTTGCAGTATCTTTGCAGAAAAATTGGGAATTATGTTAGACAAGATAGAAACACTGCTTGCGGAAATCGACTCTCTTGACGCGCACAGCGCGGAGGAGGTTGAGGCACTCCGTATCAAGTACCTGAGTAAAAAGGGAAGTGTCACCGCCCTGATGGCGGACTTCCGCAATGTCCCCGCCGAACAGAAGAAGGAGGTGGGAATAAAAATCAACGAGTTGAAGACAAAGGCTCTTGACAAGATCAACTCACTCAAGGCGGAGATTGAGACATCCGACCCCGATGCCGACGACATCGACATCACACGTACCGCCTACCCTATCCAACTTGGCACACGACACCCGCTGGCCATCGTGAAGAACGAGATTGTGGACATCTTCTCGCGTCTCGGCTTCTGTCTGGCAGAAGGACCGGAGGTGGAGGACGACTGGCATGTGTTCGGGTCAATGAACTTCGCTGACGACCATCCAGCGCGCGACATGCAGGACACTTTCTTCATCGAGGCGAAGCCCGACGTGATACTCCGCACACACACCAGCTCAGTACAGAGCCGTGTGATGGAACACACACAGCCCCCCATCCGCATCATCTGCCCGGGAAGGGTGTACCGCAACGAGGCCATCAGCGCGCGCGCCCACTGCTTCTTCCATCAGGTGGAAGGACTCTACGTGGACGAGGATGTCAGCTTCACCGACCTGAAACAGGTACTGCTGCTCTTCGCGCGTGAGATGTTCGGTGAGAACACACAGATCCGTCTGCGTCCGTCATACTTCCCGTTCACCGAACCGTCAGCGGAGATGGACATCAGTTGCAATATCTGTGGTGGCACAGGCTGCTCCTTCTGCAAACACACAGGATGGGTGGAGATTCTGGGTTGCGGCATGGTGGACCCTGCCGTACTGGAACTGAACGGAATCGACAGCAAGAAGTACAAAGGTTACGCCTTCGGACTGGGAATCGAGCGCATCACCAACCTGAAATATCAGGTGAAGGATTTGCGCATGTTCAGTGAGAACGACGAGCGGTTTTTGAAGGAATTCGAGGCTGCAAACTAGTGTCAAGCATTTTTTTCGAGGAAAAAAGCGAAAAAAGTCCGGATTTGTTTGGTCGGTATTCAGAAATGTAGTACCTTTGCACTCGCAAATCAGAAATGACTCGCAAAGACATAAAGAAAGACGAGGTGCGTTAGTTCAGTTGGTTAGAATATCTGCCTGTCACGCAGGGGGTCACGAGTTCGAATCTCGTACGCACCGCCAACAAAAAAAAAAGAGGAACCTTTTCAGTTCCTCTTTTTTTGTTGTCACCATCAGTGATTCTACTATTCAACGCAACCGATTATGTCGGACAGGCTTGCGCAGCCGTGCCTGTCGAGCCAACCGTTGATGCCGTCAGCCACTTTCACGCTGATGTCAGGGTCAATGAAGTTACCTGTACCAATCTCTATGGCAGAAGCTCCAGCCATGAAGAACTCAATGGCATCCGCAGCCGTCATGATACCGCCCAGTCCAATGACAGGTATATCCACCGCATGGGCCACTTGATAAACACACCGCACGGCGACAGGCTTGACAGCCGGACCGCTCAGTCCCCCTGTCTTGATTGACAGACGGTGCTTCCGCCGTTCTATGTCTATCGACATTCCCATCAGCGTGTTTATCAGACTCACCGCATCCGCTCCCTCAGCCTCAACAGCCTTGGCTATAGCAACGATGTCGGTCACGTTCGGAGAGAGTTTTACTATCAACGTCTTGCCGTACGCCTTACGCACAGCCCTGACCACCTCAGCCGCTCCTTCAGGAGTGACACCGAACGCCATTCCGCCATGACGCACATTAGGACACGAGATGTTGAGTTCGATGGCGGGAATACCGTCGAGTTCATTGACGCGCGCCGCGCACTCCGCATAATTCTCGGGACTGTTACCCGCCACATTCACAATCATGTTGGTGGGGATGTCCTTCACCTGCGGATAAATATGTTCACAGAAGTATTCAACGCCCTTGTTCTGGAGTCCCACACAATTGAGCATCCCCCCGGAGGTCTCCGCCATACGCGGATAGTCGTTGCCCTCACGCGGATCCAGCGTCGTTCCTTTCATTATTATACCGCCTATACTGGAGAGGTCCACCAAATCGGCAAACTCCAGTCCGTAACCAAAGGTTCCTGATGCGGTCATGACCGGGTTCTTCATCCTCAGTCCCGCTATGTTCACACTTATATCTGCCATGTCAGTTGTTCTATATTAAATACCGGTCCTTCCTTGCACACACACACATTTCCCTTGACTGTCTTCTCCACACAGCAAAGGCAAGCTCCAAGTCCACACGCCATCATGTTCTCAAGCGACACCTCGCACGGCTTGCCATGCTGGCGCGCCCACCGCGCCACAGCCATCATCATAGGCTTAGGTCCGCAACAGGATATACGGTCGAACGCCACCCTGTCGAGCATACTGTGGCCGGTGACGAACCCCTTCTCTCCCAACGAACCGTCCTCCGTGGTTATATTGACATGACCCAAAGCATGGAACATATCCAGTTCCAACAAGTTGCGCCGCGAGCGTCCTCCAAGCAAGAAGAACGGCACAGCTCCCGCATCACGCAACTGTCTTCCGTATTCGAGCAGCGGAGCGGTACCCACACCTCCACCGACAAGCAACACCGTCTCGCCCTTCACACCCGGGGTAAATCCGTTACCCAAGGGGAAAAGCACGTTCAGGCGGTCTCCCTGCTTCAGGAGCGACAGATGACGTGTTCCCTCGCCGACAACCTGCACCAACAGCCACAGGGTATTGTAGTTGCGGTCCACAAAATTCACAGATATGGGACGGCGCAGGAACGTGTCCCTGCTGTTGTCCACCCTTACCTCCACGAACTGCCCTGCCCTGACTTCAGGCAGACAGACAGTATCAGTCAGTTTCAGCAACACGTAACCGTCCGCAGGACAGTCCACAGCCGAAACAATCAAGTCTTTACAGTATTTCTTCATTTTCAAATCAGTGAGTGTTATGAAATTGCCAGTACACGAAGACATGTACTGACCAGTAAACCTACTCCTTGAGCCGGATGCGGGACTCGAACCCGCGACCTACGCATTACGAATGCGTCGCTCTACCAACTGAGCCAATCCGGCAGTCACTGCCTTTGATAATAACCGGCGCACAAGCGCCGCTTGAGCCGGATGCGGGACTCGAACCCGCGACCTACGCATTACGAATGCGTCGCTCTACCAACTGAGCCAATCCGGCAGTCACTGCCTTTGATAATAACCGGCGCACAAGCGCCGCTTGAGCCGGATGCGGGACTCGAACCCGCGACCTACGCATTACGAATGCGTCGCTCTACCAACTGAGCCAATCCGGCAGTTTCGTTTTACTCTCAATACCACTGTATGGACGAAGAATAACTGCTCTTCTTGTCATACTTCAAGGCATCGGTCAGCGTGCTTGCCTTTGCCCTCATGGTGATGTGGTACGACGTGTACGGTCCGAACACGAATCCACAACTGATGCTGAAGCAGTGCATGTCTCTCGACAGGTTCACCGTCGTCATCGATATGGCGTGATTGGTGAAGTCATAGCCTGAAGAGAAGTTCGCGTTCCACGACGAGGACAACTGCAGCGTACCCGAGAAGTTGAGGTTCTGCGTGAACTTGTACGGATAGCGCATACTCTTCACGTTTATCTGCTTCGACCTGTCCTCCGACATCGTGACTCCGTAGGATATGGAGAACGACCAAGGCAATGAGAACCTCATGTAGCCGTCAGCGTCCAGATTGGCGTCACCGGCGACAACCTTCGCCTTCTTTCCACTCACTTCGTCCGTCTCCTCCGTCGCGTCACCGTCTTCCTTCCCTTCCTTCTTCTCCTCTTCATCCACTTCCTTGCCCTTCAGACGCGCGAAGAACTTCTTTATCTTCTGCCACGACTGGTTGTTGAACGAATAGGACAAGTTCTTGCTCAAGCCCTGAAAACGTCCGAAACGCCCATACGACCACTCTGTACGGTTGCCGACAACAACATTTCCGTTGGAGTCGAACTCATACGCGTATGTGTGGAAGACAGCCGTCATATTGAACGAGGTCTTGCCCCACTTCAACCGCACCCTCGTAGACAGGTTACTCCAGGGCTGCGTCTTGGCTGCCAGATTGTACGACAGACTCGCGCCAAGCTCGTCTATTATACTAACCTTCTTCACACCAGTCGAGTCTTTGTCGGACTTCACCTTCATCTCGATGTTGTTCGACATGTCAAACGTGACTGAACCGGTCTTTCCCTTCGACACCGTACCGTACAGACTGCCCGAATAGGGGGAATACTCCACCAACGACACGTTTCCGTCGAGGTCAGTCTTCGTGTAGGTCTTCCAGTAGCCGTAGCGGCTGGCTCCGAAGTCGGGAGCGTAACTGAAACTGACTGTAGGCGTGAAGACATGGCGCACTGCCTGTATCTTCTTGAATATCCGTGGATTCGGAATAAACATACCATACAGTTTGGTGTTGGCGGACACACTCATGTTGTAGTTGTACACACGGTTGAAACCCCATATAGTGTCACGCACTACCGTCTGTTCCGTCTCGTCCCAGTTCTGTTCCACACGGTACGTGTACCAACGCTCAGTGTAGTTGAACGAAGGTGTCACATTGATATAACCTAATATATTAAACGAAGCAGACACCGGAATATTGTGTCGCATGCCATTTTTCCAATCTTTTATTATATTTGATTGGAGCAACTGGTCTTCCTTAGTGGAAATACTGTTGGATATTCCGCCCGTGTAACTCATCGCAATCTTCTCGTACCAGTGTTCCTTTCCCGCCGCCTTCTTTTTCTTGAACGGATAGAAACGGCTCAGGGAGATACTCATGTTAGGCAGTGTGAGCGAGATCGTTGAGTCGCGCATGTTCTGTGCGATGTTGGCGCTGGCGGATATGGAGAGTCCCAGTTTGTCGAAGGTGCGCGAGTAACTCACACTGGACGTACGGGTACTCTGCGAATAGGATGTGGGGTTGTACAGGCTCGTGAGGTTGTTGCGCTCGTAACTCTGCGTGGCGAAATTGACACTGGCTGAGAACGAGCTGTTCGGACTTGCCTTGGAGTCCTGCCTGTGGGTCCACTGCAACTTGAAGTTCTTCACGACACTGTAGTCGGGCAGGTTCTTCTCGCCAGTCTTGGTCACCTGATAGTTGAAGTAGAAGTTGCCGCTGTACTTATACCTCTTTCGGTACGAGCTTTGCAGTCCCAGTCCCCATGACCCCTTGGTGAAAATCTCGCCGGTGGCCTTCAAGTCCATGTAATCACTGATGGCAAAGTAATAGCCGCCGTCCCTCAGGTAGAAACCGCGTGTTGACTCGTCACCGTAACTTGGCATGATGAAACCCGAGGAGTACTTGCTGCTGAAGGGGAAGAAACCGAACGGAACGGCAAGGGGAAGCGGCACGTCCTCCACCACCAGCCATGCGGGACCGAAGAAGACATTCTTTCCGGTATGCGCCTTCGCGCGTGATAGCGCCACATAAAAATGGGGGTGGTCCTCGTCGCAGGTGGTGTAGCGCGCGTGACGGAGGTACACCTCGTCGCCAGATCCTTTTTTTGATTCCTCACCAGTGATGAATCCGTCCTGCTGCGCCGTGTACACATTATATATAAGTCCCTTCTGCGACTCGAAATTATACGTCATGCGTTCCGACACATATTCGTCGTTGCCCTGCTTGAACACCGGTTTGCCGATGAAGTTGCCCAGTGTGTCTGCCACATAATTGGCGAAGACCAACGAGCTGTCCATGTTCATACGTATCTCCTCGGCAGTCAGTTTCATCCTCTGGTAAGCCACATTACTGTTTCCGTAGAGGTGGGCGTTCTTGGTATTCATATAAAAGACAACAGAGTCTGACGCCGCATACTGCACAGGAGCGTCCAGCTTACTTTTCTTCTTCTCCGCCTTACTGATGGAGTCTTCCGCGGCAGCCACGGAATCGTTCCATTGGATGGCGCGCCTACCGTCTTCAATCCCGTGTTCCCTGTCGAAACGCTGCCGGAGAGAATCCAGCTCCTGAATGGCGGCGGTCGTGGTGGAGTCAAGTATCTGGACAACAGAGTCGTTCACCGCATCAGGCGACAAGCCCGAATCCACGGCAACGGTATCCACCGCCCCTGACACGGCACAGGCTATATGTCCCCTACCATAAGCCATAGAGACCACAGCCACCAGTAACCCAAGCAATATATATGTTATCCTGTTCAAGTGAATACTACTCTGTTTTTGTTCAAGCCACAAAGGTACAACAAATTAGCGACACGAATGACTGTACTGGGGGATAAATGCCACGCACAGGAGTGAAATGGCTTAATCACAAGAACATTTGACACCAGCACCTGAACTTGTCAGCACACCCGTCGCCAAACTTGGCGACACTTGCCAACGCCCGTTCCACCGTCTTCTCCTCATCGGGCCTGGTCTTGGAGAAGAACTTGTCGGCAAAGCATATCAGTTGCTCCTCAAGGGTCACTGGAACCAGACTGCGATGCGGCAGCGGCAGGTCGTTCGCAAGTATATAGTCGAGGGTAAGTCCTGTACCGGTATGGCGTTCGCACACCAGCGCATGCTTAGGGAAGCCCTCCCCCCGCATCAAGTCCGCCCCTATCGTGCCGTGACAGATGTAAGGCTTGGACCCGAAACAATGGATGCCCTGTGCGTCACACTGGAAGATTCCGATGTCGTGTACCATGGCCGCCTCTTCTATGAACTGTCTGTCGAGTCTCATCTCCGGATGCCTCCCTGCCAAGTCCAACGCCTTGTCAGCCACATGACGGCTGTGCGCTACCAGTATGCGGCGCAACTCCGGGTTGTCGGAGTAGTACTTGTCTATTATCCTCTGATAGTCCATGTCCGTCCCCACTTATTTCTTCACCACATTCATGTAAGGATAAGGAATCTCAATGCCCACCTCGTCGAAGTGGGTCTTGATGGCTTTCAACATGTCACACTTCACATTGAAGGCATCGGCATAAGAAGGTGTCCACGCGTAAGCGCGGAGCGTGACCGCCGAATCGCCCAGTTGAATCACCTTGATGTCCACCTTCTCCACTCCCTTTGCCTTCTCAGCCTTGGTGCGCTTGTCAATGACACGCCTGTCCGCCTCTATTATCCCGCGCATCTCGGCCATACAACGGTCTATGTTCTCCGAGTAGCCCACTCCCACCTCTATGAAGGCGCATGTGCGTGTGTCCCCTATGGTGGAGTTGGTGATGATGGCACTGTTGATCTTTGAGTTCGGGATAATCACCATCTTGTTCTCCGATGTCCTTATGACTGTGTAGCGCATGGAAATCTCGGAGACGACCCCTGTCTCCCCCGAGTCGAGCGAGATGTGGTCACCGATTCTGAACGGTTTGGAAAGTATGATGAATATTCCGCTCACGAAGTTCGACAAAGCGTCCTGTGACGCCAGACCGATTGCCATTGCCATGATTCCGGCGCCGGCAAAGACTGAAGTGGCGAGCGTGCGCAGTGCCGGTATCATGTACAGCACACTGGTCACACCCATGATGTACACGATGGTGACAAACAGTTTCCGCAGGAACACGGCGGTGGTCTTGTCCATCTTGCCGTTCCTCGCCTCAATCTTCACCGGGTTGAGGAAGAAGCGGATCAGCCACACGATGACCTGCACGATAAGTGCCACCACCATCGCTTTCAGTATAAAAAGGAGCGGGTCGATGAGCGCGACCCCGAACACCTTATGTTCCAGTATCTCCTTATACGGTCTGATCCATTCAAGTGAACTCAAATCCAGTTTGTCATTCATTATGTCTCTGGTTTTATCTGTTGGTCTGTTTGTTCATACTACTCAAAAGTCCACCCGCGGAAGGTCTGCCCTGCCTTGAAGTCCGACCCGAAGTAGCACCCCAGTTCCGACGGTTGGTTGTACGCCACGTTCTGTGTGGCCACACTTATGCGGTACGGTATATCCTGCATAAAGGTATGGAACCGGTAGCGTGTGGGTATGTCCGTGAGATAAATTCGCAGTTCACGGCTGTCGTGTGTCCTCACCAGCAGCTCCTCTCTCCAGTCGCCCAAGATGTCCGCCTCCAGACAAGGATTGCTCTTTGAACCGTTGTTGAAGGAACAGTCCTGCCGTACGTCAAGCAACACGGACACGTCCTGCCGCGCGGGGTTGTATTTGGTGACGCACCCGCCGTCCAGCAGTTCCCTGTTGAGGTCACCGTCCCACCAGATGGCGGAATTGACAGACACACGTCCCTGGCTTATAACTTCACCTTTCACATTACGTATGCCACCGGAAGCTGACGACCACATCTCCACACCCCAGTTAGTCGGGTCTATGTCGGATGCCATTCCGCGCCCCACGTCCTTACTTGCCTTAATCTGGAACAGAATCTCACCGGTAGCGGCGTCACGGAAGGTGGAACCGTCACGTTTGTTCTCATGCACGTCCCACACCTGAAGTCTGTCGCTGTCAGGGAAGAAGCCGGACAGATGTATCGCGTCTCCGTGTCCCATACCGGTATTGTAGAGTCCTGTGCCGTCATGGTCAACACACATCGATCCGTATATTATCTCGTCCCTGCCGTCGGCATCCACATCAGCCACACGTAGGTTATGGTTGCCCTGACCGCCCCACAGTCTCCACTTGTCGTCCTGTGAGTCGAAAAGCCACCGCCTGCTCATGGTCTTGCCGTCCCAGTCCCATGCGGCGAGAGCGGTACGCGCATAATAACCGCGACACATCACCACACTCGCATGCACACCGTCGAGGTAAGCCACGCAGGCAAGATAGCGTTCACTTCTGTTGCCGTAGTCGTCGCCCCAGTAGCCGGAATCCCGTGACGGTACATAACAGACGGTGCAGAGAGCCTCACCGGTCTCTCCACTGAACACAGTGAGGTATTCACTGCCCTTCATTATCCTGCCCACACGTCCAGTGTGCGACACGTAGTCGGCATCCTTGTCACCAATCACCCTGCCCTTTCCGTCAACGGTGCCGTCACTGGTTTTCATCACCACCTCCGCCTTGCCGTCTCCATCGAGGTCATAGACCATGAACTGGGTGTAGTGAGCCCCGGCACGGATATTACGTCCGAGGTCTATTCTCCAGGTCCTGTGTCCGTCAAGTTTATAGCAGTCGAGAAGCACATTGCCTGTATAGCCGCCATGGGCATTGTCGTGTGAGTTCGACGGATCCCACTTGAGGATAATCTCATACTCGCCGTCACCGTCCACATCACCTACGGAACAGTCGTTGGCACTGTAGCTGTACTCATGTCCGTCGGGTGTCTGTCCTGCCGGAGGCACGTCAAGAGGGATACTCAGATAACCGTCCGGACTGGACGCTTTCAGTGTGAACCGTCCGTCCTTGCGGTGCGTTTCCCTACCGCAATCCACTGTCCTCACCTCATATTCGCCTCCTTCAGTGCCGGCCACCTTCATGAACGTGGATGACGTGACAGGCTTTTTATTCAACCGTTTACCGTTCCTGTACACATTGAACCCGGTGGTCATGGGGTCTTCCTCCAGATAACGCCACGAGACACAGACACTGTCACCGCCACCGGTCTTGTAGACCACAAGTCCACGGTTCATGTCCTCGCGCTGCATACCGGCGAGGTCATACCGTGGCTGTCCGTTCACACTGAGCGCAAGTGCCATGAACGACAGACAGACAAGTTTTCTCATTTTATTCACTGATTATGGTTCATTTCCGTTGAAACACCCTACAAGCACAGACCCGCATGGTCTCCACTAATAGGGTTTCGCATAGCTTGCTACCCACTGTGCGGACGAGTTGATGAACCCGTACAGACTATAGTAAATCTTGAACGATCCCAACGAGTCCACATCCAGCGTGTCGCCCACAGCGGTGGCCAGTTCAGACCGTATGTGGGTGGAAGTGGCTGTTACCAACATATCGTCGTAGGTCTTTATAGCCTTTTGGTTACATACATTAATGGCTGCGGGCACGTCACTCTGGTCAGATTGTCCCTTTTCCTGGAATTGGGAACTGTCACCCACCAGCGGCACTTTCTTTGAGGCAATCACCCTATAGATGTATTTGCCGAACACAGTGTCGCAGGAATCCGTGAACACCACACTGTCACACTCTCCCCAATAGGTCACGGTAGCGTACGAGTCGTCGTTGGTGTCAACAGAACAGGCACCGACTATCATCGTACTTACAATCAAGGCACAAGCCCATGTCAGTTTTCTCATAATGGCAAATAAATTGTAGTTTAAGTTTCAGGTGACAAAGGTAAGGAAATCTTTTGCACCTGAAATCACTGTCACATACGAAAAGAGCTTCAATTAATAAAGAATAACACAATAAGTTACAAACCAAGAATTTGTTTCACAAGAGGAATCACCGCCGACTTCAACGCCTTCTCGTTGAGATGGTGTTCACCGTCGAACCGCTGCGCGTTCTTGTAGTGCTTCTTGAAGATGTCATAGGTGTTGACAATCTTGTCGTTGATGCCGAACAGTCCGTAGGTGTTCTCCTCATCGAACGGAGTGATGCCCTTGAACTGCTGACGCTCCATACGGTTGTGCTTCTGTATGATTTCCTTCGTTATCTTGAAAGTCTTCTGGTTGTCCTTACGTCCGTTGAGAAACTTATGTTCGCCTGTCTTGAACACCTTCGACATGGTGGACATGTTGAACGACGGATTCACAAGAATCTTCTTGTAGCCGAACATCTGTTGGGCGTACATGGCTCCCATAGACGTACCGATGATGAGGTCGGGCTTCTCGTCCTCACACAGTTGTCTCAGGTAAGGCAATGCCTCGTCGGGGTCTACAGGTATGTCTGGAGACACCACCTCCACCTCCGGTAGGAGTTTGCGAAGCAGTTCTGCCGTACCTGTAGCGCCCGATGACGCAAAACCGTGAAAATAAATTATCTTCATCTGTTTGATTTATAATCTTGACTATATAGTTTGGAGTCCTGTCTGTTATTTTGAGAGTTCCTCCTTGAGGGCATCGTTGCCGGGATAGCCAATGTGGGTTGTCATCACGTTTCCGTCCTTGTCCACAACCACATAAGCCGGTATGCCCTGGGCATCGAACTGCTTGAGGAGAGTGTCCCACTGACTTGCGGTCACATAATAATGGTCTCCGTGGATTTCGGGAATCATCTTGTTCCACAAAGCCTTGGGACTGGTCTCGCCAGTCACGTACACGAAAGCGGCCTTGCCCCACAGCTCCTCTTTCACAGGAAGGATGGTCTTCATCGCCGCGCGGCAGGGACCGCACCATGTAGCCCAGAAGTCCACAAGCACCGTCTTGCCTTTGTAGTCCTTCACGATTGCCTTGAAGACATCCTCGCCCGACAGGTTTGCGTCGATGGACTTCACGGTAAACAGATGGTTTTTGTTGTTCTCCTCTATCTTCGCCAGTGTCACCTCATTCTGTTTGCTGAGCATGTTCTCGAAGGCGGGACACTCCGACTTGACTGCGGCAAGATCAGCATCAGTCAACGCCTTCATGTTGTCGAGTACAGCCATGTATTTCTTGGCGGCTACCACCTGGTCCGCACTTGCCGGAACGGTGAACTTGCCACCTGTTGTCTGCGACATCATGTCAGCCATGGTAGCGGCAGTGCCTCCATGAGCGTAAAGGAAACCGTTCCTTGAAGTGATGTTCCAGTCCTTCACACCTTCATAATAGTCGGTCGGCAGGGCCTCGTCAAACTTCCCTTGGTTGGCATACGCCAATATCTTCTTGTAGCCCGACATCAGGGCTACCGTGACATGCTGGTAGAACGGAATCATGTACTCACGGAACTCGGCGGACAGACGCTTGTCGTCATTGAGTTTCTTCACTCCCTCATTGTACATTGACATGAGCTTGTCCTTGTACTGGCGTACAGTGAAACCCTTCAGGTTACGGATACCCATACCGTTGATTTCCTTGTTCAGTCCACGCTCGTTGTACTCCTCGTAATAATTGGCGAGCGAGTTGTTGAGTTTCGCCAACGGACCTGCGCACTCCACCTGCGACTTGGCGAGGTCTACGGTCAGACTCACTGTCTCACCCGGCACGATGTAGAACGGCTTGTCTTTCTTGGCGCCGAGACTTACGGACGCGAGCGAGTTGACACACACGTCGAACTGTGCCTCAAACGTTCCGTCTACATTCACCTTCACCTTCTCCACGATGGCGTCGGTAGCCCATGACGGAGTGCAACTGACGGTGATACTGTCCATCTTGTTGGAGTCGTTCATACCCTTGATCTTTCCTTTCACCGTAGCCGGTTCATTACTGTAGGTTAGGTCAGGCAACAGCTGTGCCTGTGCGAATGACATGACAGCCACGATCATGGCGGCCATGAGAGTTGAGATTCTTTTCATGTGTTCTTATTTGTAAATTAGTTCGTTTTCTTCAGGAATATACTGTGGTCGATGCACTTAGGAAACTCGTCCTGATAGTGGGTTACCATTATGAGTGTCTTGTTGCGCCTCTCGCAGAATGTCTCGATGATGTCCTTCACCAGTCTGCGGTTCTTCATGTCGAGTCCGTGCAAAGGCTCGTCGAGGATGATCAGGGACGGGTCTTTCACGAACGTGCGCGCCAGCAGCACCAGGCGCTGCTCTCCGCTCGACAACTTGAGGAACGACGTGTCCTTGTACTGCGCCACTCCAAACATGTCCATCCAGAACTCGCATATCCCCACTTGGTCGGGACGGGGACGCTTGTACAGTCCCACCGTGTCATGAAGTCCGCTTGCCACCACATCGATGGCCGGATAGTCACGGATGAAAGCCCTGTGCATCTCGGGCGAGATGTATCCTATGTGTTTCTTTATGTCCCATATCGACTCGCCACTCCCCCTCTTGTGTCCGAACAGCACGATGTCGTTGGCATAAGCCTGTGGGTTGTCGGCACACACGATGCTGAGCAAGGTACTCTTGCCGGCGCCGTTCTCTCCTGTCAGGGCCCAGTGTTCCCCGTTCATGACCGTGAGGTTAAGGTCACGCAGGATGGTTCTCTCTCCGTACCTGACACATACGTTGCGGAAGTCCACCACTGGCTGTGTGCCTTGCGGTATGTTGGCGGACTCACCGTCACAATACGGCAAGTTTAGGATTGCCTCTGTCTTGGACTCGGACAGCACCTTCTCCGGCACTGGCGCAAGACTCTGCATGTAGGAGGCGTAAGTACGCTTCTCACCGAGTGTCCTGTCCTTCACCTCGACCACATGTGTCACAAACTCCGGCATGTCGTCTGTCTTCGACAACACGAACACAAGTTGCAGGTCGGTCTCTTTTATCAGTTTCACCAGTGTGTCGTTGAGTACCTTACGCGCGTTGACATCCAGTCCGATGAAAGGATTGTCGAGAATCAGCACCCTCGGGTTGCTCTCTAGTACCTTCTTCAACTGGTACTTGCGCAGTTCACCGCTTGAAAGCATGTACAGGTGTTGCTTGTCGTCAAACTCCGTCTGGTTGAAGCGTATCTGGTAATAATAATGTCCTTCTGTAGTTCCGTAGGCATCCTCAAAGGTGATGTGCTTGATATTGTCATACGCCATCTTCGACTCACGTGGAGTGAAGTCATAATGGATGTACGACCCTTTACCGTCGTCAATCAGAGGATGCTTGCCTGTGATGATGTCCACAAGCAGACTCTTGCCCGATCCGTTGTCGCCCACAATAGCCAGTTGCTCTCCCTCACTGAGTTGGAAGTCCACCGGCTCGGCCAGCCTGTAGGCGGGATGGCGCGCCACCGCACCGTGTATGTCTATAATCTGTCTCATCTGAATTTATGTCTATATGATTTCTCCACTCCCGAAGCACAGGTGGTGGTTTCCGTCGTACACCACACAGTACTGTCCTGGAGCGACACCGTGAATCCTCTCGTCGGCATGAACATGCCACAGTCCGTCATCATCTTTCCGCATGACTCCGCCAAGATACTCCGGTGTGTGCCTTATCTTGAATGTAATCCTGTGTTCCGCCCCGTCATCTCCGCCCCATGGGTCTTCGGTGATGAAATGGAAATCCGCCATCTTCACATGGTCTTTGTAGACCTTCTCGGGTTCGTAGCCGTGGCTCACGAACAGGATGTTGCGCTTGATGTTTTTCTTCACCACAAACCACGGGCCGCCTCCGAAGCCCAAACCCTTGCGTTGTCCGATGGTATAGAACCACAGTCCTTTATGTGTCCCTATCTTATGTCCAGTCTCCAGTTCCCTCACGTCTCCGGGATTCTCACCGAGGTTTTTCTTTATATATTCACGGAAGTCTATGTCGCCCAGAAAACAGATGCCCTGGCTGTCCTTGCGCCGCGCGTTGAGCAGACGTTCCCTCTCGGCTATTTCCCTCACTTCATGTTTCCACAGGTGTCCTATCGGGAACATCAGTTTACTTACCTGCAGCGAGTCTATCTGGCAGAGGAAATCGGTCTGGTCCTTCACCGGGTCGGGACTGGTACTGAGCCATGTCTTGCCGTCAACCACAGTTGTAGTGGCATAATGACCGGTGGCGGTACAGTCAAAGTCCTTGCCTGCCACCTCCTCGAAACAACCGAACTTTATCAGTTTGTTGCACATGACATCGGGGTTGGGAGTCAGTCCCTGACGCGCCTTGTCCATGGTGTAACCCACCACCTTGTCCCAGTATTCCCTGTGCAGGTCAATGATGTCAAACTTACAACCGTACCTGCGGGCAAGCCACTTGCATATCTCCACATCCTCCTCAGACGTGCAGTTCCACTCAGTGTCCTTGTCCGGTCCGATTTTAATGTAAAAGAGATGTGGGTCGTACCCATGTTCCTTTAGCTGGTAGACACTCACGGCTGAGTCCACGCCTCCTGATACCAAAGCGGCTACTGAATTCATCTGCTCAGTTCCAACATTTTATGTATCGGTCTCACCGCTTTCTCTATCAGTTCATCCGATACGGTTATCTCCGGCTGTTCAGTCATCAGAGCCTTATGCAGTTTCTCCAGAGTGTTGAGACGCATGAAACTGCACTCGTTACAGCTGCACCCCATTCCTTCAGTCATCTCGGGTGGTGCTGGTAAGAAAGTCTTGTCGGGACACGCCTCAGTCATCTTGTGAAGGATTCCACTTTCTGTGGCCACTATATACTCCTTAGCACTGTCTTGTTTGGAGAAATTGAGCAGTCCCGCTGTGGATCCTATCTTGTCGGCTACTGCCTGTATGGCTGCCGGACACTCAGGATGCACCAGCACCTTGGCCGCCGGATGTTCCTTCTTCAACTGAAGGATGCCCTCCAACGAAAAACGTCCGTGGACATGGCAGCCACCGTTCCAAAGCAACATCTGTCTTCCTGTCGTACTGTTGATGTATTCACCGAGATTGTGGTCTGGACCGAATATCAGTTTTTCGTCTTTCGGATAAGAGTCCACCACCTTCTGTGCGTTCGAGCTGGTCACCACCACGTCACTCAACGCCTTGACGGCGGCAGTGGTGTTGACATAACTGACCACCTTATATCCGGGATGTCCTTCAATGAAAGCCTTCAAATCCTCTGCCTTGCAACTGTCCGCAAGAGAGCAACCTGCCTCAAGGTCCGGGACAATGACTTTCTTGTCGGGACACAATATCTTACAGGTCTCTCCCATGAAGTGAACGCCACACATGATGATGATGTCCGCATCCGTCTTCGCCGCCTCCTGTGCCAACGCCAGAGAGTCACCCACAAAGTCGGCTATATCCTGCACATCGGGTTCAGTATAGTAATGGGCAAGGATGACCGCATTCTTCTCGCGGCGCATCTGCTTTATCTCAGCCACCAATTGTTCTTTCTCCATATCTTCTCCTGTTAAATGTTTTCCTACAGTACAGTTCGTTTAGTAGTTGCAAAGTTACGAATTTTCCCCCAAACGCAAACCACAATGCGGAAAAACTTGGACAGGCACAAAAAAAAACGAGTCCTCCGGACGTGTGTCCAGAAGACTCGTTGTATTAAAAAAGGCGGCGACCTACTCTCCCACATTGCAGTGC
>CAVBFD010000033.1:0-18741 GCA_963594655.1 Candidatus Methanomethylophilaceae archaeon
CACGGAGCCGCCAAGTTCGCTGAGATTTTGCGCACTGACTTCAATCTGTAGGCAGCGCATGGGTGTCATCCATAGGGAGTCATTGATGACTCGCTGTGGATGGCTTTAAAACATGATGCTCTGTGCATAGTGCGGATTTATCCGGATTCTTTGGCGTTGGTTCATGATTATTTCGTAACTTTGCCCCATACTTCAAAAAGGTGAGTAACGTAAAGAATTAGGAGTTTGTGAGGAGGTAGACGGTTAAGTCGGGGCTTTTTGATGAAAAAAAAGTCGGGAAAAGTTTTGTCAGTTCGGAAAAAGGCTGTACCTTTGCACCGCTTTTGAGGAAAACATCAGAAGACGGGATGTAGTACAGTTGGTAGTATACTTGGTTTGGGACCAAGGGGTCGCACGTTCGAGTCGTGTCATCCCGACATATTGAAACAACTTCCGGGCGTTTAGCTCAGCTGGTTCAGAGCGTCTGCCTTACAAGCAGAGGGTCGGCGGTTCGAATCCGTCAACGCCCACAGGAGTTGAAAGGATAGCTGAAATGCAATGAAAGCAATCCGTCAACGCCCACAGGAGTTGAAAAGATAGGTTAGAAGAGATTGAGTTGTTCAATCTCTTTGTTTGTTTTTGGCAGTAGGCATAATATAATAAGGAAAAAGAGGAAGATGGCGAAGAACGACTGGAAAGACAGGTTGGGTGTGGTCTACTCGACTAACACCGATTTCAATTATTCCACAGACGAGGCGGAGGAGGCGGAGACTCTGGAGAAGAACAGGCAACGCCTGAGGGTCGCTATAGAGAAGAACGGCAGGGGCGGCAAGACCGTTACCATCGTCCGTGGGTTTGTAGGTACGTCCGAAGACCTCAAGTCGCTTGGCAAGTACCTGAAGACCAAGTGTGGGGTAGGGGGAAGCGTGAAGGACGGCGAGATTGTAATACAGGGCGACTTGAAGGGCAAGGTCATCGACCTGCTGAAGTCGGACGGATATACTGACACGAAGTGATGGGAAGGAAGACAAACAGCGTAAAAGGCGCTTGGGTAATCGTGGTGGTGCTGGCACTGGTGGTGGCAGTGGGTTGGAACATGACCAGTCCGCACGGTCAAGACCGCACAGACACCTCCATCGACAATGATTCGTCTGAAACTCCATCTTACGAGATACCAGTGCTGCAGTCGGACGGTGTACCCAGTCAGGTTCTCTGTCGTATGGCATACACCACGTCGTACAACAGGGACACACGGACTCCCAACTGGGTGGGATGGGTCTTGACATCCGACCATGCGGACGGAGAGTACGGAGGTGGCAGCACGAAGTTCATTGAGGATGAGGACGTACCCGAACCGCGCGCCACTTACGCTGACATCCGTGAGGGCGAGTGTGGTTATCAGCGTGGACACATCTGTCCGGCGGCGGACAACAAATGGTCGTACAAGGCACGGCGCGAGTCGTATCTCATGACCAATATCTGTCCGCAGGACGGAGACCTCAACCAGCGCGACTGGAAGTATCTGGAGGAGGAGTGCCGGGACTGGGCGCGCAGGTACGGCAAGGTTTATATCGTGGCGGGACCGGTGTTCCGGTCGAAGGACTACAAGACCGTGGGCGACAACCGGGTGGCTGTGCCAGACGCATTCTTCAAAGTAGTGCTGACGTTCGTCTCGGGCAGTCCCAAGGCCATAGGCTTCATCTACGAAAACCAGTCAGGACACCATGATATGGACTATTACGCGCGCACTGTGGACGAGGTGGAGGCGGAGACCGGGATGGATTTCTTCAGCCAGTTGGATGACAGTGTGGAGATGGCAATAGAGGCAGTGGCGAACCTCAGCGAGTGGTGATTCTGTTAAATACAGTGTTTGTCTTGTGTATTAGACATAAATACCGTAATTTTGTCTTATCTATCAAACAATACTGCGATTATGGTGCAGAAAGAGGTCATTAGGGAGAATGTACCTAAACCAGAGTCGCATTTGTAATATAATAAAGGAAAAGACTAAAATTATGGCAAAGAAGAAAACGGGAGCAGACCTTCCTCTTATGGAAGCGTTTGGCAAAATACTGGACGGACTCTCACCTGAGCAGCAGATGAAGGTTTGGGATACGTTGGAGTATCTTGCGAGCTCTGGAAAGGGCATACAGGGTATACGGGAAGAGGTGTACACCTACCAATGTCCTGACTATTCCAAGATGGTAAAGCCTCTGATGGGCGAACTCAAGCCGCTGTTGGAGGTAGCGAAACCTGGCGAGGCGTTGGCGGCGTACGCCAAGGCGCACGAGGCTTTGGTCAAGCTCTCCCAGCAAGAGCGGGAGGAGGCTGTCCGCAATCTTTTGGTACAGATTCTTGCTGACGGACAGTCACGCAATTTTGAAGAAGGTGTGGATGTCGGCTGTATGCCGTTGCTTGCCATCTTCCAACTGGTGGACGATTTCCAACTGGTGGGACTCTTTGACGTTATTCTGGAGACATTCAAGCAAGGTCCGGCCTTCTTTACATTCTATTATAGCGGTTTTGGGGATGCTGCAATATTGATGCTGGCGCATGTCGGCAAAGACCATCTTGAGGAACTGAAGGAGATGATGAAGACCGACGGGTTTGTGTTGGAGGTTTACCCTACGATTCTCAATGCTGTGATTCAGATGGCGGTGGAGGATCCTTTCTTCCGCCTACCGGTGTTGGCGTGGGTAGCTGACATACTCAGGACGTGCATAGGCAAGACACTGTCAGCGATGACGATGGACTGGGTGGTGATGTCGCTCGCACAAATCAAGGCGGCTGATTTGCTGCCTATTATCAAGGATATCTACAAGAAATACAATGTTCCGGCTGTGGCAATAAGGGGTGGCATAAAGGGTGTGACAAAGTTGCTCACCCAGGGAACTGATCATCCTGTTGTGGAGATTAAGGATTTCAAGGACTTGTTGAATGAATTGGTTGAGGACGAGGACTGTGTTTTTGAGTTAAATGATGATAGAGTGTACTTGGACAACTGTTTGTTTGGCGACGATTGGGACGATGACGTGGAATACAAGCCGAAGTCGAAACCAACCAAGGGTAAGGGTGGCAAGCAGAAGTATGCCCTTACTCTGGACGTGACACTGAAGGGTTCGCCACGCAAGGTGTACCGCCAACTGGTCGTTCCCTCGGACATGACCTTGGAGAATCTGGGCGAAATACTTATCGACGCGGTAGGATGGGAGGGATATCATCTCAACCAGTTTATCGACGGCAATGCTTTTTATCTCGTTCCGCAAGAGGACGATTGGGCGATGGGCAATGAGTTGGATGCCTCTGCCTACACTATAGGCAACCTGTTGGGTAGGGTGAACAGCAAGATAAAGTGGGAGTATGACTTCGGCGACAGCTGGATTCATGAGATTACCCTTGTGTCGAAGCTGGCTGTGGGTGAGAAGGAAAAGGTAAAGGTACAACTGCTGAAAGGCACTGGCGCTTGCCCTCCGGAGGATTGTGGTGGCGTAGGTGGCTATCGCCATCTGCTCAACGTGCTGAAGGATCCAAATGTCGAAGAGTACGAGGAAATGGTGAACTGGTTAGGCGGCAACTTTGACCCCAAGAGGTTCAGCCTGGGTGAAGCGAGGGCAATGGTAAAGGCGTGTGCGGAACGTTTGGAAGACTAACAAAAAGGTGATGGATGAGGTTGTTAGACCTCATCCATTCGGTGTACTTCGGAGTTTTTTACCTCAGTAGCGTTAGAAGTGTGTCATCACCTCGATGACAATCTTGTCCTGTTCCGACACTTTGGGTACGGCTCCGCTGCGGTAGAAGTATTTCTCGTAGTTGACGCGTATGTCGGAGATGAACGGCTTGTCGATACTCAGGGTCGCTCCGGCTGTGATACGGCTGCGCTGGTAGTCGTTGACGATGAGTGTGCCGGCGTCGTTCTGCACTCCGTCGAGGTAGTGCTTGCCGTCACTGTGGTCCTGCATGTAGTCGTAGCGGATGAGTGGTGTCACTTTGTGGAAGAAGCACTTGCGCAGGGGGATGTCGTAGCTGATGATGCTGTTGAACGAGTGTACCGGGTGGAACGCGTCGTGCTGGTAGTGCTTGTAGAGGTATTCCACTTCCGCAAGCAGTCTGCCCCGGGTGTATGACAGTCCACAGTCGTACATCGTGATGATTGCGTCCGACGGCTTTATCTTCTGTGCGCTAAGGACGACGTTGAGACCGAAGGGCAACTTCAACTGCGCCTTGGCGGAGAAGTTGACTTGCCGTGTCCAGTAGTCCTTCTGACTGGTCAACCCCGAACCGTTGAAGAGTCCCGCCTCCACTATCAGTGGCATCCCGAGGTCGAACGTGTAACCTGCGCAGAAACCCACGTCGCGCACGTTGCCCACATACTTGGCGAGGAACGAGCGGTTGGCGAAGAACTGCTGGTGAGGCGCGCGGTGTGCGTCTATGGTGAACGGCACACGCATCTGTCCGATGGTGAGTGTCAGTGTTTTCCACGGATGTACCCTGGTGTAGGCGTCAAGCATCTTTATCTGTCCCTCGTCGCAGAGGTCAATCTCCGCCTTGTATGAAATCTGTGGGTTGAGTTTTCCTGATACATTGACCCGGGTCGTTCTTACCTCGAACCTGTTTTCCCCGTCCTGGGGCTGCCATTCGTATTTCCCTCGTATCGTTCCTCCTATTTTCATGTCCTGCGCACTTGCCGCAGCGGACAGGCACAAGCACAGCGTCAGTGTGAAGACGCTTCTCATTCTTGTTGGTTTCATGTCTTTTGTGTGTTTATCGTGCAAAATTAGTGGGTTGATGTTTCGATAGTGTTACATACCTGTTAATGTACTGTTGCACCGTGTATCTGACGGTATGTTTTCCTTCTCAGGACATGGTACTGCCAGAGGATGGAGACACCGGTGTGGTCGGGTAGGGTGGTTGGCGTGTTCCGCGGGTCTGTCCCCTTAACTGTCGTGCGGTTCTTCTGAATCTCCTCTCGCACTGCCTCGTACGACGGTTGCAGCCGCCGGAACTCCCTGTCAGCCCGGAACACAGCCTTCATGTTGGCGGTGTCGCCCTTCACGAGGAACTGCATGGCGGCGAGGAAGTCAAGCAACCGTCTTGTGCGCAGCACTTTCCGCAGTTCCTCCTGCGGCAGGTTCTTGTAGATCATCAGCAGGTTGTTGCGGAAGTTGAGGAATGTCTTCCGTGCGTTGCCTTGGTTGAGTGTCGCTCCACCGAGGTGGAAGGCGGTACTGGCACTGACGCACACGAGCCTGTAGCCCATGGTGCGCATCCGCCAGCAGAGGTCAATCTCCTCCATGTGTGCGAAGAAGGTGGGGTCGAGTCCTCCTGCCTTGCGGTAGACTTCCGCCCTCACCATCATGGCTGCTCCGGTTACCCACATGACAGGCACTATGTCGTCGTACTGTCCCTCGTCCTTCTCCACTGTGGAGAAGACCCTTCCCCGGCAGTAGGGGTAGCCGTACTTGTCGATGAAGCCTCCTGCCGCTCCGGCGTACTCGAAGAGGTGTCCGTCTGAGGGCTTCTCCTCCCGTAGCTTCAGTAGTTTGGGCTGGCACGCTGCCACCTCCCTGTGGGCATCCATATACTCCAGCATCGGTGCTGTCCAGTCCGTCTGACGTATCTCCACGTCGCTGTTGAGCAACAGGTAGTACTCGGCGTCCACGAGGGCCAACGCCCTGTTGTAACCCTCGGCAAAACCGTAGTTGCGGTCGAGCTGCAGGACCCGTGTGTCGGGGAACTCCGTCCGCAGCATACTGACGGACTCATCGGTGGAGGCGTTGTCCGCCACGATGACCTCCACGCCATCGTGCCGAGAGCATCGGATGACCGTGGGCAGGTACTTCCGCATCATCTCCGCTCCGTTCCAGTTGAGTATCACTATAGCAAGTCTGCACATAAGGCGTCGTTTGTTTTATTGAATCCGCCCAACCGCACCTCCACAATCCTGTTGTCCAGACTCGGGTCGTTGGGCATTTCCACTCTGATATAATTGTCCGTGAAGCCGTTCATCGGCTTGCCCGGTCTCGATGTGTGTTCCATAAGCACCTTGGCGGTGCGTCCCGTGTGGCGGCTGTAGAACTCGTGAGTCTTCTCCCCGGAGAGCTTGAGGAGTCGTGTGGTGCGCTCGTGCTTCTCCTCGGGACTCACCGTGTGACTTATCTGCAAGGCTTTCGTACCCGGACGTTCGGAGTAGGTGAACACGTGCAGTTGGGTTATGTCGAGACTCTGGATGAAGTCGTACGCGCGGTCGAAGTACTCCTGTGTCTCGCCCCGGGTACCGGTCATCACGTCCACTCCGATGAAGCAGTCGGGCATCAGTTCCCTGATGCGCTCGGTCTTGTGGCGGAACAGCGCAGTGTCGTAGTGGCGGTGCATGAGCCGCAGCACCTCGTCACAGCCGCTCTGTAACGGTATGTGGAAGTGGGGCATGAAAGCGCGCGACTGTGCGCAGAACTCTATTATCCCGTCGGTGAGCAGGTCTGGCTCGATTGACGAAATCCTGTAACGGTCGATGCCGTCCACCTTGTCAAGCGCGCGTATGAGGTCGAGGAAGGTCTCTCCGGTGGTGCGCCCGAAATCGCCGATGTTCACTCCGGTAAGCACTATCTCCTTACCGCCTTTCTCCGCCACGGAACGAGCCTGTTGTACTATGGACTCTACCGATCCGTTACGGCTCCTGCCTCGTGCCATGGGTATGGTGCAGTAGGTGCAGAAGTAGTTGCATCCGTCCTGTACCTTGAGGAAGTAGCGTGTGCGGTCGCCTCGTGAGCAGGACGGGAAGAACTCCCGGCCCTTTCCCTCCGCCCTTTCCGGTGGCGGTGTCCCCTGACTCATCATGTAGCACATCTGCGGAATCAGTTCGCCCCTGTACTGCGCGCCCACCACGAGACTCACCCCGGGGATGTCGCTGATGGTCTGCGGACTCAGTTGGGCGTAACAGCCTGTGACCGCCACGAACGATCCGGGGTTCTCCTTTATTATCCTGTGGATGGCCTGGCGGCACTTGCTGTCCGCCTGGGCGGTCACACTGCACGTGTTGACCACGCAGATGTCCGCCGCCTCTCCTTTCCCCGCTTTCCTCACCCCATGCTTCATGAGAGCCTCGCCCAGAGTGGATGTCTCAGCGAAGTTGAGCTTGCATCCCAGGGTGAAGAACGCGGCCGTCTTTCCTTCCAGTATACTGTAGTCAATCATTTGTCGCTTCCGTTTAAGTATTGTCTGGCGCGTTCGATGAGGGTGTCCTTGCGCCTCGCCACGTCCGCCATGTCCATGTCCACCCGTATGTCGGGCGCGATGCCGAACTCGGTGTGCCGCTTGTCCCTGTCTACATACACGACCGCGCTGTACCTCACGCTCCATCCGCACGGCACCTCCTGTGTGAACGGCAGTCCCGACCCTCCGCCTGTGGTGTCGCCCAACAGGGTCACGTTCGGGAAGCACTTCATCATCTTCACGAATTCGTTGGTGGCTGAGTAGCACTTGCGGTTGGTCAGCACCACCACCTTCTTCTGCCACCTTATGCCGCTCCCGGGTTCCAGATATTCAGCCTCTGGCGAGGAGAAGTCGCTGTGTCCCTTGCCCGTCTTGTGGTAGGAGTAGCCCACGAGTGTCTTTTCGTTGGTGAAGTACGAAGCCAGTTTCCGGGCGTTGGTCAGCATTCCTCCTCCGTTTCCGCGGACATCCATAATCAGTCCGTTGCAGGGCGCGAGCAGCAACATCATGCTGCTTATGTTGCCCTCGCCCAGTCCGTCGTTGAAGCTCTCGCACCTCACGTATCCTATGTTGTCGTCCAGCACCTTGTACTTCAGTGCGGACGCTATGTTGTAGTCCGTCCCCAGATAGCCGCGCGCGATGGAGTCGTAGTAGTTCTCCGTATGGTCTTCCCAGAAGCTCCAGTTGCGCCCGAGGTCGAACGACGCTCCGAGGTTGACGTGTCCGTCGCGCAGCTCGCCTATCATGTTGCAGCACACCTCGAAGAGTTGCAGTGGGGTCATGTTGTCGTTCACCTGCTTCCTGTACCTCTCGTGTACCTCGTCCCAGTCCAGTCCCAGTTCCTCTTTCTTGTAGTCGAAGAAGCAGTACCGCTCGTCCAGCAGTTGCCACAGTGCCTCAAGGTTGCCCGAGGGGGTGTTGTCCGTCGGCAGTTCCTCTCCGACGCAGCCCCCGATCAGCGTGAGTGTGAGTATGATTGAGGGTATGAAAATGTGTCCCTTCATGTTCTTGCGTTTTTGTCTTCTACAGTTTTATGCCAACGACCACGGAGTGTGTGTACGCATGGTATCTGAGGTTGTTGTATGTGGTCTGGTGGATCTGTCCGTTGTAGCCCAGGTAGCACTGCGAATGTCCCAAGGGGAAGTCGAGTAGCAGACGGTATTCCACCGACGGAGTGTTGAACGTGTGTGCCGGCACACAGTTGTGGTCGTAGTCTCCTCCCACTAACACCTCGTAGTACGACTGTCCGAACTGTGGGGAGAAGGCGAGTCCAATGACAGGCACGTCCACCGTACCTTCCACCGTCCATTCCTTGTCCCGCAGGTTGAAGGAGTAGGCGGCGGCGGCCGACGCGTGTGCCATGAGTGAGACTTTCGCCTGTGCCGGGTTGTTGCCGTTCCTCCTGTTGTAGAGACATCCCAACCGCACCTGTCCCATCGGTCCGGCCTGTACAGTCCAGTTGCCTGATTGGATAAGCCGGAAATGGTGGGCGAGGGAATAGGTCAGTCCCGCGTCGAACTCGTCGGTGTTCTTCGCCGGGTTCTTCATACAGCCGAAGAAGATATGTGTGCGGTGCATCGTGTGACTGTACCGCTTCTCCAGAGTCACACCGAACTTCTCCCCTTTATATGAATAAGGTGAGAGGTAGGTGTCGAGTACGTCGTGAGAACCCACACCGAGCAGTAGTCGGGTGGTGGGACTGTCCGCTGTCACGTCCTGCGCTGAGGCTGTCAGCGGACAAAATATTATCGTCGCCAGTATCGCTGTCAGTGTCCGCATGTTCTAAAAGAGGGTCAATTGTATCGGACCCTCGTGGTGGGGCGGGTTCTTCTTGCGGTATTCCTCGTCCGACTCGTGTACCTCGGGCTTCTCCGGTTCGTGCTTTTCCTGCTTTGGAATCTCAACCTCGGGCTTTGGAATCTCAACCTCCACTTCCTTTGGTGTCTCAACCTTCTCGTTGGTCTCTTCTCCGCCCTCACCGCTTATGTCTCCGTTATCAGGCTCAGTTCCGTCCGTTCCGTCCGTTGTGTCTTCAGACTCCTCAGTATCTTCCGGTTCCACAATCTTCTCCTCCACACTCTCCAGTGCGTAGGGTGTGAGTCGCTTGCCTTTCGCCTTGAAGCCCTTGACCGCGATGAACTCCTCTGCGTCCAGTTCCTGTGGCCCACGGAAGGTGTCGGGCTGGGCGAAGGTCAGTATCAGCAGTGGGTGGGCGGTGTCGGTGAGCAGCAGCAGACGTGACTCCGGATTGTCGCCAAGGCAGTTCTGCCGCTTGCGCGCCTCCTCCATAGTGAACCGTTTGATGTAGGGCAGGTTCTGGTTGTCCGCGTCCGTAAGCACGGCTGTCCACACCTTGTCGCTGTCGTACTTCTCGATTACCTGTATGTTCTGCTCGTAGTGGTTGTTGAGGTCAAAGCCGGTGGTGTAGAACTCTCCGTTGTCGAGTACCACCAGTATCTTGTCGTCGTTGAAGAACTCTCCGAGGTACTTGCCGTGGTTCTCGTAGTTGAGACGTTTCACGTCCTCGTCGAACCACACGTCGCGTCCTCCCAGGGTACTGCCACCGTGTGACTTGAGGCCGATGCGCAGCACCTCGTACTTGGTAAGCAGGTTGCCCCTCGCGCTCCGTCCCTTGACGGCAATGTCCTTGAAGTCCTTGTCGAAGATGAGTTTCTTCAGTTTCGCCTGTGGCTTGAGGGTTACCTTTATCACCTCCGCCTCACCGTTGGCGTTGGCGGTGAAGTAGGTGACCCTCGACTTTGGCGTACCCATCGTCAGGTCGTACTCATGGTCGCGGCTCAGTGTGGTTATGTTGAAGCGTTTGATGTACGTCACCCCACTTGCCCCGTCCTTGTAGCACACATTATATATAGTGCGGCTGTCGTTCTTCTTGAACACCGCCACATGTATGATTTCCGTCTTCCGCTTTTCCTTCTTCGCCTTCTCCGTCTCTCCCACGAACGTCTTCTCCGACACCTTGGTGGTCTTGTACGTTCCGTCCTTGTAGAAGATGATGATGTCGTCGATGTCGCTGCAGTTGCACACGAACTCGTCCTTCTTCAGTCCCGTTCCCACGAAACCGTCAGTGCGGTTGATGTAGAGCTTCTGGTTGGCCTCCGCCACGGTGGCTGCCTGTATGGTGTCGAAGTTGCGTATCTCCGTGAGTCTCGGGTGGTCGGATCCGTACTTGCCCTGCAGGTACTTGAACCACTCGGCTGTCACCTCCACCAGGTTGTCGAGGTCGCGCGCAATCTGTTCCAGTTCCTCCTTTATCTTCAGAATCAGTTCGTCCGCCTTGTCCTTGTTGAACTTGAGTATGCGCTGCATCTTTATCTCCAGCAGACGGAGCAGGTCGTCGCGTGTCACCTCCCTCACGAGGTCTTTCTTGAACGGTTCCAACCGCTCGTCCACATAAGCGAGCGCGGCGTCCGTGTTCTCGGCGTTCTCGAACGGCTTCCCTTTGTATATGCGCTCCTCGATGAATATCTTCTCCAGGGAACAGAAGAAGAGTTGTTCCATGAGTTCGTCCCTGCGGATTTCCAGTTCCCTGCGGATAAGGTATTTGGTGTAGTCCACCGACCTCCGCAGCACGTCGCTGACGGTGAGGAACTGCGGCATACGGTTGTCGATGACGCAGCAGTTGGGACTGATGCTTATCTCGCAGTCGGTGAAGGCGTAGAGCGCGTCTATGGTCTTGTCGCTTGAGACACCCGGCATCAGGTGTACCAGTATCTCCACGTTGGCGGCGGTGTTGTCGTCCACCTTCCTTGCCTTGATCTTCCCCTTGTCGATGGCTCTCAGAATCGAGTCGATGAGGGTGGTGGATGTCTTTCCGAACGGAATCTCGCGGATGACGAGGGTCTTGTTGTCGAGCTTCTCTATCTTCGCCCTCACCCTCACCGAACCGCCCCGCTGTCCGTCGTTGTACTTCGACACGTCCACCGAACCGCCGGTGAGGAAGTCCGGGTACAGTTGGAACGGCTCCCCGTGCAGGTAATGCACGGCAGCCTCACAGATCTCGTTGAAGTTGTGCGGCAGGATTTTGGACGACAGACCCACGGCGATGCCCTCCACTCCCTGGGCGAGTAGCAGAGGAAACTTGACCGGTAGGGTTATCGGTTCCTTGTTGCGTCCGTCGTACGACAGTTTCCAGTCAGTGGTCTTGGGGTTGAACGCCACCTCGTTGGCGAATTTCGAGAGCTTCGCCTCGATGTACCTGCCGGCTGCCGCGTCGTCGCCCGTGAGTATGTTTCCCCAGTTTCCCTGGCAGTCCACGAGCAGGTCCTTCTGTCCCAGTTGCACCAGCGCGTCCTTGATGGAGGCGTCGCCGTGGGGGTGGAACTGCATCGTGTGGCCCACTATGTTCGCCACCTTGTTGTAACGGCCGTCGTCCATCCGTTTCATGGAGTGGAGGATGCGCCGCTGCACCGGCTTCAGTCCGTCCATGATGTGCGGCACGGCACGCTCCAGTATCACGTAGCTCGCATAGTCCAGAAACCAGTTCTGGTACATGCCGCCAAGGTGATGGGTTATACTGTCTCCTTCCTTTATCTCGTCCATATAATTCCTATTTACCACAAAGTTAACGAAAAGTTCCGGTTTTGGGGGGCGTTGTTCTGATAATTTTGTGTTTTTGTGGCCGATAAATGTATTTGGATTATGAAATTGCTTTTGTTATGTTCCATTCTCATGCTCTCGCTGACTGCGGAGGCAAGGAAGGGTGTGAAGGACTTTTCCCGGGACAGGACGGATATTCCTCTCTGACTGGGAAGATATTTTTCCCTGACTATGGAGATTTTCTCCGATAGTCAGAGAGTCCAATCCATGGATTTTGTGTAAATTTGCAGCCAAATTCAGATTTAGTAGAAATGCAGAAGATCATTATTCTCGACTTTGGATCGCAGACGACGCAGCTCATCGGCCGAAGGGTGCGCGAACTCGACACGTTCTGTGAGATTCTTCCTTATAATAAATTCCCTTTTGAGGACGAGTCGGTGATTGGTGTGATTCTGAGCGGTTCCCCCTTCAGCGTTTACGACGGGAAGGCGTTCCGCCCAGACCTCAAACCCATCATCGACAAGTATCCCGTACTCGGAATCTGTTACGGAGCGCAACTGATGGCACAGACGTTCGGAGGAACGGTGGAGCCGGCCGGACTGCGTGAGTACGGCCGCGCCAACCTGCAGTGGATGGAGGCGGAGAACCCTCTGTTCCGTTCCTTCGAGGAGGGCAGTCAGGTGTGGATGAGTCATGGGGACACCATCACGAAACTCCCTGAGGGTTTCCGCAAGATTGCGTCTACCGACACTGTGGAATACGCTGCCTACCAGATGGAGGACAGGAAGGTGTGGGGCGTGCAGTTCCATCCCGAGGTGTTCCACTCGCTTCAAGGCACTCAACTGCTGAAGAACTTCGTGGTTGACATCTGTGGCGGAAAGCAGGACTGGAGCAGTGCCTCTTTCGTGGAGTCCACGGTACGTGAACTGAAGGAACAGATTGGTTCCGACAGGGTGATTCTCGGTCTGTCGGGCGGTGTGGACTCGTCGGTGGCCGCTGTGTTGCTCAACAAGGCGATAGGCAACCAGCTCACCTGCATCTTCGTGGACCACGGAATGTTGAGGAAGAACGAGTTCCATGACGTGATGCACGACTACGAGTGTCTCGGACTCAACGTCATCGGTGTGGACGCAAGCGCCAAGTTCTTCGCTGACCTGGCAGGTGTCACCGACCCGGAGCAGAAGCGTAAGATCATAGGACGCGACTTCGTGGAGGTGTTCAATGCCGAGGCGAAGAAGATAAAGGACGCGAAGTGGCTTGCGCAGGGAACCATCTATCCCGACCGCATCGAGAGCCTTAACATAACGGGCAAGACCATCAAGAGCCACCATAACGTGGGCGGTCTGCCTAAGGAGATGAACCTGTCGCTGTGCGAGCCGCTTAAGTGGCTCTTCAAGGACGAGGTGCGCAGGGTGGGGCGCAGTCTCGGAATGCCTGAACACCTGATTACACGCCATCCGTTCCCGGGACCGGGACTGGCTGTGCGTATCCTCGGGGACATCACCCCGGAGAAGGTGCGTATACTTCAGGATGCGGACGACATCTACGTGCGCGGTCTGCGTGAGTATAAGGTGAAACTCTCGGGCGAGGAAGCCCGGAGGGTGCTTGCCGCCGGGGTGCCGGCCGACATGAAGGACGGAGAGATTGAGGTGAGCCTGTACGACCAGATATGGCAGGCGGGAGCGATACTCCTCTCGACGGTGAGGTCGGTGGGTGTCATGGGCGACGAGCGCACATACGAGCATCCTGTGGCTCTCAGGGCAGTCACTTCCACCGACGCTATGACAGCCGACTGGGCGAAACTCCCTTACGACTTCATGGCTAAGGTGAGCAACGACATAATAAATAAGGTGAAGGGTGTCAACCGCGTTTGCTACGACATATCTTCCAAACCGCCAGCAACAATCGAGTGGGAATAAGTGACTACCGGACTTGTCAATAAACTTGCTTGGTCGGAGGAATTGAATGACACGGTACGGAAGTCAATCCGTCTCGTGGCGGAGAGGAAGAACGACGGCTGGATCTATGCGGTGCCTCCGCGCGGGTTCCAGCCGTCTCTTTGGAAGATAGACTTCTCGGCCAACGGACAGACACGCAGCGCTGCCGCGCGGATAAGCCACGGTATGCAGTTCAATGCCGTGTCGGCTGTGGTGGACGAGGTGGCCGGCACGATACGTCCCGAGATGATAATCCTTGAACCGGACTATATGGTCGACGTGACCTCCATCTGTGGCTGTCTGAAGGATTACGGTGAGTCTCCGGTCAATTATCTGCTGCGTAAGTTCGAGCCTACGGAGACCAACCGCTACATCGTGCTTGGAAATATCACGGGGCAGTTTCTCGACGACTGCGTGAACAACCCCGAGGTGTCGTACGTGGAGTCGGTGCGGAAGGCTTTCAAGTCGAGCCTTATCGACATCACCGCCTGTGACGGCATCGACTCGGGTTTCTTCAACGAGTGTGAGCGGCAGTTCCATAACATAAAGACCACGGTGCGCAGACTCGCTTCCGACCCCAATTTCGTGGGGGCTGAGGGAAACGTGATGCTCGAACCGTCGTTCTTCTGTGAGACTCTGGGCATCCAGGGACGTTTCGACTTCCTGCAGGCGGACTACAGGAACCTGATTGAGATGAAGTCGGGACAGTGGGACAAGCTGCGTCAGACCGCCAAGACAGAACATCTGATGCAGATGGTTCTGTACAAGGAGATACTTTATTATAATTTGGGTGTGCCGCGCCGGAAGGTGCATGGCTACCTGTTCTATTCCAAATACCCCGTGCTGCTCGAACAGAGTGCCGACCGTGAGGCTGTCTACCGCATGATGGACATAAGGAACGGAATTGTGCTGCTCGAACGGGACATAAGGGACGGACACTTGCGCGACTGTCTTGACGGACTGAGGGCGGACGACCTGAACACCAATGGAGTCACTGGACGGTTGTGGACTGACTATGAGCGTCCGGACCTTGAACAACTGTTGCTGCCTCTGCATGAGGCCGACCCTCTCGCGCTCGACTATTTCTATACCTTCTTCTCTTTTATCGCGCGTGAACAGTACCTTGCAAGGGTGGGCGACGGAGGCGCGGGAGTGGCGCGGGGAATGTCGAACCTGTGGAATTCAGACCTCGAAACCAAACTGCAGGACGGAGACATCATGGTGGACTTGTCGCTGGAGTGTGACGAGGACGGACGGCTGTCCACTCTCTCAGGTGGGGGAGAGGGCGGTGTAATCACGTCAGTGAGACTGTTGAAACCTATTGGAAAGGAGTATGCTTCGCCCAACTTCCGGGTGGGCGACTCTGTAATCCTTTACCAGAGAAATTCGGATTCCGACACAGCGGTGACCCGTCAGGTGATACGCTGTGGGGTGGAGTCGTACGACGACAAGTCGGTCACCCTGCTGTTGAGGCATCCGCAGTCGAACCCCCTGCTGTTGCCTGTTGACAGTCTGTACGCCATAGAACACGAGTACATGGACTCGTCGATACGTCCGCTGTACCGTGGGCTCTATTCGTTCCTTATCGCACCCAAGGGCCGGCGTGACCTGCTTCTGTGCCAACGTGACGCTGCGGTTAACACCTCAGTGGGCCTCAAGGGCAAATACATCAATCCGCAGATTGACGGTATAGTGCTTCGGGCGAAACAGGCGGAGGACTATTTCCTTCTGCTCGGTCCTCCGGGAACTGGCAAGACATCGGTCGCGCTGAAGTCCATGGTCGAGGAGTTCCGGTTGGAGGGACGGTCGCTGCTGCTGTTGGCGTATACCAACAGGGCGGTGGACGAGATTTGTGAGACTCTGGGCGACTGTGATTACCTGCGTGTGGGTAGGGGACTCTCGTGCGGCGCGTCCTCCCGCTCGCATCTGATTGAGAACTTGGTGGGGGACGACGTGAGGAGGGAGTCGGTGAGACGGCTGATTGTGGACACCCCGATTGTGGTGGGTACGGTCAGTTCCCTGGTGTCGTCCGCAGCTATTCTGAAAATAAAACACTTCGATGTGGCTATCTTCGATGAGGCCTCACAGATTCTTGAACCGCAACTGTTGGGACTGCTCTGCGACCAACAGGGTGGTGTGCCTTCCATCGGTAAGTTCATCATGATAGGCGACCATAAGCAACTGCCGGCGGTGGTGGTGCAGGATGAGGAAAGCTCGGCTGTGGAGTCGGAGCAACTGAGAAGTATCGGACTGACCAACTGCCGCAACTCTCTCTTCGAGCGGCTTTACAATCATGCGATAGGGTGTCCCGACTGTGCTGCGTCGTATGCCTTGCTTGACACCCAAGGGCGTATGCACCCGGACATCGCCGATTTCGCGAGCAACGCTTTCTACGACGGACTGCTGCGCCCTGTTGGTCTGTCCCATCAACAGGAGCAGCTGCCGTTCAGCGAGTATACGGAGGACAATCGGTTCGTGGCGACCACCCGCTTCGGTTTCGTCGACGTGCCTTTGCCACCTGTCGGGGAACGCAGTCCTAAGACCAATGCCGGTGAGGCCGTGATGATTGCGGAGACGGTGGTGCAACTCATGCGCTTGGCTACGGAGAACGGTCTGTCGTTTGACCTCTCCCACCAGTTGGGCATCATAGTGCCGTTCCGCAGACAAATCATGACAGTGAGACAGGCGATGTACGCCGCTGGTGTCTCGGAGGCTGGCGAGGTACTGATCGATACGGTGGAGCGTTATCAGGGAAGCCAGCGTGATGTGGTACTTTACGGGACTACCATCACATCTGAGGGCGAGTTGGACATCCTGTCCAACGTGGTACTACAGGACGGCGGACTGGTTGACCGTAAACTGAACGTGGCTGTGACCCGGGCGCGCAAGCAACTGTTCGTGTTCGGCAACAAACAACTGTTGTCGCGCAACCCAGTCTACAGAAGCCTCATTGAGTATGCGACCGAGAAAGCGGAGATTGGTCATTAGAGGCTCTTCCGTTTTTCGAGTTGGTAAGACTGCGTAATCGTAACAATCCAGTAACCACGGATGGCACTCCGAGTGAAACCTCAGGCTGAAAGCCCAGTAAGCTACCAGCCCAGGGCAAGCGAGGCGACACCCTGGGTAAGGTTTATGTGTGTAATGTCGCTCTGAAAGAGCAAAAGCATTACAAACCACGCCAACGAGTTGGCGAAATCATCTCTGTTGTAAAAATATTATCATAAAAATCATACGAATGTTTGTGCGGTTATAAAATTTTCGTACATTTGCGGTCGGATTGCGAGTGAATCCTTCTGCTTGGGTGTCACAACCCTTAGACGGATGAACAAACTCTCCATGCCTCAGCGCACGCCGTGCCTTTTGTGGGACACATGTCCTGCACTAAGGAGGTTGGGTGGGTAACGGGGCAAGACATATTGAAAAAGGCGTTTACTTGACGCTCTGTTCTTGACACATCGAATCTCGCAAATTCATGTTCACAGTCTCGAACTTAGCAACGGTAGATGTCCAGGGTGTGATTATATCAATCCCAAGGTGAACTTATAAGCATCGATTGTACCCCATGGGGTGTGACCGTTTGTGGTATAGAGGTCTCTTGTGGAACGGTTCTTCATATCGGCGTGGGCTCTGACGTTGTCTGTTCAACTGTGATAGGCAATGCGAGAGCCTCGATGTGTGGAATGGACAACAGGTAAGTTCTCCACGCTTTCCGTTTAATTTAATAGCTGGCTTAGGGGAAGAGCCGGCAGGGAGAAAGTTATTATGGGTAAATTGTACGAATTGTCCACAGTTAGAAAGCTGCTTATGACAGCGGCGTTTATGTTATTTGCTTGTCTGTCAGCTCTGGCGGAAGATGTCTGTAAGGAGGTCACGCTGGAAACAGCTGGTACGTTGTCAAGCCTAATAGATCTCAGCGAGAAATACACCATTACCAGTCTGAAGGTTTCAGGACCGATTAACGGAACTGACGTGGGGTATATTCGTGAAATGGCTGGATGCGGTGTCCACGGAAATGCAACTAAAGGCAAACTTGCCGAGTTGGATTTGAAAGATGCAAGAATCGTAAAAGGAGGATATGCCTATTATGGTTATGAGGATGAGAATGGTTATTATACAAAATCTGACATTCTTGGCTCCTATATGTTTCGTCGTTGTAAATTACGGGGTGTAAAACTCCCCAATTCCGTGAAGAGCATTGGGGAAAGGGCGTTTGATGGTTGCACCAGCCTGTCCTCCGTCACTATTGGCAATTCCGTGACGAGTATAGGCAGTTCTGCGTTTTCTAGTTGCACCAGCCTGTCCTCCGTCACTATTGGCAATTCCGTGAAGAGCATTGGGGAAAGGGCGTTTGATGGTTGCACCAACCTGTCCTCCGTCACTATTGGCAATTCCGTGACGAGCATTGGGGAAAGGGCGTTTGATGGTTGCACCAGCTTGTCCTCCGTTACTATTGGCAATTCCGTGACGAGCATAGGCGATTACGCGTTTAGGGGTTGCTCCAGCCTGTCGTCAATCACCATCCCTAATTCAGTGACGAGCATAGACGGTTGTGCGTTTTCTGGTTGCACCAGCCTGTCTACGATAGAAGTTGAGGACGGCAATGCATATTATCACGCTGATGGTAATTGTCTTATTGAGACAGCAAGCAATGCGTTAATAAGAGGCTGTAGCGCAGAATCTGTCACTATCCCCGAATCCGTGACGAGAATAGGCAGTCGTGCGTTTTCTGGTTGCACCAGCCTGTCCTCCGTCACTATCCCCAATTCCGTGACGAGCATAGGCGATCTTGCGTTTGATGGTTGCACCAGCCTGTCCTCCGTCACCATTCCCAAATCCGTGACGAGCATAGGCGGTTATGCGTTTTCTGGTTGCACCAGCCTGTCCTCCGTCACCATCCCCAATTCCGTGACGAGCATAGACTGTTATGCGTTTTCTGGTTGCACCAACCTGTCCTCCGTCACCATTCCCGAATCCGTGACGAGTATGGGCGGTTGTGCGTTTTCTGGTTGCACCAGCCTGTCCTCCGTCACCATCCCCAATTCCGTGACGAGCATAGACT
>CAVBFD010000033.1:18823-27395 GCA_963594655.1 Candidatus Methanomethylophilaceae archaeon
TGGTTGCTCCAGCCTGTCCTCCGTCACCATCCCCAATTCCGTGACGAGCATAGACTATTATGCGTTTTATGGTTGCACCAGCCTGACATCCATAACTATTCCTGATTCCGTGACGAGCATTGGGGAAAGTACGTTTTATGGTTGCACCAGCCTGTCCTCCGTCACTATTCCCGAATCCGTGACGAGTATAGGCGGTTGTGCGTTTTCTGGTTGCTCCAGCCTGTCCTCCGTCACCATCCCCAATTCCGTGACGAGCATAGACTATTATGCGTTTTATGGTTGCACCAGCCTGACATCCATAACTATTCCTGATTCCGTGACGAGCATTGGGGAAAGTACGTTTTATGGTTGCACCAGCCTGTCCTCCGTCACTATTCCCGAATCCGTGACGAGTATAGGCGGTTGTGCGTTTTCTGGTTGCTCCAGCCTGTCCTCCGTCACCATCCCCAATTCCGTGACGAGCATAGACTATTATGCGTTTTATGGTTGCACCAGCCTGACATCCATAACTATTCCTGATTCCGTGACGAGCATTGGGGAAAGTACGTTTTATGGTTGCACCAGCCTGTCCTCCGTCACTATTCCCGAATCCGTGACGAGTATAGGCGGTTGTGCGTTTTCTGGTTGCTCCAGCCTGTCCTCCGTCACCATCCCCAATTCCGTGACGAGCATAGACTATTATGCGTTTTATGGTTGCACCAGCCTGTCCTCCGTCACTATCCCCAATTCCGTGACGAGCATAGGTTGGTCTGCGTTTTATGGTTGCACCAGCCTGTCCTCCGTCACTATCCCCAATTCCGTGACGAGCATAGACCGTTATGCGTTTTCTGGTTGCACGTCTCTAACCACACTGGTGACACTCTGCGCGATACCACCTTCTTGTGGCTCTGCTGCTTTTGAAGGTATCAACAAACAGAACTGTACGCTTTACGTACCGGCAAACTCACTTTCTGCTTATCAGTCTGCTGACCAATGGAAGGATTTCGTCTTAGTGGAGGAGGGCGTACCCACTGGCATCAGTCAACTTGATAGTGACGAAACAAACATTGTTGTTCGTCGTTATGATGCCAACGGTCGTCAGATATTAAGCCCGGCCAAGGGACTGAATATCTTAAAGATGAGTGATGGCACTACGAGAAAGGAACTTGTGAAGTAAACCGTCTGGCTGAAATATTCGAGAGATGAGGGAAGGCGTGTCACACGACAGTGGCACGCCTTCATTGGCTATGCTTTTGCTCTTTCAGAGCGCACGTCTATCTGTGTCTATTACCCAGGGTGCCGCTACGCTTGCCCTGGGCTGGGTGCTTACTGGGCTTTCAGCCCGAGGTTCACTCGGAGCGCCACACGTGGTTACTGAATTGTTGCGATTACGATGTCTTGCCAACTCGAAAAGCGGAAGAGCCATTCTCTTTTCCGACTCCTTTGGTGGAACCGGAAATTTGTCGTAAACTTGCGCATACTAATACGTTTTCATGGTATGGCAAGGCCTCTCAGAAGACCAAACACAAAATATCCCGGACTTTTATCCATTATAAAAGATAAAAGTGGTATATTTGCAGAAAGTTCCGCTTATAGAAGATGAAAGTATGGCGACAATAATCCGTCAATCATATATTGACAAGATAGAGAGATGTCTTGGTAAAGAGACAATCATCGTGCTAGTGGGTCAACGCCGTGTGGGAAAGAGCTACACCCTGAAGATGGTACGCGACCTCAAGAAAACAGAGGAAGACAGTAACATCATATATATAGATAAGGAGAAAAGAGAGTTTGACAACATTCAGACCTATCGGGACCTCAACGACTATATCGGACAGCGTTTCCTGTCAGGCAAGCACAACTACATCCTTATTGACGAGATACAGGATATCAGTGAATTCGAACGTTCCATCTGCAGCTACCGCACAGAACCCAATACCGACATCATAATAACAGGCAGCAACGCCCACATGTTGAGCAGTGAGTTAAGCACACTTATCGGTGGCAGATACAAGGAAATATATGTCCAGTCGCTCAGTTTCCGTGAGTTTCTGGAATTTCACGGTCTCGAAGACACCGACAGGTCTCTTGCCCTGTACATACAATACGGTGGTCTGCCAGGTTTGGCAAAGATAGGTCTTGAGGAAGATGACGCTCGTGAATACCAGACGGACATCTACCATACCGTGTTGCTGAAGGATGTCATCATGCGTAACCAGATAAGGAATGTGCCGTTCCTGGAAAATCTGGTTCACTTTCTGGCGGACAACACAGGCAAACTGATTTCAGCCAACAGCATCGCCAAGTATATGAAATCGCAGGGGGAGTCGATAACGTCAACCGCCGTAATCAACTACATATCCTTTCTTTGTGAAGCCTACATCCTGCACAAGGTGAACCGTTACGACATTCACGGAAAACGGATTTTTGAGACCAACGACAAGTTCTACTTTGAGGACAACGGAATACGCAACGCTCTTGCCGGTGGAACACGTGAGGGAGACATCGAGAAGGTGATAGAGAACATCGTCTACCAACACCTCGTCCGTTTGGGCTATCAGGTGTATGTGGGACAGTTGCAGGTGGGGGAGATAGACTTTGTATGCACCAGGCCGGGTGGCGGACGCGTCTATGTGCAGGCTTCCTACATCATCGCCGATGAAGCGACAAGGGAACGGGAGTTCGGAAACCTTCGTGCCGTTAAGGACAACTATCCCAAATATGTGATTTCCATGACTCCTCTGCTCGACAAGAACGATGATGGAGGCATCACGCATATCCACCTGCACAGGTTCTTGACGGAAGGGTTGGTCTGAGACACGTGTGGCAATACGTTTGAAACGTCTTAGCCCTAACCTTGGAAAAATGTCAGATTGGGCATGATTTTACCTTGGAAAAGTGTAAGAAATAGGGTGAAAACACCTTGGAAAAGTGTATTTCCTTGTTTGTTTGTCCTTGTGTTTCAATTGATTTTTATAACTTTGCACATACTCACCCTGAAACATACGTTTATGGCCGTTGCATGTGCGTGATAAAAAGTAATCTGAACCGATATGGAATACAATAATAATGAGATTCGCCGTCAGGACCGTTTGCTCTCAAACGATGGGGCTGTATCTATGCTTCGTCAAGGCGAATATGGGGTTTTGTCGATGATAGACAACATGGCGGACAAGGAGGTGGCATACGGAGTGCCGGTCAATTATGCATGGGACGGAAACGACTCCCTGTATATCCATTGCGCTCCCGAAGGACGTAAATTGCGTTGTCTCGACAAGAATGTGAATGTGTCATTTGTTGTGGTAGGGCAGACAAAAGTG
Source organism: Candidatus Methanomethylophilaceae archaeon (assembly GCA_963594655.1). Lineage (GTDB taxonomy): Bacteria > Bacteroidota > Bacteroidia > Bacteroidales > Bacteroidaceae > Colivivens. The sequence continues at coordinate 22,123 of CAVBFD010000033.1, forward strand.
ATTCCCGACAAGTTTACCACTGCCTACCAAAGCGTCATATTGGAATGTAAGGCTGAAATGGGACTTGATGAAGACGAACGCAGGAAGGCACTCCGTCTTATCCTTGAAAAATATTCTCCTGACTATGTGGAGACAGGGACGAAGTATGCGGAACGCTCTTTCGGACGAACCAATGTGGTAAAGCTGAATATCATAAGGTGGAGCGGCAAATGTAAACGTTGAATTTATAACTATCATTATATTGAAGATTAAGTTGTAAATAAGGTGATAACTATCATTATTGTGATAATTAATGCGTGTGCAAATGGTTGAAACGTATTTCAAACTTTAGGACATTGGAATAAAAACATTCATTTTTTTATTCGTCATATTGAAAAACACCGTAACTTTGCACCCGCAATTGGTTCACTGCCACATCGTGCCGCCACAGGCGCGACGGTTCTTGCCAAGCGTGAACGCCTATGCGATAGGCCGGAGAGCGGGGTGGGGCTTTGTGGGCAGTGATTAAAAGGGAACCGGGTGAGAATCCCGGACAGTCCCGCTGCTGTGAGCGTCTTATTACGGCAAGCACGGTGGTCACTGACTTTTCTGTCGGGAAGGCCGCTTGCCATGAGTTTTAGCGTTCCGTTCTTCCTGGAACATGGAGGACGTGGATGTCAATGGAGGACGTAAGTCAGAAGACCTGCCGTTGCCTTCGGAAGAAATGCGCCCAAGGACTGATTGATGGGCGAAAGAGGATTCCGATGATTCTATCCAACCTCGTGGGAAAGGTTCGTGATGGAGACAGTATAATGTTATATGAAGTGTATAAGAGATTGTATCGTGGGATATTCGAGGACTGAGAATATGTTGCTGTTGTGTGCCGTGCTGTACGGGATGGCAAGTGGGGTGGTGTGCGCTCAAACTCCAACCCGGGCTTATCCTGAGGATAAGGCGAAGTCACAACAGCCGCTGCTTTCCGACTCCACTTATTCCATTGATGAGGTGGTGGTCAAGGCGATACGTGAAGTGACACCCAACCAAACCATCTCTTATGGCCAGATTCAGAGTCTGCCGTCCAATAATGTGGCGGATGCCTTGAAATACATGGCAGGTGTGCAGATCAAGGACTATGGCGGCTTGGGCGGTCAGAAGACGGTGAACGTCCGCTCGCTCGGTTCTCAGCATGTGGGGGTTTATCTGGACGGAGTCCGTATCACCAATGTGCAGAACGGAACGGTGGACCTTGGCAAGTACTCGCTCACCACCCTCGAATCGGTGTCGCTCTTCAATGCCAACAAGACGGAGATGCTGATGACTGCGTCCGAGTATGCCTCCGCCTCGACGGTCTACCTCAAGACGCACCGCCCGGACAGCACATCGCTCCAGGCCTCTTGTCAGTTGGGTTCGTTCGGCACACATAAGTTGGCTGCCACCTACAGTTACAGGAACTGGGGATTCATCGATGCCGCACTGACCCATAGCAAGGGCAACTATCCGTTCGAGTACCACACCGAGTATGAGGATACCACCGGCACCCGGCGCAATTCGGACATCACGATGTTCCGCGTCGAGGGATGCGCCTTCTATAAGGGATTGCAATGGCACACCTACTACTTCAATTCCCGAAGGGGACTGCCAGGAGGCATCGTGCGGCGACTTTCCGACACCTATACCGATGTAGGAAGGGAGTGGGACAGGAACTTCTTCTCGCAGTTGTCGTACCGCACTTCCCTGCCTGTTGGCGGAAATGGGGCGGGGGATGACCCGAACGGCTTGCACGCCATCGACCTCAGGGCCATCGTGAAGTATGCCAACGACCATCTCCACTACCGTTCCGACTATCCGGAGAACATCTCGGTACATTCCAACAACCGCTACCATCAGCAGGACCTTTATGGGGCGTTGGCGTTGGCGGGCCAATGGCATGATTTCGGACTCTCCGCGTCGAGCGACTTCCGTTGGAGCGACCTTACCTGCGATGTGAAGAATTTCCACTATGTGTACCGCTTGGACAGCAAAACCTCACTTTCCGGGTTTTACCGGCATGGGGGACTGAAAGCGAGCGTGAGCGGTCTCTACACCTCCGTCTCGGACCATACACAAGGTGAGGCGAAGCCTCTGCATAAGGTTACTTGGAACGCCTTGGCTTCGTACAGCCTTGGAAGATGGATGTTCCGGACATTCTACAAGACAGTGTTCAGGGCGCCCACACTCAACGACCTCTACTATACACTCGTGGGCAACCGCAACCTGAAACCGGAATACACCAAGCAGTTTGATGTGGGAGTGACCTACCAGATAGCAGGTAAGACCGATAGTGGTTATGGCGCGGCAAACGACGGTTGGGGTGTAAATGTACAGGCCGACTGGTACTACAACCGGGTGGAGGACCGTATCGTGTGCCTTCCACTGAAAGGGTCGTACCAGTGGACGATGCTGAACTATGGCTACACACGCTGCATGGGTGTGGATGTGAGCGTGAACGCGCATTACCGCCGGCACTCGTTGCTGGTCACTGCCACCTATCAGGACGACCGCAACCGCACCAACCCAAAGGAGAAGGCGTATAATGACTTCATCGCCTATTCCCCCCGGTGGTCAATGACGGCAGTCTACACCTTATTATATAAGGGGTGGTCAGCTTCACTCAGCCACATGTTTGTGGACAAGCGGTATTGGACTGCGGAGAATGCCATCGAAGACCCACTGTCCGCATACAACTGCACGGACCTGAAGGTGGGCTACCGTTTCCTGCGCCACTATACGGTGGAGGCGGAATGTCAGGACCTCTTCGACGAGCGGTACGAAATGATTCAGCGGTGGCCCATGCCTGGCAGACGGTTTGCCGTGACGCTGAAGTGCCAACTTTAGATTATGTATTATAAATGATGAATATGGAAATGAGAAAGACAAATAAAATGAAGACGTGGAGTTACAAACGGATATGTCAGTCTCTTATGGCTTGCGCCCTGTCGTCGCTGCCCTTTGTGGCTTGTACATCCGACGATGCTGAAGTCGAAGACCCTGTTATCGACCCTGTGGTCCTGGGCGAGAACCTCATCATCTGCAATGAGGGCAATTGGCAGAGCGACAATGGACAGCTCTCTTACTATGATGGGGTGAACGGCATACTCACCAACAGATGGTTCCGTCAGGTGAACGGCATCAAACTGGGCGATACACCCAACGACATCATCCAAGTGAACGACACGCTCATTGCCATCGCCGTCAACTGGTCTAACATCATCCAGTATATCCATCCCGACGGTACGGCGTGTGGAGCGACGGAGAACGTGCCGAACAACCGCCGCATGTGTACCGATGGCAACTACCTCTACATCACCTCATACGCCCATAAGTGTGGCGACCGGACTTTCACCAAGGGATATGTGGCGAAGATTGACGTAACCACCAAACAGGTGGTGGCGACTTGCGAGGTGGGATGGGAGCCGGAAGGGGTGCGCCTGTATGACGGCAGACTGTATGTAGCCAACACCGGCGGCTATGCCTTCTCTGAAAAGCACGATTATGAGACCACAGTACAGGTGGTGGATGCCCAGACGATGACTTCCCTCAAGACCATCGAGACCGGTGCGATTAATCTCTACGGCGAGATGTCGCAAGCTGGACAGTACCTCTGCATCAACTCATGTGGCGACTATTACGATGTGAGCGCCAAGACGGTGATTGTTGACTGCGAGACCGACAAGGTCACGACCTTCGACTTCCCTTGTACCTACAACACCTCCGACGGCAGCAAGTTCTACACGGTAGGGTCAGCGTTCTCATATAATACGGGTGCGTATGTCTATTACATCAAGACCATCGACCCTGCGACAATGCAGGTGACGGACGGAGTGGTCTGTGACGCCATCACCGAGAAAATCAAGGAACTGACCTCGCCCTACGAACTGTACGTCTCGCCCTACACAGGCAACGTGTATTTCACTGACGCGGGGAGTTATGCCTCGGCTGGAGAACTGTACGGCTACAGTCCGGACGGTGAACCTCTGTTCGCACCGCTGGAGGTCTATGTGAACCCTGCCCACATCCTGGCGTTACCTGTTTATGAACAATAAGTACTAATAATATAGATATGAAGAAGATTGTTGCAAGTGGATTGTTGGGTCTGGCATTTGGCGTGTCCTATGCGCAGACTCAGACTATCGAGGTCGTGGAGCTGCATCCGGCTCCGGGGCAGTTTGTGAACACATTGCCAAAGGCAGAGGAGGGGACTACCCACGAGGAGGTGTGCCGGAAGGCAACGGAGAATCTTAATGAGGGCAACGGACTCATTCACCTTGGGACGTACGGCGGTTATGTCACCGTGAAGTTCGACCATCCTGTACAGAACAAGCGGGGGTCCGACCTGCGTATCACCGGCAATGGGTTCTATGCCAATGCCGACCCTGTATATGGCACGGAAACTATAGGCGGTTCTTTTGAACCGGGTATCGTGTATGTCGGTGTGGGCGATGATGTGAAGACCTGCAAATGGTATGAGTTGGCTGGGTCGGAATACTACACCACTGAGATTCATGACTTCTCCATCACCTACTACAAGCCGACTGCGGAGTCGGGAGACCATACGCAGAGTTTCTCCACCTACGACGACTACATCAAGTGGGAGGCTACATGGACAGACAAGAATGGAGATCCGCGCGACTCCACAGGTTACCACATGAAGAACTCTTTCCATTCCCAGTCTTACTGGCCTCTGTGGGAAGAGGGGGAGACAATGACCTTCAAGGGCGGCAAACTGCCAAATAACGCCATCAATCAGGGCGGTAGCGGTTTCAGTCAGTACTGGGTGCAGTACAGATACGCAAAAGACTCCTATGGATATGTGGACGCGTCGCTCAACACCGACGACTATTCCACCTTCGACATCGACTGGGCGGTGGATGAGAACGGCAATCATGTGGACCTCACAGAGGTAAACTTCGTAAAGGTTGTCTGCGGCATCTTCCAGTACTGCGGATGGATAGGCGAGACATCCACCGAGGTGGCAGGTTTCCAAGACCTACACCTTGTGGAGGGCTACGATGAGAACCCCATCATCATTACGCCCCGCACACCTACAGGCATCTCCACGGTCAAGACCGACAGTAGCTTTGCCGCTCAGGACGATTGTTACTACGACTTGATGGGCCGCCGTGTGGCAACACCCCATAAGGGCATTTACATTAAGAACGGCAAGAAGATAGTATTTAAGTGATATAGAGAATAAAATCAAATTTAGTTTAATCATTAAAAGTAGTATTATGAAGAAGAGTTACTTTTTTTTAGTA
>CAVBFD010000034.1:0-26364 GCA_963594655.1 Candidatus Methanomethylophilaceae archaeon
TTGTGATTGTTTGCTCTGGCATAGGAGAACTGAATCCCTTGTTGGATTTCAATATTGAGTGTCCGACATTGCTCACCAATGTTGTGGGCTGGACACATGTCATTGATACCTTTTATAACATTCTTACTCATCAAGGATTTGGACATTTGGTAGCGATAACCTCAATAGGTGGTTTACGAGGAGAGTCGCAAGCTCCTGCCTATAGTGCATCAAAAGCTTATCAAATCAATTATATGGAGGCATTACGCAAAAAAGCATACAAAGACGGACGTGTCTGTGTTACGGACATTCGCCCAGGACTTGTAAACACGAGAATGGCAAAAGGTGAAAATCTATTTTGGGTAATGCCCGTTGAAAAGGTAGTAGATCAAATTATAAAAGCCATAAAACAGAAAAAGTCTAAGGCTTATGTTACCAAGAGATGGCATGTCCTCGCCATAATCATTAAAAATCTTCCCTATTTCCTTTTCAAACGAATGTAGATTTCGTGTTGAATAAAAACGACAATCAATAGCAACTGATTATAATGCTCCCGTGATTTGGAGTGAAATGATCACTTATGGTGGTTCTCGGCGATGGTCAGTTTGAGCAGCTCCTCATACGTGCCGTTGAACACGTTGATGTCCACGTGGCCGTCGATGCCGTCAATCACTCCCAAATCCGAGTGCTGCCATATTTTCCATTCGCCCTTGTATTCCAGTTCCTCAACGTAGTAGTGCGCTATCCAGAACGGGTAGCGGTCGAACTCGGGCGTGTTGAGGTAGTTGACCCGGAACGAGTAGTACGTATATAAAATAGGTGTGACCCGATAGTGGTGTTCCACGTAGTTCATCCACCTGAGGACGTTCTCGCGCAGTTGGGCGGGCGTGAGGTCGTCGATGTTCTCCACGTCGAGTATGGGCAGGATGTCGAAGTCCTCCAGTTGCGCTATCCTGCAGAAGTGCCTCGCCTGGCTTACAGGGTTGCTCCGGGTGGAGAAGAAATGGTACGCTCCACGCAGGAACCCGTTCTTCCTTGCCTTGGCGAAGTTCTCGTTGAAGTTCTCGTCGATGAAGTCCGTGCCTTCCGTCGCCTTTATCAGAATGAAGCGTATGGGTACACCGTTGAGTTCCGCGTTGCGCAGTTTGTCCCAGTCGATTTCCCTTTGGTAGTGGCTTATGTCGATTCCCCGGATGTCGCCGTCGGGATAGACTATCTTCCCGAACTTGGCTTGGATGACAAGGGCCTTGTCAGCCACCATCCTGTAACCGAAATACACGAACACTGCGATGATGACAGCCACGAGAGTCCAGAGGATGTAATAGGGCAGACGATGCAAAGGGGAAGAACTTTGCCTATTCTTCCCCTTTGTCCTGTGCGTCGTCTTTTTCATGTGGACCTTCGACACAGACTTTTTCCTTGTCTTGGCTGTCTTGGTCGCCATGCTTATTTGTCCTGTTCCAACTTGAGAGTCTTGGTCGGCTGGTCGCACACCTCAGTAGGTCCCCAGTACTGGATAGGTCCGGGATAGACGTATGCGGTCTGCTTTGCCCACTCGTCGCGGTGTGCGGCGAAGAACTTGAACGGCGCGCCGTCGAGTTCCACGAGAGCTTTGCGGATGACCGGCTTCATCTTGCCGTTGCGCTTCTCCATGTTCATCATCATGGTGATAGGCACACCTCCGGCAATCCACTCAGCGGCGGGAGCAGTGGTGTTCTTCACGATGGACATGTAGCCTGTCTTGCCGTTGGCGATAAGGCGTGAGGCGTTGTAACCGAGAGAGTAGCAGTAGTCAGCATCGTAGTTTGACGGAGCGGCGCAGCGTCCCTCGTATCCGAAGAAGTGGTGCTGTGTGCCGAACTTGCCGACATACTTGCCTTCCTTCTTCCACTGTTCGAGTTTGGCGGCCACCATAGTGGAGAGCAGTTTCTCTGTCTCGATGAGGGACACCTGCACGTTTCCGTGCGGGTCGCGGTCGAGTGCGAGCTGGCGTGCCACACTTGTAGGAAGTGAGTTGAACACTGCCAGGTTCTCTTTGGAAATATGGTTCTTCACGAAATCGATCTGCTCGCTGCGTCCGAGGTTCTTCGCCTCTGGGGTAGCCAGCACGTCGTTGAGCTGCGCTATCAGTTTCTTTATGGCCGGGATGAACTCGATGAGTCCTTCCGGAATCAGAACCGTTCCGAAGTTGTTGCCCTCGGCGGCACGGTCAGCCACAGCCTGGGCGATGTAAGTGACAACATCGTCGAGCGACATCTCCTTAGCCTCGACCTCCTCGCTCACGAGGCAGATGTTGGGCTGGCACTGGAGGGCGCACTCCAGGGCGATGTGGGAAGCTGAACGGCCCATCAACTTGATGAAGTGCCAGTACTTGCGCGCTGAGTTGCAGTCGCGCTGTATGTTACCGATAAGCTCAGAGTAAGTCTTGCAAGCGGTGTCGAAACCGAAGGATGTCTCAATCTGCTCGTTCTTCAAGTCGCCGTCGATGGTCTTGGGGCAACCGATGACCTGAACGCCGTACTGCTTGGCGGCGTAGTACTCGGCAAGCACACAGGCGTTGGTGTTGGAGTCGTCGCCACCGATGATGACCAATGCCTTGATGTTGAGCTCACGGAGAATCTGGATACCCTTCTCGAACTGGTCAACCTCCTCGAGCTTGGTGCGTCCGGAACCGATGATGTCGAAGCCGCCGGTGTTGCGGTACTCGTCCATCATCTCGGGGGTAATCTCAGTGTACTTGTGGTCCACAAGTCCGCCCGGACCGAGGATGAAGCCGTAGAGGCGGCTTGCAGGGTTGAGCGACTTGATGCCGTCGAACAGACCTGAGATGACGTTGTGTCCGCCCGGAGCCTGTCCTCCGGAGAGGATGACACCTACATTGAACGGATTGTAGTCCTTCTTCTCTCCCGGTTCGAACTCGATGACAGGCATCCCGTATGTGTTGGGGAACAGAGCCTTTATTTCATCCTGGTCGCCTACAGACTGTGTAGGAGCGCCTTCCTTGGCAGCCACAGGACCGAGCAGGGCCTTTGGCAATTTCGGCTGGTAAGCAGCGCGGGCAATTTGCAATGCACTTTTTTCCATCTTTGTATAGTTTAATTTGAATGATTAATGTCTTTCTACCTTATTTTCCGGCAAAGATAGGAAAAAATACGTTAGGGGTTGTGCGTGGGTGGAATTTATTTGTAACTTTGTAACACACAACTAATGTATAACTTTAAATTGTTGGATTAATATGGCAAAGAGAAGACTAATGAAGAAAAGCCTGCAGGTGGTGATGGGAGAACTCTTCACAGCCTCCATCGTCGCTTCAATGAGAGATGACGCGGACGCACAGAAGGTGCATGAGGTTCAAGGCAAGATAATAAGCGCACATTCCGACTTCAACGCGCGGTTGACTCATTACGACAGAAAGAACGCCAAAGCCTATTTCAGACAGTACCGCGAGGATGTGGCAAAGGCGTTGGACGGGATTATCGGAGATCTCGAACCGCTTCTGAAGGAAGAATAACCCGAAGACCTTCCAGAAAAAATTCCAAGGTTAGGGAGATAAATTTCCAAGGTTGGAGAAAAATATTTGTCCAGTTGGAGAAAAAAAACGATGATTCGCTTGTCGGTAAATTTTTATGATGTAACTTTGCACCGTTAAAGGTAGACTATGGTACACAGAAGAATTTGCTCAGACAAAATATAGCTATGTTGGATTGGGGGACTGATTTCCGCAAGGAATTCAGTCCCCCTTCTTTTGTGGTGTGGTCTGATGTGCCAATGCCTTGACACTTAGGACGATACAATACAAACATCTATCATATAATCAGTTTTTGACTCTACTATACTATGGAACCATTGAAGCATGAATGTGGTGTGGCGATGATAAGGTTGCTCAAACCACTCAAATACTATCAGGAGAAGTACGGCACATGGATGTACGGACTGAACAAGCTGTACCTCTTGATGGAGAAGCAGCACAACCGCGGACAGGAGGGAGCGGGACTGGCCTGCTCCAAACTGGCTGCCCATCCGGGCGACGAGTACATGTTCCGTGAGCGCGCGTTGGGCAGCGGAGCCATCACCGAGATATTCCAGACGGTGCAGAACAGTCTGAAGACCCTTACGCCGGAGCAGTTGGGCGACGCCAACTACGCGCAGCAGTACGTGCCTTACGCCGGCGAGATATACATGGGACACCTGAGGTACTCGACCACGGGAAAGAGCGGACTGGCTCACGTGCATCCGTTCCTCCGCCGCAACAACTGGCGCGCGAGGAACCTCTGCCTGTGCGGCAACTTCAACCTTACCAACGTCGACGAGGTGTTCAGCGAGATTGTGTCCAAGGGACAGCACCCAAGAATCTACAACGACACGTACATCATGCTCGAGCTGATAGGCCACAGACTCGACATGGAGAGCGAGCGTGTGTACAACATAGCCCGTGAGAAGAAACTGGAGGGTAGGGAACTCACCACCTTCATCGAGGACAACATAGACATCACCAACATACTGAAAACGTCCACTCCGATGTTCGACGGAGGCTATGTGCTTTGTGGGTTTACAGGCAGCGGCGAGATGTTCTCCATGCGTGACCCCTGGGGCATACGTCCAGCCTTCTGGTACCACGACGACGAGATACTTGTGGTGGCTTCCGAGCGTCCGGTCATCCAGACCGCTTTTGAGCTGGAGACGAGTCAGATTCACGAACTGCAACCGGGACAGGCGATAACGGTGAAGAAGAACGGGGAGGTGAACCTGACCCAGATTCTGCAACCGAAAACCTTCAGTGCATGTTCGTTCGAGCGCATCTACTTCAGCCGTGGGTCGGACAAGGACATCTATCTGGAACGCAAGGCTCTCGGAGAGCAGTTGACCCCCCAGATATCCAAGGCCATCGGCGGAGACCTGGAACACACCGTGTTCAGTTACGTCCCCAACACGGCGGAGGTGGCTTTCTACGGAATGCTCGACGGTTTCAAGAAGAAACTCAACGAATATAAGGTGGAGCAGCTGTTCCAGCTCACACGCACGCACCAACCCACCAAGGAAGAGATTCGGTCGGTGCTGCAGGACTATGTGAGGAGCGAGAAGGTGGCGATAAAGGACATCAAGTTGCGCACGTTCATCACCGAGGGCAACTCGCGCAACGACCTCGCCGCCCACGTGTACGACATCACCTACGGATCGCTCGTGCCTTACGTGGACAACCTCGTGATTATAGACGACTCCATCGTGAGGGGAACAACCCTCAAGGAGAGCATACTGAGGATACTGGACAGGCTGCACCCCAAGAAGATGGTGTTGGTAAGCTCCTGTCCGCAGGTGCGCTATCCCGACTACTACGGAATAGACATGTCGAGGATGGAGGAGTTCATCGCCTTCCGCGCCGCTGTGGAACTGCATGTGGAGAGGGGCAGTTGGCAGACCATACATAATATATATAAGAAGTGTGTGGACCAGTGTAAGTTGCCCGCCACTGAGATGAAGAACTACGTGACCGAGGTCTACAGTCCGTTCACCCCGGAGGAAGTGGCAGCCAAGATGGTGGACATGCTCCGTCCTGAAGGGGTGACCACCCCTATAGAGATAGTGTTCCAGTCACTTGACGGTCTGCACGAGGCTTGCAAGACCAGTCCGGGCGACTGGTACTTCAGCGGAAACTATCCCACACCGGGCGGTGTGAAGCTCGTGAACCAGGCGTTCATCAACTATTACAGAGGCAAGTTCGTGGACACCAAGGACACTTTGAAAGAGAACAATCAGTAAAAAAACACACAAACAATATCTACAATATGGACACGAAATACATATTCGTCACGGGAGGAGTGGTTTCCTCACTTGGCAAGGGAATAGTATCGTCGAGCATCGGCAAATTGCTGCAGGCCCACGGCTATAAGATCACCATCCAAAAGTTCGACCCGTACATCAACATAGACCCAGGCACTCTGAACCCCTACGAGCATGGGGAGTGCTACGTGACTGTGGACGGAATGGAGACCGACCTCGACCTCGGACACTACGAGAGGTTCACCGGAATCCGCACCACACGGGAGAACTCGGTCACTACAGGGCGCATCTACCAGGCGGTGATTGACAAGGAACGCCACGGAGACTATCTGGGCAAGACCATACAGGTGGTTCCGCACATCACCAACGAGATAAAGGCTCGAATCAAGTCGCTCGCCGCCAAGCAGGACCTCGACTTCGTAATCACCGAGATTGGCGGAACCATAGGCGACATCGAGAGCGCGCCCTTCATGGAAGCCATCCGTCAGTTGAGATGGGAACTGGGCCACAACGCCATCAACGTGCATCTGACCTACGTGCCTTACCTGCGCGCTGCCGGAGAGCTGAAGACCAAACCGACCCAGCACTCGGTGAAGGAACTGCAGGGCATGGGAATCCAGCCCGACATCCTCGTGCTGCGCACCGAGAAACATCTCGACTCCGCCATATTAAATAAGGTGGCGTCCTTCTGTAACGTGGAACCCGGCTGTGTGGTTCAGAGCGAGGACCTGCCGAGTATCTATGAAGTGCCGATCAACATGCAGAACCAGGGACTGGACACCTCCATCCTGCGAAAGCTCGACGTGCCTGTGGGCGATACTCCTCCCTTGTTGCCTTGGCGTGAGTTCCTGAAGAAGCAGAAGGAGGCAACCGGGGAAGTACATGTGGGACTCGTGGGCAAGTACGACTTGCAGGACGCTTACAAGAGTATCCGCGAGAGTCTGTCGCTCGCCGCCATCTACAACGGCAAGAAAGCGAAGTTGCACTTCGTCAACAGCGAGTACATCACCCCCGGGAACGTGGAGGAGAAACTCAGTGGACTGGCTGGAGTGGTCATCTGTCCGGGATTCGGACAGAGGGGAATCGAAGGTAAGATTACCGCCATACAGTACACCCGTACCCACGACATCCCCACCTTCGGAATCTGTCTGGGTATGCAGATGATGGTGATAGAGTTCGCCCGCAACGTGTTGGGCTACAGTGACGCGCACAGTATCGAGATGGCTCCCGACACCAAGCACAACGTGATTGACCTGATGGAAGACCAGAAGAACATCACCAACATGGGCGGCACGATGAGGCTCGGGGCCTATGGGTGCGACCTGAAGGAAGGAAGCCGTGTGTGCGGTATCTACGGAGAGAGGCACATCGAGGAACGCCACCGCCACAGGTATGAGTTCAACAACGAGTACATAGGCGAGTACGAGTCCCACGGAATGCAGTGTGTGGGAGTGAACCCCGAGAACAACCTTGTGGAGATTGTGGAGATACCGCAGTTGCGCTGGTTCATCGGCACACAGTTCCATCCGGAGTACTCAAGCACCGTGCTGCGTCCGCATCCGCTGTTCGTCGATTTCATCAGGACGATGGCCGAAGGTAACCCCATTAAGTAGTGACTCTGAGGCTAAAGCGCCACTTTAAGGAATAAAAATGAGGCTTGGCGCACAAAAAAATCATGAAATGTTTGCGCAAACAAAAAAATGGGCGTAAATTTGCAGCGTCAAAACAAAAACTAAATGAAGTTCGGATTAGTAAACAAGGCAACGTTCAACATTCTGATGGCTTTCGGTAATCAGAATTCGAATAATAACAAGAACCAGAATAATAATAAGGCTCTTGGCATTGCGTTGTGTCCGTTTACCAGTCGAATGGACTAGAAGAAAAGAAATAAATGACGCGGGATATAAAGAAAATAGAAAGGACTGGTTCTGAAACGGAATCAGTCCCTTTTTTTATAAGCAGTGAACAAAACGTAACAAACAGATTATAACAACACAAACACAAAACTATTTTAAACTGAAAAAAACTATGTGTGGCTTTGTAGGAATATTGAAGATTAAGGGTGACGCCCACAAGAAGAGAGAGCAAGCGTTGAAGATGTCGGCAAAGATACGCCACCGCGGTCCGGACTGGAGCGGTGTTTACAGTAATGACGATGCGGTACTCGCACACGAACGCCTGGCTATCGTGGACCCTCTCTCCGGAGGACAGCCCCTGTATTCCATGGACAAGAAGAAGGTGCTGGCTGTCAACGGCGAGATATACAACCATCAGGCAATCCGCAAGGAGACAGAGGACTCCTACCAGTACCAGACAGGATCCGACTGCGAGGTTATCCTCGCGCTTTACGAGAAGTACGGCGTTGACTTCATAGACAAACTGAACGGAATATTCTCGTTCGTGCTGTACGACTCAACGACAGACGATTACCTGATTGCGCGTGACCCGATAGGAGTCATTCCACTTTACATCGGTCACGACAAGGACGGTACAGTATACGTGGCAAGTGAGCTGAAAGCCCTGGAGGGGTATTGCGACAGTTATGAGCCGTTCCTTCCGGGCCACTACTGCACAAGCAAGCACGGCGGTAAGGTGGAACGCTGGTACGACCGCCCCTGGTTCCATTACGAGGGGATGAAGTGGAGCACATCCGACCGCAAGGAAGCTGTGCAACTCGTAAGAGACGGACTGATGGCTTCGGTCAAGCGACAGCTGATGAGCGACGTGCCTTACGGTGTGCTGCTCTCGGGCGGACTCGACAGTTCAGTGGTCTCAGCCATCGCCAAGCTCTACTCGGCAAAGCGCATCGAGACAGGCGACAAGCACGACGCGTGGTGGCCTCAGCTCCATTCGTTCGCGGTGGGACTCAAAGGCGCGCCAGACCTTATCAAGGCCAAGGAGGTGGCTGACCATATCGGAACCATACACCATGAGGTGAACTACACCATTCAGGAGGGACTGGACGCTATAAGGGACGTTATCTATTATATTGAGACATACGACGTGACCACGGTGCGCGCAAGTACCCCGATGTACCTGTTGGCGCGCGTCATCCGCAGCATGGGAATCAAGATGGTGCTGAGCGGAGAGGGAGCGGACGAGATATTCGGGGGTTACCTGTACTTCCACAAAGCCCCGAACGCCAAGGAGTTCCACGAGGAGACGGTGAGGAAACTCGGCAAGCTCTACATGTACGACTGCCTGAGAGCCAACAAGTCGCTGCTCGCATGGGGAATCGAAGGCCGTGTGCCGTTCCTCGACAAGGAGTTTCTGGATGTGGCTATGTCCATCGACTCTGAGTTGAAGATGTGTCCGGGCAAGACTATGGAGAAGGGAGTGGTGCGCGAGGCGTTCGCCGACATGCTGCCCGAGTCAGTCGCCTGGAGACAGAAGGAGCAGTTCAGTGACGGAGTGGGCTACAGTTGGATTGACACCCTCAAGGACATCACTTCAAAGGCAGTGACCGACGATCAGATGGCACATGCGGCGGAGCGGTTCCCGATCAACCCGCCGTTGAACAAGGAGGAGTACTACTACCGTACCATCTTCGAGGAGCATTTCCCGAGCGAGTCGGCGGCGCGCAGTGTGCCGAGTGTGCCGAGTGTGGCTTGTTCCACAGCTGAGGCACTGGCGTGGGACAAGGCGTTCAAGAACATGAACGACCCGAGCGGACGCGCGGTGGTCGACGTGCATGAGGAGGCGTGAACCTTCAGAGGCGTGAACATTAAATACACAATAATACAAACAAAAACGAGAGAGTAACACAAACAACACGATTAAAACAACCCTAAAAGTATTGGATTATGAGTAAGTTAAGATTTGACGTGGTGCAAGACGCCTTCAAGAAGAAGGCCTTGCCAGTAGACATCCCAAGTGAACGCCCTTCAAAGTATTTTGGAGAGCTGGTGTTCAACCGTGACAAGATGCGCAAGTATCTGGACGTGTCAGCTTACAACGAGTTGGTTGACTGTATCGACAACGGACATCCTCTTGACCGTGCCATAGCCGACAAGGTGGCTGAAGGCATGAAGACATGGGCGATGGAACACAAGGTGACCCACATCACACACTGGTTCCAGCCGCTTACCGAAGGAACAGCCGAGAAGCACGACTCGTTCCTTGAGTATGACAAGAAAGGCGGTATGATTGAGGAGTTCGACGGCAAGTCTCTCATACAGCAGGAGCCGGACGCAAGCTCATTCCCGAGTGGAGGTATCAGGGCCACCTTCGAGGCCCGTGGCTACACAGCCTGGGACCCGACATCTCCTGTGTTCATCCAGGACGACACACTCTGTATCCCTACAGTGTTCGTTTCATACACAGGTGAGGCTCTCGACTACAAGACACCTCTGAAGAAGGCGTTGAAGGCAGTGAGCGACGCTGCAGTGGACATCTGCAAGATGTTCGACCCGAAGGTGAAGAAAGTGTACTCATACCTCGGTTGGGAGCAGGAGTACTTCCTCGTGGACGAGGACCTGTACGCCGCCCGTCCAGACCTTATGCTTACAGGCCGCACACTGATGGGACACGAGTCATCAAAGAACCAGCAGTTGGACGACCACTACTTCGGAGCTATCCCGACACGTGTGGCTTCGTTCATGAAGGAAGTGGAGATTGAAGGTTACAAGCACGGAATCCCATTGAAGACCCGCCACAACGAGGTTGCTCCTAACCAGTTCGAGCTTGCTCCAATCTTCGGTGAGACCAACCTCTCCAACGACCAGAACCAGATGATAATGAACCTGATGCAGAACATCGCGCGCAAGCACGGATTCGTACTCCTGCTTCACGAGAAGCCGTTCGCCGGCATCAACGGTTCAGGAAAGCACAACAACTGGTCTCTCGGTACAGACACAGGCACGCTCCTGCTCGCTCCTGGCAAGGACGCAAAGGGCAACCTGCAGTTCGTAACCTTCTTCGTGAACGTGCTTGTGGCCGTTCAGAAGCACAACGGACTGTTGAAGGCGTCCATCGCCTCAGCAACCAACGCCCACCGTCTGGGAGCCAACGAGGCACCACCTGCAATCATCTCCTCATTCCTTGGCGACACCATGACCAACGTGCTGCGCAAACTGAAGGATGTGCCTTCAGACACACCTATTGAGATTGCCGGCAAGAAGGGCGCGTCGGTGGGAGTCGTTGAGATTCCTGAGATATTCATCGACAATACAGACCGTAACCGTACCAGTCCGTTCGCCTTCACAGGAAACCGTTTCGAGTTCCGTGCTGTAGGTTCAAGCGCGAACAACGCAGGTGCGATGACCACCCTCAACGCCGCTGTAGCTGAACAGTTGAAGGAGTTCAAGGTGGCAGTCGACAAGGAGATAGCTGCAGGCAAGCCAATGAACATCGCCTTCATGGACGTGCTGAAACCGCTTATCGCAAGCGTAATCGACACAGTTTGCTTCGACGGCAACGGTTATTCGGCAGAGTGGCCGGTAGAGGCAAAGAAGCGTGGACTGGATGTCGAGACAAGTGTGCCTGAGATGTTCAAGGAGTTCACCAAGCCGGCTTCAGTGGAGATGTTCACAAGCACAGGCGTGTACACCAAGGAAGAGCTTGAGGCGCGCAACGAGGTGAAGTGGGAGACCTACACCAAGAAGGTACAGATTGAGGCGCGTGTGATGGGACGTATGGCAATCAACCACATCATTCCGGCTGCCCTGTTGTACAAGAACCGTCTGCTCACCATCGTGTCACAGCTCAAGGAAGTGTACCCAAGCGATTTCGAGACAATGGCGGCTACAGAGCTTGACCTTCTGAAGGAGGTTACCAAGTTGATTGACGAGGTACGCACCAAGACCAACGCCATGATTGAGGCCCGCAAGGCGGCCAACAAGATTGAGTGCGAGTACGAGAAAGCGAAGGCTTACCACGACATAGCCGAGTCACTCTTCGCTATCCGCCGTCCGATTGACAAGTTGGAGGAGATCGTGGACAACGACCTGTGGCCGTTGCCTAAGTACCGCGAGATACTGTTCATCAACTGATATTTCATTCATAACCAGTGTCCCTCCTTTCCTTCGGGAGGGAGGGACATTTTCATACACTTGCAGTCACGCAAAGCTGTGAATAGCTTATAGAGACGAACAAGAGACAGACTATTACCCGAACATTAACAAACACAAGTTATATGGAAACACTGTATAATAAAGAAAATGAGCATGACGCCTGTGGTGTCGGACTGTTGGCGGACCTCAAGAGTGACAAGACTCACAAGTTGGTCGACGACGCCCTCACTGTTCTCGAGAACATGAGACACCGTGGTGCGGAGTCAGCGGACAACAGGTCCGGTGACGGAGCCGGTATCCTTGTACAGATACCGCATGAGTTTATTCTACTTCAGGGCATCCCTGTTCCAGAGAGAGGAAAATACGGAACGGGACTTGTGTTCCTGCCTAAGGACAGGACTCTGCACGATGCCTATCTTGACCTTATCCACCGTGAGGTGGAGTCGGCAGGATTCACTCTCTCGCATGTGCGCAATGTGCCGGTCAACTCCGACATCCTCGGAGGGGCTTCGGCTGAGACCGAACCGGACATCGTGCAGCTGTTCATCACAGGAGCGAAGGACTTCGACCGCTTCGAGGTTGACCTCTACCTGCTCCGCAAACACATAGAGCAACAGATAGACGACAAGGACTTCTATATTGTGTCCTTGTCTACCAAAACCATAATATACAAGGGAATGCTCACGTCCATGCAACTGCGCGAGTACTTCCCCGATTTGAGCAGTCCGTTCTTCACGAGCGGAATGGCTATAGTACACTCCCGATTCAGTACCAACACCTTCCCGACATGGTCGCTTGCCCAACCGTTCAGAATGTTGTCGCACAACGGTGAGATTAACACCATCCGTGGAAACCGCGGTTGGATGGAAGCCCGTGAGAGTGTGCTTTCTTCCCCGGCACTTGGCGACGTGAAAGGCATACACCCGATTCTCCAGCCCAACATGAGTGACAGCGCGTCGTTCGACAACGCACTGGAGTTCTTCGTGATGTCCGGACTGAGTATGCCGCATGCCATCTCCATGATGGTTCCTGAGTCGTTCAACGACCGCAACCCGATAAGCGACGATCTGAAGGCTTACTTCGAGTACCATTCCATCCTGATGGAACCGTGGGACGGTCCTGCCGCCCTGTTGTTCTCCGACGGACGCTATGCGGGCGGAATGCTCGACAGGAACGGTCTCCGTCCTTGCCGTTACGTCATTACGGAAGATGGCCGTTTCATCGTGGCTTCCGAGGCTGGCTGTCTGAAGATTGACCCGCTTATCATAAAGGAGAAGGGCAAGTTGCAGCCGGGCAAGATAATGATGGTGGACACCGAGAACGGAAAGATCTACAGGGACGCGGAGATAAAGTCACTGCTCGCCAGCGAGTGCGACTACGGACGTTGGCTGCAGACCAACCGTATCGAACTCAACAAGCTCCACAGCGGAAGGAAGGTGGACAACGGGGTAGGGGAGTACCAGCGCAAGTTGAGGTGCTTCGACTACACACGTGAGGACGTGGACAAGGTGATTGTACCTATGTGCGCCAACGCCCAGGAGCCGCTCACCTCAATGGGTAACGACACCCAGTTGGCAGTGCTGTCCGACAAGCCGCAGTTGCTCTTCAACTACTTCCGTCAGCAGTTCGCCCAGGTGACCAACCCGCCAATCGACCCCATCCGTGAGGAACTGGTGATGTCCCTCACCGAGTACATCGGAGCCGTGGGCATGAACATACTCACCCCGAACGAGTCCCACTGCAAGATGGTGCGTCTGCCCCAGCCGGTGCTTACCAACACCGAACTCGACCTTCTCTGCAACATCCGCTATAAGGGATTCAACACAGAGAAACTGTCCATACTCTTCGAGAAGGACAAGGGCGAGGCTGGTATGAAGGAACGGCTCGACGAGTTGTGCCGCGAGGCTGAGGAGTCAGTGGACAAGGGCATCAACTACATCATACTGAGTGACCGTGGAGTGGACGCTGACCACGCCGCCATCCCGTCACTTCTCGCTGTAAGTACCATACACCATTACCTCCTGTCCATCCGCAAGCGTGTGCAGACAGCTCTTATAGTGGAGAGCGGTGAGATAAGGGAGGTAATGCACGCAGCCCTGCTGCTCGGTTACGGAGCGAGCGCAATCAACCCCTACATGGCGTTCGCCGTGATAGACGACCTTGTGAAGCGCGGTGAGGTGCAGCTCGACTACGCCACCGCCGAGCGCAACTACATCAAGGCCATCGACAAGGGTCTGTTGAAGATAATGAGCAAGATGGGTATCAGTACCATCCGTTCTTACCGTGGAGCCAAGATTTTCGAGTCCATCGGACTGAGTGGCGACCTGCTGAAGAAGTACTTCGGCACATCCGCCTCGTCCATAGGAGGTATCGGACTGTCCACAATCGCCGCAGACGCGGTGAGGATGCACAGTCAGGGCTTCGGGCAGACACCGTCCGACATACTTCCGTTCATCGGGCAGTACGCTTTCCGCAAGGACGGAATCAAACACGCGTGGACACCCGACGCTATAGCCACACTCCAGCTCGCCACACGCACCGGAAGCTACAAGAAGTTCAAGGAGTTCACCCATATAGTGGACGACGTGAAGGAACCCTTGTTCCTCCGTCAGTACTTCAAGTTCAAGGCGAACCCCATTCCGCTTGACGAGGTTGAGCCTGAGGAGAACATAATGAAGCGGTTCATAGGCGCGGCGATGTCCTTCGGTGCGATAAGCAAGGAGGCGCACGAGACCATAGCCTTGGCTCTTAACAAGATAGGCAGCAGGAGCAACACCGGAGAAGGCGGTGAGGACGAGGAGCGTTTCTCAACCAAGGTGGACGGAGTGTCCTTGAGCAGTGCCGTGAAGCAGGTGGCTTCAGGCCGCTTCGGAGTGACCACCGAGTACCTTGTCAACGCGCAGGAGATACAGATAAAGGTGGCGCAGGGAGCGAAACCGGGAGAAGGCGGACAGTTGCCCGGCTTCAAGGTGAACGAGATTATCGCGAAGACCCGCCACTCCATCCCGCAGATTTCACTCATCTCTCCTCCGCCCCACCACGACATCTATTCAATCGAGGACCTCTCACAGCTCATCTTCGACCTGAAGAACGTCAACCCGAACGCACAGATAAGTGTCAAGCTGGTTGCCGAGAGCGGAGTGGGAACGATTGCCGCCGGAGTGGCAAAGGCCAAGGCGGACATCGTGGTAATCTCTGGAGCCGAAGGCGGAACTGGAGCGTCTCCAGCCTCATCAGTACGCTACGCCGGAGTGTCGCCCGAGATAGGTCTGGCGGAGACACAGCAGACACTGGTGCTCAACGGACTGAGGGAACAGATAGAGATACAGGTGGACGGACAGTTGAAGTCGGGCAAGGACATCGTGGCTATGGCTCTGCTCGGAGCCGGCCAGTTCGGCTTTGGTACGGCGCAGCTCATCGTGCTTGGCTGTCTGCTCATGCGCAAGTGCCACACCAACGCCTGTCCTGTGGGCGTGGCGACACAAGACCCGAAACTGCGCAAGCACTTCCTCGGGCGCGCCGACTATCTGGTCAACTACTACACGTTCCTCGCCCGTGAGGTACGCGAGTACATGGCTGAGATGGGCTTCCGCAAGTTCGACGACATGATTGGACGCACGGACATGATAGAGATTGACGAGAGTCGTCTGAGCGACAAGACACGCTCACTCGACTTCAGCAAGTTGCTCGCAAAGGTGGACAACGGCACGTCGCTCCACATGCAGCTGCACCCCATCCACAAGATATACGATGTGCTTGACCGCGACATGATAATGTCCACAAGGGATTATGTGGAACTGGGCCGCAACGTGACCCTCGCCTACGACATCATCAACACCAACCGTTCCGTCGGAGCGATGCTCTCAGGCGAGCTGACCCGCAAGTACGGAGGCAAGGGACTTCCCGACGGGTCCATCAACGTGCGGTTCAAGGGTTCCGCCGGTCAGAGTTTCGGAGCGTTCCTCATGAAGGGCATCTCCTTCAGTCTGGAAGGCGAGACCAACGACTATATGGGCAAGGGCCTCTCCGGCGGCTGCATAAGCCTCTATCCGCCCAAGCACTCCAAGTTCCAGGCGCAGGACAACATCATCGCCGGCAACACCCTGCTCTACGGAGCCACCAGCGGTGAGGTCTACATCAACGGTAGGGTGGGCGAGCGTTTCGCTGTCCGCAACTCCGGTGTGACCGCCGTGGTTGAGGGAACAGGCGACCACTGCTGCGAGTACATGACAGGCGGACGAGTGGTTGTCCTCGGCACTACAGGGCGCAACTTCGCCGCAGGTATGTCGGGCGGACTCGCCTACGTGTGGAACAAGAACCAGGACTTCGACTACTACTGCAACATGGACATGATAGAGCTTGGACTTATCGAGGAGCGCGCCCGTAGGGAGGAGCTTCACGACCTCATACTCAAGCACTACCTGCACACAGGGTCAGTCCTCGCCAAGCAGATGCTCGACGACTGGAACAAGTATGTGGAGGAGTTCATCCAGGTAACGCCAATCGAGTACAAGAAGGTGCTGCACGAAGAGGCGATGAAAGACCTTGAGAAGAAAATCAGCAATGTAGAACGCGACTATTAATCATTATCATCATGGGAAATCCAAAAGCATTTTTGACTGTGCCTCGGCAGGAAGCCGGACACAGACCTATATATGAACGAGTGAGGGACTTTGCCGAGGTGGAGCAGACCCTCAACGAGAGCGACCGCCAGTTGCAGGCCTCACGCTGCATGGACTGTGGAGTGCCGTTCTGCCACTGGGCGTGTCCGCTGGGCAACAAGCAGCCTGAATGGCAGGATGCCGTCTACAAGGGCAAGTGGAAGCAGGCGTACGAGTTGCTCTCCGACACCAACGACTTCCCCGAGTTCACCGGACGCATCTGTCCCGCCCTGTGCGAGAAGAGTTGCGTGCTGAACCACTGCATCGACGAGCCTGTGACTATTCGCGAGAACGAGTGTTCCATCATCGAGAAGGCGTTCAGCGAGGGCTACATCCAGCCCCAGACCTACGAACGCAACGGAAAGCGTGTGGCGGTCATCGGAGCCGGTCCTGCGGGAATGGCGGCAGCGGTGCAACTGAACAAGAATGGCTACAGTGTGGTTCTCTTCGACAAGCGTCAGTCCATCGGCGGACTGGTGCGCTACGGTATCCCCAACTTCAAGCTCGACAAGTATGTGGTCAACCGCAGGGCCGACCTCATGAAGGCGGAGGGCATTGAGTTCCGGATGAACACGGAGGTGGACCCCAACTCGTTGCCCGAGGGCTTCGACGCTTATGTGGTGGCTACAGGAACTCCTGTGGCACGTGACCTCAATGTGCCTGGGCGCGACCTCAAGGGCGTGCATCTCGCTCTGGAGATACTGAGCCAGCAGAACCGTGAACTCATGGGCGAGGACATAAGCGGCGAGGAGAAAATCTGCGCGAAGGACAAGGCTGTGCTGGTCATCGGAGGCGGAGACACAGGCAGCGACTGCATCGGCACGTGCAACCGCCAGGGAGCCAAGAGCGTGCTTCAGATTGAGATTATGCCTAAGCCGCCTGTAGGACAGAACCCTGCAACCCCCTGGCCGCAGTGGCCCGTCATCCTGAAGACCACCACGAGCCACGAGGAAGGGTGCGACCGCCGCTGGTGTCTCACCACCAACAAGTTCATTGGCGACGACAAGGGCAACCTGAAGGGAGCCGAGATTGAGGAGGTGGAGTGGATTCCGTCAGCCGACGGAGGCCGTCCGCAGATGAAGCCGACAGGCAAGAAAGAGACCATTGAGTGCGACCTGGTTCTCCTTGCCATGGGTTTCCTCCGTCCCGAACACCCCGCGTTCGCCGACAACGTGTTCGTGGCGGGCGACGCCAAGTCGGGAGCCAGTCTGGTGGTCCGCGCCATCGCCAGTGGCAGACAGGCCGCGAGTGAAGTGGACAATTATCTATCAAGCATAAATGTATGACTAAGTTAAATACGAATTTCCAGCGACTCTCCCACCGCTATCTCTTCGCCGACATAGCGCAGAGAGTCGCCAAGTACAAGTCGGAACACCCCGATGCCCAGATTATCCGGCTGGGCATCGGTGATGTGACCAGGCCACTGCCGCAGGCCTCCATCGAGGCGATGCACAAGGCGGTGGACGAGTGCGCCTGTTCCTCCACCTTCCGCGGCTACGGTCCGGAACACGGGTATGATTTCCTTATCGACGCCATCATAGCGCACGACTTCACACCCCGCGGAATCCGCCTCAGCCGTCAGGAAGTGTTCATAAATGACGGAGCGAAGAGCGACACGGGCAATATTGGGGACATACTTTCCGTTACTAATACAGTCGGCATCACAGACCCCGTGTACCCTGTCTACGTGGACACCAACATAATGGCGGGGCGCAAGTTGACGTACATACCCTGCAACGAGGCCAACGGTTTCACAGGCGACATCCCTTCGGAACGTCTGGACATGATATACCTGTGCTATCCGAACAACCCCACAGGGGCGGTCATCTCCAAGGAGAAGCTCAGCCAGTGGGTAGCCTACGCCAGGGAGAACGACTCCATCATCCTCTACGACGCCGCCTACGAGGCGTTCATACAGGACGACTCGCTGCCTCACTCCATCTTCGAGATAGAAGGGGCGAGGGAGTGCGCCATCGAGTTCCGCAGTTTCTCCAAGACAGCCGGATTCACAGGCGTGCGCTGCGGCTACACCATCATTCCGATGGAACTGAAAGTGACAGGTGAGAACGGCGGGAAGGTGTGTCTCAACGACTTCTGGGAACGCCGCCAGTGCAGCAAGTTCAACGGTGCGTCCTACGTGTCGCAGCGCGGAGCCGAGGCGGTCTTCTCCGAGGCGGGACAGAAGCAGGTGAGGGAGTCAATTGACTACTATATGGGCAACGCCCGACTCATCAGGGAGAGCCTCTCCTCCTTCGGACTGAAGGTGTTCGGAGGACAGCACTCACCCTACATCTGGGTGTCCACCCCCGAAGGCGAGGACTCATGGTCGTTCTTCGACCGTCTGCTCTTTGAGGCCAACGTGGTCACCACTCCGGGCGAGGGCTTCGGCAGGAACGGAGAGGGCTTTGTGCGCGTCACGGCCTTCGGCACGAAGGAAGACAGCGTGGAGGCAATGGCAAGAATAAAGAAAATGTTATAATAGATTTATGAAGAAAGCAACATTACTACTGGAAGATGGTTCACAGTTCGAGGGCTATTCGTTCGGCTACGAGAAGTCGACTGCCGGCGAGCTGTGTTTCTACACTGCAATGACAGGTTATCCGGAGAGTCTCACCGACCCGTCCTACCGCGGGCAGATACTCGTCCCGACCTATCCAATGATTGGTAATTACGGAGTGCCTGACGATGAGATGACCGACGGGGTCTCACGTTTTTTTGAATCCGAGAAGATACAGTGCCAGGCTGTGATAATCTCCAACTACTCCGACAAGTACAGCCACTGGGACTCCAGCCGCAGTCTGTCCACCTGGCTCAAGCAGAACGAGGTGCCGGGACTTTGCGGAGTGGACACCCGTGTGCTTACCAAGAAACTGCGCGAGAAGGGTGCGCTGCTCGGCAAGATTGTGTTCGACGGCGTGGACGTGGAGATGACCGACCCCAACAGGCGCAACCTCGTGTCCGAGGTGTCCACCAAGGAGGTGCGCGTCTACGGCAGCGGCAGCAAGAAAGTGCTTATGATTGACTGCGGAATGAAGAACAACATACTGCGTTGCCTGCTCGGGTTCGACGTGACCGTCAAGCGTGTGCCGTGGGACTACGACTTCCGCGGCGAGGACTACGACGGACTGTTCGTGTCCAACGGGCCCGGCGACCCTTCGCTCTGCAAGGAAACGATTGAACACCTGCGCTGGGCGCTCACCCAGGACAAGCCCATCATGGGCATCTGCCTCGGCAACCAGCTGCTCGCCCTCGCCGCGGGCGCGAAGACATACAAACTGAAATACGGACACCGCGGACACAACGTCCCGGTAAGGGAGGCAGGCACCCACAAGTGTCTCATCACCTCGCAGAACCACGGCTTCGCCATCGACGACAAGACCCTGCCCGAGGACTGGGAGACACTCTATGTCAACCTCAACGACGGCACCAACGAAGGCATACGCCACCGCACCAAGCCGTTCTTCTCCACCCAGTTCCATCCCGAGGCATCCAGCGGTCCCGTGGACTCCATGCCTCTGTTCGAGAGATTTATCGACCAATTGTAAGTTTCAGTTATCGCAAAGAATAGACAGATATGAACTCTGATATAAACAAAATATTGATACTCGGCAGCGGCGCGCTGAAGATAGGTGAGTCGGGCGAGTTCGACTACTCTGGTTCCCAGGCTCTGAAGGCCCTTCACGAGGAGGGGAAATTCACCATACTCATCAACCCGAACGTGGCTACCGTGCAGACTTCCGAGGGAATCGCCGACCATATATACTACCTGCCCATCACTCCCGAGTTCGTGGAGAAAGTGATTGTCAAGGAACACCCCGACGCCATCATGCTCTCCTTCGGAGGACAGACCGCCCTCAACTGTGGCGTGAAACTGTTCGAGAGCGGAGTGCTTGAGAAGTACGGCGTGAAGGTGATAGGCACTCCTGTGGAGGCCATCATCAACACCGAGGACCGTGAGCTGTTTGCCGAGATGATGCACGACATCGGCGTGAAGACAGCCCACAGTGTGGCTGTAAGCTCCATCGAGGAGGCTCTCGACGTGGTGAAGGAGATAGGCTACCCGATTATCGTGCGCGCGGCGTACACCCTTGGCGGACTCGGGTCGGGCTTCTGCAACGACGACGAGGAGCTGCGCAAGCTCGCCAGCTCGGCCTTCACCTTCTCTCCCCAGATTCTCATCGAGGAGTCGCTCAAGGGATGGAAGGAGATTGAGTACGAGGTGGTGCGCGACAGGTACGACAACTGCATCACCGTATGTAATATGGAGAACTTCGACCCGCTGGGCATCCACACGGGCGAGAGTATCGTCGTAGCCCCGTCGCAGACACTGAGCGACCACGAGTACCACAAGCTCCGCCAGATAGCCATCAAGATTGTGCGCAAGGTGGGCATAATAGGGGAGTGCAACGTGCAGTACGCGCTCGACCCCGGCAGCGACGACTACCGTGTGATTGAGGTGAACGCCCGTCTGAGCCGTTCGTCTGCCCTCGCCTCAAAGGCCACAGGCTATCCACTGGCTTTCGTGGCGGCCAAACTCGGACTGGGCTACGGACTCGACGAGATTCAGAACTCGGTGACCAAGGTCACTTCCGCCTTCTTCGAGCCGGCACTCGACTATGTGGTGGTGAAGATTCCGCGCTGGGACCTCGGCAAGTTCGACGGAGTGTCCAAACTCATCGGGTCGTCAATGAAGTCGGTGGGCGAGGTGATGTCCATAGGCCGCACCTTCGAGGAGGCCATCCAGAAGGGCGCGCGTATGGTGGGACAGGGACTCCACGGTTTCGTTGCCAACACGGTGACCGTTCCCGACGTTGACTTCGAGCTTCACAACCCGACCGACAAGCGTCTGCCGGCCATCGCCCTCGCGTTCGACATGGGCTACACCATCGACCAGCTGCACGACATCACCAAGATTGACCGCTGGTTCCTCTTCCGCCTGCAGAACATCTACAACGTGAAGAACGAGCTGGAGAAGTTCGACAGTGTGGACGACCTGCCGGTGGAACTGCTGTCAGTGGCGAAGAAGATGGGCTTCTCCGACTACCAGATAGGAAAGATAGTGATAAAGGACGAGACGGTCAACCCCCACGTGAAGGGTCTGATAGTCCGCGGAAAGCGCAAGGAACACAACATACTGCCTGTGGTGAAGCAGATTGACACCATGGCCGGCGAGTACCCCGCGCAGACCAACTACCTCTACATGACGTACAACGGCAGTGAGTCCGACGTCGACTTCGCCCACGACGGCAAGTCGGTCA
Source organism: Candidatus Methanomethylophilaceae archaeon (assembly GCA_963594655.1). Taxonomy (GTDB): domain Bacteria; phylum Bacteroidota; class Bacteroidia; order Bacteroidales; family Bacteroidaceae; genus Colivivens. The sequence goes on from CAVBFD010000034.1 coordinate 21,688, forward strand.
TCGTCCTGGGTTCGGGCGCGTACCGGATCGGTTCGTCAGTGGAGTTCGACTGGTGCGGCGTTGCCGCCATCAAGAAGATACAGGAGATGGGCTACCGCGCCATCATGGTCAACTACAACCCCGAGACGGTGAGTACGGACTACGACATATGCGACCGCCTGTTCTTCGACGAGCTGACTCTGGAGCGGGTGCTTGACGTGTGCGACTTCGAGCAGCCCATGGGAGTCGTGGTCAGCACCGGCGGACAGATTCCGAACAACCTCGCGCTGCTGCTCGACGGCCAGGGCATCAACATACTGGGAACGTCGGCCAAGTCAATTGACATCGCCGAGGACCGCCAGAAGTTCTCCGAGATGTGCGACCGTCTGGGCATCGACCAGCCCAGGTGGAAGGAGCTTACCAAGATGGAGGAGATTTACGACTTTGTGGACGAGGTGGGTCTGCCCGTCATGATTCGTCCGTCCTACGTCCTCTCGGGAGCCGCCATGAGGGTGGTGAGCAGCAGGGACGAGTTGGAGAACGCCCTGAAGAACGCCGCTGTGGTGAGCCAGGACCATCCTGTGGTGGTCACCGAGTTCCTCCAGCGCGCCAAGGAGGTGGAAATCGACGCTGTGGCCCAGAACGGAGTCATCAAGTGCTACGCCATCAGCGAGCATATAGAGTACGCCGGAGTCCATTCGGGCGACGCCACAGTGGTGTTCCCGGCGCAGAAGCTCTATTTCGAGACCATCAGGCGCATCAAGCGCACAGCCCGCAAGATTGCAGAGGCGCTCAACATATCCGGACCGTTCAACATACAGTTCCTCGCCAAGGACAACGAGTTGAGGGTCATCGAGTGCAACCTCCGCGCCAGCCGCAGTTTCCCGTTCGTGTCCAAGGTCACCAAGTTCAACTTCATAGGTATGGCCACCGAAATCATGCTCGGGAAGGAGGTGGAGCCGTTCGGCAAGAACTTCGCCGACATCGACTACGTTGGCGTGAAGTCGTCCCAGTTCTCCTTCGCCCGTCTGCTCAAGGCCGACCCGATTCTGGGTGTGGACATGGCCTCCACAGGTGAGGTGGCGTGTCTGGGCGACAACTACTACGAGGCTCTGCTCAAGAGTATGCTGTCCGTAGGCCACCATATCCCCGACAGGCAGAAGGGCATCCTCATATCCTCGGGAGCCGCGCGGTCGAAGGTGGAGTTGCTCGAGGCGGCGCGCACCCTCCACTCAGCCGGATACAAGCTGTACGCCACTGGCGGCAGCGCCGAGTTCCTGAAGCAGTACGACATCCCCTCGGAGGTGCTCCACTGGCCCGACTCCGGCATCGGACCGAACGTCATCGACTACATCGCCGAACATAAGATAGACCTTGTGGTCAACATCCCGAAGAACCTCACCCAGCGTGAGTTGGAGAACGGCTACCGCATCCGCCGCGCCGCAGTGGACTACAACATACCGCTTATCACCAACGCGCGTCTGGCGTCAGCCTACATCCACGCCTTCTGCAAGATAGGGGCCGACAAGATGGAGATAAAGCACTGGGGCGAGTATTGACCCCGGCTTCCCCCCTGCAAACGACAATGGCACAATGCTTCCGCACTGTGCCATTGCCGTATATGTAGGTAACCGTAGGGCCGTCAGCCGTTCCTCATCTCCTCGAGGAGGCTTTTCTGCCTGTCGCTGAGGGTTGTGGGCAACTTGACGTTGACGGTCAGTATGAGGTCGCGTCCGCCTCCGCCCTTGCCCTTCAGCCGCATCTTCTGTCCCGGTTGCGTTCCCGGCTTGAGCTTGAGTTTCAGCCGCTCCGAGTCGGACTGTATGATGACCTCTCCGCCCAGGATGGCGGTGTACATGTCGATGTCGATGCTCGCCTGGCTCTCCGAGGGAGCGGCCCCGGCACTGGTTCCGGCACTGAATCCGGCACGTCCGCGCCCTCCTGCCCGTCCGCCACCGAAGCCGCTGCCGAACAACTGTGAGAAGAAGTCCGAGAACCCCTCGCCACCGTTGAACTGGTACTCGTAGCCGCCTCCGCGGAACGAACCGCCCCCCGTGCCGCCGAACGGATTGAAGCCACCCCCGAAGGGGTCGCCTCCGGCCCGGGTGCCGAAGCCCTCGCCCGAAACCTTGTTCCAGTTCTCGCCGTACTGGTCGTACCTCGCCCGCTTGTCAGGGTCTTTCAGCACCTCGTAAGCCTCGTTCACCATCTGAAACTTCGCCTTCGCCTTCGGGTCGTCGGGGTGCAGGTCGGGATGGAACTGCTTCGTGCGTTTCTTGTAGGCCAACTTCAACTCAGCCTGAGTTGCGTCCTTCGCCACCCCCATAATCTTATAGTAGTCTATAAACTTTGCCATAATGTTTCCTTTCTTCTTTTTTTTTCAATGGATTGACTGCAAATTCTGTGCCAGTGTCCCCGCGCGCCCCAAAGTGTGCCGAAAACGGTGTCCATGCACGGTTTCTCACCCTGTTTTGCATGATTTCTCAAAAAATATTTGGTGGTTTCGGAATAAAGCAGTACCTTTGCAGTCGCAATTCGGAAATAAACGGATTTACACCGCGGAGTGGTAGCAGTCGGTAGCTCGCCAGGCTCATAACCTGGAGGTCATTGGTTCGAGTCCAATCTCCGCAACCACCAACCCTTGTGGACACTGTATGGCCTTAGTGCTGTCAGTGTCCTTTTTTTTGTGTCTGTGCCAAAACAGAAACCCCGGACTGAAGCCCGGGGTCTGAAGGGTGGGGAGGACACGCATAAGTCACATGTCCACACCCTCTATGTTCAGCAGAAACCTTTTCGCCTCGGCGCCTCCGGAGTACCCTTGCAGTTTCCGGTCGCTCCCCACGACCCTGTGGCAGGGGATGAAGATGCATATCGCGTTCGACCCTATGGTATGCCCCACGGCTCTTGTCCCCCCGTTGTCCACCCTCCGGGTAATCTCCCCGTAGGTTCTGGTCTCCCCATAGGGAATCTCCTTCAGGGCCTCCCACACACTTATCTGGAAGTCAGTGCCGGCAGGAAGCAGCGGAACGCTGAACTTCCTGCGCCGTCCCTCGAAATACTCCTGGAGTTCCTTTTTCGCCTGTTCCAGCACCTCGGACGAGCCGTACCTGAACTGCGCTTTAAGAATCCGCTCCAGCCGGAATTTGTTGCGCTCCGCATAGGGCATTCCGTACCAGTCGCACATGCACAGGTCGTTCCCCAGCGAGGCCAGCACGAGCTTCCCGCAGGGAGAGTCGTACAGTTCTGTCTGTAAAATCTGTTTTCTCATCTTATCGTTCCTTGTCCTTTATGTCGGTCCGGGTTCGTGGAAGCCACGGCCCAATCGCGTAATGACAGTGCAAAGTTAGCTCTTTATCCCGACACTGCCAAAAAAAACGCCTCTCATATTGTGGCGTTTGGCAAGTTTTGCCTAACTTTGCCGAAAAAGAAAAAGACAACCGGTTATGGCAGACATCAACAGGAGAAGATTGCCGGCAGGCATCCAGTCGTTCAAAGTCATAAGGGAAGGTGGCTACCTGTATGTGGACAAGAGCGACATCATTTGGAACTTAGTGAACGATGGCGTGAAGTACAATTACCTGAGCCGCCCACGGCGTTTCGGCAAGTCAATACTTGTCGATACCCTTCAGATGTACCTTGAAGGCAGGAAGGAACTCTTCGAGGGACTGAAGATTATGCAGCTGGAGAAAGACTGGAAGCAATACCCAGTCATCAGACTTGACTTGAGTCGCGGTGGGGCCAATGCGGAGAGTTTGCGGTCATACCTCGACATCCGCTTTGAGGCATACGAAAAGAAGTATGGCATCACTCCAAAAGCCACCGCCCATCTTGCCGACCGTTTTGACGGCATCATCACTGCCGCTTACGAGCAGACCGGCTTGAAGGTTGCCATCCTTATAGATGAATACGACTCGCCTCTCCAGCACTCTTGGCACACTCCGGAACATGAGAGGTGTACGGAAGTGTACCGTGAGGTGTTCGCCATCCTGAAAGCGGACGACGAGTATGAACGGTTTGTATTTATCACAGGCATAACCAAGTTCACCCAAATATCCCTGTTCTCCGTGTTGAACAACCTGTCCAACATCAGTTTCGATCCCGAGTACGCCGCCATCTGCGGCATCACGGAGCCGGAAATCGGCGGGAACTTCAAGCCCGAACTGGAAAGGATGGCAGAGGTGAACGGATGGACCTTGCAGCAGACCCACGACCGACTGAAGGATTATTACGATGGCTACCACTTCAGCGATGAAAACATGGTGGACATCTACAATCCGTATAGCCTCATCAATGCATTAAAATGTTCAAAGATTAGAAATTTCTGGGCTGCGTCCGGCGCCACATCCCTGCTCCCCAAGTTTGTGGACGACATGGAACTCCGCCTGAAGAACTTCGAGGGTTGTTTCATGATGCGGGACACATTGGAGTTGTCAGATGTCACGGGCGGTGGAGCTGAACTGTTCCTGTATCAGTCCGGCTACCTGACCATCAAGGAGAGCGATGAATTCGGCTATACGCTGGGATTTCCTAATAAGGAGGTGAAGCAAGCACTTTACGAAATGGTGGTGCCTGCTCTTGCGATGCGTTCCGGGAGCGAGGTGCAGTCATTGCAAGCCTGTCTGTACCGCAGGTTGGGTATGGGCCAGGTGGACGACGCCATGAAATCGCTGAAGGCACTCGTAGCCGACGTGCCTTACA